>CAZDUO010000025.1:0-49088 GCA_964508655.1 uncultured Chitinophaga sp. | reverse complement strand
AATAGATTTTTTTACCCAGGGGCTTATCTTATATCCAAAGTTGCACTGCCCGTTGAATACAACCGGCCGTAGCTTTTGCCTGTTGATATAACCGGTGACAATACCCCGGTAAAAAAGATTGAGAAAGTAAAGCCATTTATTATCGCAAAACTTTGAAATGTCCCTGATTTCACACCCGCTGTTTTTAAAATCATTCCAAAACCGCCTGTCAGCTGATTTCCGGGTAAAGAAAATGATACAGTTGTTCCCGCCTATGCCTGCTGCAATCTGTGCATGTACTTTTTCGGCGCCGCCGGTATGGTAAAAAGGGAAAAAGAAAAACACCCTGTATTCCCGTTTCATCGGCCTGAAGCGGGCAATCATTCTTCCAATGAAAATAAAAGGAGAAATGATTATATCTTCAATTGTTCTTTTTATGATATACAGGCGGTACATTCAGCGGGTAAAGAGATTTTTTAAAAATTTTACGATACCCTTCACCAGGTCAGTGATTGCTGCAAACTTTATCAAAAATAAATAGCCCGCCAGGTGTCCCGACAGTGTTTCATGCCACAGCAATTTCCGTTTCATGTTCAGGTGTTTGAAGTAAAAATTTTTTTTCTTCAGATGAACGCTGGTGACAGAGCTGCCGTGCAACCGGTACAGCAAAAGGGGTTCATTGATTTTGGCAATGGCATAACCCCGGTTGAGAAGCCGCAGCCACAGGTCGTAATCCTCAATATTTTCCTGGTACGATTTGTATTTAAAAGCTTTCAGTATTTCTGAGCGTATCATTACCGTAGGATGAGCAATGCAGTTTTCAAAAGGCATCTTTCGCCTGATTTGTTCCGGGCTGATTATTTCCCTGTCCAGTTCCCAGCTGCCTGTTTTATTTTCTTTTTCATTTATGTAATCTATTGTAGTGGCTACTGCAGCAATATCCGGGTGTTTATCGAGAAATTCCTTTTGTTTCTCCAGTCTTTCGGGCAGGCAGATATCATCTGCATCCATGCGGGCAATGTAGTTGCCCTGTGCCACTTCAATACCCCGGTTGAGGGTATATATTAATCCTCTGTTAGCCGGATTTTTCAGGTAAACGATCCTGGGGTCAGGAAAAGATAAAATGACAAACTCCGTGTTATCGGTGCTGCCGTCGTTGATGATGATGAGTTCGAAATCTGAAAAGGTTTGCTCCAGCTCACTCCGGATGGCTTTGCCGAGATAAGCTTCGCAGTTGTATGCAGGAAGAACAACGCTGATGGCCGGAGCATTCATGCAGGCAAAATAAACATAAAATATGCAATCAGGACCGGCTAAAGCATTTCAATATTCTGTAATTTTTTGTAACACGAAGAACACTAAGAACCACGAAGGACACAACGGGTTTATCATGTTTATGGCTTTCTTCCTGGCAGTAATTATTCTTCCACATAAATTCTTCCCAGCTCAAAACCATTAATCACTCTTTTTATACCATCTTTCAGTTTTACAGTATTGAAGTTCAGAATTAATCCTTTCCGCAGGTTCAGAAACCGGAGATAAGTTAAAAGCTGTGAAATCTGAATTAAACCGATCCCTTCAATTGTTTTTGTATCAACAATCACAATCCTCTCAATTACGAGATCCGCCCGATAACCGCAATTCATTTTAACTTCTTCAAAAATTACCGGGACAGGTTTTTCTGTTTCTACATACAAGCCTCTTTTTCTCAAACGATACGCAAGGCAGGTTTATAAACATTTTCCAGCATACCCGGCCCTATAGTTTTGTGAATATAAAATGCCTCATCAAGGATTATTTTAATTATTTCTTCATCAGTCATATAAATATTTTATGATTTGCAAAGATTAGCTTTGTGTCCGTTGTGCCTTCTTCGAGTCCGTTGTGTTACATTTTTTTCGGAATTTTTTGAATTATCCTCAAATCGGTTTGTACCATTCATCTGGATAGGTTGGCCATCGCCGCTTGTTTACGGCTCCGCCATTCCAGTAAAATGCCGGCCGCCAGCATTACCAAAAGCACAATGGAAAAGATGGATGTCAATTTTTTGCCTGTGTAATATCCCTGCGGTTTGAATTCAAATTTTATTTCATGGCGGCCCGCAGGTATGGCAAGACCACGCAGTACATAATTTACTTTCACTATCGGCGCTTCTTTTCCGTCAATGTATGCCTTCCAGCCGCTTTTATAATACACTTCGCTGAACACGGCAAACTGGCCGGCCGCTGCATTGAACCTGTAGATCACCACATCATTGTCATTTTTTACCAAAGAAATATCAGCAGCGCTGTCGAAAGCGGGTAACGAAGGAATGGATGATTTAAACGCCTCCAGCACAATGGCCGTATCCCTGGGATTGAAACCACCCAGAGCCTCCATTTCTTCATGGGCATCTTTTACATACCGTATTCCTTTCACCAGCCAGCAGTTGCCAAGAGCGCCATCATTTTTCCAGTAGTTGACGGTTTGATAATTACGGTCCTTCTGAATAAAATATTTTGCGTTCAGCATATTCATCACGGGAATGTTTGCCGATGCAAGGCCGGCAGCACCGGTTTGCAGCGCCTGCGCCGCTGCCTGCAGTTCAGGCGTTATTTTTCTTTCAATCAGGTCCTGGTAAATGGCAATCTTGGCCGGGTGATAACCACCAACTGAATTATGATAGTAAGAAGTGATGTTTTCGCTGAATGCCCCGCCCGAAAGGTTCATCACCCGGTAAAAGGATGTGTCTCTCAGTATTTCATCATCCTTTTGTGTTTTTACAAAGGCCGCTTCGTTCTCAGTCTTATCCACGTAGCTGTCGCTGTTCAGGTACTTTACATCTATCGTCATCACATCAATCAGGGCAAATAGGCACAGGCCAATGCCGAGCGCCAGCGGTTTCATCGTGTTTCGCAGCGCAAGGAACAGCATGATGGCGGCAGCGGCAATAAAACCAAATGAACGGAGAATATCGCCCATCATCAGGCCTTTGCGGTCTTCTTTCAGCCCTTCAAAAAAGCTGTTGACCGCCTGCAGCAATTGCGGGTTATTGGCTTCCCTTACCTGCTTCAATATTTCTTTATCTGTTCCGCTCAGAAAATCGGACATGATATAAAGCACAAACAACAGGGCAAACACGGCTGCCGTTGCAATCATTCCTTTTTTAAACAAAGGAGAAAGTGATTTCTTATCCTGTGCAGTTGCTATCTTATTTATCCCGAGCACTGCCAGCAAAGGCAGGAGCATCTGGGGTATTACCAGTATCATGGAAGGCGCCCTGAACTTGTTGTACATGGGCAGGTATTTGTATAAAAGTCCATTGAAGGATTCGAAATAATGCCCCCACGACATGACGATGGTAAGCGCCACAGTAACAAGCATCCACCATTTGTGTTTATTATCCAGCACAAAAAAACCGATCAGGGCAAGCATGCAGATAATGGCGCCGACGTAGGGGGGGCCTGAAGTGCCCACTTCGCCATATTTGGTCATTCCGCCCCAATAGTATGAGAGCGGAAGCTGTTGCTGCAATTCCTGGGGTAAGGTTCTCAATGCTTCTATTGCTTTGGATTTTTCCTGGTCCACTTCTTCATAACTGCTGCTGCCGCCAAACATACGCGGCACCATCATTACAAAAGGTTCGGCAATGTTCATGCTGTAGCTGAGTGCATAGTCTTTGGTCAAGCCGGTTTTGGCGTTTTCATTTTTGGCTGTCGTATCTCTCAGTTGTGAACCGCCACCGCGGATGGTTTCTTTCTGGTATTCGTAAGTTGAAAGCAGGGCAACTGCATTGGTAAGCACACCTGTGATAGCGGCGGCTATTGTAAAACCGGCTGTTAATGCGAAATGACGCCACTCCTTGTTTTTTATCCAGCGTACGGTATAAAAAATCGTCATGATGGCGACAGCGAGAAAAAGATAGTAGGCAATCTGCGGGTGGTTCATGGAAATGAGCACAGAAGTAAACAAGGCAGTGAGCCCGGCACCAGGCCAGTATTTTTTTTCATAAATAAGCAATAGCGAAGCCAGCAGGGCGGGCATATAAGCAATGGAAAGCATTTTGGTATCGTGCCCCACCGAAATAATGACCGGGTTGTAAGTGGCATAAGCAAACGCCAGGGAGCCAAGTATGCCGAAAACGGTGCGAACACCAAGCACCACGCATAAAAAATAAAAGCATAGTGATGCAAGAAAAAAGAACTGGATAGGTTTGGGTAAACCGAATGTAAAAATTGTATGCGCAGTCCAGGGTATTTTATTATTGGATGTGTACCCAATCTGGAATGCGGGCATGCCGCTGAACAGGCTGTTTGTCCAGAGAGGGTAAACGCCATCATGTGTTTTGGCATATTCTACTGATTGCTGAATGGAGCCTTTCCAGTGGGTGATATCATGCTGGTTTACCACTTTGCCTTCCAGGGCCGGGCGACAATAAATTAAAGCCACAACTAAAAATACAAGTACAGCTATTGCATGCGGAAGCAGCAGTTTTATCCATTTACTTTTCATATTGCCATATATTGAGGTGGACAAAATAAAGTTATTTTCCGGAGTTTCCGGATGCTGATTGTCTGTTTCTGGTTTGCATTACGTTCTTCATTCTTTCTTCCCTGTTCCTTGTTCTGTATTCTTTTCCTTCTTCCTTATCTTCGAGTTTCTGACTTCAGCCTCCTGACGTTCGGGGCTGACTCCTGACTTCTGAACCTATGCGCTGGCTTCTGTTTTTATCAAGAGTAGCTTTCATCTGCAATCTTGCCTTTCTTGCTTCCTTTGTATTGCGGGTAACCAGCTGGCTGCACAACCAGGATGTGGCAGCATTCATCATCATCAGCGGCTGGGTGCTGAGTGTGATATTTAATCCTGCTGTTAACATCATTTATCTTTTTGTTTTTTGGGTAAAAAGAAAAAGTCTTTCCGTAGTGCCGGCATGGCTGATTGTGATGAATATTTTATTTTTAATGCTTCAACTTGTCTTTCTGCTGCTGATAAACATTGACAATTACTGAACATGATTCATACTATTCTCCGCGATAAATCAACCCGTCTGTTTATTGTTCTTTCGGGGTTTTTAATAGCCAATGCCATGGTGGCGGAGTTTATGGGTGTAAAAATTTTTTCGCTGGAAGAAACCCTGGGCTGGAAGCCGGTTAACATCCGGCTGCTTGGCGATACCTATTCATTCAATCTTACCTGTGGTGTGCTGCTGTGGCCGGTGGTGTTTGTAATGACGGATATAATCAATGAATATTACGGAAGAAGAGGAGTGAGGTTTGTAAGCTGGCTGGCGGCGGGCCTCATCTGCTACAGTTTTATCATGCTGTTCGGCGCCATGAATACCACGCCCAACAGCTGGTGGATTACCAGCAAGCAAAGCGCCGGCATAGAAAATATGAGTGCAGCCTATAACGGCATCTTTGGACAGGGACTCGGTATCATCATCGCTTCCATGACTGCATTTCTTATAGGGCAGCTTGTAGATGTGCTGGTGTTTCACCGGATAAAACGAAGAACGGGAGAGAAGCATATCTGGCTGCGGGCCACCGGCTCTACGCTGGTTTCGCAGTTTATTGACAGCTTCGTGGTGCTTGTTATTGCTTTTTATTTTTACCCCAAATGGGTTCCCAACCAGGGCTCGGCCTGGCCACTAAACCAGGTAATAGCTATCGGTATTGTAAACTATATTTATAAATTCAGCGTGGCAATTCTTCTCACACCGGTTATTTATCTTGTTCATTACCGGATTGAAAAATACCTCGGGCATGAAAAGGCGGCTGAAATGAAGAAGGCGGCGATGGGATGATGGTTCGATGGCTTGATGGCTAAATGGCCAAATGGTTAAATGGTTAGATGAATAATTGGAAGGGTTGCGTGTTGTTTATTCATTGGGAACTTATAATTCAGATAATGCATCTTATCCACTTAATAATTCAATCTTGCAACCTTTTAACCATTCAGCCATTTAACAATCCATTCTTCACCATCCTGGCCACAATCTTATCAATGGGTAGTGTCACCGTTTCTTCCGAAAAATCATCCCGGTCAATAAGGCGAAAGGCTTCTGTTTCGCCGGTTTTGTGGTAAATCTCCATCTGCCTTTCATCGAAATCAAAGGGCTTGCTGCGCAGCGGCACTTTCAGCGATTCCAGTTGTTTTGCGAAATAATAAATGGAAATTATCTGCTGATCGGGCCGGAAGGCCGACATCTGGAAAAAATCGGTGGTGTAAATATGATTGCCTATTTCAGTTTCGATGCCCAGTTCTTCTTTCAGCTCCCGCTTCAGGCAGTCGCGGGTGCCTTCGCCAAATTCAAGGCCGCCGCCGGGAAACTTGGTATAAAGGCCCCCGCGGATATACTCGTCGGCTACCAGCACCTGTTTTTTTTCATTTACCAGTATGCCATATACACGGATATTAAACTTGCTCATCAGTTTTTTTTTGGGGGGGAAAAAAAATCAGTGACAGGGTTAAATTTCAATCGCTCCTTCAAATACTTTTTCGGCCGGGCCGCTGAGCCAGATATTGGTAAAGCTGCCGTTTTCCATGCGGTCATATTCTACCGTCAGTTTACCTCCCGGTGTTTTTACCTCCACGCCGTTAAATCCATTTTCATTATGAAAGCAAACAAGGGCTGCCGCCGTCACCCCGGTACCGCAGCTCAGGGTTTCGTTTTCTACACCGCGTTCATAGGTTCTTACAAAAATCTTATCCGGCTCATCCAGCTGCTCAATAAAATTTACATTGATGCCTTCTTTTTCGAATTCGCGGCTGTATCGGATCTCCCGTCCTCTTTTCACTACGTCATAATCTTTCAAATCCGGAACAAACTTTACGTAGTGTGGTGAACCGGTATCAAGAATAAAATCACTATGATGCGCTTTTATGCTGGCAACATCATTCATTTTCAGCGAAACGGTTCCGCTTGTATCTGTTTTCCCTTCATGCCCGCCATCGGCTGCTAGAAACCGGAAAATATCTTTTTTATACCCCAGGCCCCGGGCAAATTTTATCATGCATCGGCTGCCATTGCCGCAAAGGCTTCCTTTTTTGCCATCGGCATTAAAATAAACCATTTCAAAATCCCAGTCCGGATGCTCAATAAGTATCATCAGCCCATCGGCGCCAATACCAAAGCGGCGATCGCAGAGCAGCTTAACCTGCTTATTGCTAAGGCCCTCATATTTCCGGTCACGGTTGTCAAGTATGATAAAGTCGTTTCCAGTACCCTGGTATTTTTGAAATTCAATTTTCATTTTACTTTCTATACATTTTGAGAAATAATTTCCAACGCTTTTACTATCAGGCTTTCTACTGCCGCTTTCCCGTTTTTTGAAAATTCCTTTCTCACCCTGTTGGCAATTACGGCATTCAGCGAAAGGCAGTTGTGACCAAGCAGCTTTCCGAGTCCATAAATTGCCGAAGTTTCCATTTCAAAGTTAGTAATCCTGTGTTGACCGAAACGGAACTGGCTGAGCCGTTCAATCAATTCAGGATTGCCAAGGCCGAGACGAAGAATGCGACCCTGCGGACCATAAAAACCCGGGCAGGTGACGGTGATGCCCTGGTAAAAATCTTTTACAAAATGCTTAATCAGCGAGGCGCTTGCACCTGCAATGCAGGGATGACCCAACCGGCTGTGAAGTTGCGTGCTGGTAACAAATGAATGCAGCAGTTGTTTTTCTTCTTCATTTTGTTCGTGGCGGTAAAAGTTTAGCAGGTTGTCAATACCAAGTCCGTGCGTGGAGGCAATGAAGCTGTCAACCGGTATATCAGGTTGTAAGGCCCCCGATGTACCTATACGAATAAGATTAAGAGAGGTGTTAACGGGTTTTATGGTTCTGGTTGCAAAATCAATATTCACAAGCGCATCCAGTTCATTTAGCGCAATGTCAATATTATCGGTGCCAATACCTGTAGAAACTACTGACAGTCTTTTTTTACCCACATAACCTGTGTGGGTAATAAATTCCCTGTACTGGCCTTTGTATTCAATGCTGTCAAAATGTTTGCTTATTTCTTTTACCCTGTCTGGATCGCCGACGAGTAAAATGCGATGGGCAATTTCATCAGGCCGCAGATTCAGGTGATAAATTGCACCTCTTGCATTTAATATCATTTCTGATTCGGCAATTTTTGCCATAACTGTGGATTATAATCTTTTAAGGAAATGCCTTACTTTTGTCGCCATCCCGCTTTCAAAACTAAAGTTTTATTGTGATTGTTTGCGGGTGAATAAGGTACCGTGGCCGAGAGACGAGGCAGAGGTCTGCAAAACCTCCTACAGCGGTTTGAATCCGCTCGGTACCTCCCGGTGCCTGGAATGGCTGCCTGCAAAGACAGCCTTTTCTTTTTATACATGGCTTACTTCATTCCTTTTACACTCCCGGTTGAATCAGGGTCGGCATACCGGGTGGTTGTCTGGAAGTAAAGCCTTTTCTGATTTTATATTTATCTGTTTACTGGTAATATAATTTTTGCAACATTGATAGAATAACACTAAAAAAGGCTGCCACAAACTGCAGCAGCCTGGTGTTCGTATAGCAAGCAAACCTTAAAGCCAGAAGGAAGAAATAAATGCCGGGTTTCGCTTCGGTAATTTCTGCATGGCGTTTTTGTAAATACTTTTTACGGAAAACTGTAACCGGTCGCCGGTTTCGAAATGTAAAAAACCAATACCGGGTATTTCGGCTTCAAAACCCTGTATCAGCATTTCACGGGTGGTTTGACAAAAGCAGTTCAGGTCCGATTCGGCAATGCAGGTTTCCACTTTCATAGCCTGCGACATGTATTGAATGAAGCCGGGTTCGGCAGTCTCATCTTTATTGGCAATAAATTGAATCCATTTTTTTGGAACCCCGTTTTCAAATAATTCCCCCGCATGGCCTACTATGTTAAACCTGCCAAGCAGCGGCAGTTGCAGGCTTTGGTGTGCATCGAGGTATGCACGAAAGTGCTGCGCAATTTTCATAATGCAGTTATTTACTAATCAGGTCCTGTTTCAAGGATTTACGGATAAAGAATAATGGGGTGACGGTAAAAAGGATTAAAGCGCTAATGGCGGAAAATAATGGAAAGGTTGCGGAGGTTTTTCAAAAGAGGAAGCAATGTTAAGCAGAATATTTTGGGAAAGCAATAGTTTTTGCCATTTTTTTTAAAACCGTACTGCCTGTTCTACATAGCCAGCGCCTTTCCGTCCATACCGAATTATCAGCGAATCGCGGATTCGGGCAGTATCGGCAGGCAGGGCGGGTAACAGAAAATATAATTTGAAAGTGACTGAATCCCGGGTGTCCATTTTAATGTCAAGCCCATAACTTTTAAGGTCATTGAACCTTTTTAATGCCCTGTGTTTATTGGCAAGTTCAATCACAAACCGGAAAGTGCCTGCATGGGAAACAGGACTATCAGCTACTGGTTGTGTTTTTTGAATTAGCGTATCTTTTTTAGGCGGGTCAGACCTTTGTTGCTGGTTCTGCGGGTTTGTAGTGTTGTTCTTCGGCGATTTTGTTTTTGAATAAACCAGGTACCCACCCCAAACAGCCAGCCCGATACTTACTATGCCAATCAACCAGGCTGCAATTCTTTTGACAGCTGGTTTGGGTGGTTTTTTGGGCGAAAACATTTCTTCGTAATCGGTAAATGAATCCTCGGTAGTGGAAGTATAATCCACTTCGTTTTGAGCGGGTTCTTTTGATTTTTCGGAAACCGGATAACCCTGTACAAAGTCGAGGCGGCCGTTTTTATTTTTCGAAAGCGTACCGATTCCTTCCAGTAAAAATGGTTTGCCGATATTCAAAAACTGGCGGGCCAGCTCCAGGTGCGAATCCAGATCGGCGGCGGCAAGGCTTTTCATTTTGCCGGACTCTTTTGCAACAAAGGCTACCAACTCATCATTCTGTTTTATAGACACATCTTCTTCGAATTTTATTTTTACCTGCGGCAAGCCTTTCTGGTTTTTACCGGATTCTTCGGGCAAAATTGCTGTTTCCTCAACCAGAAATATGCCGATACCAGCAAGGTGAAGACGCCTGTGCTGAAAAAGGTAACGGGCCAAGATCGGGGACAACTTCAAGGAAAATGATTTTATCCGCTACAAGATAATTATTTTGCCCGGTTTGGCAACTTGCACATTACCCTCAGTAATTTTGTGTATGCTTACGGAAGAAGAACAGCGATTTTTACAATACTGGAAAGACAACCGCGACAGGCAAAAAAGATTTTTCAGGCAACTGGCCATTGGTTTGCCGGCAGGCGTATTGTTTGCAATGGCAATTTTTGTTACCCTGATTTCAGGATGGTACAAAAGGGCAATCATGGTGCTGAATGCCTACCCATCCATAAAGTCGTTGATAATAGTTCTCCTTGTTGGCATCCTGCTGATAGTAGTTTTTATTTCGGTGTTTTCAGTAAAAGTAAAATGGGAGAGAAATGAGCAACGTTACCGGGAATTAATTGCCCGCTCCGAAGCGCAACCTCAACCTTAATCTTATCATCTTGCCACACGAAGCCATTTCAGTGTTTGATATTTTTAAAATCGGGGTGGGGCCTTCCAGTTCACACACGCTGGGGCCATGGCGTGCTGCCCAGCGCTTTGTACAATCCTTAAAAAGCTCCGGCCGGCTACACGATGTGGCAGCTGTAAAAGTGATGCTTTATGGCAGCCTGGCCAAAACAGGCAAAGGCCACGGCACTGATATTGCCATTCAGCTGGGACTGAGTGGCGAAGACCCGGTGACATTTGATGTGCATCATATTCATTCAAAGATTGCAGATATTGCTGCACTGAAAGAACTGGTGCTCGGTGGTGTGCATGAAGCCGTGTTTTATCCTTCTGATGATATTGAGTTTCTTATTACCGAATCGCTGCCTTACCATCCTAATGCCGTTACCTTTCTTGCAGAGTTCAGGCAGGGAGATTCCATAGCAGAAACTTATTATTCCATTGGTGGCGGATTCGTGGTAAAAGAAGGAGAAGCAAATGGTATATCACAATCGGTTCTGCTGCCTTTTCCCATCAATACTGCCGAAGACCTGCTGCACTGGTGTATGAAAACCGGATTATCTGTTTCTGAAATAGTACTGGAAAATGAAAATGCCTGGCGGCCGGAAGCCGAAACCAAACAGGGATTGAAAAAAATCTGGCAGGTGATGAAGGAATGCATCTACAGAGGATGCCACACTGCGGGTATGTTGCCGGGCGGACTGGATGTAAAACGCCGGGCCGCAGATTTGAATAAAAAACTGCTTGCAGGCAGAAGCTACATTGATTATGATGATTGGGTTAATGCCATTCACCTTGGCGGCAATGATTTTAAATACATACTCGACTGGGTCAGTTGTTTTGCCTTAGCAGTAAATGAAGAAAACGCATCTTTTGGCAGGGTAGTGACAGCACCAACAAACGGTGCGGCCGGAGTAATACCAGCTGTGCTTCAGTATTATGTTGTTTTCTGCCTCTCTGCTGGTCAGGATATTGGAGATAAAGTGAACCAGTTTTTACTGACAGCTTCTGAAATAGGAAGCATATTTAAAAAAGGGGCTACTATATCTGCTGCCATGGGTGGCTGCCAGGCTGAAATAGGTGTTAGTTCATCCATGGCAGCAGCAGCACTAACGGAGTGCATGGGGGGCACGCAACGCCAGGCAATGATGGCTGCTGAAATTGCCATGGAGCATCATCTTGGCCTTACCTGCGATCCGGTAGGCGGGCTGGTTCAGGTGCCCTGCATCGAGCGGAATACCATGGGGGCCATAAAAGCAATTACTGCATCACAACTTGCTTTGCAAAGCAGTCCCGACTTCGCCAAAGTATCGCTGGATGGCGTAATAAAAACCATGTGGGACACGGCAAGGGATATGGACAATAAATATAAGGAAACTGCTGAAGGCGGACTGGCCGTAAATGTACCGTTGAGCCTGCCGGAATGTTAAGGGCAATGATTGATTAGTAGGAGTGATTGATGATCGTGTCAGTTCAATCCCGATTTCGCAAATGGTTTTTCCTGTTCAGCATCTGAATAATCTTTTACCTCATTATACAGCGTATCTCTTTCCACCGGGCGGCGTTTTACCTGTTTTATCAGCGCTACAATTTCTTCTGTGGTCATAGAAGGGTTTTGCTCTTCAGCTCCCGCCATACTGTAAATTTTTGTAGTATCATCAATGGTGCCGTCAATATCGTTTACGCCAAAAGCCAGCGATAGCTGTGCATTGTGCCTGCCCAGCATGGGCCAGTAGGCTTTCAGGTGCGCAAAATTGTCCAAATATATCCTGGCAACGGCATACATCTTCATGTCTTCTACAATGCTGCTTTCCGGTACATGGCTCATGTCATTGTCTTTGTTTCGGAATTTGAGCGGGATAAAAGTATTAAAGCCACCGGTTTTATCCTGCAGGCTGCGCAGCCGGCTCATATGGTCAATACGGTGAAAATAATTTTCAATATGGCCGTAGAGCATAGTAGCATTGCTGTGCATCCCAAGGCGGTGAGCCGTTTCATGAATAGCCAGCCAGCCTTCCGTACTCACTTTATCGGCACAGATTTTTTCCCTTATTTCCGGGTGAAAAATTTCGGCGCCGCCACCGGGCAGTGAATCAAGTCCTGCATTTTTCAGGTAAAGCAATCCTTCTTCATTGGTCATTTTTGCTTTGCGAAACATATAATCGAGCTCTACGGCTGTAAATGCTTTTATGTGCAGCGAAGGCCTGTGTTTTTTTATCCGCCTCAGCACATCGGCAAAAAACTCCAGGTTTAGTTTGGGGTGTACACCACCTACAATATGTACTTCGGTAATGGGTTGCCCGTCGTATTTCTGCACCATGTGCAGCATCTGTTCAGCGCTAAGCTCCCAACCCTGTTCACGATGAGCATAGAGGCGGCTGTAGCTGCAGAAATCACAGGCAAACACACACACATTGGTGGGTTCAATATGAAAATTCCGGTTGAAGTAAGTTACATCACCATGTTTTTTTTCCCGGATATGGTTGGCCAGTGAGCCAAGAAAGGGGAGGGAAGCTTTTTCAAAAAGCAGCAAGCCTTCTTCATCAGTTACCCGTTCGCCATTGTACACTTTTTCCTTAACCAGCTCAAGTTCTTTACTGATACCACTCAAACCATTTACAGCAAATGCAGTTGTCATCTTTACAAATTTTTGCAAAGGTAGGTAGCAAAAAATAACCCCGGTGTAAAAACCGGGGTTGTTATCATGTGGAAATTGATTTCTCAGTACTTAACTACCTGCACGTTTACATTCCGGTTGCTATCATCGTAACCGAGATTCACAGTATAAGTGCCTGCGGCCCGGCCGCTCAAATCAATCTGGATAAATTTATCACCGCCGCCGGGATATTTTTTACTCCACACCAGCTGACCCGCCGAGTTAAACACATTAATATACCGCAGCGATGTGGGCACCTGGTAATGCCATACGCCAAATGTGTTTCTGAACGGATTGGGCAGCACCAGGTAACCATCGTTCTTGAGCCGCTCGGGCAATACCTGTGTTCTCAGGTTGATATCATCAAGGTAGAGGTTATTTTCAATATTGCCGCTTACCCTGAAGGCTAACAGCACCATCGGCTCACTTGCCTTCAGCCAACGACCTAGATTGATGGAGTCTCTGCGCCATTGATTGCTGTTGGGTGTAAAGCTCAGCAAGGAGCCCTGGAAGTTGGGATCATTTACCGTTTGCAGTTCTTCACCATATTTTTTATATACGGTGGTAAACGTATTGCCACAGTCTCTTGAAAGCAGTACGTGCAGCGTATCCAGTCTTGCGCCTGTTGAACCCGGCAGTGTCCTTGTTCTGTGGGCCACATGAAATGTGAGGAAAATGGAATCAATGGCTGAGTAGCTGTAGTTGGGTGTTGTCAGGTCATCAAACCGGTCAACATTGGTGTTGATATAATCATTGAACCATGCCGAACCCGGGCTGTTTCTTCCTATAGAACTATTGCGCTGCCAGGTGAGGTCAGCATTGGGGTTAAATATTGTCCAGTTTACCGGCGGGAAAGTTGAACTGGTGAAGTCTTCCGTCACACTACCGGGCAGCGCATAAATCTGGAAGGTGGCAAAGGCTTTCACCAAACCGTCATTTGTCGGGTCTTCATCGGCCACGTTGTTTGGCTGCGAAGTATATACATTGATTGAGTGATTACCGGTAGCTCCAAAATTGGCAACCGGCAAGGTTACGGTTTCCACCTGGTTTCTGGCAAGACTGCCGGTCCAGTTGAAAGTAGTAACCGCTCCGCCATCAATCTGGTAATTTATCTTCACCGATGTAAGGACAATTTTACCATAATTCTTAATCACCACTTCGGGAGCGCCGCTGTTGGCACACACTCTGGGCAGCGGCTTGTTGACAGCTATAACGCCAGCATCATTGTTGGGGAATATTTTCTTGTCAATATTGATGTCGTCAAGGAAGAAATTATTTCCAAAACGGTTCACCGTACGGAAACGAACCTGCACATTGCCCGCCGGAATGAATTGAGAAATATCCAGTGATCTCTTTATCCACTGGTTGATATTCGAAGTTGTCCAGTTTGCCGTGGTGGTTACTGGAGGCACTGCAAACACCGTATCATTTCTCACATTATAAACTGTTGTAAAACTTCCCCCGCAGTTAGTGGAAACGGCTACCTGCAGTTCATCGAAGGGGAACCCGGGATACCCTTTGTATGCGCCCCAGAAACTTACCCACATTGAATCGGCTGTACCAACAGCATATGCCGGCGTTATCAGGTCGTCAGTAGCTCCATTAGTAGCATAGGCCCAGTGGTTCACGAATGCATCGGCAATACCGCCATGCATTAAGCCAATAGTATTCCGCTGCCAGGTGATGCCTCCATCAGGATTAATACGTTGCCATCCTGTGGGCGGGAAGGTGGTACTTTCAAACCCTTCAACCAATGGCAATGGCGTACCTGCGCCCCTTGTGCCATTCACCGTTCTGCAGTCATCAGTCGGATCAGAATCAGGATTACCGTTGGGTAAAGAAGTACAAACCTGTATGGCATCAACTCCCAATACCAGAGGAACAGCATTCAAAGTAATATTGGTTGTGGCCAAAGAAGCAAGACTAAGGCCGCTGACATTCCGGGTTTCTACTGTAGTGCCATTGCGGGTTACAGTGATTGTAACGGATGTCAGTGTATTGGAACCAGTATTCCGAAGTGTTACGGTCAGTGGAATTGTAGGATCACAGGTTACAAAATTAGCTGATGGGGTAACGATGGCAGATATGCTTGCATTGTCCGGCGATAATACCGGCGGTATGCATCCATTTGAAGTTTTCAGTGAAGCGAGACAGTTATCAAGTACATATTGCATCCTGTCCGTTTGTTTTAAAGTGAACATGGAATAACAGGCATCCAATGTATAATCCATATAGTTCTGGTAATTTTTTCCCGGTGATGTTGTAGCACAGGCATCGGTTACTACACCACTCGGGCAGTTGGTAGTTGCGCCGGCCTGGTTGGGAGTATCACCAATTGATTGGTCAGTGGTAGTGCCGGCCAAAGACGCAGGCAATATGCATGTGCCGGTGAGCTGGCGGAAATCGGAATTAGTACATCCACCCTCATCACCCCAGATGTGATACAAACCAAAGCAGTGACCAACTTCATGCACAACTGTACGTCCCAATGCATAATTTGGATCAACATAAGCCGGGTTATTGCTGAATCCTTCAAATGCAATGACAACGCCAAATTCACTCAAACTACCTGTACCGGGAAACTGTGCAACACCCAGCAGGCAGTTGCCCACTTCACCCACCCACACATTGAAATACCGGGTAGGATCCCAGGCATCAATACCGCCCTGGGCAGTATGCTTAAGCATATTGTAGTTATTACCCGTACATAGCGTGGCGCCGGTGAGTGATGATGGTGTGCGGGTGATGCCATTAGAAGGTAAGTTGTTCGGGTCTCTTTGTGCCATGCAAAACCTGATCTGGTTATACCCGTTATACGACCTGATATTATAAAAACTTGATGCGTTGGTGCTATCGGCATTAGAACCGGCAAAATCTTCATTCAGTTTATTTAACTGCCACAATATGTCTGCATCAGTTACCTGGGCCAGCCGGGTTGAGTTGCCCACAATATGGAAAACTATTGGAATGTTGACTATAACATTTGTCCTGTTGTTCTGGGCTGAAGGTTCGGGAGCAAACCGGTTTTTGTTTTGTTCGGCCAAGGCCCTTGCATCAGGATTATTTTGCAAATAAAATTCAAGGGCCTCCATGGTGGCACAATAAAGCCGGCCGTTTGATGCACTATTGATATTGGTTTGAACCGGTCTTTGTTGAGCAAGCAGATTGCCAAAGGATAAAAACAGAATTGCCGTTAATGCCAGGAAGGTAAATTTTTTCAAGGCAGTATAGTTTTGGGTTAAGAAAAAAGTTTTCAGTTCAGATTTATGGCTACAAGTTTACAGAATAATACCCAGAAAAGAAAAAATTGTTTTACCTGATACGCACAATAAATCAACCATTTAAATTAAAATTTTTACCGGCAATAAAATTTATCAGCCGGCAAACAGAGCACCGGCAATCGTAGATGTCATCAGGCAGGCAATGGTACCGCCGATCAGTGCTTTGATGCCCAGTTCTGTCAGGTTTTTCCGCTGGTTTGGTGCCAGGGCGCCAATGCCGCCAATCTGAATTCCAATAGAGGAAAAATTGGCAAACCCGCACAAAGCGAAACTTGCCATCACCAGTGTTTTGGGATCACCGATGGCCCCGGCTGATTTCATTCCTGCCAGCGACTGGTATGCCACGAATTCATTTACGATGGTTTTTTCACCCAGCAACTGGCCAAACAGAGTAATATCCTGCGTGCTGATGCCCATAAGCCAGGCCACTGGTGAAAAAGCATAGCCCAGTAAAAATTGCAGCGAAAGCTTATCAAACCGGCCGGCAGTATTTTCTGCTATCAAATCATTCAGTGTGGTCCACCGCCCCAGCAGGCCCAATGCGCCATTCAATACAGCTATCAATGCAATGAATGCAATCAACATGGCACCTACATTTACAGCCAGCCGTAAACCATCTCCGGTGCCGTTTGAAATTGCATCCAGCAGGTTGGACCCGATTTTTTCTTTTGAAACTTTCAGTTCTGTCGAAACAGCACCTGGGTCAGGATCAGGGAAAAGCATTTTTGATACAATAATGGCCGCAGGCGCCGCCATCACCGATGCCATCAGCAGCAGTTTGGCATACTTTGCCTGTTCGGCAAGGTCATTACCACCCAGCATGGTGACATATACTCCCAGCACACTGCCGGCCGTTGTAGCCATGCCGCCTGCCATTATACACAGCATTTCATTTTTTTTCATCCGCTCCAGGTAAGGTCTTACCAGCAGTGGCGCTTCGGTTTGACCCATAAATACGTTGGCCGCTGCCGAAATGCTTTCAGGTCCGCTGACACCTATCTTGGATAATAACCAGGCAAAGGCATAAACAATTTTTTGCAGAATACCGAAATAATAAAGTACCGCTGACAGCGCAGCAAAGAAAATAATATTGGGCAGCGCCTGTACGGCAAAAATGAATCCCCAGTTTTGGGTATCATCCACCAGGCTGCCAAAAATAAACCGTGAACCATTTTTACCCAGGTTTATCACTTTTACAAAAACAGACGCAATAAAGGAAAATACATCGGACATCCATAGCCAGTTGTTGGTGATAAGCACAGCCAGCACCAGCTGCAGCAAAAACCCAAGACCCACGAGGCGCCAGTTAATTTTTCTTCTGTTATTACTTAGCAAAAAACAAATAAAAAATAAAAAGAGAATGCCTACGAGGCCTCGCAGAATGTTTTCGGTATTCATGCAGCTGGTTTAAGTATTTCAGGGCAATATAAATGAAATTCTTTACAGGATATACCTGAATGACGGTTTGTACCGGGGACTGCAGTATTTTATTTTAAAAGGAGTATTTATAACGAAAGATCTTTAATCAACTGAAAAATCAGTTCCCACATGTCGCTATAAAATAAAAATCCCGTTTCACCAGAAGCGAAACGGGGGGCTCAATATCAGCCAGGAATTTTAACCGATGTGTGCTTCAATCTTTTTTACAAAATTACCCTTCGGCTGTGCGCCAACAAGTTTATCTACCACCTGCCCGTTTTTAAAAAACAGGATGGCAGGGATGGATGTAATGCCATAATTCATGCTGACAGATGGATTAACATCCACATTTACTTTACCCACGTTGATTTTACCGTTATATTCTCTTGCAAGGTCTTCGATTACGGGCCCGATAGCACGGCAGGGACCGCACCACTCTGCCCAGAAATCAACCACCGTTAATTTATCGGAACTTAAAACCTCGTTTTGAAAATTGCCATCTGTGAATTCTTTTGCCATAGTATTATTTCGTTTTATTTTTTAAAAGGGGGAGCAAAAATACACCCAAATTTCTAATTGCGAATTTATGACACCGCTATGTGACTAAGTTGTCAGAAATATGACATGATTGTGATCAAACCATGCAAAAGAGTCCTGATTAAATAAATTGCTCCATTTTGAGGGGATCCTGTCGGGTATCAAAAACACAAATTATTTCAATCCGATCGGCTCTTTCACGGTAAAGGATGGTATTATGTTTTGCAAAAACTGCTTTCCTTAAACCTGAAGCAATGTGAATAACAGGGTAACGTTCCGGGTATTCGGCTATCAGTGAAATTTTGGCTTCGTAAAGAGCAAGAAATTTTTCGGGAACACCGATTCCCCATTAGCGTAACAAATAATCTGTAACATTCTCAAGATTTTCTTTGGCAAGCGGTGTGAGGACAACCGGTTTAGCCATTTAACCCGTATTTCTTTCTCAGGTAAAGAATTGCATCCTCATGCAGGATAAATTGTTTTTGATCAGCCTGTTTCAGACCTTCTTCAATTCTGCTTTTCCATTCTTTTGGCAGCTTATCCCACCCGGTTTCATCTGCTTTGCTATGGATATAATTTTCCACGATACCAAGTAAAGTTTGCTCCTCATTTGGAGTGAGTGTTTCAAGTTCTTTCAGTATCTGATCTTTTATAAATTGCGGAACCTGCATTTTATAAAATTACTTTTATAGCCCGTTATTACAAAGTTGTTACCTGCACTTCTATTTCCGGGTTGCTGTCAAGAAAATCAACCAGTTCGTCATTCATTTCAAAACCGCTGTCCAAAGTAACCAGACTGATTTTTAAGTTTTCTTTTGGTTCATTAAGAGTAAATCGCAGTGTTGAGCGGCCCGGATGTTTTTTTATATTGTCTTCAATAAAACCAAGCAGGTGTGTGGATACATCTTTCGGATGAATGTCAATGCTCAGTTGCTTTGTCAAATTCCGCTTGATGGTTTCTGCCATCGTAATGCTGTTTACCTTGAATTCATACTCCGGTGTACTATACCGTTGCCTGAAAAAGCCGGTGATGAAAAGCGAAGCACCCTGCTGCAGGAAAGGAGTGAACCGTACATAATCATCACCCCAAAGCACCAGGTCGGTTTTGCCAGAATAATCTTCGATGGCAAACGAGCCGTACTTGTTTCCCTTGCGTGAAATTTTATGTTCGGCAGCCGTCACCAGCCCGAGCAGGCGAAATACCCTGCCGGGATTGGGATGAAGCGCCACAGCTTCTTTGAATTCGTTGAATTCTGATAACGGAGTAATGCCGTAGTGCTTTAGTTCAAAGCGGAAATGATCGAGCGGATGACCGCTGAGAAACATGCCTGTCACTTCCTTTTCATGATCCAGTTGCACAATCAGCGGCCAGGTTTCGCAAATCGGCAGCGTGGGAGTTCTGATTTCAATAGCCAGTGGCAGGTCGCCAAACAGGGTGTTGGATGAAGTCATGCTGTTTTGCTGAAACACCTGCCCGAAGCGGATGATTTTTTCAAGACCGGAAGTGGGGTCTTCGGGAGTGACATAAAAGAACTGGGCACGGTGATGTTCGGGAAAACAATCAAAAGCACCGGCATACACCAGGCTCTCCAGCGTTTTTTTATTTACGCTGCGCTGGTTGATGCGCTTTATAAAATCAAATATGTTTTGATAAAGGCCTTTCTTTTCCCGCTCTTCGATGATGTTTTCCACAGCCGCTTCGCCTACGCCTTTCAACCCGCCGAGGCCAAAGCGGATTTCACCTTTCTGGTTTACGGCAAATCCGTTTTTCGATTCATTGATGTCGGGCCCCAGCACTTTTATGCCCATGCGCTTGCATTCTTCCATAAAGAAGGTAATCTTTTCGATACTGCCCGCATGATTGAGTACCGCCGCCATGTATTCGGCAGGATAGTGACTTTTTAAAAAGGCCGTTTGATAAGCTACATAAGCATAGCAGGTGGAATGTGATTTATTGAAAGCATATTGTGCAAATGCTTCCCAGTCGGTCCATATTTTCTGCAGCGTGTATTCTCCAAAACCTTTTTTCTTTGCGCCTTCAATGAACCGGCTTTTCATTTTATCGAGCACCGACTTTTGTTTTTTACCCATAGCCTTGCGCAGCATATCTGCATCGCCTTTGCTGAAATCGGCCAGTTTCTGCGCCAGCAGCATCACCTGCTCCTGGTACACGGTGATGCCGTAGGTTTCTTTCAGTATTTCCTGCATTTCAGGCAGGTCATACGTAATCGGTTCACGGCCGTGTTTTCGTTCGATGAAGTTGGGAATATACGCCAGCGGGCCGGGTCGGTACAGGGCATTCATGGCAATCAGGTCATCAAGGCGGTCGGGCTTCAGCTCACGAAGATATTTCTGCATACCGGGGCTTTCAAACTGAAAAGTACCGATGGTATCGCCATGCTGGTAAAGGCGGAAAGTTTTTTCATCATCGAGCGGAATTTTATCTATGTCTATCTCCACTCCGTGATTTTGTTTAATCAGTTCCAGGGCATCCCTGATGATGGTGAGGGTTTTTAAGCCGAGGAAATCCATTTTAATAACGCCGGATTCTTCAATCACATTGCCTTCAATCTGCGTCACCCACAAATCGGAATCTTTGGCTGTGGCCACCGGTATCAGTTCCGTCAAATCTTTTGGAGCGATGATGATTCCCGCGGCGTGAATACCTGTGTTTCGAACAGAGCCTTCGAGTATTTCTGCCTCGTGAAGCACTTCACTTTGCAATCCCTTGCTTTTGTAAATCTCCCGCAGCTTTTTTATGTTTTCCAGTTCATCAGGGCTGAAGCCTTCTTTTTCAGTCAGCGATTTTTCTCCATCCTTTGGAGTAAGCGGTGCATGAAGAACTCTTTTTAATTCGACACCCTGCCGCTCGGACACCAGTTTGGCCAGGGCATTAGAATCGGGCAGCGGCAAATCCATCACACGGGCCACATCTTTAATACTCATTTTTGCCGCCATGGTGCCATAGGTAATGATTTGCGCCACCTGGTTTTTCCCGTATTTCTTTACCACATAGTCAATCACTTTCTGCCGGCCCACATCATCAAAATCGGTATCAATATCCGGCATTGATTTGCGGTCGGGATTCAGGAATCTTTCAAACAGCAGGTTGTATTTTATCGGGTCAATATTGGTAATGCCGATACAATATGCCACCACGCTGCCCGCAGCAGAACCACGACCCGGTCCTACCAGCACACCCAGTTCACGGCCGGCTTTAATGAAATCGCCGACGATCAAGAAATAACCGGCAAAGCCCATGGTTTTTATTGTAAACAGTTCAAATTCGATGCGGTCTTTTATTTCATCAGTCAGTTCGCTGTATCGTTGCCTGGCGCCTTCGTATGTTAAATGTTTTAAATATTCCCATTGATTCAGCGAATCGGGATCCACTACGCCTTTATCGAGCTTTTCCGGCCGGGTATGAATTTTAAATTCTTCAGGAACGGGAAATGCAGGCAGCAGAATATCTTTTTTCAGGTTCAGCAGCGAAACTTTGTCAACTATCTCGTTTGTATTATCAAGCGCCTCGGGCAGGTCGGCAAAGTTTTTCTGCATTTCAGCCGTTGTCTTGAAATAAAACTGGTCGTTGGGAAAAGCAAATCGTTTATCCTTCACCACCACATCATCATCAGTAAACTCCCGCAGGGCCGGGGTGCTTATTTTTTCTCCTGTATTAATGCAGAGCAGGATATCATGCGCCGTAAAATCGCTCTGCTCCACGTAGTGCGAGTCATTGCTTGCAATAATTTTTACATTGTGTTTGCGGGCAAATTTCACCAGCACTTCATTCACCTGGTCCTGTTCTTTCATTCCATGGCGCTGGAGCTCCACATAATAATCATCACCAAAAACACCAAGCCACCATGTGAATTCCTTTTCTGCTTCGGCTTCGCCTTTTTTTAAAATGGTTTGCGGCACCAGGGCCCCAAGGCAGCATGTAGTGGCAATCAGGCCTTCATGGTATTCTTCAACCAGCCTTTTATCTATCCGGGGATATTTGCCATACATGCCATCAATAAATCCCAGCGAAGTAAGCTTTACAAGATTTTTATAGCCGGTTTCATTTTTTGCCAGCAGTATCTGGTGATGCCGCGGGTCTTTTTCATCTTTCGTAAATGATTTGCGATAGCGGTCGGACGTGATATAAAATTCACAGCCCACCACCGGCTTTACTTTAAGGGTGCCATCCTCATTTTTATGCTTGTATGCCTCGGCTACAAAATCAAACACGCCAAACATATTGCCATGATCCGAAATGGCAAGAGCGGGCATGTTATCATCCATGGCTTTTTGATAGAGCTTTTGAATGGATGCCGCTCCATCGAGCAGGGAATACTGTGTATGTACATGCAGGTGGGAGAATCGCATAGTTTGAAAAGTCAATTGATCAAATAAGTCAAATGAGTCCTATAATTCTTTTGAGTCCTTTCATCCAATTCATTTTGACTGATACTCATCGCAAATAAAGGTCAATAACAATTTCCGAAAGCAAATTTCGTTCAAATAATATCCACAAGATGAAGAAAGATTTTTATTTTTGACGGCCCGCCTTCCGGCAGGATATTTGCCCACCCTCTGAAATCATCCTGAGAAAAAACAATTCATGCTGAAGCAGCCTCTTTTATATTCTTTGCTTTTCATAATGCTGGCAAGCTGCTCAGCAATAAAAACAGCTTTCAGGAGAACCGATCAGCAGGTAACCAACGGCAGTGCAACGCAGGTAAAAAAAGAAACAAAATTCCTGGAGCAGATTTCAGTGCAGGCGGGAACTGGCAACCCCACCGGGGAAAAAGAAAATATAACTGATAAACCAAAACAATCTCTTCCCGTTTATTCACCAGTGAAAACATCGGACGAAACCGAAGCGGAAAATCTTTCAGCCTTGCAATTAAAATATGGCGTGCTGCTGAATACACCGGCCGAAGAAGTGAAAAATACCCGCATGTTTGAATTTATTGATGAATGGTACGGCACTCCCTACAAACTTGGAGGCACTACTAAAAAGGGAATTGATTGCTCCGCTTTTTCCCAATACCTTTTTGCTGCGGTTTACGGCATCAGCCTGCCGCGAACGGCAAGAGAGCAGCACAAACTCACCAGCCGCATTTCACGCACCGAACTGAAAGAAGGCGACCTGATTTTTTTTAATACCCGCGGCGGCGTGTCGCATGTAGGAGTTTATTTGCAAAACAACAAATTTGTACATGCTTCTACCAGCGGCGGCGTGATGATAAGTGATATTTTCGACGAATACTGGGTTCGCCGTTTTATCGGCGTGGGCCGCCTGAAGGAAAAAGAAGTGATGGCTGCCAGCGGCAGGTAAAAATCAAAAGTAAAAAAGTAAAAAAGTAAAAGCTCCCGCTTAATCATCAATTATTTTTCCGGAATTTCTTCTTTAAATTTTCCATTACAATCTTTAGATCCGGAGTAAGGTTCAGGTAATATGTGCCGGCAAAAAAGAATACAATAAAGACGAAACTTCTGACTACCATCCACTCAATTCCGTGTTTGCCACTGAATAAAAAATAACAAATCACAAAGCAGGCGCCGGCCAGCAACAAAGTAAAAAGTGACTTACTGGTAAACGGCTGCATATTAAATTTGCGAAGCAAAAAAAGATAACGGATAAAATTATAAACAGTAAAAGCCACCAGGTTGGCAACGGCCGGGCCAATCAATCCAAGATTTTTTGTCAGCACCCAGTTGAGCGGCAGCATTATGGCAAGCAAAACGATGCCGGTAATAAAATCAAACCGCCAGAAGGTGGACGTGGCAATAATCTGCCCGCTTACACCGGTGCCCATGTCAACAATGCGTACCAGGCCCATAAACAAAAACACATTAAATGCAACCAGGTAATCCTGCTGCATGCTGAAAGAAATGATAGCATCCTTGTAATTGAGCCAGATAAGGCAATACATACCGGCAGAAAAAATAAGCTGGTTGATGGAGGAACGCTGGTAAATACGTTTGATTTTCTGGTAATCTTTATCCTTCCATGCCTGCGAAAGATGCGCTACCGAAGCCGCCACGATGCTACGCTGCGGGGCCTGTATCAGGCTGCTGAGGTATTGGGCAAAAGTGAAAAGCCCGGCCATGGCAATACCATCAGGCAGCACGCCTGCAATGATAATGGTATCGGCCACCGAAGCGAGATTGTAAATAAGGGTGCCGCCCCAGATGAATGAACACAGTGTAAGGATTTTTTTAAAAAACCGCCTTGTCACTTTGCTTACTGAAAGAGTAAAACTTATTTTACCGGTTTTGTATAAGTAAATAAACAGGATTATCGCAAGCAGCAGGTAGAGGAAAGAATAGATTTTAATGAACAGGTCAAAGTCTTTTACCACATGGACGCTGACAAGCACAAACAGCAGCGTGACAAAAATTCTGAACTGCACTTCCTTGAAAAAATTGGAATGAATGGATTTATGATGATGCCAGGCCAGCACTTCCAGCACGGAAAACAGGGTAAGCCCCAGTCCGAAAGGAAAAATCCAGTAATAATAATCAACCAGCTGTGGTGAATTTTCGAAAGCACGTGCCGCCACATTTTTCAAAAACAAACCGGCAATCATCACCAGGACGAAACCAATTAAACTGACCAGCAGCGCCCAGGTGGCCTGGTCGTTTTTCCTTTGCGGCAAATGGTCTTTGTAGTAGGGGAAAAATTTATTGACATAGGCAGGCATGCCCAGCGCCGCCACCGACATCATGATGGAGCCAAGCGCCATAAATACTCCCGTGAGGCCGTATTGTTCCTTGGTAAACGGGCCGCCGTCTCTTGTAAACAAGTATGTATTCAGAGCGCCAAAGGCAAAGCCGATGTAAATAAGTATGGAAGAAATGATGCTTTGCCGGCGGATGATGCTCATGCAGTAAAGATAATGAGTGATGGGTGATGAGTAATTACCGGGGGTTATTCTGCTTTTTGTACCATAATGTAAAAATTCCGGTCAGTTTCAATTCCTCGCTTCATATTTTCCTTTACCGGTATTTCCTTCCATTGAGGGATGGGGTCAAGCCAGTCTCCATTGCTCAGCTTTACCCGCATGTCAAAACCATCAACACAATTGCTCCAGCGGAAAGAAAGGGATGTGCTGCTGATTTTATATTCCAGTACAGGAATCATAACCGTACGGAGGTACTGATCAAAGATTTTAGAAAGGTCGGTACCGGATTTTTCTGACATATAATCTTCCACATTTTTTGATGAAACCGCCTGATGATAAAAATTTTTATTCAACCCTCTTACTATTTCTCTGAACTTTTTATCATCATTAATCACCTGCCGGATGGTATGCAGCATATTACCCCCTTTGTAATACATATCGCCGCTGCCCCGCTGGTTCACTCCGTAGGGGCCGATGATGGGTTTGTCATTTTGTATCAGTTGCCGGGTGCCGGTGCAATAGTCATTGCCGGCTTCGTTATCAAAATGATAATCGGTAAATAACGTTTCGGAATAATTGGTAAACCCTTCGTGCACCCACATATCGGCAATGTCAACGGTGGTAATATTGTTGCCAAACCATTCGTGCCCCACTTCGTGAACGATAATAAAATCCCATTTCAAACCCCATCCGCTGCCGGATAAATCACGGCCGCGGTAACCATTCTGAAAACCGTTGCCGTAAGCCACTGCACTCTGGTGCTCCATTCCGAGATGTGGCGCCTCCACCAGTTTGAATCCGTCTTCATAAAAAGGGTAGGGGCCAAACCAGTACTCAAAAGCCTTCAGCGTGATAGCAGCCTGCTTGAACTGTTCTTTTGCTTTTTCAAGATTGTAATCGAGTACCCAATAGCTGCAATCAAGTTTTCCCCTTTCACCTTCATACGTTTCATTCCAGTGTACATACTTGCCGATATAGGGGATAATGTTATAGTTGTTAATCGGATTTTTCACTTCCCATGTCCACGAAGTATTTCCATTGTTTGATTTCTTTTCTTTTAATCTTCCATTGGCCACAGCAACTAATGTATCAGGAATATCAATTGTAAGCGTTGCGCCAAAATCCGGTTCATCGCCCTGGTAATCTTTGCAGGGATACCACACACTGGCGCCTAATCCCTGGCAGGCCACACTCATCCATGGCCTTCCTTTTTCATCTTTTACAAAAATCCAGCCTCCATCCCAGGGTGGTCTCTTGGCTTCGCGGGGAGTACCCGAAAAAAATATTGCCATCGTAAGCTTTTGATCTTGCTTAAAAGAACCCGGAACAGTTAGGAGCCATGCATTTCCTTCCCTTTTTAAATTTATTATGCGTTCTGGTTTGCGGTAATCCTCATTTCTGCCTGACAAAAAAACACTATCAATAATCATGGGACTTTGCAAATCAATTTGCATTACCGGGTTTTCTGCTTCTTTTTTTATGGCAAAGACAATACTATTTTCTCCCGATATTTTTTTGGTTTTAAAATCAGGAGTAATATCAATATTGTAGCTCATCACATCCCACCAGGCCCGTCCCGGCCCGTTGCTGCCGCGCAGCGTATCCTGTTTTGTAAACTGCGCTGAGGTTATTTGAACAATAAATAAACCGGCGGGTATAAAAAATGATTTCAGACTTTGTGGCACAGGTAAAAAAATTTGGTTTGTAAATTTAAATGTTCAGAAAATAATAGCCTGGTTTCGTAAATCTCCCATTCCATGAATTTTTTTTTTAAGACAGCCGTTTAAAATTAAATTTTTCGGGAAAATACGAATGAAATAAAACAAGAGAAGCTTGCATAATAAAAAAACGATGTATAGTTTTACGGACTGCTTTTCAAACAAGCATTTTCAAGTTCACAGCACCAATATCCGTTTCCATATCCCCTGATAAGCCCTGGTATCCCGGAAAACCTTCGCTGAATCTGAATCCTTTTTAAAAACACTCTATGGAAACAACTTTTACCCGCATTGCCGTTTTGAGAATCCTTTTTTTCATTTTACTGCTGCTGTACTCCCTGATAGTATTTAACCAGCAACCGATAAGAAAAAATTTATATTCTAACGAGGTCCCTATTAAACCAGCAGCACCTGTCTCTGTCATAAACACCGGTACTTTTTTCACTGAGTCGCCCGGTACATCATCAAATAACCAATAGAAAGGATTTCAATTTTCAGGCAGGAGATGAATACAAAAGAGATAAAACAGTAAAGTTCTTAACCATAAACCTTACAGGTTTTTAAAATCCAAACCGATGTTGGCCGTTTTTAATCTGTATCCGTAAGCCAATGATTCACTATCCTTTTGAAACCAATTCCTGAAAGAACCATTCGCCGAATTTAAAACTTAAAAAAAACAGAAACATGATCCGAATGGTACCCAAAACTAAAAGGCGGGTGATTACCCGCCTTTTTTAATTCTTCTTCAGTTTATCTTTAAAAACTTTTTTGAATTTTTCCAGCTTGGGCCGGATGACAATGGAGCAATACGGATTTTTGTTTTTATTGTTTTCATAATATTCCTGGTGATAGGCCTCGGCAGAATAGAATTTGGTAAAAGGTTCGAGTGTGGTAACAATCGGTTTGTCAAAGGCGCCGCTTTTATCCAGTTCGGCTTTATATTTTTCCGCTTTTTGTTTCTGATCTTCGTTGTGGTAAAAAATTACGCTGCGGTACTGCGGCCCCACATCGGCGCCCTGCCGGTTGAGGGTGGTTGGGTCATGCACCTGCCAGAAAACTTCAAGCAGTTCGTCGAAGGAAAGTTTCGACGGGTCGTAAACTACCTGCACACATTCTGCGTGGCCGCTTTCACCGGTGCCTACATCATGGTAAGTCGGGTTTTCAACATGCCCACCCGAGTAGCCGGAAGTTACCGAGAGCACACCGTCGAGCTGATCAAAAATCGCTTCGGTACACCAGAAACACCCGGTGCCGAGTGTGGCCGTGTCAGTTTTACCTGTAAATACCGCTTCTGTTTTTTCAGAGGTTTTCGTTGTATTCATATTCGTATTCTGATTTGAATTTTGTGCGCAGGAAAAAAATGCAGCAACGCCTGTAAAAGTTGCCAGCCAGAGTGATTTCATTATATATTTTATTTTGTTATTACGCTCCATTGCATTTATCACAATGCAATTTACGCTGATTTGCGAAAGTGGGTTTGTAATTCATTTGACATAACTAATTGCTTTCAGTATTTCTTAACACAATGGCCAGGTAAAATTGTGTACGGTAAACCTACGTCCAAAGTTTCCGGCAAGGGACACTGATTAGAATTACCTTTGCTGACCCAATAATGTTTTTTACCGTAATGAAACTCTTTCCCGACTCGGCCACCGTACAATTGGAATTTGATAAAATAAAAAACCTGCTGGCAGCCCATTGCCGCAGCCAATATGCCAAAGAAAAAGCCGGCCGGTTGAGGATTCATACGAAAATTGAATTCATAGAAGCAGAACTGAGACAGGCATTTGAATACAAGCAGTTGCTGCAAACCGGTGTTTATTTTCCTGCCGATCCCGTGTTTAATCTTGAAAAAGAATTGAAGCTGCTGGCTGTGCCCGGCGCCGTGCTGGGCGGCGATCAACTGTTGGAAATAAAAAAAATGGCTGGGTTGATTCATGATATTTTCCGCTGGTTTGATGCGGAAAGAAAACAATCTTATGGCGGTCTTGCTTCCATTACCAGGGGTGTACCTTATGAAAAGGCGATTGAGAAAATGATTGATGAAGTGTTGGATGAAACCGGGCAGGTAAAAGACAATGCCTCTGATGAACTGTACAGCATCCGCATGAATCTGTACCGGAAAAGAAATGAACTGCGCCGTGTATTTGAAAAAATTATTTCAAAACTGAACAAGCAGGGTTACCTGGCAGATATCGAAGAAAGTTTTCTGAATGGACGCAGGGTAGTGGCTGTTGTTGCCGAACAGAAAAGAACGGTAAAAGGAATTCTGCATGGCGAAAGTGAAAGCCGCCGAACTGTGTACATCGAGCCGGAAGAAACCATCGAACTGAACAACGATATTTATTCACTCGAAAGCGATGAAAAGCGGGAAGTGTACCGCCTGCTGCGTGAGCTTACTGCAAAACTATCAGTGCATGCCACGTTGCTCAACAACTACCATCTCATCTGTGGCGAATACGATTTTATCCGTGCCAAAGCAAAATTAGCGCAGGATATAAACGGCGAGTTCCCCCTTGTGCAGGATAAGCCGGGTATACAGCTTGTGGAAGCCTTTCATCCTCTTCTTTATTTATACAATAAAAAAGCAGGTAAAGAAACTATTCCGGTAACGTTGACACTTGATGATAACAACCGCATACTGGTTATCAGCGGACCCAACGCCGGGGGAAAAACAGTGACGCTGAAAACCGCCGGCCTGCTGCAGATGATGGTGCAAAGCGGCCTGCTGGTGCCGGCACATCCTTCATCCCGGTTCGGTGTGTTTAAACAACTGCTGATTCACATGGGCGATACGCAGAGTCTCGAGTTTGAACTGAGCACTTACAGCAGTCATCTGAAAAACATGAAATATTTCATGGAAGAAGCCAATGGAAGAACTCTTTTTTTCATTGATGAACTGGGCAGCGGCAGCGACCCCAGCCTGGGAGGTGCTTTTGCCGAAGTGATACTTGGCGAACTGGCAAAAAAACATTCATACGGCATCGTCACCACTCACTACCTGAACCTGAAAGTAATGGCCGGAAAAACACCCGGCATCATCAACGGGGCAATGGCCTTTGATGAAAAACATTTGCAGCCCTTATATAAACTCACCACCGGCAAACCCGGCAGCTCATACACCTTTGCCATTGCTGAAAGAATCGGCTTAAACAAAAACCTGATTGACCAGGCAAGAAAACTGGTGGACGAAGGACATTTTCGCCTCGACAAACTGCTGAACAGGGCCGAGCAGGATTTGCAAAAACTTGAACACAAAGAAAAAGAACTGCACCGGCTGCTGCAGGAAAATGAAAAGCTGAAAAAAGAAATGAAGGAAGTGATGGACCGGGAAAGGCATACCCGGCAGGTAGAACTGCTGAAACAGCAAAACAAATTGAATGAGGAAAAACTCATTTACCTGAAAGAAACGGAGCGAAAACTGAAACAAATGATTATTGACTGGAGAAAAGAAGATGATAAAAGCAAAGTGATAAAAAACATCAGCGCACTGCTTTTTAATAAACCCGAAAAAAAAACGGCCGGTAAAATGCAGAAACAGGTTGACTCAAAATACGACGAACTGCCCGGCGAAATAAAAGCGGGAGAAAAAGTGAAAGTAAAAAAGAATCACCAGGTAGGGCAGGTGTTGGAGCTGCGGGGGAAAAAGGCCGTGGTAAAAATAGGACTGCTGCCCATGCAGGTGGATATAACCGAGCTTGTACTTGTAAAAGAAAAAATAAGCAGGCCTTCCGGAAAATAATAACACCCTGCCACGATTTTAACGCAGCAGGGTGCCTCGGCTTGTCCCTGTGGGGATCCCGTAGGGATGTTTTTAGTTTTCGCAAATTTAAAGACCAGAGTGAATTAAGCTTTCCTGGCTTACTGTTTCTTTTTTTTCAAGCAGGGTTTCCTTCACTACATCGCTCATGCTTACAATGCCAACCAGGCGGTTGAATTCAAACACGGGAAGGTAGCGTACGTTTTGTTCCGTCATCAGTTTCATGCAATGTTCTACGCTGTCCGATGGCCGTACCGGCGGCAAATCAGTGGTCATAATTTCAGAAACCTTTGTATCAGCAGGGCTTTTTTGCTTCAGGGCTATTTTGCGTGAATAATCTCTTTCGGTGATGATGCCAAGGTATTCGCCGCCATCCATTACCAGTACTGAACCAATGTTTTTACCCGCCATGATAGCCATAGCATCAATCACTTTGGTATCGGGTGCCACAGCCACAGCCGAAGCTCCTTTACGATGCAGGATATCAGCTACTCTTTGCATAGTTGATAAATTTTGAGTTGAGAAAGGTACGAAAATAGCCTTCCCGTTTCAAAATAAAATTATAGACAGCGTTTCTGTTTGTTTTTTTATCCAGTCGCCAGTCTAAATAAAATTATAATGGAAAAATGGCTAACAATGAATAAAAAATCATCCCATCATTGCCATCTTTTTCATTGAAGATTCCCTGATTTGAAGCTCCGGTGTAAGTATTCTTTTTTCAAAATCTTTTATGGGTCGTTTGCTTTCAATTAACTGCAGCAACAGTTCGGTAGCTGCTTTTCCCATTTCATAAGCCGGCTGGCGTATGACGGTCAGTGGGGGGTCAATCAGTTCGGCAATCTCCGTATTGGAAAAACCGGCCAGCGAAATGTCGTCAGGTATTTTCAGACCGCGCCGCTTCAGTGTTTTCAGGCAACCGATGGTCAGTTTATCGCTGGTGGCAAAAATAGCATCGGGCCGTTGCGGTTGGGTTAAAATTTTATTTACGGCATCTTCCACTTCTTCGAAAATCATCCCGCCGTAAAAACAATGCTGTATAAAATTTTCATTCACCGGTAACCCATTTACCCGCATGGCTTCTTTATACCCCGCCAGCCGCTCGTGGGTAATGGAGAGAAATTCGGAGTTGGTGATGACTGCAATCCGTGAATGGCCTGTTTTTATCAGGTGCCCGGTCAGGTCAAATGCCCCTTTGAAATTATCCACTACCACTTTATGCGTATTGATTTCATCCGTTATCCTGTCGAAAAAAACAACCGGGAATCCCTTTGCATGCAGGTTTTTTAACTCGGTGAGGTCGTGGGTTTCGGTGGAAAGTGAAATAAGAAGACCATCCACCGACCGGCTGGCGAGGTACTGCAGATCAATCAGCTCCCGTTCATACGATTCACGGCTTTGCGAAATGATGACATTGTAACCGCGGTCGTAAGCGATGGATTCAATGCCGTTGATAACCTGGGAAAAAAAATTATTGGCTATTTCGCAAACCACCACGCCGATGGAACGGCTTCTTCTTTCTTTTAAACTTAAGGCAATTGGATTGGGCCGGTAGTTCAGTTTCTCAGCACACTCCAGCACCATTTGTTTTGTTTCGGGGCTGATTTCGTAGCTGTCTCTCAAGGCACGGGAAACCGTAGAAGTAGAAATGCCGAGTGCACGGGCAATATCTTTAATTGTAACTGCTTCAAATTTCATATAGCAATAACAAATTACTCTTAAAGGTACACTTTTAGCCTGAGTAAAATTTGCGGCGTACAAACTGTGAATTTTTAATCCCGGATAATATTTTCTGCCCAAAAAAAATATGCTTTGCACGCAGCATAATCAAAAAAAACAGGAGTTCCCTGCAGCATTGGATGCTGCCGGGTTAATGTGCCATCGTTATCGGGAACGATTGCGTAAATAAACCCCCAACTCATTGATTTAAATATCATAAATACTGAGTAGCATTGAGCAGAATTTCAGAATAAAGAGACAGGTTTTAAATAACGATTCCGGATTTTTTTCAGCTTATTTCTCTCAATTAAAAAAATAAAAAAAGCCATATGAAGCATTTTGCCATTTTGTTTTTCCTTCTCTTACTTTCCGGTTTATCTTTTGCCCAGAGCCGGCAGCTAAAAGGAAAAGTAACCGACGATACCGGCCTGCCGCTGCAGGGTGTGAGTGTAATTCCCAAAGGATCCAAATCCGGAGTGCAAACTGATAAAGACGGAAATTTTTCTTTAACAGTAGCCAGTACCGGCGCCGTTACCATCAGCTTCAGCTACACCGGTCACAAACCAACCACCCTTACTGCAGATGGTAATACCGAAGTAAGTGTGCAGTTGGAACGCAATGCGGCCACGCTGGAAGATGTAGTGGTGGTGGGTTATACCACTTCGAAAAGAAAAGACCTGACGGGTTCTGTTTCTTCCATTACTGCAAAGCAGCTAAAAGATATTCCGTTGTCGTCAGCAGCCGAAGCCATACAGGGCAAGCTGGCCGGTGTACAGATCATTGCATCGGAAGGAGCCCCCGGCGCCGAAATCATTGTCCGGGTGCGTGGTGGCGGTTCCATCACACAGGATAACTCACCGCTTTATATCGTTGACGGTGTACAGGTAGAAAAAGCACTCGATGTTATTTCGCCGCAGGATATTGCCTCCATTGATGTATTAAAAGATGCATCCACTACGGCAATCTACGGCGCACGGGCTGCAAATGGCGTCGTTATTATTACTACAAAATCAGGAAGAGCAGGCAAAACACAAATTGCCTATAATTTTTCATACGGCTTCCGTGAACTGCCCAAATTCATGGATGTGCTAAACCCTTACGACTTTGTTTCCTGGCAATATGAAAGAACCCGTGGCAACTCTACAGACAGCGCCAGTTTTGCACAAACTTATGGCACCACCTGGGATACACTGGGTAATTATAAAAATGTTCCCTTTATCAACTGGCAGGATGAAGTGTTTGGCAGAAAAGCTAATTTCCAGAGTCATAATGTATCATTAAGCGGGGGCAACCAGGCCACTACTTTCAACCTGAGCCTGACCGGCAATAAAGAAGAAGGCATCCAGCTTGAATCAGGCTTCAACCGGTACCTGGTGAATTTCAAAATTGACCACAAAGTGTCCGATAAATTAAAAATCGGTTTTACAGCCCGCTACCTCGACCAGCAAGTGAAAGGAATCGGTACTACTAATACAGGTACACGGACAACAAACAGGCTGCGTCATGCAATTACATACAGGCCTTTTGAATTATCAAAGCCCGGCTTCGGCGCCGATGATTTTGATGAAGCTTATTACCTGGCTTCAGCCGGTGCCATCAATCCCGTGATTCTGACACAGGCAGAATACCGAAGGCAAAACAACAGGGCATCGTACCTGACCGGTTATGTGAACTACAATATTCTTAAGAATCTTGTTTTCCGCTCTACGTTCGGCTATGACAATGCATATATAAGAACCGATCTTTTCTTCAGTAAAATAACCGCAACGGCCCGCAACTTTGCTTCATTGCCGGTGGCATCCATCGGCCAGCAGTATAACAATACGCTGAGCAATACCAATACGCTTCAATATTCGCTGAACAATTTCAAAAAACATCATGACATAACTGTGCTGGTGGGTGAAGAAACCGTGGACCTGCGTTCAAAGCAAAACAGCTTTGAAACCCGCTATTTCCCTGCCGACATTTCAGCAAAAAAAGCGCTGGCCAATATGGGGCTGGGTTCCGCACCTTCCGGTTCTTCACAACCACTGCCCACCTCCTTTGAACAACCTGCCAGCCGCATCTTTTCATTATTCGGCAGAGCTACTTATGCTTACGATGATAAATACCTGGCTACATTCAACCTGCGATCGGATCGTTCTTCCAAGTTCAGTTCTGAAAACGGTTCTCTCGTGTTTCCTTCCGGCTCGCTGGCATGGCGGTTTACCAAAGAAAAATTCTTTGATAAAGTTTCCTGGATTTCTGACGGAAAAGTCAGGTACGGTTATGGTGCTGTGGGCAACAACCGGATTGATAACCTGCTTTACCTGCAACTGTATGGGGTAACAGGTCAGTATGCATTCAACCATTCCATACTTCCGGGTTTTGCTCCCACTGCACTTGCCAATCCGGAATTGCGCTGGGAAAAGAATACTACAAGCAACTTCGGACTGGATTTATCCTTGTTCAAAAACCGGGTTCAGTTTACCATGGATATTTATAAAAACACGGCAAAAGATCTTTTGTTAGCTGTGGCCATTCCGCCGACAACGGGTTACACTTCGCAGTTGCAGAACATCGGTTCCACCAGCAACCGTGGTGTTGAATTCCAGGTAAGTGCCACGCCGGTTCAAAAAAGAGATTTTACATGGACCAGCAATTTCAATATCGCATTTAATAAAAACCGGGTGGAAAACCTTGGCGGTGTAGACCAGCTTACCCGCAACTCGGGCTGGCAGGGCAGCGACGGTGTGGATGATTACCTGGTGAAAGTAGGCCAACCGATGGGTTTGATGTATGGTTTTGTTACCGATGGCTTCTTCCAGGTGAGTGAATTTGATTACAACGCCGCTACGGGCACTTATACCCTTAAGGCAGGTATTCCTTTCAATGGTGTATACGGCACACCACAGCCTGGTATGCTGAAATGGAAAGACCTGAATGGCGATGGCACCATTACTGCCGATGGCGACAGAACGGTGGTTGGTAATGCCAATCCTGATTTTTCCGGTGGCTGGAACAACCAGTTTACCTACAAAAATTTTGACCTGAGTGTGTTTGTAAATTTTGTCGTGGGCAATGACATTTACAATGCCAATAAAATAGAATGGACTGATGGAGCATTCCCCAATTTGAATGTGCTCACCACTATGAAAGACCGCTTCACTTACATTAATGCCAATGGTGTAAGGGTTACGGATCCTGTTGAATTGGAAAAGCTGAATCAGAATGCAAAAATATGGACACCGGTGCGGGTACAGCGCTGGTGGCTGCACTCATGGGCGGTAGAAGATGGTTCTTACCTGCGCTTCAACAACCTGACCCTTGGTTATACCGTGCCAAAAAGAATTCTTGACCTGGCAAAAATTTCAAGCCTTCGCATTTATGGCACAGTAAATAACCTGGCTACCATTACCAATTATTCCGGATACGATCCGGATGTTACTTCACGCCGGTCAGACCCGCTTACACCGGGTGTTGATTTCGCGGCTTATCCAAGGTCAAGAACCTGGTTGCTTGGTTTGAATATTACTTTTTAAAAAATTAAAATAAAGGTTTGTTATATGAAAATCAGAATTCATCAATCAGTTGCAGTTGCCCTCATCCTTTCGGCAATTGTCACCGCAGTTGGTTGTAAAAAATATACCGAGGTAGAGCCGGTGTCGCAGTACAGCATTTCACAGGCTTTTTCCGATGTGTCAAACGCCTTCAGCGCTGTTGTGGGCGTGTACGATGAACTGCAGGGCGATAATGGATACGGCATCCGTGTCAGCATGTATTATCCTTACGACTCCGATGAAGGAATTGTAAGCGGTAATATTGATAATGGACGCCGGGGAATTGGCCGCTACCAGCTACTGCTCACCAATGCCGAACTGGCCAATCCTTTCCGCCAGCTTTACCGCGGCGTGGAAAAAGCCAACCTGGCTATTGAGCAGATTCCGCTGATGAAACAGTATAATGAAGGAACTGAAGCCGAAAAAAAAGAACTCCGCCGCCTGTATGGCGAAGTGCTCACCCTGCGTGCCCAGTTTTTGTATGAACTGATACGCAACTGGGGCGACGTGCCGGCACCCTTTATTCCGGCTTACAAACAGACCGAGCTCTTTATCCCCCAAAGCGACCGCGATTCCACTTATGATAAAATCATTGCCGACCTCGGCACGGCAATTGACCTGCTGCCATGGAGAACTGAAGTGGCAAGAAATGAAAGAATCACCAAAGGAGCAGCCAAAGCATTAAGGGCAAGAATTGCACTGGCCCGCGGCGGTTATTCATTAAGGCAGGGTGGACAAATGGAGCGCCGCAGCGATTACATTAATTACTACCAGATAGCAAAAAAGGAAACCGAGGAACTGATGGCAAGAAGAGATCAGCATACGCTGAATCCCAATTATGAAAACATCTGGCGCAATGTCACTTCATTTACCTACGATCCTTTCGGTGAAATACTGTTTGAAGTGGGCGCCGGCGGCGGCAACAGCAACAGCGACAGCCGTATGGGCAACTACGACGGACCCAACCTGAGCAATGCTTCACGCTATGGCGCCGGCGGCGGAGGAATCGTCATGCTGCCGAATTATTTCTACGCTTTCGATTCAGTGGATACAAGACGTGATGTAACCATCACTCATTTTGCAGTGCCCACTGCATCCAACATTAAAAACCAGCGCAGGCTGGGCGAACTGAATACCGGCAAATACCGCCGCGACTGGAGAGTTCCTCTTTTGCCCGGCACCGTTCTCAACGTGGGTTACAACTGGAGCATGATTCGTTTTTCCGATGTGTTGTTGATGTATGCCGAAGCCGTGAATGAGATAAACGGCGGTCCTACTCCCGAAGCCATTGTTGCATTTGAAGAAGTAAGAAAAAGAGCTTATCGTGGCAATACCGGCCTGATTGGTGTAACCCCTAATGATAAAACCGGTTTCTTTAATGCCGTTGCAAACGAAAGATACCTAGAGTTTGGCCACGAAGGCATACGCAAATTTGACCTGCTCAGGTGGAACCTGCTGGCAACTAAAATTGCCGAAGCCAGAACTAAAATTCAGCAGATACGTGACCGGGTGGCACCGTACAATACTGTGCCGCAATACATTTATTTTAAAAATGTGGGTGAAGAAATTGTTTATTATACAACTGCAGACAGTACAGGTAAAGGATTTCCCTTCTGGCGACCGACCCAGGTACCGCCCAGCGGCACCACACAATCGGCTCCCTCATCGGGCAACCCGGCCATCAAATGGGTACGTATTGACTGGGCGCAGCATTTAACAGCCAATGTCATAGACGGAAGACCATTGTGGCAGGCCTTTGCATATTATTTTACACCGGGCAAGAGTGAATTGTTCCCGTATGATGTAGCTACTGTAGCCAGCTACCAGGGACGATTGAAACAAAACCCGGGTTATTGATTCTTTCTCATGGTTTGAGTAAATGGTTAATGATTGAGTATCCGGCTGCTGCTTCTGCGGCGGCCTTTTTTATAAATTGAAAAATGAATTGGCTGAAACGATATTTTCTTTTCCTGGCTGCTGCAGTTTTTATTTCAAACTGCACGGCACAAAAAAGCAATTCAGCATCCGTACAGGATGATGATAAACCTGTTGCTTTTCCCGGCGCTGAAGGATTTGGCAAATACACTACCGGGGGCCGTGGCGGAAAAATTTATATTGTTAGCAATTTAAATGATAAAGGTCCCGGCAGTTTTCGTGAAGCAGCCGAGGCGAAAGGCAAACGTATTATTGTATTTGCCGTATCAGGCACGATTCACCTGGAAACAAAACTTGCCATTCGTGCTGATGTGACCATAGCGGGACAAACGGCTCCCGGTGAGGGAATTTGTTTAGCCGATAACTCCGTTACACTGGGCGGCGATAATATCATTATCCGTTACCTGCGCTTCCGCATGGGCGATAAATACCAAGGCCTTGCCGGCAAGGTGGACGGCAGCGGCAGCGATGATGCCCTTGGCGGTTTTAAAAGAAAAAATATCATCATTGACCATTGCAGCATGAGCTGGAGCACCGATGAGGTTTTTTCCATTTATGGCGGCGACAGCACCACGGTTCAGTGGAATATTATTTCCGAGCCTTTGAATTACTCTTATCATTTTGAAACCGGTGATAAAGATTTTGAACAGCATGGTTTTGGCGGCATCTGGGGTGGTCTGCATTTATCAGCACATCATAATTTATTTGCTCATTGCAGAAGCCGTACCCCACGATTCAATGGTATTCGTCATACGCCGGCTGAATTTGTTGATTTCAGGAATAATGTAATTTATAACTGGGGCATCAATAATATTTACGCAGGCGAAGGCGGCAATTACAATATCATTAATAATTACTTCAAATACGGCCCCAATACCAATAAGAATGTACGGTACAGAATCGTGAACCCCGGCCGCAATGAAACCATCGGCTTTGGCAAATGGTATGTGAACGGAAATTATGTGGATGGCGCAAATGAAATTTCAAAAAACAACTGGCTGGGAATTGAAATGGGTAACAGTGGAACCGAACAGGATAAAAAGAATGCAATTCTTGACAAACCACATGATGCATGGCCTTTGCCGGTACAATCGGCTGTTGAAGCTTATGAAGATGTCCTGAAATTTGCCGGCACCAGTTTTTTCAGAGATACACTGGATGAACGAATCATCAACGATGTAAAAAACAGAACCGGTAAATTTATTGATGTGCAGGGCGGCTACCCGCACGGCACGGCCTATGAGTTAACCGTGAATGCGTGGCCTGCATTAAAATCATTGCCTGCTCCAAAAGACAGCGATAGCGACGGGATGCCTGATGATTGGGAAACCAAAAAAGGGTTGAATCCCTCCGACCTGTCGGATGCAGCAAAAGTTTCGTTGCATAAATTTTATACCAATATCGAAATTTATATAAACAGCCTGGTAAAACAGGAACGCTGATTTGACAGATTGTAGCGGATTGTAAACAGCTATATCCGTTTAATCCGTGTCATCCGCGTTGCTATTAAAAATTCTGAAATGAAAAGATGTCTAATATCGTTATTAACATTGCTCATGGCTTTTTCTTTCCCTGAAAAAAAGAAAATCACCATCTGGCTCTGCGGCGACAGCACCATGAGCAGTAAGGAAAAAAGAGCTTACCCCGAAACCGGCTGGGGAATGCCCTTTGTTTATTTCTGGGATTCCACGGTAAAAGTGGAAAATCTGGCAAAGAACGGCCGCAGCACCAAAACATTTCTTTCAGAAAAACTCTGGCAAAAGGTGGCAGATGGCGCACAGGAAGGCGATTATGTGTTTATCCAGTTTGGGCATAATGACGAAGCAAAAGACAAAGGTGAACGTTATGCTACGCCGGATACCTTCCGCATGAACCTGAAAAGATTTGTAAGAGATGCAAGAGCCAAAAAAGCTATTCCGGTTCTGTTCACCCCCGTTAGCCGCAGAAGGTTTGATAATGAAGGCAGGGCGCTGGAAACACACAAAGAATATTCTGCCTATGTAAAAGAAGTGGCCGAAACGGAAAAAGTTTTGTTTATTGACCTGGACACCAAAAGCCGGGAGCTTTACCAGCAGCTGGGAAAAGAAACCTCAAAACTTTTATTTCTTCAGTTAAAACCTGGCGAACATCCCAACTATCCCGACGGCAAGGAAGATAATACCCACTTTAATGAATTGGGTGCACGGCTGATAGCGCAGCTCGTACTTTCGGAGATAAAACTTTTAGTCCCTGATTTGGATGACAGGGTGATAAAACCGGTAGTGAAATAAATGAGAGTCATTTTTCCCATAGCGTTTTTAATTTACTCATTTCAATTATCTGCTCAATCCACCAAAGGCATCACGGGAAAGCCGGATACTTCCTATTCGCTGCATAGCGCCTATGCCGGTACAATAAAAACAAACCCGGAAGCAAGGATAGTCAGTGAGCTGCATTCTGCATCGGTGGCCAAAGAAAGAAATATTGCGTACTGCAATGCCGGCAATCGCAAACTTTTGCTTGATGCATTTTATCCCAAACAAAAAACTGCTGTCAAAAGAATTGCCATTATCATCATTCATGGCGGAGGCTGGCGAAGCGGCAACAAAACCCTGCATCACCCCATGGCGCAGCGGCTGGCCGAAATGGGCTATACATGTTTTACCCCTGAATACCGCCTGTCAACCGAGGCATTGTATCCCGCAGCCGTATATGATATTAAATCAGCCATACGCTGGGTAAGAAAAAATGCGGCCAGGTATAATATTGATGAAAATAAAATTGCAGTGGCAGGTCATTCTGCCGGCGGCGAACTGGCCGCTATGATGGGCGCTACCAACGGGCTGAAAGAATTTGAAGGCAACGGCTGTGAAAAAAATATTTCCAGCCATGCAAATGCAGTTATTGATATGGATGGCATTGTCGCTTTCATTCATCCCGAATCAGGCGAAGGAGATGACAGCAAAAGAACTTCGGCCGCCACCCACTGGTTTGGTTTTTCCAAAGCAGAAAATCCTGAACTGTGGAAACAGGGTTCGCCATTCACGCATATCGGCCCGCATACCCCGCCCACGTTATTTATCAACAGCCATGTGGCACGCATGTATGCCGGCCGTGATGATTACATAAAAATTCTCCGGGAGTTGGGGATTTATACGCTGGTAAAATCGTTCGACGCCCCGCACTCTTTTGTTTTGTTTGAACCGTGGTTTACTCCGGTGTTGCAAACCATGGACTCATTTCTGAAAAAAGTTTTTGATGAAAACCGAAAAACCGCCACTGTAATTACCGTGGCGCAGGATGGCAGCGGAAATTTTTCAACCGTTCAGGCAGCATTCAACGCCGTGCCGGTGAACAATAAAGCACCATTCACAATTTATATCCGTAACGGCGTTTACTACGAAAAGCTTTTTCTCGACTCCACGAAGAATTTTGTAACCCTGGTCGGCGAAGACAAATTCAAAACGATTCTCACCTGTAATGACCACACGGGAAAGATTTCGCCCAACGGCGACACTATCAACACACGAACATCGTGGAGCTTTAAAATAAAGGCAGATGATTTCACCGCAAAGAACATCAGCTTTCAAAACGACGCCGGCTTTACAGCCGGGCAGGCGGTAGCAGTGGAATCCAATGGCGACAGGGCGGTGTTCATCAATTGCCGCTTCATCGGTAACCAGGATGTCTTGTTTACCAACAACGACAACAGCCGGCAATATTTTGAAAACTGTTATATCGAGGGCACAACGGATTTTATTTTCGGCTCTTCCACGGTCTGGTTTGAAAAATGCCATATCCACAGCAAAAAGAATTCGCACATCACAGCAGCATCCACACCAAAAGAAAAAGAGTTTGGCTACATCTTCAACGATTGTGTGCTCACCGGCGATACTTCGCTGCACAATGTTTCCCTTGGCAGGCCCTGGCGGCCGTATGCCCGGGTGCTCTATATGAATTGTTACATTGGCCCGCATATAAAACCCGAAGGCTGGAGCAACTGGAACAATACCGACAACTACAAAACAACACGATACAGCGAGTATAAAAATTACGGACCGTCTGCCGGCACATCAAATAGAGTGGAATGGGCAAGGCAGTTGACGGATGACGAAGCGAAAAAATATACGTTGACGAATGTTTTCAATGGCTGGAATCCAAAACAGGAATAGATTTACAGAAAAACAGTATGCAACCTATTCATACAGCTTTATGTTCCTTCGGCATGAGCGGCTGGGTATTTCATGCGCCGTTTATCGCCGCTGACCACCGGTTTAAATTTTATGGCGTTTGGGAAAGAGTCAAAAACCTGGCGCAGGAAAAATATCCCGGTGTAAAAACATTCCGTACGCTGGAAGATTTACTGGCTGATGAAAATATTGAACTGGTGGTGGTGAACACACCCAGCGTCACGCATTTTGAATATGCCATGCAGGCAATCCTCGCCGGCAAGCATGTAATTGTGGAGAAACCCTTTACGGCAACCATACTGCAGGCAGAAGAATTAATTGCAGCGGCAAAGAAAAACCATGTAAAGCTTTCCGTTTATCACAACCGGCGCTACGACAGTGATTACCGGACGGTAAAGAAAATCCTGGATGAAGGCTGGCTTGGCAACATTGTGGACGCTTCCATTTATTACGACCGTTATGTGCCGCAGCTTAGCGCCAAAGTGCATAAAGAAACACCCACAGCGGCTGTCGGTTGCCTGTACGACCTGGGCTCGCATTTGATTGACCAGGCGCTGCAATTGTTCGGTATGCCGCTGGCGCTGTTTGCCGATATAACCATCAACCGGCCGGGTTCGCTGGTAGATGATTATTTTGATTTGAAATTGTTTTATCCTCATCACCGGGTGACGCTCAAATCAAGTTACTATGTGCGGGAACCCTTACCCGGTTATGTTTTTCATGGCAGGCTGGGTTCTTTCATCAAACATAAAACCGATGTGCAGGAAACCGACCTGCAGGCGGGTAAAAAACCGGGTGGCGATGACTGGGGTATTGAACCCGAAAGTCAGAAAGGATTTTTGCATACGGAGAAAGACGGCAAAGTAATTAAAGAGTATTTTCCGTCGCTGCGGGGAAACTATGGCGATTATTACGACGCAATGTATCATGCCATCCGCCACAATGCTGTGGTGCCTGTGCTGCCGGAAGATGCTTTGCATGTGATAAAAATCATTGAAACCGCCTTCATCAGCAATGCAGAAAAAAAAGTAATTGAGTTATGAAACGGCTCAGGTTGATATTGCTTTTTATTTCTGTGAGCATGGTTGCACGGCCGCAGATTTCCAAAGTTTGGGTGGCAGACAACGGTGATGGCACTTACAAAAATCCGGTCATTCATGCCGATTACAGCGACCCGGATGCTATCAGGGTGGGAGATAATTACTATATGATTGCATCATCTTTCAATCATGTGCCGGGATTGCCGGTACTGCACTCAAAAGATTTGGTGAACTGGACTTTGACAAGCCATGCATTGAAAAAGCAGCCGCCCTACGATGCGTACGATAAAGTGCAGCATGGGGCAGGTGTGTGGGCGCCTTCCCTCCGTTATCACAACGGCGAGTTTTATATCTACTATCCCGACCCGGATTTTGGAATTTATCTTACAAAAGCAAAAAGCATTACCGGTCCCTGGAGCGAACCCATACTGGTGCAGGAAGGCAGAGGCCTGATTGACCCCTGCCCACTTTGGGATGATGACGGGAAAGCTTATCTCGTTCATGCCTACGCCGGCAGCCGTGCAGGTATTAAATCCATCATCGTGGTAAAAGAGATGAACAGGGAAGGAACAAAAATTATTGGCAATGCCGTGCTGGTGTACGACGGCCATGATGCCGACCCCACGATTGAAGGCCCTAAGTTTTATAAACGCAATGGCTGGTACTACATTTTTGCACCGGCCGGCGGTGTCAGTACAGGCTGGCAAACCGTGCTTCGTTCAAAAAAAATTTACGGCCCTTATGAAAGAAAAGTAGTGATGGACCAGGGTAGCACAAAAATCAACGGGCCGCACCAGGGTACATGGGTGACCACGCAAACCGGCGAAGACTGGTTCCTGCATTTCCAGGACAAAGAGGCTTACGGAAGAGTAGTGCACCTGCAACCCATGAAATGGATAAACGACTGGCCGGTGATTGGTATAGATAACGATGGCGACGGCAAAGGTGAACCGGTTCTGAATTACAAAAAGCCAAATGTTGGAAAAACCCATCCGGTGAAAACGGTAGCTGACAGCGACGAATTTAATTCAACACGCCTGGGATTGCAGTGGCAGTGGCAGGCAAATCCAAAGGAAGGATGGGCCTATACTACACCCGCCGGATTTTTGAGAATGTTTTCAGTGCATCTGCCCGATTCGGCTAACAGCTTATGGAATTATCCCGCCATCCTTGCACAAAAATTTCCTGCAGAGGAATTTACGGTTTCAGTAAAAGTGAATTTCAAACCCAGGTTTGAAAACGAGAAGTTCGGTCTCGTGGTTTTTGGCAGCGATTATGCTTCAGTTTCCATCGTCAAAAAGAAAGACGGCATTTACCTGGTGCAAAGCGAAAATACCGGCGCTGATAAAAACGCTGCAGAAAAGGAAATTGCAGCTATAAAAGTCAACAGCCGGGAATTTATTCTTAAAGTAAAAATTTCAAAAGCTGCTGTATGTGATTTTGGGTATGAATCAGAAGACGGATCCGGTACCTTTTTAAAAACATTTACTGCCCGGCCCGGCCGCTGGGTGGGGGCAAAGATCGGATTGTTTTGCACGAGAACGAATCTTACCAACGATGCCGGGTTTGCTGATGTAAATTGGGTCAGGTTTGAACAGGGAAAAAAGAAAGACTGACAGGACAACAGCCAGGTGTATAAAAAGTTTTATAAATAATATTTTGGAAAATAAAAACTCACAGTATGGAACGTCGGAAATTTTTAGGGTACACGGCTGCTGCCGGTGCATCGCTGATGTTGCACCCGTTTGCTTCGTTTGCCTTCACGGGTGCCAAAATAAAACTTGCAATGGTTGGTACGGGCCACCGCGGGTCAAGCCTCTGGGGCATCAGCCTGCTGAAAAATTTTGGTGACACGGTGGAGTTTGCCGGGCTGTGCGATAGTAACCCGGGACGAATGGCTTATATAAAGGATGCGATGAAAGTGAATTGCCCTGCTTACACCGATTTTGAAAAGATGCTGCGGGAATCGAAACCGGATTATGTAATCGTAACTACGGTGGATTCCACGCATGATGAATTTATCGTGAAGGCGCTGGACATGGGTGTAAATGTGATTACCGAAAAACCGCTGACGACCGATGAAACAAAACTGAAGCGGATACTGGATGCCGAAAAGCGGTCGGGGAAAAATGTGATTGTGGCTTTCAACTACCGGCACAGCGTGCACAATATGCAATTGAAAGAAATACTGGCAGCAGACCGTGTGGGTAAAATAACTTCTGTTGATTTCAACTGGTACCTGAATGTATACCACGGCGCCGATTATTTCCGCCGCTGGCATGGAAGAATGAACAAGAGCGGCTCGCTGTGGGTGCACAAAGCGACGCATCATTTTGATTTGCTCAACTGGTGGCTGAACAGCGAGCCGGTGGAAGTGATGGCTTACGGCGCATTGGAGCATTATGGTAAAAACAATCCGTTTCGTGCTGTGAAGTGCCGCGGCTGTGAGCATAAGGATACATGCAGTTTTTATTGGGACATCAGTAAAGACCAGCGGCTGGTGGATCTGTATGTAAAAAATGAGCAGCATGACGGCTACATCCGCGATGGATGTGTATGGAGCAATGAAATTGATATTTACGACAAGATGAGCGCACAGATAATTTATGCCAACGGTGTTGTTGCAAATTATTCCCTTACTACCTATTCACCCTACGAAGGCTGGCAGATTGCATTCAATGGCTTGAAGGGAAGGATTGAAACATGGGAAGATATTCCTTACCTGCAAAAAACCCCGGATGACCAGGCAAAGCGCCATGCTATAGAAATGAGTAATGCCGATGATGCGGTAAAAGGCGATGTGAGGGAAATACTGGTGATGGATAATTTCGAAAAGAGTTATGAAATTTTTACCACACCCAAAATTGCCGGAGGCCATGGCGGCGGCGACATACGCATGCAACGCCGGATGTTTGTGGATAAAAATGATAACCCGCACCACGTAATGGCCGGCACAAGAGAAGGCGCCATGAGCATCCTGGTTGGCATTGCAGCAAGAAAAAGCATTAAAGAAAAACGGCCGGTGAAGATTTCGGAACTAACAGACCTGGTGCCGGTGGCAAAACGGTTTTAAATAAATACACGTATGAGAAAATTAATTTTAACGGCATTACTTTTTGCCTCGCTGAATTCTTTGGCACAAAATCAGAAAGTGAATGAGGTGGCTGATGCTGTAGAGCAGCTAAGGGTAGCCATGATAAAAGCCGATAAAGCAGCGCTTGAAAACCTGGCAGCCGGAAAATTAAGTTACGGACACAGCAGCGGCGCCGTGGATGATAAAAAAACATTTGTGGAAAAAATCGTCAGCGGCCAGTCGGTTTTTGAAAGCATTGATTTATCGGAACAGACCATCAGTGTCAGTGGTAATGTGGCCGTGGTGCGTCATCTGTTATTTGCCAAAACCAATGATGCCGGCAAAGGCCCCGGCGAAGTAAAGCTGAAGATTCTACTGGTGTGGCAAAAACAAAAAAAGAACGGCTGGAAACTGCTGGCCCGCCAGGCAGTGAGGGTGTGAGAGAAACTCTGAATCGTTCGTCAATAATCTTTAGTTTCTTTAGGCTCCGTAATATTGTTTTGAGGTTTCATACTGCCTGCTACCTGGCTACGGTATCCCGACTACTGAATACTTATTACCTACCACCGACTAAACTCTGGTTTCGTTCCCGGTATCGTTTGCGTAAATATTTCCCTCTAAATCTTTGACTGCCAGTAAATATAGGGGTACAATTGTGGTACAAAGCCTGTCAATGATCCGAATAGTATTCTCTTTGCTGCTGCTCAGTCTTTCCGGTTTTTGTTTTACACAAAAAACTACGCCTCCCTTTGTTGTATCTGCTCCCAAATTCAGAAAAGATACAGTCAGCATTAAAAAATTTGGCGCAGTGCCTGATGGAAATGAACTTAACACCAAAGCCATCAACAATGCCATTGATGCGCTGCATAAAAGAGGCGGTGGCGTAGTGCTGGTACCTGCCGGTTTATGGCTCACAGGGCCGGTTGTTTTAAAAAGCAACATCAATCTTCATCTCGCTGCAGGCGCCACATTATTGTTTACAAAAGATTTTAACCAATACCCGCTGGTAAAAGCCAACTGGGAAGGTTTGCCGCAGATGCGCAACCGGTCGCCCATCTCCGCCACTGATGCCGTCCATATTGCCATCACCGGCAAAGGAATTATTGATGGTAACGGCGATGCATGGCGCATGGTGAAAAAAGACAAGCTGAATGAAACCCAGTGGAAAAAGCTGCTGGCTACCGGCGGTGTGCTGAGCGAGGATAAAAAAACATGGTATCCTTCAGAAAAATCATTCAAAGGTTCAAAGCTTACCAATCCCGGCGCTATATCGGCCGGCAAGGATGCTGCCTTTTATGAAAGCATCAGGGATTTTTTGCGGCCCAACCTGGTGTTACTTACTAACTGTAAATATATTTTGCTCGAAGGCGTCACGTTTCAGAATTCACCGGCCTGGTGCCTGCACCCGCTGATGAGTGAGCATTTGACCGTCAGAAACATCTCTGTAAAAAATCCCTGGTATGCACAGAACGGTGATGGTATTGATGTGGAAAGCTGCAAAAATGTACTGATTGAAAACTCCGTGTTCGATGTGGGCGACGATGCGCTGTGCATCAAGAGTGGCCGCGATGAAGAAGGCAGAAAAAGAGGAATGCCCACGGAGAATGTCATTATCCGCAACTGCACGGTGTATGCTTCGCATGGCGGGTTTGTAATCGGCAGCGAAATGAGCGGCGGTGCAAAAAACATTTATGTGAACAACTGCACTTTTATCGGCGCCGACATCGGGCTGCGGTTTAAAACCACCCGTGGCCGCGGCGGTGTGGTGGAAAATATTTTCATCAAAGACATTTACATGAAAGACATTCCCGGCGAAGCCATTTTGTTCGACATGTATTATGCCGCCAAAGACCCGATACCCCTGGCCGGCGAAAAAAGAGAGCTACCAAAAGTGGAATTCAAACCGGTGGATGAAACCACGCCGGCGTTCAAAAATTTCCACATCAGTAATGTGTATTGCAACGGGGCGGAGAAAGCCATCTTCATCCGCGGGCTGCCCGAAATGCATGTTAAAGATATTGTACTGGAAAATATGGTGCTGCAGGCAAAGAAGGGATTCGATATCCAGGAAGCAAGCAGCATCACGTTCAGAAACATCAAAGTGATCAGCGATGAAACCAACCCCGTGATTGATGTGGTGCAAAGTGATAAGCTGCTGTTCGATAATATCAGCTACAAAGAAGGTGCTGAATTGCTTTTCCGGATAAGCGGTGAAAGGAGTTTTGCTATCGGTATAAAAAACACAGATGCATCAAAAGCGAAAGAGAAAATCATTTATGAACTGGGAAGTAAGGATGAAAGCGTGAAATGGGAACCCTGAAAAATAATCTGTGGAAATCTGTGTAATCTGTGAGCAATAAATTGTTAAATGAAGTTACACTTTATCATAGGATGCCTGGCTGTTGCTTTCACTGTTTCGGCTCAGCAAAAGCCGTTATCGCAGCAAATGGCGGCTACTGTAATGGACACCTGGAAAGATTCATTTGCACTGGATGGCAAACCGGCCAAATGGACTTACGACATGGGCGTAATATTGAAAGGCTTTGAAAACACCTGGCTTGCCACCGGTGATGTGAAATACTTCAATTATATCCGCCGGCAGATTGATTTTTTTGTAAAAGATGACGGAACAATAAAAACCTACCGGCAGGATGAATACAACATTGACAATATCAATAACGGCAAACTGCTTCTTACCCTTTATCGTGTTACAGGTAAAGATAAATACCTGAAAGCAGCACAATTGCTGCGGGAGCAGTTGCGCCACCATCCCCGCACAAAAGAAGGCGGTTTCTGGCACAAAAAAATTTATCCTTACCAGATGTGGCTCGACGGCCTCTATATCTGTCTCTTATACACATCTCCGAGCCCACGAGACTAGGCATGATCT
>CAZDUO010000024.1:0-49273 GCA_964508655.1 uncultured Chitinophaga sp. | reverse complement strand
TGTTCCCGCTGGGTCAGTCCCGTTTTTTTTATCTGTGCATAGTCAATGACCTGCAATAATGAATTAGCATCGGTAATGGGCATATTCTTTTTTTTCTGCTGAGTGTTGAAATAAAGTCCTGCAAAAAAGAAAAGAACTGCGGCAATAGCTACAATCACTTCCAACTTCACATTGCCTTTTATAAAATTCACCTCGCTGATTTTAAACAAAACCAGCAGGCAAAGAATGAGCAGGCCAAAACCAATAACAATGGAACGCATGGCGCCTCGCTAAATTAAAAGAAAAACTCCTCAGTGTGAGGAGCCCGGTTTTCTTAAAAAGGTTTTTCTTTCATCTTGTTGTTGTTCCGGTTGATGTCGGGCAGTTTTTTGTCAGGGTCAAGCAACACTTCGGTCACTTTGCCCTTTGTGGGATAACTGAATGTATACACCGCTCCCCGTTGCCATATTTCCACCGGTAGTGCCAGGTTATATTCAGCGCCGCTTTCCTCTTTAATTCGGATGAGTGCCGGCATAGGCATTTTCTCCAGGTTTTCGATAGTGATGGTTACCCCGTTTTCCGGATCATTGCGGATGTATTTTACATCTTTCAATGCCTGGTCGAGTTTCCATGTATTCAGCACCCAGGCCCGCCAAAACCAGCCGAGGTCTTCACCGCTTACATTTTCCATGGTATGAAAGAAATCCCAGGGTGTGGGATGCTTGTATGCCCAGCGGCGGATGTATTCCCGGAAGGCGGCATCAAACCGCTCTTTACCCAGCACCACATCACGCAGTGCATTCAGCATGATGGATGGTTTTTCATAAGCAGCCACACCCAGGTTCATCTGCTGAATCACATCGGGGTTGTTAAAAAGGCCGTCCATTTCGTCGTTGAAAACATAGTGGGTCATATCGCCGGGAAAGAAAGAAGCCGAAGCAAACTCGCCGTTATTGAATTCATCGGTGGAAATGCCGTTGATGAACGTGTTGAATCCTTCATCCATCCAGGCATATTTTCTTTCGTTGTTGCCCACAATCATCGGGAACCAGGTATGGCCGAATTCATGATCAGTGACTCCCCAAAGCCCGCCCCCGCTTGCATTAAAACCGCAAAATACAATTCCGGGATATTCCATGCCGCCCACCTTGCCGGCCACATTGGTAGCTGCCGGGTAAGGATATTCAAACCACATTTTGGAATAATGTTCAATACTTGCTTTGGTAAATTCGGTGCTGCGCTGCCAGCCGTTCTTTCTTATACTTTCAACGGGGTACACACTTACAGCCATTGATTTTTTCCCGCCGGGCAAATTTATCCGGGCCGCATCCCACACAAAAGCCCGTGAAGCGGCCCAGGCCACATCCCGGGCATTGGTGATTTTAAATTTCCAGGTGCAGTTTGCCGCGGTGGGTCTTGAATTTTTTTCTTTCACTTCTTTTTCACCGCGGATGATAACTGTTTTATCACTGTTCTTTGCGTCGTTCCATCGTTTCAGTTGTTCGGGAGTCATACATTCCTGCGGATTCAGCAATTCGCCGGAGCCCACTACAATAAGATCCGAGGGTGTTGTAACGGTAAATTCAAAATCGCCGTATTCCAGGTAAAATTCTCCCTGCCCGATATAGGGCAGCGTATTCCATCCCTGTATGTCATCATACACACACAGGCGGGGAAACCACTGCGCCACTTCGTACACGATGCCGTTTTTTGTTTTCAGCCGGCCCATGCGGTCGGTACCGTACTCTGGTATTTCAAATTCAAATGCGATTTTCAATTTGATTTTATTACCTGCCGGTTTCAGCGCCTCATTCAGCCACACCTGCATGCGGGTATCATTTACCAGGTATTTTGGTTCATATATTTTTCCGGCAGCTTCTGCCTTTACCGATTTCATTACATAACCTTCAGTAAATTTTGCATTGGCCCAGCGGCCACCGCTTTGTGTGGTGGTGGCGCTGCCGCGGGAATCGGCACGATAAATATTCTGGTCGAGCTGCAACCATAAGAATTTAAGGTTGTCGGGACTGTTGTTGGTGTATATTATTTCCACATCGCCACTCACTTTGTGTGTGGCTGTGTCGAGTGTGGCGTTGATTTTATAATCGGCACGGTTTTGCCAATACTTCGGGCCGGGTTCGCCGCTGGCGCTGCGGTAGTCATTGCCGGGATAAGGATAAAATTGCGGGTGAAAGGCTTCCCGGTTGTCATATTTTGATTCCTGGGCAAAAACGGAAACGGAAATGATGAGACAGATAAAATAAAAAAACGTTTTCTTCATGGAATGTTTTTTTGTTGAATGAAGGTGTAAAATAGTTGAAAAAAACAAGAATGGGTTTACCGCTGAAAGAAATGATTCGTGGCATAGCTGAGGCATGGCTATGGAAAAACAGCTTCGGCAAGCGGCACACTTTCCGGCTTGCCTACATCCACCAGCCGGTCGCCGCTGTGGTCGTAGCCATAAATGGGATGTTCGGCATCTAGCGCCAGGTAAACATCAATCAGCGAGAATTTTCCTGAAAATTTTTTTTCTTCCATCAGGCGAAAGATTTCATATTCAAAAAAAACTACGCAGCTGTAGGCCAGTTCTGTATAATGAATATGGGGAATCGAAATCCTGGTTTCGCCGGTTTTAGTGTTTTTCCAACCGCAGAGCCGGTCGTTTTCATCAAAAAGCAGGTAGCGGCTTGTGATTCGTTCAGTGACGCCGAAAGTAATCAGCGCTTTTTTTTCATTGTGGTAAGCAACGAGGTCTTGAATGTTGAGATCGGTAAGAATGTCGGCATTGCAGGTAATGAATTTTTCGCCGGGAGTAAAAAAGTTTTTTGCTTTCAGCAGCCCGCCGCCGGTTTCCAGCAGTTCATCCCGTTCGTCGCTGATGCGGATATTGCTTCCCCAGCCGTTATTTTTTTGAATAGCCTCCGTCACCTGGTCTGCAAAATGATGAACATTTATGATGACGTCTTTAATGCCGTAGAGCTGCAGGTACTCAACATTTCTTTGCAGCAATGATTTTCCATTTACCAATGCCAGGGCTTTGGGGTGTTTGTCAGTCCAGGGTTTGAAACGGGTGCCGAGCCCGGCGGCGAATATCATTGCTTTCATACACTTAAAATCCTTTTTGTTCACGGATGTCCTGTTCCTTATGTGTGAGTTCAATCTTCACTTTAAACTTATTTCTCAAATGCCTGGCCAGCGCATCGGCGGCATACACACTGCGATGTTGCCCGCCGGTGCAGCCAAAACAGATGACAAGACTTTCAAAATTCCGTTTCAGGTAATCTTCCACGGTGATGTCAACAATATCAAACACACTGTTGAGAAATCCGGGCATTTTAGTTTGCTGTTCCAGGAAATCTATCACGGATTTATCCCGGCCGGTCAGCGATTTAAATTCTTCCATCCGGCCCGGATTCAGAATACCGCGGCAATCGAATACAAAGCCGCCTCCGTGCCCGCTGCTGTCGTCGGGTAATCCGTTTTTGTACGAAAAACTTTTAATCTTCACTGTCAGCGGAGTGGTTTCATCAGCCTGCACCGGTGTGAACTGGTGAATAATGGCATCCTCCACGCAAATGTCAAGTACTTTTTTAAACTCAGGCAATGCAATACCAATATTTTGATTGTTGATAAACCATTTCAAATTGGTAAGTGCCAGCGGGATGCTCGTGAGAAAATGCGCCTTACGTTCAAACAATCCGCGGAAGCCGTAAGCACCGAGCACCTGCAACAGGCGGATAAGCACATAGCCGTTGTACTGGCTTTTGAAAATCGTCCGGTTGATTTTTGAACCGATTTCTTTTTCCAGCGCAGCCATGTAATCATTCAGTAATTTTTCTTTCCATTCATCTCCCAGGTTGGCCCTTGCCTGCCACAGCATACTGGCTACATCGTATTGCGGGGCGCCTTTCATGCCGCCCTGGTAATCGATAAAATGAACGGATGCCTGTAGAGACGCAATATTTTGCGTCTCTACAGGCAAAATCATAATATTCCGGCTCTGAAAATCGCGGAACATAAAATATTTGTATTCGGTGTGGGTAAGGTAATTGCTCAAGGCTTCAAAGTCGTCAATCAGCTGTTGTTTGTCGTAGGGTTTACGCAGCGCATCCAGGAAATAATATTTGAAATAAAGCAGGTCGGCCATGATGGCCTGCTTGCCGAATTCTTTGTTGGTAAGACAGCGGTCGTAATCCAGCCCTTCATCACCCCGCACCTGCAAGCAGGCAAGTGTCTCCAGGCTTTTTTTAAAAAGACCATACACAGCATCGGTATATCCTTCCAGCTCCAGGCGGTCAATAAGCGATACATCGCCAAAATCTTCCTGCAGGTAAAAAAGACGGTCATCGCTGATGGCATAAACATTAGCTACGGGCAATCCCTGCCTGTAAAATTTTTCAGAGAAATAAAAAAAGGTTTCGTTCTCTTTTACATTGGCGCCATAGGTGCCGATTACGGTATTGCCATCCGCCTCATGCAAGCGGAAATACCTGCGTTCGCTGCCCGACTGCGGCAGTACATCAATGGAAGCCACATCACGGCTACGCCATTTTTTATAGAGGGTATGAATTGAATCAATAATCGCCTGCATGGCGCAAATGTAATGTAAATGAAGCGGCAGCTCCTGAAGGACAACTTCTACCGGATTTCTTCTTTTATTTACAACGCCCCTTACTAACGGTCGGACGAGCATTGGTTTTTCATCTATTTTTGCAGGCACTGAACGTTATGGCTTATACAGCGAAAAACAAAATAAGGATAGTGACTGCGGCTTCATTGTTTGATGGTCATGATGCCGCCATCAACATCATGCGCCGCATTATGCAGGCCATGGGTGCGGAAATCATTCACCTCGGTCACAACCGATCGGCAAAGGAAATAGTGGAAGCTGCCATTGAAGAAGATGTGCAGGGCATTGCCATCACCAGCTACCAGGGCGGGCATCTTGAGTTTTTCAAATACATCAAAGACCTGCTGAAAGAAAACGGCTGCGGGCATATAAAAATTTTCGGCGGCGGCGGCGGCACTATTTTGCCGGAAGAAATTGAAGAACTGCATAAATATGGTATCACCAGGATTTATAGCCCGGATGATGGAAGAAAAATGGGATTAGAAGGAATGATTGAAGATGTTTTGCGCTTGTGTGATGAGCAGGTGAACGGGAAAGGCGATTTTACTTTGCCGCTGAAACTGGATGAAGTAAAAGATATAAGAAAGATTGCCAGAGAGATTACAATTGCGGAGAATGGAGGGAAGCAGATGGCTGCGAGCCAGGAGGACTTTGTAAAAACTATACCCGTATTGGGAACTACAGGAACCGGCGGTGCCGGAAAAAGCAGTGTGACGGATGAAATAGTAAGAAGATTTTTAATCAATTTTCCCGATAAAACCATTGCTGTTATTTCTGTTGATCCCTCGAAGAAAAAAACCGGTGGCGCATTGCTCGGTGACAGAATCCGGATGAACGCTATCGCTCATCCCCGTGCCTATATGCGCAGCATGGCCACAAGGGATGATAACACCGCCCTGAGCGGAGCCATGGATGAAGCCATCGCCATCTGCAAGTCGGCAGGATTTGATTTTATCATTCTTGAAAGCGCCGGCGTGGGTCAAAGCGATGCCTCCATTATTAATTACTGTGATGTGAGCCTCTATGTGATGACACCGGAGTACGGCGCTGCGTCGCAACTGGAAAAAATAAACATGCTGGACTATGCCGACATTGTCTGCATCAACAAGTTCGACAAAGCCGGCGCCCCGGATGCATTGGGCGAAGTAAGAAAACAATACAGGCGCAATCACCGGTTGTTTAGCGCCAAAAATGAAGAACTGCCCGTTATCGGTACCGTGGCCAGCAAGTTCAACGATGATGGAGTGAACCACTTGTTTGAACTGCTGCTGAAAAAAATTGAAGAAAAAACGAAAGTCAGCTTTGGCAAATTTTATTTTGAGGAAACAGCTAAAGTTTCGCAGGCCATTATTCCGTCAAACCGGGTCAGGTATTTAAGTGAAATAAGTGAGAATAACAGGAATTACGATAAACTGGTGAGGGAGCAGGTTGCGATTGCATCAAAACTTTATCGCCTGCACGGCGCCATGGAAACCTTGCAGGATAAGGCCGATACCGCTGCGATGGATTTAATCAGGCAACAGATAAATTATTATACCGAACAGCTCACCCCCGTGGCCAGAAAGCTCATCAATAACTGGCCGGAAAAAATGAAAGCCTACAAGCAGGATTATTATGAATATAAAGTACGGGATAAAATGATCAGGCTGGATATGTTTACAAAAAGTTTATCAGGAACAAGAATACCCAAAGTTGTTTTACCCAATTACAAAGACTGGGGCGACCTGCTGCGCTGGCAGGCGCAGGAAAATGTGCCGGGAAGTTTTCCTTTCACCGCAGGCGTATTTCCGCTGAAGCGGGAAGGCGAAGACCCCACACGCATGTTTGCCGGGGAAGGGATGCCGGAGCGAACCAATAAGCGGTTTCATTATGTTTCCATTGATCAGCCGGCGAAAAGATTGTCCACCGCATTTGATTCTGTAACGCTGTATGGCGAAGACCCCGACCATCGTCCGGATATTTATGGCAAAATCGGCAACAGCGGAGTGAGCATTGCTACTGTGGATGATGCGAAAAAACTCTACAGCGGTTTTGATTTATGTGATCCGAAAACATCAGTGTCAATGACCATCAATGGCCCGGCGCCGGTGATCCTGGCTTTTTTCCTGAATGCCGCCATAGACCAGCAATGTGAAAAATATATTATTGAAAACAACCTGAAAGAAGAAGTTAATAAATTAATTGAAGAAAAATTTTCCGCCGGCGAGTTGCCCTGTTATAACGGGATTGATGGCAAACCAGTAAGACCGGTGAAAGGTGAATTGTTGGGTGCCCTGCCTGCGGGTAACGACGGATTGGGCCTGCGGTTGCTGGGTCTTTCCGGTGCCGATGTGTTGCCGCCGGAAGTATATGAAAAAATAAAAGCCGGCGCATTATCGCAGGTGCGGGGCACCGTACAGGCTGATATTTTAAAGGAAGACCAGGCGCAGAACACCTGCATCTTCTCCACCGAGTTTGCCCTGAAGCTGATGGGCGATGTGCAGGAATATTTTATTAAAAACAAAGTGAGGAATTTTTACAGTGTCAGCATCAGCGGTTATCATATTGCCGAAGCCGGCGCCAACCCGATTTCGCAGCTTGCCTTTACGCTGGCAAATGGATTTACTTATGTTGAATATTACCTGAGTCGCGGCATGCACATTGATGACTTTGCACCCAATCTTTCTTTTTTCTTCAGCAATGGTATGGACCCGGAATACAGTGTGATAGGAAGAGTGGCAAGAAGAATTTGGGCCAAGGCAATGAAGTATAAATACAAAGCCAACAAACGCAGCCAGATGCTGAAGTATCATATCCAGACATCGGGACGCAGCCTGCATGCGCAGGAAATTGATTTCAACGATATCCGCACTACGCTGCAGGCCTTGTATGCCATATACGACAACTGCAATTCGCTTCACACCAATGCCTACGACGAAGCAATAACTACACCGACGGAAGAAAGCGTACGAAGGGCGATGGCCATTCAGTTAATCATCAACCGCGAATTGGGTTCGGCCAAAACAGAAAATTTTATCCAGGGCTCTTTCATCATGGAAGAACTGACCAACCTGGTGGAAGAAGCGGTGCTGGTAGAGTTTGACCGCATCACCGAACGGGGCGGTGTGTTGGGCGCCATGGAAAGAATGTATCAAAGAAATAAGATACAGGAAGAAAGTCTTTATTATGAACATATGAAGCATACCGGTGAATTGCCTATCGTAGGTGTAAATACATTTTTAAATAAACAAGGTTCGCCTACCACCATTCCCGGCGAGGTGATACGGAGTACCAGGGAAGAAAAAGAACATCAGATAAACAACCTGCAGGCTTTCACGAAACGCCACGAACAGAAATCACCCGCGATGCTGAAGCGGCTGAAGCGGGTGGCCATTCACAACGGCAATCTTTTTGAAGAACTGATGGAAACGGTGAAGTTTTGTTCTTTGGGTGAAATCACTCATGCGCTTTATGAAGTGGGCGGACAGTACCGTAGAAATATGTAAGCGGTGAAAACTGCAAATCGTTTCCTTCTTATTTTTACCGCATGCTGAAAAAATTATTTTTCATCCCGGTGGTCATTATTTTTTTTGTTGCCTGCGCCCATAATAAATATGCAGCCACCAACCGGTCGTATAAAAAGCAGGTAAAAAATTTTGCCCGGTTTTTGAAAGAATACCCCTTGCAGGATTCAGCAGGACTTTCTTTTGCCGGCAAATGGGTGGGCACTACCAACCTGAGTATGCGGCGGCCGAATTTTGTCATCATTCATCATACTGCACAGAATACCTGCGACCAGACGCTGCGTACTTTTACACTTCCCCGCACTGCGGTAAGTGCACACTATGTTATCTGCCGCGATGGCACCGTGTATCACATGCTCAACGATTTGCTGCGGGCACATCATGCCGGTGTGGGCAAATGGGGAAGCCTGACTGATATGAACAGCAGCAGCATAGGGATAGAAATTGACAATAATGGAAGCGAGCCTTTTTCAGAGCCGCAAATGGGCAGTTTGCTGCAATTGCTCGAACGGTTAAAAAGAGCCTTTAATATACCACAGGCAAATTTCATCGGTCACCTCGACTGGGCACCGGGACGCAAAGTGGACCCCAGCCGTTTTTTTGACTGGAAACTGTTGGCTGAAAAAGGATTTGGTTACTGGTACGATACTACTGCCGTAGAAGTGCCGGCTGATTTCAATGCATTGCAGGCTTTGCGCATCATCGGGTATAATATTTCAAAACCGGAAATAGCTATCCAGTCTTATAAAATTCACTTTGTGCCACAGGATACAACGAATGTAATTACGGAGGCGGACAGGATGATTTTGTTTGACCTGGCGAGAAAGTACCAGTAATACAAATGCGGTACCTGCTTTCAGGGAAACGACACAGCAAGTGAATGGGCATGTTCATAATTGGATTAATCAGTTGCTACCCCGAAAATCAAAAATATGAGTTTTGATTTTCGGGGTTGTTTTTTACCTTTACCCGATGATTAAACGGCAACTGCAATCAAAAATCATAAGGTTACTCCGGCAATTTCCTGCCGTGGCGATACTGGGGCCGCGGCAAGCAGGCAAAACAACCCTGGCAAAACTAATTGCCCGGAACTGGAAAAAAGCTGCACGCTACCTGGATATAGAAAAACCGGCTGACAGAATGCGGCTGAAAGATGCTCATAGCTACCTGGAAAATTATAAAGATCACTGTGTGATTCTGGATGAAGTGCAATTGATGCCCGAACTGTTTTCCGAACTAAGACCTTTAATTGATGAATATAGAAAAGCCGGCCGGTTTATTTTATTGGGGTCGGCATCGCCTGCATTGGTAAAAGGTGTTTCAGAATCGTTGACAGGCCGGATTTCATATACCGAGCTGACACCGGTTGGATTAACCGAATTGCCGGCCAGGATTAATCAGCAGGCACATTGGCTGCGCGGAGGTTTTCCGGAAGCCTTGCAGGCCAAAACAAAAATAAAATTCAATCATTGGATGGAGAGCTATATCCGGGGTTATACAGAAAGGGATCTTGAATTTTTGTTCGGAGTAAATCTTTCATCTGCCACAGTTGGAAAGCTTTGGAGTATGCTTGCACACGCCAATGGTTCCATTTGGAATGCCGAAGTGTTTTCACGGTCGTTAGGGGTTACGGCACCCACTGTTTTACGATACCTGGATTACCTGGAAGGAGGGTATTTGGTTCGCAAACTACAACCATGGTATGTGAACGTAAAGAAAAGACTGGTGAAATCACCTAAAGTATATCTGCGTGACAGCGGTATCCTGCATTCTTTGTTAAAGCTGGATTCAATTGATGAAATATTAGGGCACCCCGTGGCCGGTACGTCCTGGGAAGGATATGTGATTGAACAAATCTGGCAGGTTAAATCATTCAATATTGAAATGTTTTTCTACCGGACTCATGATGGCGCCGAATGTGATGTGGTATTGGTAAAAGGAATTACTCCATTAGCCTGTATAGAAATAAAACTCACCAATGCTCCTGTAATTTCAAAGGGTTTTTATACAAGTATAAACGACCTGAACCCCCCGAAAAAGTTTGTTATTACGCCTTCCGGAGCAGACTATACCACCAAAGGCGGCATCATTGTAACCAGTTTATCCGCGTTCCTGACAAAACATCTTGCCACCATCAAATAAAAAATGGTACGGGTGTTACAAAGCAGGATAGGTTCCTTCCGTCAGTTTTTCAATTACGGATTCATCATCTGCTTTTTGTCTCCGGATGGTATTTACCGGCCAGGCATCCAGTTTGTTTTCAGGAAATTCAAAGGCAAGAATCTTTTCTATTCCCTGATCGGTTAAATTTTCATCCAGCCATTTCAGCGCAAGTTCCCTGGAAAGAATAAGCGGCATTCGGTGGCTGTTGGGTCCGGCATTATGAATTCTTGCCATAAGCGGATTGGCAGACCGGGTAATGACGGTAAACGTACCGATGGCCTCGCCTGTATCGGAGTCGGGCAGTGGAGAGTAGTTATACAAACCGGCAAAACAAAAAATAGGTTCATCTTTTACTTTGATGAAATAAGGCAGTTTCTTTTTGCCGCCGATGTCGCGGTGCTCATAAAAACCGGTAGTGAAAACAAGACAGCGGTTGCGGCGGATACGGTGCCACACGGAGCGTTTGTCGTCAACGATTTTTTCGCTCCGGGCATTGGCCATGCTGGTACGGTATTCCTTTATCTTTTCAGGTGTGTTCATGTAGTCAGCAATCACGCCCCATTCGAAGAGTTTTATTTTGCAGCCATCTTCATTCACCACCACCGGCCATTTGACAAACGACTGCGCTACTTTATGATAGGTGGGTACGAAGTCAAGCGACGGCGCCGGTTTTATGTTTAAATAATCGCTGATAAGTTTGATGTTGCTGAAAAAACTCATGTCGTAGCACATAGGCTGAAGTTTTCGATGTCTTCCAAAAGTACTTCAGTTTGCTGGCCCCGCCATAGCAGGGCAATGAATAACTGGCCGTAGCGTTCCTTCAGTGTCACGTTCAGTTTGTCTTTGGGGGAATAGTTCCACCAGGGAAGTTTTTCTTTTACATAGCGGCTTATTTTCATTTTCAGTGCATCATTGGCTTTCCATTTTTTGGGTAAAAGGTTTATATAAATTCTGTATCCCGCCGGTTGCGATGCGGCGGTTTTCAGTTTTTCAAGATGGGCGGGTTGGGTAGTATTGTATAAAAAACGATAAGGGTCTTTCAGCAGCAGGCGCATGTGGCGTTCGGCTCTTTCCCTGTCAGTTTCGTGGTGGGTGTAATGGGTGAACAGCAGCGGAATGATTTTTTCAGCGTGATGCGATAATCCCCTGGGGTGATGCTGGCGAACAAAGTACATCGGTTGCCGGAGCATGGCTTTCAGCAGAGCAGGTGTTAATATGGCATAAGGGTTATACATTTTCAATTTGGATCGTGTTTGTAAATGGAGGGATGGTACAGCGTTGCTGAAATATATTCTGCTGCCGAAGGGCTGCGCCGCTTAGCCGGATATCTCCCGCCGCCGGATGGGTTTTTGTGCGTTGGCGGCGGGAATAGGAGGCGGGCGGCGAACCGCAGCTGACAGTAGTAATATGGTTGAAAGCCCCAACCATTTTTTATTTATTTTATTTCATACAATTCGTCCCAGCGGGTGGTGTAGCGTTTGCTGCGCAGTTCCTGGCGCATCTTCCAATTGCGCTTCAGCCCGGTGGCGGCGTACTTCACCATGTCGTCGCGGTGGCTGAAGTTGATGTTGTCGAGTGTTTCCATCAGCTGGCGGCGGCGGTTGGCGGTTTCGTTCAGAAACAGGTTGGCCTGCACCGAACTATCGGGTACAAGACCGCCGAGAATGACGCCGGCCTTTAAATATTTCAGACCGGGCTGGAACAGTTTTTCGGTAAGCGGCAGTGCATAACGAATGAGCTCGGTGGTGTCGGCCGTTGCTCTCGGAAACGTGGCATACTGGTGCCGCGACTGTGGGTTGTACTCATACTTTGCATTGCGGTTGCCGTTGGTGACCACAAATACCTGGATGAGTTTTGCGGCACAGTACTGGCGGCGCAGTTTTTCCGCCGCCCTCGATGTGTAAGTGGCCACGGCTTCTTTGATGTCGCCGAGCTCAAACACCGGCTTGCCGAACATGCGGGTAGTGGCAATCATCTTTTTTACTTCCAGCGGATCTTTCATGGGTATGCAGGCTATGCCGTTGAGTTCTTTTATCAGCCGCACCCCCACCACACCGCCAAGATGCCTGCGGGCCCATTCTTCGGGCAGCTGGCGCAGTTGCCAGCCATTGTCAATACCAAGATTGTGCAGCTTGACTGCATACTGGCGGCCCACGCCCCAGATATCATCAATACTGGTTTTCTCCAATGCTTCTTTTATTTTTTCATCGGTGTCGAGCACCAGCACGCCTTGTGTGCCCTGCTTGTCTTTTTTGGAAAGCCTGTTGGCCACTTTCGAAAGCACTTTGCTCGGCGCCACGCCGATGGAAACTTTGATGCCGGTCCACTGCTCGGTGGTTTCTTTTATTTGCTTTGCCGCTGGGTATAATTTTTCCGGCGGTATCATGCTTACATCAAGAAAGGCTTCATCCACGGAATACACTTCCACCCGGTATTCGCCCACGAGACAGCGGAGCGTATCCATCACCCGCATGCTGAGGTCGCCATATAAATTGTAGTTGCTGGAAAACACGGCCACGTTGTTTTTTTCAATGATGTCGCGGTGCTGGTAATAGGGCGCCGCCATGCCTACGCCGAGCTGTTTTGCTTCATCGGTGCGGGAAATGATACAGCCGTCGTTGTTGCTGAGCACCACAACGGGTTTGTTCCGGAGTGAAGGCATAAACAATCTTTCGCAGGAACAATAAAAACTGTTGCAGTCAACAATGGCTTTCATACTTCCCCGCACCGGGGAAGAGAGGAGTTGAGTTTTTTCCGCTTGCGAATTCCTGTTCCTCATTTTTCTGACTGATTAAAAATTTTATCCCGCCACCGGGTGAATGGAGTAGGTGACCACACCCCAGATTTTAAAATCGCTGAACTCGGCCAGGTTGATGGTTTTGTACCGCGGGTTTTCCGGAATCAGAAATGCCGAGGAAAAATTTTTATGAAACCGCCGCACCAGCAGTTCACCGTTGAGCACCGCCACAATGATTTTTCCGTTGGCCAGTTTTAATGAACGGTCCACAATGAGCACATCGCCATCGAAGATGCCCGCATCCTGCATGGCATCGCCTTTCATTTTAAAAAAATAAGTGGCCGGTTTGTTGCGTATCAGCTGCTCGTTCAGGTCAATGCCCCGTTCGGCATAATCGTCGGCCGCAGCGCCAAAGCCGGTGGCGTTGGCGGTACGCACCTGCTGCTGTGTAAACTGCTTGCTGCCCCGGTAAGCAGCCCCGAAGAATTCTTCCCCATCCATAACTGAAAAAAATTTTTCTGACTAAAGGTAGAAAAAATTTTGAAACAGCTAAATATTTTAGTAAATTTATACTAAATATATTTGTATATAAAAATTACCTCCGTTTTTTTTGAAAGACAGAAACCGGGGTGAAAGAGGAGGCATTATGCAACTGCAATCTGTAACGACAAGCACCATTCCCGGTTACCGGGTGTACGAGTACCTGCTGGTACTGAGCCCGCATGAAGAACTGCGCCACCGGATTATTAAAGTGAAAAAGGAGTTTGCTGAAAAATACAAGGCCACATCCGCAGCGGGCGGCAAGCCCTGGCTGGCCCTGGTGAATTTTCTGCAATACGAACTGATGGAAGAGCGAATCACCGGCCGGCTGAAAGTGATTGCCATGGGTCAGCATCCCATCAAAGTGGAGCTGAAAAACTTTGGCAGCTTCCCTTCGCATACAATTTATATAGCTGCCACGTCGAAAATTCCCATTCAAAAGCTGGTGAAGGAAATAAGACATGAAACCCAGCGGCTGATGAAGCTGAATGAAGATAACAAACCGCATTTTATCCTTGAGCCGCATATTACCATTGCCCGAAAGCTGCTGCCATGGCAATATGAAAAAGGATGGCTGGAATACAGCAACAAGCATTTCAGCGGGAAATTTATTGCAGATGCCATGTTGTTGCTGAAAAGACCGGCAGGGGAAAGAATCTGGCAGATACGGGAGCGGTTTGAATTTCAGAACATGCCGGTAACAACAAAACAGGGAGAGCTGCTTTTTTAAAATTCTAAGGAGAATAAGTGGATGATGTTGTGAAACAGATAGACGGGAACAGATCTTATTCTCCTTTGCCATTTTTTCAAACGAAAACCAAAAAATATTTTATGACAGAGAAACTTCAGCAGGATCATTACAGGGTAATGGTGAAGCCTCCAAATGATTCAGTACAATACCTGCAGGGCCGCGGGGCTCAGTTCAATACAAAGAACCGCTTTCTGAAAGATGAAATTACCAAAGAGCATATTGAAGCTGTTGATGATTGGAAAGAAGCGAACGTGACCACGCAGTACATCGAGCAGGAAAGCAAAACGATAGTTAACAAAGTAGAGAGTCCCGATGTGGGAATGAGCTACAGCATGAATCCGTATGCCGGATGTGAGCACGGTTGCATTTACTGCTATGCCCGCAATGTACATGAGTACTGGGGCTACAGCGCCGGGCTGGATTTTGAAAGAAAGATTATTGTGAAAATAAATGCGCCGCAGCTGCTGCGTAAATTCCTGGTGCATCCGAAATGGGATGCCACACCCATCATGCTCAGCGGCAACACCGATTGTTATCAGCCTGCTGAGCAGCAATACCGGCTGACTAGAAAACTGCTGGAGGTTTGCAATGAATTCAACCAGCCGGTGGGCATTCTTACAAAAAATTCATGGATACTAAAAGATAAAGATGTACTGCAGGAAATGGGTAAAAAGAAAATAGTATCAGCGATGGTTTCCATCACTTCTTTCAATGAAGATTTGCGCCGGGTGATGGAGCCGAGAACCACCACGGCTAAACAAAAGCTGAAAGTAATAAATGAACTCAGCAGCGCCGGGGTACGCATGGGCATCATGATGGGGCCGATGATACCGGGACTGAATGAACACGAAATGCAGCGCATCATGAAAGCGGCAAGGGATAACGGCGCTGCTTTCACTGCTTACACATTTATCCGGCTGAATGGCGCCATCAAGTTTTTATTTCACGACTGGCTGTATAAAAATTTTCCCGAACGGGCCGATAAAGTATGGCACCTGATAGAGCACAGCCATGACGGCAGGGTAAACGACAGCCGCTGGGGGGTACGCATGCGTGGCGAAGGCCCTATTGCCCAGATGGTGGCACAGCAGTATAAAAAATATGGCAAGCTGTATGGGATGAATGCGGAGGAGTGGAGTTTGGATAGGAGTAAGTTCAGGGTGCCGGGAGGGCAGATAAAACTTTTCTAAAAAACATTTAAATATTCTCATTCCAAAATTTTGCCACATCAAAAAAATATTTCAAACTTTGCGTCCTTAAAATTTTTAAACGCTGCGAAAGCAACTACATATCGTAACAAACAGATGGTTTAGCCGGAATGAAGGTTGTGCCGTATACGGGGCATGTTATGCTGAGGAATAAGTGTAAAACGAATTCGATATAACACAGTCCCCGGCAGCATCGCCGGGGTTTTTTTTGGACCGGGAAATAGTATTCTGAATGGTGTAACCAGGACAAAAAAAATTTATCATTCAAACGAAATACTTTAAAGTGCTGAAACAAATAAGACATACACGATTTATTGCAATAAACAAAACGCTTTCATTACCCTGCTGCTATCAGGCAGCGAAAGGGCAGAGCAATATTATGTGCGCAGGTAATGAGAGTGATAATAAGCTGGCACGACCGTATGGTATCCCTACATGAGTCTTTCATGCTGGAATAACAGAACCCGGTCGTGCAGATGGCCGGGTTTTTTTATTTTTTCAAACTCAAAACAGGAGAAATGTTATTCAATTTTTTCAAACCCAAAATTGCACGGGTAAGCACTTTGTTCACGGGGCATTATATTGATGTGAAAGTTTTTTACACCCTGCTGTTTGATAAAGTGCCGTGTGTGAGCTTTATCGGCGAACTGGATACGTCCAAAGTTTTTGAATTTGTCCAAAATACGTTGCGTGACAAAGTTGCCGGTGTTTACCAGCACAACTACTTCGATCATGAAAAGCAGCAGGTTTTTTTCAACAACACCGTTTTTGTTTTGAAAAATGCCCGCATGATTGAAGCGGGAAATAATTTCTGCCATGTGCTGTACACAATAAAAAAATATGACTGGGCACAGGAAGTAATCAAAGAGCTGGCACAATTCCGTTTGGCTGAAAATGTCAATGACAATAACGTAATCGGTTTTGCACGCAGCCACACGTTGACGTAAAATATGATTGATAAAACAACATGTGCAGAAAGGAGGAGTAAACCCGCCTGAAAGATTCAGCCGGGCTGGCGTTCCCCGCCTGTGCCGGAAAAATTCGGCATCAGTTGCGGCGGGGACGCTTTTCCTGAAAAAATCTTAAATTAAATAATCAAACTATGGCCAAACTCCGAATCACCGGCAAAGAGCTCCGCTCCCTGGGCTATCCGCAGGGGCCGGTTATCAGCATTGCCATGAATGTGATGGAAAAAAATTTCAAATGGCACAGCAAGGAACAGGCATTTGAAATACTGAGAGAAGTATTGCAGTCACCACAGGATTATGCAGGCGATGCAGTATTAGGTTTGATTGCAAAACAGCTTTTGCCAAAACCGGAAACCGAAGGGCTGAATATTTCATTGAATGCCTCAGGTATCCCTTTCAATATTTTCGGACAAGAACATATTGAAGAAGGAGCGCTGCACCAGATGTACCAGGCGGCCAAACTTCCCATCAGTGTGGCGGGGGCTTTAATGCCCGATGCGCACAGCGGCTATGGCCTGCCTATTGGTGGCGTACTTGCTACAGAGAATGCCGTCATTCCTTATGGCGTTGGGGTTGACATTGGCTGCCGCATGTGCCTGAGTGTATTTGACATTAACCCGAAAGAGTTGAGTCAAAAAGAAAATTATTTCACCCGTGAACTGCTGGAAGCAACCCTGTTCGGCGCCGGCGCACAGTTTCAAATGGCTGCTGACCACGCAGTGATGGAAAATCCTTTGTTTGATGAAATGCCCTTGCTGAAAGGTTTGCAGGGCCGGGCATGGAAACAACTTGGCACTTCCGGTTCGGGAAATCATTTTGTAGAATTCGGCATAGTGGAAATTACCGAAAAAGATGAAGCGCTGGGTCTTGAGGCCGGGAGTTATGTTGGTTTATTATCACACTCGGGTTCAAGAGCATTGGGAGCAAACATTGCCAATCACTACACCAAACTTGCCATCAGCAAAAGACGCTTGCCGCAGGAAGCAAAGAATCTTGCATGGCTGAGTCTAGATGAAGAGGAAGGAATGGAATACTGGAAGGCCATGAACCTTGCAGGCGATTATGCTTCGGCCTGCCATCATGTGATTCATGATAAAATTGCAATGCAGCTTGGCCGGCGGCCGCTGAAGATGGTGGAAAATCATCACAACTTTGCCTGGAAAGAAACCCTGCACCTTGGAGAAGGAGAGAAGAAAAATGTGATTGTTCACCGCAAGGGGGCCACACCGGCCGGGAAAAATGTGCTTGGCATCATTCCCGGCTCTATGACCGCTCCGGGTTTTATTGTAAAAGGCAAAGGTGAATCTGCTTCGCTGAATTCGGCAGCTCATGGCGCCGGCCGCAAAATGAGCCGAAGCCGCGCCATGCAATCGGTGAGTGATAAAGAATTTAACGAAGAAGTGGAGCGGCACGGTGTAAAACTTCTTGGTGGCGGAAAGGATGAATCCCCTTTTGCCTACAAAGACATCGAAGCGGTGATGCAGTCGCAAAAAGCGCTGGTGGATATTGTGGGCAAATTCATACCAAAGATTGTGAAGATGGACGGGGCGCCGCATAAGAGCTGGAGGAAGAAGAGTGGCAATGAGGTGGAAGGTGAATAATGCTGTATAAGTTGAATTTTCAGGGGTTAAAACATTTACCAATGACAGGGCAATAACCGTTTAATCAAATTCCATTTGTGTATTTAAGAGTACTCCCACTACAAAAAGTAATGGGAGTTTTTTTATGCAATCAGAAAAATTTCCGCATCTGTTAATTAAACCTCAGCTTATGCGGAAAGTATATCTTCTTGCAGCATTAATTATTGTAATCAGTTTTAAGTCTGTTGCTCAAAACCGCCCCTGGGATAAACCCATGGTGTTGGTAAGATGCTCCACGGATGTAAAAGCAGATATGTTTACCGCCACTACTTTTATTGAACTGGAATTTTATAATCCCAATAAGGAAGTGATAGAAGGGCTTTATCGTTTTGAGTTGAATCCCGGCCAGGTGATTACGGCTTTTCAGCTTGATTTGTCTGGCACATACAGGGATGGTTCCATTGAAGAAAAATGGAAAGCAACCAATGCCTACAATACAATTGTGGGAAAAAGAATTGATCCTGCTCTGCTTACCATGGATTGGCCCGGTCATTACAGCCTTCGCATTTTCCCTGTGCCTGCCGGTGGCAGCAGAAAAGTGACGATGACAATTCAGCAATTGCTGAAAGAAGAAAAAGGATTTTTTGTTTACCGGATGCCATGGAATGTAAGGGACACAACAAAGCTGTTTGTACTGAATATTCTTGCAAATACGGGCGACTCAAAACCGGTGGCAAGAGACGGATTGATTTCTCATCGGCTTTTTGCAGAAAAAGCAGGGCAATATGAACTAAAGCAGGTACAGGAAAATATTGTTTTGAATCAGCCGGTTTCATTTGCCATCCCTGTTACTGCATCAACATTTTATTGTACCAGGCAGGCTGGTGGACAAATTCATTTTGCGCTTCGGCATAAGCCCGGTGTGGAGAAATCCTTTTCCCTGCATCCCCGGCGACTTGTTGTTTACTGGGATGCGTCGGCTTCCGGGGAAAAGAGAAACATCAACCGGGAAATCAGTTTTCTGCGTCAATTTATTTCCTATCACCGGATTGCTCAACTCACAATTACTCCGTTCAATCACCGGCTGCTTGATACGGCCGTTTTTTATACCGGGAACAATTTTAACAGCCGCTGGGTTCAGTACATTGAGCGGATAAATTATGATGGCGCCACGCAGCTTGGCAATATGGATATGGCAAACCGGGAAGCAGATATGTTTTTGATTTTTACTGATGGCCATAACAGCTTTGGAAAAAAATATCCGGTCAGTGGCAATGCACCGGTTTATTGTATCAAATCATCCGCCGATGCCAATACTGCCATACTTCAATCAATCACAGGCAGCAGCGGAGGTAAAGTGATTGATATTTCAGGTACTGGATTTTCCACTGGCATAACAGGCGGAACCATTGCTGAAAACTGGTTGCTTAATATAACATCAGCAAGCGGAAAGCTTATTTATAATCAAATGCTGCCGCTTGCAATCGGTAATACAGTTTTTATTAGCGGCACTTTGCAGCCGGGCACTGATACACTTTATTTTCATTATGGCAACAACAATAAAATAACTGCAGTTGAAAAACTGGTAGTGAATTCAGAAGTTGAATGCGCCGGTTCTGCACTTGACCGGATTTCGATGTTGTCAGCATTTGAAAAACAAATAAGAACCTACAACTGGAATGAAATACTGGATTTTGGTATAAAAGAAAAGGTTGTTACGCCAAACACAGCCTTTATTGTTTTGGAAAGAGTGGAAGATTATATCAAATACAATATTGAGCCGCCAACGGAACTGGAAAAAGAATGCAGGGAAAAAGGATTTGTGAAAAAAGATACAAGAACAAAGAGGGAGCAGATTGGCAGACAATCAACGCTTGAAATACTTCAGAAAGTAGCCGACGTTTATAATACAAGAATTGAAAAGTGGGGGAGCGCTGCTCAAAAGATTTACTTTGATGCTGCTTCATTTGTTGAATCGGAAATTTACAATGATGTAAGTACAAGTGATAATAAACCAGCAGGTGTTGTGCAGTCCCTCGCAGGAAAAGCAGCAGGAGTTAATGCCGAAGGAAATTTATCAAATAGTTTGTCGGAAGTTGTTGTTACTGCTTATGGAATACGCAGAGAAAAAAAGATGCTTGGTTATGCGGTTCAGACAGTTCAATCCAATGAAATTAGCCCGGGATTTTTGACAGTGGAAGAAGCCCTGGCAGGCCGCGTGGCCGGTTTGGATGTCAGGAAAAACAGCATGCCCGGGTCAGTGTCATCAATAACCATCCGCGGCGTGTCATCCCTCCGTAATAATTCACCGCTGTATGTTTTGGATGGAATGCCGGTGGAAGGTGAAATAAACAATGTCCTGAATGTGCAGGATATTGAAAGTATAAGTGTGATGAAAGGGTTAGCGGCAAGTACACTCTATGGCAGCCGCGGCGCCAACGGTGTAATATTTATACAAACCAAAAAACCAAAATACTACTCCGGCAATAATTATGTTTTTAAATCGTATCGTCTCAAAGACATGAAGGATGTGGATTACCTGCAGGAGTTAAAAGAAACGCATCAGGCCGGCAAATTGGAGAAGTACCATGAGTTAAGAGCGATTCATGGCAAAACAGCAGGATTTTATTTTGATATGGCTATTCATTTGTTTGAATCAGGTTTGAAAAAGGAAGCTGAATACATTTTACTGAATGCAGCTGAAGTTTCAGCGGGGAATAAAGACGTAATAACCGCGATTGGATATATTTATCAATACTGGAATCAGTTTGACAAAGCTGCAGCAGTATTCAAAAACCTGGCGGATGAATTTCCTCAAAATATTTATCACCACCGGGACCTTGCATGGGCTTTGTACCAGCAGGGGCAGTACCAGCAGGCTCTTGATATTTTATATGCGGCTATAAGAAAAGATTGGGAACAGCAGGAAAGTTCATTACTAACCATGAAGTCGATAATGCTGAATGAAATGAATAGTATCATTGCTATTCACCGGGATGGGCTTGATCTGTCGGCAATACCAGCCGCCCTAATCAAACCACTCGATTGTGGCCTGCGTATTGTGGTGGATGGCAATAAAAATGATTTCAATAAGATGATTATAACCGAGCCGGGTGGAAAAAGAACCGATACGGATAAAGGAAATAAATCAGCCAGCGGCTACGTAACCAAAGATTATCGTTTTAATTCATACTATAATTACTATAACCCGGCAGAGTACCAGGTTAATACGGCTGAAACAGGAAAATATAAGGTGACGCTTCATTATTATGGATATACTAACTCCATACCCTCCGTGGTAAGGATGGTAACGTTTAAAAACTTTGGCCGCCCGGGGCAATCTATTAAATCGGAAATTATAATTATGGACAACCAATATGGTGAAGTTGAAATCGGCGAAGTGAAGTGGTGAATTAAATTGTCAGTAGTCCCCCATTGCTTTGGGGGGGGGGTGAATGTTCAATAATCCGTCAATCCATATTCACCATTGACCATTCACAACTCTCCATCACACTTTCACATAAATCTTCTTCCTGTCCATCCACCAGCAGATAAACCACATGAAAGTGATTATGCAGATTGCGTAAAGCAGTGAGCCGTTTTCCGGTGCGCCGGCTGTGTGAATGAATACTTTTTTATACAGCCAGTTCCAGGGGTTCACACCATCTTCAAATCTTATCAGCGCAAAACCTTTCGGCAGAAAAGCGCTGAGGGCAAAAACAAAAAGGGCGTTTTTTCCAAATACATTGAAAAACACACTCAGCCAGCCTTTTGCATTTTTAATTTCAATAAGGTAAATCATCGTCGCAATGGTGATAGTGGCAAGGCCCGAAGTGTACACCGTATAGGAGCTTGTCCAAATTTTTTTATTGATCGGAAATACCATGTCCCAGCAGAAACCGGTAACCAGCAGGGCCACGCCGGCCACAAACAAGCCGCTCAGCATCTCAAAGCTTTTGCCTTTTTTTTGAATGTAATCACCAACAAGATATCCGAACAGTACATTCACAATAGCCGGCATCGTACTCATAATTCCTTCGGGATCGAAAGGAATGCCTTCACCTTTGTACATGTGCGCAAGCCCCAGCACGGCTTTGTCCACTTTATTGCCAAACCAGCCGCTCATGCTGTACGGGTCGTTTTTTTCACCCAGCGTAAAACAAAGAACCCAGTATGCAAGCAACAGCAGAATGCCGGTGAGAAATGCTCCTCTTGCTTTCAGATAATAAATAATCACCGAAGCAAAAAAATAACAGAGTGCAATGCGTGCAAGTACACCCAAAATCCTCACTCCTTGCAGATTTCCTTTTTCATCAATGTAAGACCAGGGTTTGAATGCCAGGCCTGCATCGGTCCATTTTACAAATGGCCACCAGGTGAGAAATAAGCCAATTGCAAAAATCAGCAGGCTTCTTTTCAAAATTTTTTTCCAAAACACAGCATCGCCTCCGGCTTCCATCCGCGGCATTACAAACGACAAGGCATTGCCCACCGCAAAAAGAAAAAAAGGAAATACCAGGTCGGTTGGAGTAAGTCCATGCCAGGGTGCATGTTCCAGCGGATCATAAATATGCGACCAAGTGCCGGGATTGTTTACCAGTATCATCAGGCATACCGTGGCGCCGCGAAACACATCCAGAGAATAAAACCTTTGACTCAATAGCAGTTAGTTTTGGATTAAAGATAAACCCTTACAGCCCGAAAGGCATTAAACTACGGGTTCAAATACAAAGTTGCCGGGCATAGTTATTAACCCGTGTGAGTAATTCATTCATAATCCGGACATTTTACTATGCCCTCAGTCACATTTCCCCCTATATTTGCAACCGAACCGTAAAACTCCCTTTACGGCAGTCAGAATTTCAATTCCTGAAAGCCAGTCATATGAAAACTTTTTGATGTGACTGAGATGGCGAAGCCATCAAAAAAAATAGTTCTGTGGGCACAAGAAAATGGCTGGCCGTATACACCCGGCCGCGATGGGAAAAAAAAGTCAGTCAGCTGCTTGCTGAAAAAGGCGTGGAAAGATATTGTCCGCTGAATAAAGTGCGCCGCAAATGGAGCGACCGGATAAAAGTGGTGGAAGAACCGCTCTTTAAATCGTATGTTTTTGTAAAAGTAAACGATGAAAACCGCACCGGGGTGCGAATGACACCGGGAATTATCAACTTTGTTTACTGGAACGGGAAACCTGCCGTGATAAAAGAAAAAGAAATCAATGCCATCAAGCGTTTCCTCGATGAGTATGAAAATGTAGAAGTGAAACCAATGGAAGTGAAAGTGAACCAGCGGGTGAAAATTTTGGTAGGCCCGCTGATGGACCAGGAAGGAAAAGTACTTGAAGTAAAATACCGGACGGCCAAAGTGGCTATAGACAGTTTGGGTTATGTGCTGGTGGCATCAGTAGAAAAAACAAAACTGGCATCGGTAAAGACAAGATGAAAACAAGCCGTATTTTTGTAAAAGCCATTTCCTTTAAAGCCAATACTGCCTGCATGAAAATACCGCATCTCCTCCTTTTAGTGGTTATCGTTCCCGCATTCTTTTTTTCCTGCACACCGCAAAGAGATCTTACGTATATTGAAAATTATTCGGATACCAGCAAAAGAAACGTAGTACCATTTACTGAACCGTTAATTCAGAAAAATGATCTTCTTTCCGTACAGGTTTACAGCGATGCAACCGATGAGGGTAAAACGGATGCCATGTATAACCTGGCCAATTTCGGGGGCAGCACTTCGGGTGGGGTGCAGGGTTTTTTGGTAGATAATGAAGGAAATATTCAATACCCCCGGGTGGGCACCATCCGGGCTGCAGGGCTTACCAAACCCCAGCTGGCAGATGTAATAAAAACCAGGCTCGATACTTTTCTTACCAACCCGGTCGTTATTGTCCGGTTGCTGAATTTTCACATCACACTGCTTGGCGAAGTGGCAAAACCCGGCACATTATCATCACCATCAGAAAGACTCACTATTCTCGAGGCGATTGGACTTTCCGGCGACCTGACCCAATTCGGCAAAAAAGATGATATTGTTGTGCTGCGTGATGTGGATGGCCAGCTGGAATACGGCAAACTGGATTTAACCGATAACTCAATTTTTGAATCACCTTATTATTACCTGCGGCAAAATGATGTGGTGCTGGTAAACCCGAATAAAAACAAAGCCAGGCTGAACGAACAGCTCTTTACCCAGCGGCTTGGCATTGCATTCAGCATCATCAACACCATTGCGTTGCTGTATAATGTATTCAGGTAAGTAATTTTTTCTTCAATGGAAGGCAACCATACCGGAAATAAGGACCTCGGCGCCCTGTCAATTAAAGATCTTTTCTTTAAGTATATCAGGTTTTTGCCGGTATTTTTAGTATCTGTGGCGCTCTGCCTGCTGATAGCTTATTTGTACCTGCGTTATTCTACTCCTATTTACCGGGTCACCGGAACACTTACATTCAAAGCAGAAGAATCAAACCGCGGGGGCAAGTTCGATGACCTGTTCCTGGCTAAAAGTGTAAGCGATGTGCAGACAGAAATCGAAATTCTGAAATCACGTCCCCTGATGGAAAGAGTAGTGGATACAGCCCGGCTGCAGGTAAGTTATTATGCAGTGGGCAAAATCAAATCATTAAATATCTATACCAGTTGCCCCTTCCGGGTCGAAATTTTTGAGATTGCCGATTCATCAAGACCCTTTACTCTTAATATTGTATTTACAAACGACAGCGGCTTCCGGGTAAATAAAGATAAAAACGTATTCCGGTTTGGCGACTTGTTTCGAAATGCTGCCGGCGTATTCAGGCTGAACCGCGTACCCTGGATTTCGGTAGGTAAGGAATATAACGTGGTGTGGAATCCCACGGCAGTGCAGGCAGCCGCTTATGCACCCATGATCAGGGTTTCGCCAAAGATTGTCGGTTCCAATATTTATAATATACAAATAGATTATACCAACTCCACGCTGGGCGCCGATATTATCAATAACCTGATGAACCAGTACCGGCGGGCAAGCATCGAGGATAAAAACGTAACCATCAACCAGCGTCTCGAGTACATCATCCAGCAGCTTTCACGCATCGAACAGGACCTCGACAGTATTGAAAACAGGTATATCAAATTCAAAAAAGATAATGACCTGACCGATGCCAAAGCACAACTGAACCAGTATTTTGCCACCCAGAATGAGGCGGATAAAAAAACCGAAGATCTGAACCTTCAGTTACAGATTGCCCGCATGCTGAATGAATACCTGAAAGATTCCGTTAATCAGTTTGAAAAAACACCTTCTGCGCTTACCCTGGCTGATGGTACCATGTCGAAATTGATTGACAGCTACAATGCCCTGCAGCTGGTAAGGAAAAATATGCTGGAACAGCGGATTCCGCAGGCAAATCCGCAGGTGCTGGCTAAAACAAAAGAAATAGAAGTGCTGCGGAAAAATATTCTTGAATCGCTGGACAACCTGGTGAAAGTGTATAATACCACTTTCGATGCGGCCTACAAAAGAGGAGTGACCGCCGTGGCAAAGCAAAAAGAAATTCCGGAAAAAGAACAACGGCTGCTCGAAATTGAAAGGGAAAGGGATGGCAAACTGTCTTTGTACAAATTTTTGCAGGAGCAGCGTGAAGAAACCGCCATGCAGCAGGCCGCCACCATTTCCAATTCTAAAATTCTTGAACTGGCCCAGCCCACCAATGTGCCCATAAAACCCAACCGCCGGGGCATTCAGCTGCTGGCAATCATTATGGGTCTCGGCCTGCCGGCTATGTTTATCTTCTTCCAGGAAATCATCAATGATAAAGTAAATACCCGCTATGATATTGAAAAGCTCACCGACGCTTCCATCCTTGGCGAAGTGGGTCACTCTTACAGCAGCTCTTCGATGATTGTAAGTAAAACCAACCGCTCCATGGTTTCAGAGCAGTTCCGCATCATACGCTCCAACCTGCAGTATGTGCTCAATAAAATTGAGCGGCCGGTTATCATGGTTACTTCATCTTTCAGCTCCGAAGGAAAATCATTCATCACTACCAACCTGGGTGGTGTGATGGCGCTTGCCGGAAGGAAAACCGTAATTCTTGAATTTGATATCCGTAAGCCCAAACTTTTTGCCGGCTTAAAACTCAGCAGCAAACATGGTCTTACCAGTTATCTTGTGGGCAAGGCCAAAATGGAAGAGCTGCCGGTGAAAGTGCCGGGTTTTGAAAATCTGTATGCCATCAGTTGCGGACCCATTCCGCCCAACCCATCCGAACTGCTGCTCGATTCAAGAGTAAATGAAATATTTCAGTGGCTGACAGAAAATTTTGATGTGGTGCTTCTCGATACCGCACCGGTAGGCATGGTAAGCGATGCCATGACACTGGGAAAATTTGCCGACTCCACTTTATACATCGTACGGCAAGGCTATACTTATAAAAAACAAATTTCCCTGATTGATGAATTTTACAGGGAAAACCGGTTGCCAAGGATTTCGATTATCATCAATGACGTTAAAATCAAACCTGGTTACGGGTATTATGGTTATGGCCGTTACGGGTATGGGTATGGCTACGGTACCGGCTACTATGAACTTGAGGACGGGCAGGAAACTCCTGGCAGGTTATTATCACTCAGAGGCCTGAAAAGAATTTTCAGCCGGAGATAAATCATTCCTGCTTTCAATTTATATTTCACACACATGAAGGTATTGGTAACCGGTGGCGCCGGATTTATTGGTTCCAACCTGGTTAAATGGCTTATTCATGATGACAGGATATCTGCAGTAAAGGTGCTCGACAACCTGGAAACCGGTTTTTTTGCCAATATTGCCCGCTTTAAAGATCATCCGAAATTTGAATTTATCGAAGGCGATATCCGCCATCTTGCCATTTGCATCGGCGCTGCCGAAGGCATGGATATTATTTCACACCAGGCTGCACTCGGCTCCGTGCCCCGCTCGGTAAAAGACCCGGTGACTACACATGAGGTAAACGCCACCGGTACGCTGAACGTTTTTACTGCTGCACGGGAAAATAATATCAGGCGGGTTGTATATGCAGCCTCATCATCAGCTTATGGCGATCATCCGGGTTTGCCGAAAGTGGAAGATAAAATTGGTACACCCATCTCGCCGTACGGCGTCACCAAGCTTATGAATGAGGTTTATGCAAAAGTTTTTGCCCAATTATACAATATTGAATTTATCGGACTTCGTTATTTCAATGTGTACGGGCCGCATCAAAACCCGGCTGGCCCATATGCAGCTGTGATTCCACAATTCATCAAGGCTTTTCTTGAAAATCATTCACCGGTAATTAACGGCGACGGCAGGCACAGCCGCGATTTTACTTTTGTAGATGATGTAGTACAGGCCAACCTGCTGGCTATGTTTACCAGCAATCTGGCCGCCGTCAACCAGGTGTATAATATTGCAAAAGGTGAACAAACCACCTTAAACGAACTGTTCAGCCTACTGAAAAAAATAAGCGGCCGTGAAATTAGTGCCATGCATGGACCGGAGCGGACTGGCGACATCAGGCACAGCCTTGCCGATATTACAAAAGCAAAAACATTGCTCGGCTATCAGCCTTCCGTTTCACCGGAAGAAGGGTTAAAAAAAACGTACCACTGGTATGCCGAAAACTCTTTCATATTCGCAGCATGAATTTTGAAAAAAATATCCTGGTTACCGGTGGCGCCGGCTTTATCGGCAGTCATGTGGTAAGGCTGTTTGTAAACAACTACCCGGCTTACCGTATCGTAAACCTGGATGCACTAACCTATGCCGGCAACCTGGAAAACCTGCGTGATGTGGAGGACAGGCCGAACTATTTTTTTGAAAAAGCAAATATCCTTGACTCCCCCGGGCTGGAAAGAATATTTGCTGAATATAAAATTGATTCCGTCATTCATCTTGCTGCCGAGTCGCATGTTGACCGTTCCATCCTGTCGCCCATGGATTTTGTTTACACCAATATTATCGGGACCGTTAACCTGCTGAACACGGCAAAGAGATTTTGGCTTCCAGCCTCCAACCCCCAACTTCCAGCCTCCAACCTTTTCTATCACATATCTACCGATGAAGTATTTGGCGCTCTTGGCGATGCAGGATTTTTTACCGAAACGACAGCCTACGCTCCCAACTCACCGTATTCGGCATCCAAAGCATCAAGCGATCATTTTGTGCGGGCCTACGGCGAAACCTACCGCCTGCCGGTGATAATTACCAACTGTTCCAACAATTACGGCCCTTACCAGTTTCCTGAAAAACTGATTCCGCTTTTTATCAATAACATCATTCATAAAAAACCATTGCCCGTTTACGGCGACGGCAGATACACCCGCGACTGGCTGTATGTAAAGGACCATGCAGCGGCTATTGACCTGGTTTTTCATAATGGAAAAATTTTTGATACCTACAATATCGGCGGCTTCAACGAATGGCAGAATATTGAGTTGATAAAACTGCTGTGCAAACTGATGGATGAAAAGCTGGGAAATACAAAGGGCACCAGTGAGCAACTGATTACATTTGTAAAAGACCGCCCCGGGCATGACCGCCGCTATGCCATTGACGCATCCAAAATAAACCGCGAGCTGGGCTGGAAACCTTCCGTTACTTTTGAGCAGGGTTTAAGCGAAACAATAGATTGGTATCTGCAAAACCAGGAATGGCTGGAACATGTAACCAGCGGAGCGTACCAGAAGTATTATGAGTTGCAATATCACAATCGTTAATCATCAAATAAAAAAAATCAAAAAGCCCCTTTAGGGGTTTGGGGTTATATGAAAGGCATCATTCTCGCCGGCGGCTCGGGCACACGATTGTATCCCATCACCAGGGCTATTAGTAAACAACTGATGCCCGTGTATGATAAGCCGATGATTTATTACCCGCTTTCTATTCTGATGCTGGCCGGTATTAAAGACATCCTAATCATCACCACGCCTGAAGACAATGCCCAGTTTAAAAGACTGCTTGGCGAAGGCAGTCAGGTGGGATGCCATTTTCAATATGCTGTGCAGGAAAAACCCAACGGACTGGCACAGGCATTCGTCATCGGCGAATCCTTTATCGGGAACGATAAAGTGGCCCTCATTCTTGGCGATAATATTTTTTATGGTTCGGGGCTGAGCAAGCTTTTACCCGCTCTTACCGATGTGGTTGGCGGTTGTGTGTTTGCCTACCAGGTGTCAGACCCGCACCGCTACGGCGTGGTGGAATTTGACGAAAACAACATGGCTGTTTCCATTGAAGAAAAACCGCAGCAGCCCAAATCAAATTATGCGGTGCCCGGTTTATATTTTTATGATAACTCCGTTATAGCTATTGCAAAATCGCTGAAGCCATCACCGCGGGGTGAATATGAAATCACCGACATCAATAAAGAATACCTGCGCCGCGGTCAATTGAAAGTAGCCATCATGGACCGCGGCACCGCCTGGCTCGATACCGGCACGTTCGATTCGCTCAGCGATGCCAGCGAATTTGTGCGGGTGATTGAAAAAAGACAGGGCAATAAAATCGGCTGCATTGAAGAAGTAGCCTACCGGAAAAAATTCATCAACCGGGAAAAACTTTTGCAACTGGCCGAAGAGCTGGATAAAAGCGGCTATGGCCAGTACCTGAAAAAGATTACTGAAAATATTCATGGTAAAAAAAGCTGAAGCAGTTTCCAGTCCCGTGCTTCCCGCTGCCGGAACAAAAATGGTGGATGAAATCAGGTCGCATGATATTATTCACCTGTATAAAAAAATAATGAACGTGGATGTCAACCGCTTCTTCAACGGCCACAGCACCATTGAGGTGAGAGAATGCAACAGCACCGGTTTCCGGTTTTACTATCCTTTCAATACAGCCGGCGACAGCCGTTTTTATGAAAGCATGCACCTGACCGGCGATTATTACCGGCCGTGGAGCTACGATCACCAGTTGGCATACGATACGGTGAAAAACAATGAGCAGGTGCTTGAAATTGGCTGCGGCTCCGGCATGTTGCTGGAAAAGCTGAAAGAAAAAACCCATCGTCTTACCGGTCTTGAATTTCACCAAACGGCTGTGGATGAGTGCAGAAAAAAAGGTCTGGATGCTTTTAATGAATCCATAGAACAACACGCTGCCAAAAGGCCGGCATTTTATGATGTGGTTTGCATCATGCAGGTGCTGGAGCATGTTACCGCCGTGCACAGTTTTCTTTCGGCGGCTGTCCGGGTGTTAAAACCGGGAGGAAAACTGATTATCGGCGTTCCCAATTGTGAGCCCTGGTTCAGGCGGTTTGACAAATATGAAATTTTAAACATGCCCCCCCACCACATGGGCTTATGGAACGAAAAGGTTTTCCGTTCTATCCAGCATATTTTCAGCATCAGGCTCAACAAGGTGTTGATTACCGGTGAAGCAAGAATACTCGTGGATGCGTATTTGCGGGCTAAGTACTGGCTTGATATCAAAACCCTGATTCATCATCATTCTGCAATAGAAAAAATAAAAATGGCAGCCCTGGGCGCTGTCACCGTTCCGCTCAGCATAGCAAAAAAGTTAAACGGGGGTATTCCCGGCGGCTATATCGGCGTGGTATTTTCAAAAAATTGAAGTTACCCTGTGTGTGAGGCAGCACATTCATGAAAGAAATTTTTAAGTAATGAAAATTTTAGTAACAGGCGGCGCAGGTTTCATCGGCAGCTCACTGGCCGATTACCTGCTTAAAAAGACAGATGCACAGGTTGTGGTGGTTGACAATTTCCTTACCGGCAGACAGCAGAACCTCCCGGTATCGGACAAATTCCGTTTTATTAAAGCCGATGCTAATGATTTTGATGATATCGCTTCCATCTTCCAGACATTCGGTTTTGATTTCGTTTTTCATTACGCTGCTGTGGTAGGTGTAAAACGTACACTTGAAAATCCCGTGATGGTGCTGAACGACCTGCAGGGCATACGCAATGTGCTTACGCTATGTAAAAACACCGGCGTGAAAAGAGTTTTCTATGCCTCTTCTTCCGAAGTATATGGCGAGCCCGTGCACCTGCCGCAGCACGAACATACCACACCGCTCAATTCACGGTTGCCTTATGCCGTAGTAAAAAATGCTGGTGAAGCTTTCTGCCGTTCTTATTACCAGGAGTTTGGTCTCGAGTATACCATCTTCCGTTTTTTTAATACATACGGCCCGAAGCAAAGCCCTGATTTTGTGGTATCGAAATTTATCGACGCAGCGCTGACCAACAAACCAATTACCATCTTTGGCGACGGTCAGCAAACAAGAACCTTCTGTTATATTGACGATAACCTGGAAGCCACGATAAACTGCCTGCTGCAGAATAAATTTATTGATGACGTGGTGAACATAGGCAACGACCAGGAAATATCGGTGCTGGAACTGGCGCAGGCAATAAAAAAAATTACCGGCACAAAGTCTGAAGTTGTTCACCTGCCGCCACTGGCCGAAGGCGATATGACGCGGCGCCAGCCGGATATTGAAAAAATGCAGTGCCTGCTGCAACGACCCCTCATTACGCTTGAAGAGGGACTAAAAAAAATTATTGGAGCAAATAAAACATCATGGGTAAAACAGCACTCATAACCGGTGTTACAGGCCAGGACGGCGCCTATCTTTCAGAACTGCTGCTGAAAAAAGGATATACCGTGCACGGAATAAAAAGAAGGGCTTCGCTTTTTAATACCGACCGCATTGATCACCTGTACCAGGACCCGCATGTTTCAAATCGCAATTTTATTCTTCACTACGGCGACCTTACCGACAGCACCAACCTGATACGCATCATCCAGGAAGTGCAACCCGATGAAATTTACAACCTCGGCGCTATGAGCCATGTGAAAGTAAGCTTCGATACGCCGGAATACACGGCCAATGCCGATGGCATCGGCACCCTGCGCATTTTAGAAGCAGTGCGGTTGCTGGGCCTGTCGCAAAAAACAAAAATTTACCAGGCTTCCACTTCGGAGCTCTATGGCATGGTGCAGGAAATTCCGCAAACGGAAAAAACTCCCTTCTACCCGCGGTCGCCCTATGGTGTGGCCAAGCTGTATGCGTACTGGATAACGGTAAACTACCGGGAAGCCTACAATATGTTTGCCTGCAACGGAATTTTGTTCAACCATGAAAGCCCGCTGCGGGGCGAAACATTTGTGACAAGGAAAATTACAAGAGGCGCTGCACAGCTGGCGCTTGGCATTACCGATAAATTATATATCGGCAACCTCGATGCCAGCCGCGACTGGGGTCATGCCAAAGATTACGTGGGAGCCATGTGGCTGATGCTGCAGCAACCACAGCCCGAAGATTTTGTAATCGCAACCGGCATCACCACCAAAGTCCGCGACTTCATCCGTATGACTTTTGATGAAATGAATGTGGAAATTGAATTTAAAGGAAGCGGAAAAGATGAAAAAGGCTTTGTGAAATCGTGCAGCAATGAGTTTGCTTTTAAACCCGGGCAGGAAATAGTGGCGGTGGATCCGCACTATTTCCGGCCTGCCGAAGTGGATATGCTGGTTGGCGATGCTACAAAAGCAAAACAAAAATTGGGCTGGCAACCCCGCTACACGCTGAAAGAGATGGTAAAGGAAATGGTGGCTTATGATCTTGAACTTTTCCGCAAGCATAAAACGCTGCTGGAAGCAGGTTTTCATGTATTGCCACAGCATGAATAATGGCGGATATCGGAAGTTCAAAATAAACGCAAGCTCCTCTTAGTATAGCCTTATCAGGGATCAAAAATTCAGCGGTTCAAGTAAAAGATATATAGAATTACAAAAGCCGGACCCCTCCTCCCTTTTGGGGAGGAGGCCGGGTGGAGAGGCCGATGAATAAAGAAAGCAAAATATATATCGCCGGTCATCGGGGTATGGTAGGCAGCGCTCTTGTAAGGCGGCTGCAGCGTGAAGGATTTACAAATTTTATTTTCCGCACTTCGGCTGAACTTGATTTAAGAAACCAGCCGGCAGTGGAAGATTTTTTTGCCGCGGAAAAACCCGAATATGTTTTCCTGGCTGCCGCAAAAGTGGGCGGCATTTATGCCAACAATACTTACCGGGCAGAATTTTTGTATGACAACCTGGTGATTCAGTCCAATGTGATTCATCAGTCGTGGAAAAACGCTGTGAAGAAATTACTGTTTCTCGGTTCTTCCTGCATTTATCCCCGGCTGGCGCCTCAGCCTTTGAAAGAAGAATATTTACTGACCGGCATGCTGGAGCCAACCAATGAACCCTATGCCATTGCAAAAATTGCCGGCATCAAAATGTGCGATGCCTACCGCAGCCAGTACGGATGCAATTTTATTTCGGTAATGCCAAGCAACCTGTACGGCCCTAACGATAATTATGATCCGGAAAACTCGCATGTACTGCCGGCCCTGTTACGCAAATTTCATGAAGCAAAAGTTCAGCAGCTGCCGCAGGTGGAAGTGTGGGGCACCGGCACACCACGCCGCGAATTTTTGCATGCCGACGACATGGCCGATGCCTGTCTTTTCCTGATGCAGCGATACGATGAACCGGGATTTATTAATATCGGCCGCGGCGAAGATGTAACGATAAAAGAACTGGCAGAAATGATAAAAGAAATCACCGGATATAAAGGAAGGATTGTTTTTAATCCTTCAAAACCTGACGGCACGCCCCGCAAGCTGCTCGATGTGTCAAAACTTACTGCACTCGGCTGGCAGGCAAAAATCAGCTTGCAGGAAGGGATAGAAAAAGTTTATTCTGAAAAATTTTTGTCAGTAACAGCGTAACAGTTTTCGAATGCCTTTTGAAATCTATATCGAACCCGGCCGCAGCGAACGCAACTACTGGAAAGACCTGTGGCGCTACCGGGAGTTGTTTTACATCCTGAGCTGGCGTGATATCAAAGTCCGCTACAAGCAAACCATCATCGGTGTGGCGTGGAGCGTCATCAGGCCGTTGCTCACCATGATGATCTTCACATTTGTTTTTGGTGAAATGGCAAAGTTTCCCGCACCGGAAGGTGTCAGGTATTCGGTACTGGTGTTTGCCGGCTTATTGCCCTGGCAGTTTTTTGCCACCGGCATGGCCGAAGCAAGCAACAGCCTTATCGGCAACGAAAGGCTGATTTCTAAAGTTTACTTTCCACGCATGATTATCCCGGCATCATCGGTCATCACCAGCCTGGTTGATTTCCTTATATCATTTGTTCTCATGTTTATCCTGCTGGCATGGTATGGCATTGTGCCTTCTGTCAACCTGGTTTTTCTTCCATTGTTCATCATCATGGCATTCTTTGCCAGCTTTGGCGTGGGCTTATGGCTCACCTCGCTGAATGTAAAGTACCGCGACTTCAAACATGTAGTTCCTTTTTTGGTACAAATAGGATTGTATATTTCTCCCGTTGCTTTCACATCGGAAAAAGCAGGGCAGATCATTCCTGAAAAGTTCGGATTGTTATTTTACATCAACCCCATGGCCGGCGTTATTGATGGTTTCCGCTGGTGTTTTTTTGGCGATAAACAACCGCTGAACATGGAGGGTATGTTTTTGTCATTGGGAATTACCTTATTGCTTATGCTTATCGGCGTACGCACTTTCCGCAAAATGGAAAGAAGCTTTGCCGACCTGATATAAAAATTTCTTTTTTGCCCCATGTAATTATCAAAGCCGAGGAGCTCGGCAAAAAATACATCATCGGCCATCTTGGAAAAGGCAGCTATAAAACTTTCCGGGAGCAGATGATGCAGCACCTGCACAATTTTTATTCACGTACACGGCAGCTCTTTACCGGGCAGCAGGTGGTAGAGGGTGATGAGCAGGAAGAATTCTGGGCATTAAAAGATGTAAGTTTTGAAATAAAACAGGGCGACCGGGTGGGCATCATAGGCAGAAACGGTGCCGGCAAAAGCACACTGCTAAAAATTTTGAGCCGCATTACTGAGCCTACCACAGGAAAAGTATCCATCCGCGGTCGTGTAGCCAGTTTGCTGGAAGTGGGCACCGGTTTTCACCCGGAACTCACCGGCCGCGAAAATATTTTTCTCAACGGCGCCATCCTCGGTATGAGCCGTGCCGAAATAAAAAGAAAGTTTGATGAAATAGTTGATTTTTCCGGCGTGGAAAAATTTTTGGATACACCGGTTAAAAGGTACAGCAGCGGCATGTATGTGCGCCTCGCCTTTTCCGTGGCTGCACACCTGGAACCCGAAATACTGGTGGTGGATGAAGTGCTGGCGGTAGGCGATGCCGAATTTCAGAAAAAATGTTTAGGGAAAATGCAGGATGTAAGCGCCACCGAAGGACGAACTGTTTTATTTGTAAGCCATAACATGACGGCAATCCAGAGCCTGTGCAACCGCGGCATACTTTTAAAAAACGGCAGCATCATTTACCAGGGCGATGCCGGCAGCACCGTGCATTACTACCTGAAACAGGAGCTGGCGCCCAAAACAAAAGTGGAGTGGATAACCAGCCGTCCCGGCGATGAAGTAGCTGAAATCATTTCAGCCCGGCTGGTGAATGAAAAAATGGAATCAATAGATTTTGTTCGCATTGATGAAAAAGCCGGGATAGAATATGAATACCGGGTGAAGAAAGAAGGATTTCGCCCCGTGCCCAATATCCATATCTATACCACCCGCGGCGATTGTGTGTTTGTAGCCGTCGAACCATCCAATGGCGAACATGCAAAAACCGGCAGGCATAAAACGACTGTGTGGATACCGGCGCATCTGCTTAATAAGGAATCGTACTATGTGAACCTTGTTGTTACCACCTTTTCACCCTTCAAGGTTCACTTTACAGCAGAAGAAGCTATAAATTTTGATGTGATTGAAAATGTGAATACACGGGATACGGATTTCAAACACGATTATCCCGGTGTGGTTCGTCCCAAACTTACCTGGCAAAGCAACCTCATACAATGAAAGTAGTCATATTCGCCGGCGGGCTGGGCACCCGCATTTCCGAAGAAACGGATGTAAAGCCCAAGCCGATGGTGGAGATCGGCGGCAAACCCATTCTCTGGCATATCATGAAAATTTACGGCCACTTCGGCTTTAATGATTTTATCATTTGCCTTGGCTACAAAGGATATATCATTAAAGAATATTTCATGAATTATTTCCTGCACAACTGCGACCTCAGCATTGACCTTGGCAGCAATGCTATTGAAATTCATGATAAGAATACCGAAGCGTTTAAAGTAACGCTGGTGGATACCGGGCTGGAAACAAAAACAGCCGGCCGGCTGCAGAAAGTGAAGAAATATATCAGCGATGATGATTTCATGCTCACCTACGGCGATGGGGTGGCTGATATAGACCTGGATGCCTTGCTGAAATTTCATAAGGCACATGGGAAAGTAGCAACCGTTACGGCAGTTTCCATGTCGTCAAAATTCGGCGGCATGCAAGTGGATGATAAAAAACAAGTGATTGCTTTCAAGGAAAAAACTAAGGATGAAAGTAAATGGATTAACGCCGGTTTTTTTGTACTGAATAAAAAAGTATTTGATTACCTGGAAGATGATATGACCGAAGTGATGTGGGAAGATGAGCCGCTGGAAAAAATTACTGCCGGCGGGCAGCTGGCCGCCTACCTGCATCACGGTTTCTGGAAATGTATGGATGCCCTGCGTGATAAAATAGAACTTGAAAACCTATGGCATCATAACCAGGCAAAGTGGAAAATCTGGAAATGAAAAATTACAAAGTGGATTTTGAAAATTCTTTCCGGGAAAAAAAAGTATTTGTAACCGGTCATACCGGTTTCAAGGGATCGTGGATGCTTGCCTGGCTGCACCGCCTGGGGGCAATAGTAAAAGGATATGCACTGGCTCCTGAGCCGGAAAACTCACTTTATCCTTTTCTCAACGGTGACAGTTTATGTACATCCGTGATTGCTGACATCAGGAATAAAGAGAAATTGCAGGAAGAAATCATTTCTTTTCAGCCCGATTTTATTTTTCACCTCGCCGCACAGCCACTGGTGCGCCCTTCTTATGAAATGCCGCTTTACACATTTGAAGTAAACGTAAATGGCACGGCTCATTTGCTGGAAGCGCTGAAGGCCCTGCCGAAACTCTGCTCTGTTGTAATTATTACAACCGATAAAGTGTATGAAAACAGGGAAGAAGATTATGCTTACAGGGAGGATGATAAACTTGGCGGCTATGATCCCTACAGTGCCAGCAAAGCGGCGGCAGAAATTGTTGTGAGCAGCTATCGCAGCAGCTTTTTTCATCCCAAAGATTTTGACCGGCACAAAAAAGCTATCGCCACTGCACGGGCAGGCAATGTAATCGGCGGCGGCGATTATTCAAAAGACAGAATTATTCCCGATATCGTCCGGGCTTTGCAGGCAAACACCCCGGTTTTGGTTCGTAATCCATCGGCCGTCAGGCCATGGCAGCATGTGCTGGAGCCGCTTAGCGGATATTTATTATTGGCTGTCTTGCTGCAGCAGCAACCTTTGTTATTGGCAGGCGCATGGAATTTCGGTCCACGCAATGATGAGATAATGACAGTGGAAGAGCTTGTAAAAATTTTTATTCATGGCTGGGGCAGCGGCGAATTCAGAATTTCAAAAGAGGACGGTCAACCGCATGAAGCCGGCCTGCTGCAACTGGACATAAGCAAAGCAAAAGAAATTTTGCACTGGGAGCCGAAGCTGGATATAAAAAAAACTATGGCATGGGTAACAGAAGAATACAAGGCACTGGCTTCCGGCAACAGGGAAATTATTTTTCAGCATATCGGGCAATACGAGGCTGTGGTCAACTTTCAGCCGGCTGGCTGAGTGCTTCTTCAGGCCCGGTAATTATTTCTATGAATCATCAGCCACCAACGGATGCGGTTTACTGAAACTATTTTAAAAGACTCTTACCTTATCGTGCCGGATTTGTTTGAAGACCACCGGGGTTTTTTCAGCCGCTGGTACTGCAGCAATGAGTTCAGGGAACTGGGGCTGACGACAGACTTTGTGCAGTGCAATCATTCCGGAACCAATGGCAAAGGAAGCATCCGCGGTATGCATTTCCAGCAACCGCCGCATGCCGAAGTAAAGCTGGTGAAATGTGTGGCCGGAAAAATTTTTGATGTCATTATTGACATCCGGCAGGGCTCGCCCACTTTTCTGAAATGGTTTGGCACCGAGCTGAGCGCCGAAAACAAAACCATGCTGTATATTCCGAAAGGATTTGCCCACGGGTTTCAGACGCTCACTGAAGAGGCGGAAATCATTTACATGGTTTCATCCACATATAAGAAAGATGCGGAAAGGGGAGTGCGGTATAATGACCCATTGATTGGCATTGAATGGCCCTTGCCGCTCAACAAAATTTCGGAGAGAGACCGGCAGATTGCCTTACTGGATACACAAAACTTTAAAGGGATTGAAGCATGACGGTGCTGGTTACAGGTGCCTCCGGTTTTATCGGCTCTTATCTTTGCGATCACCTGCTGCAACGGGGTTACCGGGTAATTGCCGCTTCACGTGATATAAATAAAATCAACGCATATTCTGACGACCACTTTACTGCTGTCGGGCTGGATGTGCTGAATCCATCGGCTTTTGATAGAATTGAAATATACAATGCAGATGCAGTAGTGCATACAGCAACCGCCAACGATATTGTATCCCAAAAAAATGAGGAAGCGATTTTGCTTTCAGCTGCAGGCACTAAAAACCTGCTCGAATTCTGCGTGCTGCGCAATATTGCCCGCGTGATTTTTTTTTCCACCTTCCAGGTTTACGGCACCGAACTCAGCGGCACGATTGATGAAAACACTCCGCTCCGCTGCCAGAATGATTACGGGCTGAATCATGTTTTCGGCGAACTGTATGTTGAAATGTATGCACGGGAAAAAAAGATTAACGGTATTGTAGTCAGGCCTTCCAACGTGTATGGCCGGCTGATGAATCCGCACATCAACCGCTGGACACTGGTGCCGGCCTGTTTTTGCAAAGAAGTTTTTCAAACAGGGCAAATCACCCTGCTGTCTTCCGGCAGGCAAACCCGGAATTTTATCAGCTTGCACGAAGTGAGCACAGGTGTAGAAGCCATTCTGCGAAGCGAGGTACAAGGATATAATGTTTATAATCTTGCCTCTGAAAAAAACTGCAGCATCCTGCAGGTGGCAGCGCTGGTTAAAAACTGTTTTGAAAAAAGATATGGTAAAAAAGCCGGCCTGCAGGTAAAGGGTCATGAGCCTCCGGCAGAAAATATTTTTCATGCTGACATCAGCAAACTCCGGCGGCTGGGCTACGCTCCGGACACGGCATACAATCTTGAATCGGAAATAAATCAATTATTTGATCACCTTGAAAAAACAATTCATGAACCCCATAGAGCAGTTTAAAGAAGAAAGAGTACAGGATACGATGCTGATGAAACAGGACCAGGAATTAAAAAAGAAATCGCTGGACTGGATGCTGCATGCCGACAGGTACAAATACATTTATAACTTCAGGTGGATGGGTCGCCCCATCATCAAATTCCCGCAGGATATTATAGCACTTCAGGAAGTGATCTGGCAGGTGAAACCCGACCTGGTAATTGAAACGGGAATTGCCCACGGCGGCTCAATTATTTTTTCTGCATCCATGCTTGAGCTGCTGGGAAATGGCGGCAAGGTGATAGCTGTGGATATTGATATCCGCAAACATAACCGGGAAGAAATTGAAAAGCACCCGATGATGAAACGCATCACCATGCTGGAAGGCTCATCGGTTGACGCCGGTATTTTCAGGCAGATAAGCGATTATGCCGCCGGATTTAAAAATGTAATGGTTTGTCTCGATTCCAATCACACTCATCAGCATGTGCTGGATGAATTGCGCCTGTACTCCAAACTGGTTTCCGTTAATTCTTATATTATACTACCCGATACGCTGATTGAATTTTTCCCGGCCGGGTATTATACTCACAATCGTCCCTGGGATGTGGGCAATAATCCCTACACGGCCATGCAGGATTTCCTGTCCGAAAACAATGATTTTGTAAAAGATGAATCCATTACCGATAAACTGCTCATCACTGAAGCGTTTGGCGGCGGATTTTTGAAAAGAATAAAGTAAACGGATGGATGCAGAAAAAATAAAAAAGACTTTGGACGATAACCCGGCGCTTACCGGTGAATTCATCAGAGCCCTGCTTGAATTGGAAGCGGCTATGAGTTACCCGGAAAATAATATCCGCGATACATTTACCGGCCTGTTAGCTGATGAAGTGTTTAAAGGCAGAACGTTTATTAAAAAGCTGTCAAACGGGTTGAAGATGAAATTTATTTATAACTCCAAAATTGCCCGTGAATTTTTACTCTCCACACCACAGGAGCCGGATCATGTGTGGGAACCTCAAACGACAAAAGTGTTACAGCATTTTTCGGCATCTGCCCGCCACATAATTGTCGGCGGCGCTTATTTCGGCGATCACGCCATCCTGATTGCAGAGATTATGAGAGACAAAGGGATCTGCCATGCTTTTGAACCCAATGAAACCAATTGTTCATTAATCGAAGAGAATGCACGGCTCAATAATATTTCAAATATCAGGATTAATAAGATGGCTTTGTGGTCGAAGTCGGGTGAAAAACTCCGGTTTGAAGGCGAAGATGCACTGGCAAGCACGGTACCTGCTTCTGCAGGTTCATCGGGTTATATTGAAACTGTTACATTGGATGATTATATGATTGCTGCCAATATAGATTCGCTGGATTTACTGATGATTGATGTAGAAGGCGGAGAAATGAAAGTATTGCAGGGGGCAGTTGAAATGTTCCAAAAGAATTCACCGGTTGTCATTTTCGAAAACCACAGCCTGCATAATGACTGGAGTGACTCGCTTCAGAATTCCGATTCGGTAAAATTTATGAAAGACCTCGGCTATCATGTTTTTTCCATCCGTGATTTTCATAATAACATGAATACGGCCGGAATGAAAGTGGAACTGGTGCCCGTGGAAAGAACATTTACCGAAGGCCCGCCACATGGTTTTAATTTGTTGGCGGTAAAAAACAAATCGCTGATTGAACATGATCTTTTCAGGATTGTGTATGATTACAGCCCAAAACTTTTATTGCATAAAAAGGAAAAGGAATTTCTTCCGGCAGTTTATGAATAAGTAAAAAGGATGCAGCCGCTTGTCACCATAGCCATCCCTGTTTATAACGAAGAACGCTTTCTTGAAGAAGCCATCCGTTCGGCGCTGCACCAAACCTACACAAACCTCGAAATTATCATTGGCGATAATGCATCAACAGATAATTCGTGGATGATTATTCAGCAATACCGTGAATCTGACAACAGGATAACCGCCTTCGGGCATAAAAAAAATATGGGAGTGCATGAAAATTTTGAATTCCTGAAAAACAAAGGGCAGGGTAAATATTTCATGTGGCTGGGCGGGCACGATATCGTACACAGGGAATTTGTTGCAGAAGCAGTAAGCAGGATGGAAGAAAATCCCGGTATCGCTTTGTATTACCCGCTTGCAAATTATTTTGCAAAAGATGTGCAGGAGCAGCTCAACAGCGATATGAACCCCGACCTGGATACCGGCGGCATGAATGATTATAAAGACCGGATGCTGAAAGTAATTGATAATTTCGGGGCATGCAGCGCCTTCCAGGGGCTGTTCAGAAAATCAGTGATTGACCAGTACTGGTTTGACAAATATGGCTCCGACCATTTATTCCTGCTGCAGGCTTCTTACTTCGGGCAGCTCGTTCCCTCTGCAGAAATCCGCTATCACCGCCGCAAGGTGAGGGAAGAAACTCATGCCCAGCAGGTGGAAAGACTGAAAACCTATGGTTACATAAATGAATTCCCGCTGTATTGCACTTTTGCCCACTTTAAAAATATTTATTATTGGGATAAAATTCCGGATGTAAAAACCAGGGTGCAGCTGGTGGAACGTATCTACCTTAAATTGTCCTATTTGTTCGCCAGGATCCACTACCGCCACCTGGTAAGCCACCTGCTGCTGAAAGAATTTCACCCGCGGCTGTTTTTACTTTTATTCCGGATTAAAACAGCTGCTTTATATAAAAGACTTGCCGGCCGGAAAACGCCGGGTTACCAGGCTTCATTTAAATCTTCATAGAAAAACTTACAGCACCAAATGCCCGAACTGAATTTTGCCATCGTCGGTTGCGGACGCATTGCGCAGCGTCATGCTGAACACATCAGCCACATCGGGAAACTGAAAGCTGTTTGTGATACAGAAACCGGTAAGGCGGATACACTGGCGCAAAAATTTAATGCCAATGCGTATTATGATATCAATGATTTGCTGAAAAAAGAAAACGATGTGCATGTGGTTTCCGTTTGTACTCCCAACGGCCTGCATGCAGAGCACTCCATCAAAGCGCTGCAGGCGGGCTTTCATGTGCTGTGCGAAAAACCCATGGCGCTGACGATGAAAGACTGTGGCGAAATGATAAAGACGGCTGAAAAAAACAATAAACGGCTTTTTGTAGTAAAGCAAAACCGCTTCAATCCGCCGGTGGAAGCCGTAAAACAACTACTGGACGATGGCCGGCTGGGAAAAATTTTCAGCGTGCAGCTCAACTGCTTCTGGAACCGCGATGCGGCTTATTACCACAATTCATGGAAAGGAACAAAAAAACTTGACGGCGGCACCCTCTTCACCCAGTTCAGTCATTTTATTGACCTGCTCTATTGGATGATTGGCGACATAAAGCAGGTGAAAGCATTTACCCGTAATTATGCACACGCAGGCATCATTGAATTTGAAGATACCGGCGTAGCCATACTGGAATTTGACAATGGTGTCATCGGCACAGTGAACTACACCGTGAACAGTTATAAAAAAAACATGGAAGGCTCACTGACTGTTTTTGGTGAAAAAGGAACGGTGAAAATCGGCGGGCAATACCTGAATGTGCTGGAATACCAAAACATTGAAGGTGTTGAAATAAAAGATCTGCCCGCGGGCAACAAACCCAACGATTACGGCAGCTACCAGGGCTCGATGAGCAATCATGATAAAGTATATCAGAACCTGGTGGAAGTGCTCAAAAACAACGCTCCCATTTCAGCCAACAGTTTTGAAGGATTCAAAACGGTGGAGATAATAGAAAAAATTTACGCTGCAGCAGAAAACAACTCCTCATGGAACCGGTAACAAAGCATTCGGGTATACGGGATGTGCAGTTTGGCAAAAATGTAAAAGTGGTCGAACCGGTAAATCTTTACGAATGCCGCATTGATGACGATTGTTTCATTGGCCCGTTTACGGAAATTCAAAAAGGCGTAAGTATCGGCAAGGGATGTAAAATACAGTCGCATAGTTTTATTTGCAGCCTGGTGAGCATCGGCGATGATTGCTTCATTGGTCACGGCGTCATGTTCATCAACGATGCTTTCAGCGATGGCGGGCCGGCCCGCGGCAATCAGAACAAGTGGAAACCCACCCGCATCGGCAATCACGTTTTTATCGGCAGCAATGCCACCATCCTGCCCGTGGAGATTTGTGACAATGTAGTAATCGGCGCCGGCAGCGTGGTGACAAAAAATATAACTGAGCCCGGCACCTATGCCGGCAACCCGGCTAGAAAAATAAAATAGTTCTTACTGCACATGTATGAATGCAGTTTCTGTAACCATCCCGTTTGTTGATTTAAAAGCGCAATATCTATCCATCAAAGAAGATATTGATAATGCCATACGGGGTGTGATTGAACAGTCTGCCTTTATCGGCGGCGCGGCTGTCAGGCAGTTTGAAAAAGCGTTTGCTGATTATATCGGCACAAAGCATTGCATAGCCTGCGGCAATGGTACCGATTCCCTGGAAATATTATTAAAAGCTTTCGGTGTTGGGCCGGGCGATGAAATAATTGTGCCGGCGCATTCCTGGATTTCTACTTCGGAAGCTGTGAGTGCCGCTGGCGCCACGCCGGTGTTTGTGGATGTGGATGAATATTATTGTATCAATGTAAAGTTGATTGAGCAAAAAATTACAGCCAGCACAAAAGCAATCATCCCTGTTCACCTGTACGGTCATCCTGCTGATATGCCTGCTGTAATGCAGCTGGCTGAAAAATACAAGCTGAAAGTGATTGAAGATTGTGCCCAGTCGCATGGGGCAGAAATAAACGGAAAGAAAACCGGCACATGGGGACATGCGGCCAGTTTCAGTTTTTACCCGGGAAAAAATCTGGGCGCTTACGGTGATGCCGGAGCCATGCTCACCAATGATGATGAAGTGGCTGCCGTGGCAAGACAGGTTGCCAATCATGGCCAGGTAAAAAAACATCAGCATGTGCGGGAAGGCCGCAACAGCCGCATGGATACCCTGCAGGCCGCCATCCTGCTGGCAAAACTTCCTCACCTGCAACACTGGACCAAAGCACGCCGGGTGCATGCATCATTGTATAATGAGCTGTTAAATGATGCAGGAGTGGTTACACCTGCCACAAAAAACAATTGCAGCCATGTATTTCACCTGTATGTAATACGCACCGGGAACCGGGATGCCCTGCAGGCTTATTTAAAAGAGAATGGAGTGGAAACTTCCGTTCATTACCCGACGGCGTTGCCGCTGCTTCCCTGTTATAGTCGTTACAATCACCGGCCTGAAGATTTTTCCGTAGCCTATCTTAACCAGCAGCAAATACTTTCATTGCCCATGTTTGCGGAGCTGAGGGAAGAGCAGGTTCAGCATGTGGCCGGGCTGATAAAAAGTTTCCGCCGATGAGAGTAATCTTTTTTTGTTCATATTACGATGCCTACCTGCATTCATTTTATAAAAAGAATAAAGGACTTGCAAGGCAGTCGTACGATGAACAGATGAAGGCGCTGAAGGAAGACCACTTCGGGCATTGGGCTTCATTTGCCGATGAATTTGTAAAGCAGGGGGTAGCAGCTGAATTGGTTGTTCCCAACTGCAAGCCGCTGCAACTGGCGTGGGCTGAAGAAAATGATACCAGGTACAATGAAAGAGACTGGAATTTTTCAATAGCACTGGACCAGGTAAAAAAGAAACAACCAGACATTTTCTATATCTCCAGCATGTTTGAGTATTACAACGGGTTTCTTGCCGAAGTAAAAAAACATGCAAAACATATTTTTGGCTGGATCAGTTGTCCCTTGCCTGAAAGAGTACCTCTGCATCAGCTGGAATTGCTGATGACCTCCGTGCCCCGGTTTGTGGATGACTTCCGCCGGCTGGGAGTGAAGTCGGAATTGCTGCATGCGGCATTTGACCCCGTCATACTCGATTGTCTTGATGCAAACCAGCCGCAGGATATTGATTTCAGCTTTATCGGCAGCCTGACCAAAGCACATAGCCGCCGGATTCATTTGATAAAAGAATTAATAGACAACACCAGCCTGCAGTTTTTCGGCACCGGCATTGAACTGGTACCCGATAACAGGAATATTTTTCAAAAGCTGATTTCAAAAAGTATTTACCGGCAAAGAGCAAGGGGCGACGTGTGGGGACTTGACATGTACCGGACGCTTCACCGCTCAAAAATCACTTTCAATGCGCATATTGATGTGGCCCGGAATTTTGCAGGCAACATGCGTATGTATGAAGCCACCGGTGTAGGTACCTTGCTGCTGACGGATGGCAGGCAGGCTGAACAAAAAAATTTCGCTGATGATGAAGTGGTTTATTACGAATCTGTGGCGGATGCCATTGAAAAAGTAAACTATTATCTCCGTCACGAAGAGGAACGGAAAGCGATTGCCAAAAAAGGACAACAGCGGACATTGAATGACTATAATTATAAAACATCTTCTGCCCGGCTGCTGGATTATTTCCGGCAGTATATGAACTAAATTTTTTCAAACTTTATTTCATGATTCCTGTTTTTGAGCCCGATATTACCCAGGCAGAAATTGATGCCGTAGTTGATGCGCTGAAGAAAGGAGAAATTTCCGGGTCTTTCGGTGAATATATTACCCGGTTTGAAAAAATGTTTGCTGATTTTATCGGCTGTACGCATGGTATTGCCGTATGCAACGGAACCATTGCTCTGCATCTGGCTGCAGATGTTGCCGGTATCAGCCGGGGTGATGAGGTGCTGATAAGCGCCTCCACCAACATTGCTACAGCGCTGGCAGCTTATCATAACAATGCAGTGCCGGTGCCGGTTGACAGCGAACCCATCACCTGGAACCTCGATCTTGATATCATTGAAAGTTTAATTACACCGCGAACAAAGGCAATCATTCCTGTTCATCTCTATGGCCACCCGGTAGATATGGACAAACTGATAGCCATTGCAAAAAAACATAATCTCATAGTGATTGAGGATTGTGCCGAAAGCCATGGCGCCACTGTGCGTGGCAAAATGACCGGGAGCTTCGGCGACATGAGCTGCTTTAGTTTTTATGCCAATAAAATAATTACAACCGGTGAAGGCGGCATGGTGTGTACCAACGATGATGAGCTGGCAGAAAAACTGCGCCTGCTGCGCAATCTTGCATTTTCACAACCCCGGTTTCTTCACCGGGAAGCGGGGTACAATTTCCGCATGACGGGTTACCAGGCAGCCATGGGCGTGGCGCAAACACAAAGACTGCCGGCCATTATTGAACAAAAAAGATTAATGGCAAAACGATACAATGAACGGCTGAAAAATATTCCGTGGCTGCAAACACCCGCCGAACTGGAATGGGCAAAAAATGTTTACTGGATGTACGGCGTGGTAGTGAAACCCGAATCCGGTATGAAGCGGGATGAGCTGGCAAAATACCTGAAAGAAAAAGGGGTTGACACCCGTACCTTTTTCTGTTCCATGGCCGGGCAGCCATTTCTGAAAAAGCAGGAAGGATACCGGGTGATCAGCACACCTGTAGCCGATATGCTTTGGGAGTGCGGCTTGTATCTTCCTTCTTCACACACCCTTACCGAAGAACAGATCAGTTACATTTCCGATACGATAAAATCTTTTTCCAAACAGTACAAATATGAGCCAGGTTTTTCTTGAAATTTTTGAACATAAAGGAATACGCTATGCCGAAGTGATAAGAGCTGAAAGCAGGGTGAAGACAACTGAATTTTTTTCACCGGCCGAATCTTCTTTCCAGTTTGGTCTGCTGGCTCACACAGCCGGGTTTGTGGAGGCGCCGCATTACCACAAAGAATTTGAACGGGTAATCCGCGACCTGCAGCAGATGTTCGTGGTGCAGCGCGGCGTGGTGGATGTAGACCTGTATGATGATGACGGTTACCTGATAAAAACAGTGCGGCTGAAGCAGGGCGATGCCATTGTGCTGATACACGGCGTGCATGCCATCAAAGTGATTGAAGATATGCAGTGCATCAGCGTGAAGCAAGGCCCTTTTCTTGGAGCAGAGAATGATAAAATAATGGTGAACGTAAAAAACTGAAAATGTCATCCTACATCGGCAGGCATGCGGCTTTATACGATTTGTTTTATGCAGGAAAAAATTATGCTGCCGAATCGGATTTTATTCATGCTTGCATAAAAAAATTTCACCAGGGCAAACCACAAACATTACTGGAGCTGGCCTGTGGTACCGGCAGGCATGCTTATCAGCTTTGGCAAAAGGGTTATAAAATCATGGCCACCGATTATTCGGATGATATGCTGGACTGTGCCCGGGAAAATCACAGGCAATGGAATACCGATGTTGAATTCCGCCGGCTGGATATGCGTCAGCCTGAGTATACCGGGTCCGCACCGGATGTCGTTCTCTGTTTATTCGATTCCATCGGCTACCTGGAAACAAATGAAGCCATACTGCAGCTGCTGAAGTTTGTAAACCGGCAATTGAAAGATGACGGGTTGTTTATCGTCGAATACTGGAATGCCGGTGCCTTTCTGCGGTCTTTCGAACCCAGGCGGACAAAACATTTTAAAACAAAGGATGGAGAAATAGTGCGGGTTTCAGAAACTGAAATAGATTACATGAATCAACTGGCGCATGTTCATTATACTATTACGGAGAAAAGCGGGAACCTGCCTGAAAATATTATTAAAGAAACCCAAAGCAATCGCTATTTTCTTCACCAGGAAATGCAATTGTTTTTTCAGCAGGCCGGTTTTGAATGTATCGCCTCATTTGCAGGCTATACAAATGATACAGTTATCGCACCCGATACCTGGCATACGGTTGCCGTGGTAAAAAAGTCATCATGAGTTTAGCAGGTTCATTGAAAAAATTGCTGGCCTCTACGGGTAAATTGGATCAGTTAAAAACAAAACTGGAAAACCAGGCCGTATTGACTGGCCGGTTAATTGCCCAATTGAATAGGTCGAGAGAAAAAGAAATTCTTGGCAATATTCAGCTGGCCGAGTTCAAAGTGTTTTCGCAGTGGGGCGACGACGGCATCATCCAGTTTCTTATCAGCTATCTCGACATTCCCCCGCAGGCCGAAAAATTTGTTGAGTTTGGTGTTGAGAATTATACAGAGGCCAACACACGGTTTTTACTCATCAACAATAACTGGCAGGGCCTCATAATGGACGGTTCTGAACAGCATATGAATGAAGTGATGCAGGATGATATTTACTGGCGCTACCAATTGGAGGCTAAGCCGGCTTTTGTTTCCAGGGAAAACATCAACGACCTGCTGAAAGAAAGCGGCATGACCGGTGAAATTGGCCTGCTGCACATTGACATTGACGGCAACGATTATTTTGTATGGCAGGCGATTGATGTAATCAGCCCCATCATTGTCATTGTGGAATACAATAGCGTGTTTGGCAGCGATAAGCCATGGAGTATTCCTTACAATAAAGATTTTGTAAGAACAAATGCTCATTACAGCAACCTGTACTGGGGCAGTTCGCTGCCTTCCCTTTGCGACCTGGCACAGGAAAAAGGGTATCATTTTATCGGGTGCAACAGCAATGGGAACAATGCATTTTTTGTAAAAAAAGATAAAATGAAAGAACTGAAACCGCTTTCTGCTGCAGAGGGTTTTGTCAGTTCTAAATTTCGGGAGAGCCGCGACCGGCTGGGCCAGCTTACTTTCCTGGCCGGGCCGGAAAGGCTGCAGGCAATAAAGGGAATGGAAATTTATAATACCCGCACACAGAAAGTGGAAATGATATAGTATGACAGTGGCCGGAAAAATCAGGAGCAAAATAAAAGAACTGTTTCCACAGACACTGAAAACTTTTAGCAGCTACAGCGATGCGCTGGCAGCATCCGGCAGCGGTTATGAAGATAATGAGCTGGTGGATGTGATTGTGTTAAAAACAAAGCAAAACATTGGTTTATTAAAAAGAAATTTATTTTTCACTCAGTCCACGTTGA
>CAZDUO010000023.1:0-49433 GCA_964508655.1 uncultured Chitinophaga sp. | reverse complement strand
TTCAAGCTGCATTTGCCCAAAACCAAAACAATTTGTGCAAGGCAACGGATGAAATAGCAGACAGAGAGAGAATTTTTTTTCAAAGAAATTTAATCCCGGGCAGTTCACAGGCATCATCCAATTTCCAGGTATGCTACTATCGCTGCGAGTGGGATATTGACCCGGCCATCCGCTACATTAAAGGAGCCGTCACATCCTTTTTCACAACGAACGCTTCTGATAATTCCATCAGTTACGATTTATCATCGCAGCTTACGGTTGACAGCGTGGTGTATCATGGCAATAAGATTTCTTTTGCAAGACCGCCAACCGATCTTTTGCAGATTAATTTCCCAGCCGCCGTCAGTGCAGGTCAAAAAGATTCGGTGACGGTTTTTTATAAAGGCACACCACCAAATTCTGGTTTTGGCACTTTTACCCAAACCCTGCATAACGGCGTACCGGTTATCTGGACATTATCAGAGCCCTACGGTTCAAAAGACTGGTGGCCCTGCCGCAACGGGCTTGACGATAAAGCCGACTCCCTTGACATCATCATCCGCTGCCCCAATGCTTACCGGGCATCATCAAACGGTATGCTGGTAAGCGAAACAGATAATGGCGTTACAAGAACTGCATTTTACAAACATCGCTACCCGGTTGCTTCTTACCTCGTGGCTTTTGCCGTTACCAATTTCAAAATTTTAAATCACAGTGTGCAACTGGGCAATGTCATCCTGCCGGTGATTACTTATTGTTACCCGGAAAGTGAATCTTCTTTTCAGGCCAGCACACCGAAGGTTTTAACAGCATTGAGTTTGTTTCACCAGCATTTCAGTGCTTATCCTTTTATCAATGAAAAGTACGGGCACACACAATTCAGCTGGGGTGGCGGCATGGAGCACCAGACCAACAGTTTCATCACATCTGCCAACGAAAACCTGATGGCCCACGAGCTGGCCCACCAGTGGTTTGGCGACAAGGTTACCTGCGGCAGCTGGCAGGATATATGGCTGAACGAGGGCTTTGCCACTTACCTTTCTTATTTCTATTTTGAAAAAACTGACCCGGCTAATCATATAAGCAGGCTAAGAATTTTAAGCAATTCAATAACCGGCTTACCCGGTGGTTCGGTGTGGGTAGACGACACTGCCAATGTAGGCCGCATATTCAGCAGCCGGCTGTCGTACAACAAAGCCGCTTACCTGCTGCATATGCTTCGCTGGGTGCTGGGCGATACAGCTTTCTTTCGCGGCATACGGCAATACATCAATGACCCGCAGCTGGCTTACGGTTTTGCAAGAACCGCTGACCTGAAAAGACACCTGGAACAAATAAGCGGTAAAAATCTTACTGAGTTTTTTAATGACTGGTTTACCGGCCAGGGCCACCCTGTTTACACGGCCAGGTGGAGACAGAATAAAAACAAGTGGGCAAAAATTACTTTGAGCCAGGCTACATCGCATTCTTCGGTTTCATTTTTTGAAATGCCGCTGGCGTTGAAATTCAAAAGCGGCACGCAGGAAAAAACTGTAGTGGTGAACAATACTAAGAATAACGAAGTGTTTTGGGAAGATATCGGCTTCGTGGCCGATACAATGATTATTGATCCGGATTACTGGGTGCTTTCAAGAAACAATATTTCAATAAAAGAACCTCCTGCTTCACTTGTTGACAACGACATAAAAATTTATCCCGTTCCTTCTTCTTCAGTCATTAACGTTGCCATAAGAAATCCAGCAGCAGGCTTCATGATGATGCGTATGTTCAGCGCATCAGGGCAGCTGCTTTCGCAGCGGCAGCTCAGCACTCCCGGCCGCGATGAAGAGATTCAGATTAACATTTCGAAACTGGCAGCCGGAGTATATTTGCTCCGCTTTGATGCTCCCGGTTTTAAACATACAGGCCGGTTTATAAAAAAATAAAATTCGTATTCCGCCATGGCAGGGCGCAAAAAGTTTTGGAAAGGCTGGTGGTTGGTTATTGTTTTAATCATTGCAGGCGCTACCGGTGTTTTTGGATACGACTGGTGGCTGAGCCGCAAAGCCAGGTTTGTACGTTACCCGGCTTTTGGTATTGCCATTCCTGAAATGTATGCCATACACGGAATTGATGTTTCAAAGTACCAGCAAACCATTGCCTGGGACCTGGTAAAAGAAATGCAGGTTAAAAACATTAAGCTGGGGTTTGTGTTTATCAAGGCTACCGAAGGCATAAGCAATACCGATGCGCAGTTTCACCGCAACTGGAAAAAATCAAAACAGGCAGGCTTTATCCGCGGGGCGTATCATTTTTTTCTTGCCACCAAAGATGGCAGGGAGCAGGCGGAAAATTTTATCAAAACCGTGAAGCTGGCCAGCGGCGACCTGCCGCCTGTGGTGGATGTGGAGCAGACGTATGGTGTAAGTCCTGCAGTTTTGCGGCAGGAGCTGAAGCAGTGGCTGTCAGTAGTGGAAAATCATTATGGCGTCACGCCGGTTATTTATACCAATGTGGATTTTTATGCCCGTCATCTCGGAAAGGAATTCGATCGTTATCCGTTATGGGCTGCTCATTATTATGAATACAACGAACCCCGCATCAGCCGCAGCTGGACCTTCTGGCAGCACAGTGAAGAGGGGCGGGTAAACGGTATCGTTTCCAAAGTAGATTTTAATGTATTCAGGGGCGACTCCACTGAATTCATGAGCCTGCTGGTTGATTAAATTTCTTCCAGTAAAAAATTGGCTTACCTTGTAGCAGAACAAAATTTTTGCAATGCCTTTTGGAATGGATCCTGAAGTGGCCCGGTATTTCAAAAAGATTCTCAAATCACTGCTGGCGGGGTTGTTGTGGCTGTTTATCAATATTACGATAGGAATTTATTTTCAGTTAGCCTACAGTAAGTCGTATACTGATTTTGTACATATACTTTTTTTTGTATGGCTTGCACTAAGTCTCGGCCTGCTCATCTGGTATAATTACCGGCTTTGGGGAAAATAAAATTCCCGGGATTACAATATTCAATTCCACGTGCGGCGGGGAATATTCATATAATATCAATCAGCCTTATCAGTTTTTGGTATCCAGAATCAAGGGTGTATTTCCTTTACCCGTTATCACGATTTTGGCATTTTGTGAAAGGGCAATTTCTTTCAGCGCTTTTATCTGCTCATACTGGAGCTGCTGCTCGGTAAGTCCCTGGTTGATGATGCGCTGGTAGTCGGCAATGCCCTGCGCTTCCACTCGTTTTCGTTCGGCTTCCTGCTTTTCTTTTTGCAGTATAAACTGCATTTTCTGTGCTTCCTGTTCGGCATTGATTTTTTGTTCGATGGTACTTCTGACCGACTGGGGCAAAGTGATATTTCTCACCAGCAATTGCTCCAGCAGCAGGCCCCGGGTTTTAAAATCGGATTCAATGCTGCTGAAAATCCGGTTCTGGAATTCATCTCTTTTGGTGGAATAAAGTTCAATGGCCTGGTAGTAAACAGCATTATCGCGGATTTTGGTGCGGGAAATGGGCCGCACAATCTTATCCTTATAATCGTCGCCGATTTCTTTAATGAGCCTGGGGGCTTCAGTTGGAACCAGCCGGTACAGCACGGTTAAATCAATCACCACTTCCAGCCCGTCTGAGGTCAATACATGAATAGCGTCATCAGAAGTAGTGAGGCGCTCATCCTGTACACCGCTCATGGTATAGTTTTGTGTTTTTATGTCCAGGCTGATTACATCCACCAACGGGTTGATTACGTGAAGACCGCTGCTGAGAATATCGTTTTGTACTTTACCGAAAAGTTTTTTTACACCCACCTGGCCGGCTTCAATCTGGACAATGGATGCAAACGATATGCCCAGCAGGATGATAATCAACCCTGCCAGTTTAAAAGGCTTTCCCAGCCTTTGCAATTGTCCCGGGTTGCGGGCCAGTATCAGCCCGGCAATCAGTACAAGTATCCCGATAATTACGAGTGCCATAAAAATGATTTTAAAAATTATAAAGACGGTTTACATGAAATAATTTCAGCTGCTGTGATCGGAAATAATCACCCAGCGGCCATTGATTTGCCGGAAAAGCAAAGTGAAATGCCCGCTGATGTCGCCCATACTTCTTTTAAGACTCCATTTGCCCGTTACATGATAATACTCCGCGGAAAGTCTTTTTACTTGTTTTAGTTCAAATGTAAGCCGGCCCATGGCTGCAGTGTCAGGGTAACGTTTTTTATAATTGGCCAGCGTGTTTTTATAGCCATATGTAATGCCTGAACTGCCGATAAACATCAGCGAATCATTTTCCCAGTAACCCACCATGAAAGCTTCCACATTACCGCGGTTCCAGGCTTCGTTTTGGGTATTCAGAATTTTCCTTATTTCTTTTTCATCATCAGCCTGGCTGAAAAGGATGGTTGAAAACAACAGGCCGGCAGCAAGTAACAGCAATTTCATATCGCAGTTGAATTTATTTTCAAGATAAACAAAATGCAATTCAGTGAGCAAAATTCCAGGGCAAAGAAAGTTTTGTACACCCCTTCAGGAGGCGGGGGTTAATGAGTGCAATCCGTGGTATGGCAATGCTTTGCCAGCCGGCAAAACCGCCAGTTGAGAAAATAGGCAAATACTATTAGCAGCGTGGAAGGAAGGATAAACCAAAAAATTTTATCGCGGTAAAAATGGTTGAGCACAAGAAAAATCATTCCGGCATAAAAAGAAAACAATGGAACCATGCGGTGGTGATGTCTGCGGTAGCCATGCCAGAGCGAAACACTGCCGATGGCCACGGCAAGTGTAATCATACCCCATTCAAAATAAATATTCTCGAACAAAGCAATTCCAAACATGGGCAGGCTGCTGATAAGCAAAGGAAACAAGGCACAATGAATGGCGCAGATAATGACAGCCGACAATCCCAGTACGTTCCAGTTGATATGAAGTTTCATTGGGCGCAAAGATAAAGACCTGCAACGCAGTTGCAAAATATTAAATAACTTTGCCAACTGCTCCACCGCAACAAACAGAACTAACTTAGCAGGAGCAAATGATACCATGAGCAGGAAAATGATTTTTTATACCTTGTTTTTTGCAGCGCTGGTTGTGCTGTTTTATTTCGTCATGAGCCAGGTGGTTCCCGATTTTGCTAAATCGAAACTGCCACCCATCAGCACGTTGCAGCCGTTTGCATTTACCAGCCAGGATGGAAAAACCGTGACAGAAAAAGATGTGGCCGGTAAAGTGTTTGTGACGGAATATTTTTTTACCACCTGCAAAAGCATTTGCCCGCGGATGAACAGCAATATGAAAAAAGTGTATGAGCGGTTCAAAGAGGAAAAGGATTTCCTGATACTTTCTCATACCTGCGATCCCGGTACCGACTCTGCTGCCCGGCTGAAATTTTATGCCGACTCCCTGGGAGCAGATACGGAGAAATGGATTTTCCTTACCGGCGCCAAAGACAGCCTGTACCGCCAGGCCCGCTACAGTTATAAAATTGACGATCCCAACGATAACCCGAAGGCAGAATTGCCGAATTTTTTACACTCCCAGTTTTTTGCGCTGGTTGACAGGGCAGGCAATGTGAAAAAAATATACGATGGTATTAAAACCAGCGAAGTGGAAATGATGATGAAAGACATTGAAAAACTACTGAAAGAAAAATAAGATGGATAGCAGGGTTCACGATATACTCCGCCGCAACCAGCTGAGCGTGACAGCCAGCCGCGAAAAAATCCTGAATCTTTTTTTAACCAATACCAGGGCGCTGGCCCATGCCGACATTGAGCATAAGGCCGGCGAAAAATTTGACCGGGTAACTGTGTACCGCACCCTGCAGACCTTTGTTGAAAAAGGAATCCTTCATACCATTCCCACACCGGATAATTCCATCAAATATGCCCTATGCAAAAATGATTGCTTTGAAGGGCATCACCACGATAATCACTATCACTTTGTGTGCTCGGTTTGCGGTAAAACAGAATGCTTCGAAGATTTTATCATTCCTTCAGTAAAACTGCCCAAAGACTATATAGCCAATAACATGGAAATTGTGGTAAACGGAATTTGCAGCGCCTGCCGGAAAAAGTAAGCCCCATGTAAAAACACGGGGACTTAGATTAAGGCTCTGATTAGTAGCAATTTTATACCACGAAATTTTCTCGTAGCATGTATGATGAAATGCCTTAACAGCATTTATTTTTCTGAGTTCAAAGTAAAGTGAGAAGAGAACGTCATCCAATACCACTTTCGTGGTATTTTATATTACCTTTTCGTAAAGGCAGTCATTTCGCGGAGTACAAAATCCATCAGTTCGCCGACAACGACGGGGGAAAAGTCAAGCTGCAGACCTGCAGCCCGGTAAAGGTCAGGGAGAGTTTTGGTGCCACCGTATGCAAGTGCAGTTGTATAATTATTGAGAGCCTGTTCTTTGTTTTCTTTAAACTGTTTCCATAAACCGATGGCGCCCAGTTGGGCAATGCCATACTCAATATAATAGAAAGGCACTTCAAAAAGGTGCAGTTGTTTTTGCCAGAACCAGCGGCGATATTCTTCCAGCCCCGACACATCAAGCTCAGGCGAAGTGAACTCATTGAAAATTTCTGTCCATTTCTCCATTCTTTCTTCATCACTGTGGCTGGGATTTTCGTAAAGCCAGTGCTGGAATTTATCAATGGTGGCAATCCAGGGGAAAATGGTAATCACTCTTTCCAGTTGATGTTCTTTGGCCTGTTTCATTTCCTGTTCATCATTAAAAAACACATGCCAGTAGTCCATCGTAAAAAGCTCCATGGCCATGCTGGCCACTTCGGCAATTTCCGTGGGGTATTCTTTGAAAGAGTTAAGCTCAAGCGGATGCACAAGAAATGAATGAACAGCATGGCCGCCTTCGTGCAACAGGGTGGTTACATCATCCATTTGCCCGGCTGCATTCATGAAGATGAATGGCGCCCCGCTTTCTGCCAGGGGACAGTTGTAACCGCCCGGTGCTTTGCCTTTGCGGCTGTCAAGGTCCAGGTGTCCCATCGATTTCATTTTGCGAAGGCAATCGGCGAAAAATGGATAGAGCTGGTTGAAGCAGGCAATAGATTTTTCAATCAGCTCATCACCGGATTTAAACGGGTTCAGCGGCTTTTCATCAGCCGAATGTGCTTCGAGGTCCCATGGCCGCAATGTTTCCACTGCAAGCTTTTTCTTTTTACGCTCATAAATATCATTTACCAGCGGCATCACTTTTTCTTTTACAGCCCGGTGAAACCGGAAACAATCTTCCGGGTTGTAATCGAAGCGGCCCATCTCCACAAACTTATAGTCGCGGAAATTGATAAATCCGGCATTCACGGCCACCCGATGACGCTTTTCCAGCAATTTTGAAAACAGCTCATTCAGCGCTTCTTTATCCTGCAATCTGCGGTTGCCGATTTTACGGTACACCGATTCACGCAGGCTGCGGTCGTTGTGTTCCAAAAACTTTGTGGCCTGCTGCAGTGTGTATTCCTGCCCGTTTACATTCACCGTCATCTTGCCGCAAATCATTCCGTACTGCTGCTGCATCACGTTCAGTTCTGCCAGCAGCGGAATGTTTTCTTCCCGGAATAGTTCAATGTTTTTTTTCACCGTACGCAGAAGAGTGAAAAATTTCTGCTGATCCAGCTCTTTGGTAAAAGGGCAGTCCACCAGTTTGTGGTTCAGCTTGTCGGCCCAGGGTTGCGCTTTGGGCTGTATCTCCATCATGAAAAGAGTAAACGCTTCCTGCAGTTGTTTGTTTTCGGTATCGCAGGTCATTTTTATCTGGCGCCAGCAGCCGTCTTCGCTCAGCACGGCTTCCAGCTCACTCACATCTTTCAGCCATTGCTCCAGTTCATTCTTTGAATTGATTTCCCTTTCCAGCAGATTTTTAAAATAAGGCTCCAGTTTTTCCCAGGCAGTTACAGTAAAATCTTCGGGCAGAAATTGACGGGGCAGTTTTTTTATATCGGCGGTGTACATAATGTGTTAATGTGCTGGTGTGATAATATGCTGGTGAGCTGATGAAAGTGGCTCCTGTTGATACGGCTATCTTTCTATTGAGTGTTTCAGCCTGTTATTGTTTCTTTTTTCCTGCGGATTTTTTCTTTGCTTCTTCTTTCTTTGGTTCTTCTTTGGGCTTTTTATCTTTTATTTTTTCCTCTTTTTGTTGTGCTTCCTTCGCCGTTTCTTTTTTTGCAGGTTTCTCTCCTTTTACCGGTTCTTCCTTTACTTCCGGTACCGGTGCTTCTGCTTCGGGTGCTTCGGTGCGTTTGATTTCAATGTTATGTTTTTTCAGCGAGTCAAACCATTTTACCATTTTTTTCATGTCGCTGGCATACACCCGTTCAAAATCCATTTCGGGATAAACTTTTTGAAAATATTTTTTAACTGCCTCCGCGTCTTTTGCATCCGGCAGCGGGCTGCCTGCAGTTTCCATGGCGGTAAATATATCCACCAGGTTTACGTTGTCTCTTTGCGTAAAAATTTCGATGCTTTCCAGGTGTGAGAAATTGTGAATGCGGCTGGCTACAAACTGTGTTTTATTGTCATCGAGTGAGCGGACCACAGCGCCGTCGGCACGGCTGCTGAGCAGTTCAAACAAGCCGGGAAGCCCTGTGACGGCCACCAATTTACTGTATTGCATAAAAAAATTTTCTTTGGGGGGTGCAAGATAATTCCAAATTGCGACATGAGGGGAGAAAAAGAAACAGACCCCCTGGGGAGCCTGTTTCAATTGCTGAATTTCCGTCCAGGATAAGTTAATGCTTATCTCTTTTTCTCTGTCCGATGCAAAAGATTAGTCCTGCTATACCGAGTGTGGCCAATAAAATTCCTTTTTCTCTCTCCGGTGTTTTGTCAATTGCCGGAGCAAGGGAAGCGTACGCAGCTTCCTGCGGTAAATATTTTTCTCCAGCTTCATCAGAAACAACATCCCAGTCACTGTAATCTTTACCTGTGAGGTATGTGAGCATTTCCAGTTCACCGGTGCGGCGCTGTTTCAGTTCTTTCAGGTATTTTTTTCCTTCTTCACAGTTGAAATCACCGGTAGCGGGATGCGTGATAATATAACGGGCCTGGAAATTTTCCGTATTCGGCGTCACCTGGAACTGCAGATCCTGCGGAAATGACCGGCGGTTGTAACGTACATGCAGGCGGGTGAAATAAACATTATCGGAATAATCTTCTTCGCCATACACATCGTCGTAATTATTCCAGTCGCGGTTAATCCACCACACACCGGCCTGCACCAGGTCCTGAGTGGAAGGAGCGGTAGCCACACAGGGGTCACATTTCACAAAATTCTTCGGACTCACATCCCAGGCGTATTCCAGCATGGCGATGGATTTTCCTTCTTTGCTCCACTGGTGCTGAAACAGGTTGGTATAAAAACTGCCGAAATTATTTTTTACAAACAACGGGATGTTTTTTGATGTGGGCACAGAAACGGTGCGGTAGTTGGTGCATTCTATTCTTCCTTTTTTAGTAAAAGCATACACAATCATGTCCTGGTCGCCGTCGGCATTGGCCATACCGAGGCGGATGGGCAGCATGAATTTAGGTGATGAAAAACTGATTTGTATGGGTCGCAGAAAATTACCGGGCAGTTTTTTCTTTTCTTCCTCGTTCACTTTTACCACAAAAAATTTCAGGTTGCTTTTGATGTAGGGGTCCAGCACTTCTTCGGCGCCGGCGGGTATTTTATAACCGTTCTCATCCAACCAGGTTTTCAGCCCGGCCGATTCTTTGGCAGAAAGAATAAGAATATCGTATTCACCGACGATGTACTTGGCTTCTATTTTTACTCCAAGGTCTTTTTTCTTTTGTGTTCCGTAAGCTGTCACAACCACTTCACTCATTACACCAGATGCTCTGCCCTGGAGCATGTCGTACACATTACGGTTACACGGATTCTGGTCATAATACTCCACCAGCCGCGGTTTGCTGTATTCATTCAAAGTATTAAAGATGGACTGGTCCACCACTTTGATGTCTTTTTTTTGAAGTACTACCGGTACGGGCACCACCATGGCAAAATCTTTCAGGTTTCCCTTAAAATCGTTGAACATGGTAATCACATTGTGGTTGCCATCACGCACCAGTATCACCTGCGAGGTTTTGTTTTTCAGCGTGCCGTCGGCCTTGCTTACATAAAATCCGCAGAAGGCGGACGTTTCGTGTGTAACCAGGGCTGCAAGAATCAGTAAGGCAGCGCTTTTCTTCATCATTGGTTTCATGACAAATTGTTTTAGTTTATGCCCCCAACCCCTGAAGGGAAGTAAGGAGCGGTTAAGAAAAAGATGGTTTTCCCATTCAAAATTTTTTGCTTTGAAAATTTTATCAAGCACAGGCACCATCGGTGCTGCGGCCACCAGCACCCAGATGGGTGTGTTGTATTTCCATTTAAATGCGGCGAGGTAAAAGGAAACAGCGGCAATCAGCACCGCCCAGATTATTCTTGCGGCCGGGTGATTGGGCGATGTACGCGGATCGCTTATCATGAAAAAAGTAAAGAGCAGCAAACTGCCGGTACTGACGGAATGAATGAAATGATCCATGGGCCAGCCGAGCACAAATACCTGCCGCCAGTATAGAAAACCAATAAAGCTGAGCAGGAAAGCAAGTGATATATCCAGCTTCTGCACCCGTGTGACAACAATAGTACCGAGTGTAATCACTCCAAAAAAGATGACCACATTGCTGCCCCACTGCCCGGGACTCAGCCAGGCTTGTTTTGTAAGAAGAATAGTAGCCACAATGCCGAAGGCTGACGGGTTGAAAATATGTTTCTGCTGAAAACGGAAAACATATTTCGATGCTACGGTAAGAAAAGCAGCCAGCACACTGATGTACCAGTAATTTGTTTTCAGCAAAAGACAAAGACTCATGGCGCTGATGAGTACACTGAAACCCCATTTGCCGAACTCCCCCGGTCTTAAAAATCTTTTTGCTTTGAATGAATCAGCGGAGTACTGAAACAGCAGGCAGCCGCCGATACTGAGTATGTAATGAAGCCAGTCAGCATGCCAGTGCAGAAAGAAAATACCGTACGTAAGAAAGACAGCCTGGAAAACCACCTGGAACCAGCGGGGGTCAAGGGCAAGCGTTGACTGCTGCATAAGCGTTCATTTGCCCAAAAGGATGAGGCGGGCAGGGCAATTACACAATGGCAGCAGGGAATTTTTTTTTAGAACCAATTAACAAAACTTTTTACAGCCCGTGCTGTGCAATACAGCCGGCCGATGCATCTGGCACTGTATCTCTCCTCACCGTAAAAAACCAAAGTCATGAAAACATTAATTCTTTTCTGCAGTCTCTGCATTGCTGTTTGTGGTTTTACCCAATACACGTACACCCATCTCGATGTGAAATTCAACCTGGATGAAACGGAACTGAAAAATTACACGTACCAGAACCTCCGGCTGTATCCCGTTAAAGCCAGGCAGAGTTTTACCGATTCCTTTCGCACCGTAGGTAAATACATGAGCTTGAAGGAAGCGCTGGCAAAAGGAAAAGTAATCATCACCGAAAGGCTGGGAGGCTCCACAGTGAATACGCTTACCATCGAAAACATTTCGGATGACACCGTGCTGGTAATGTCGGGTGAAGTGATAACCGGGGGCAAACAAAACCGCATCATCGGCAAAGACCTGTTGCTGCTGCCACACAGTGGCAAGATTGACTTATCCGTTTATTGCGTGGAAGCAGGGCGATGGGAAAATGTGAGTACCGGCACCAATAATTTCAACGGTTACTTCAGTGTTGGCAGTTTCGGATTAAGAAAAACGGTTGATAAAGCACAGGACCAAAGTGAAGTCTGGAAAAAAGTGGATGACATCAATAAAGCCAACAACACCAGCAGCCGGACCAAAACCTATACAGCCATCGTAAAATCGGACAATTACAACCAGCAGCTGAAAGCTTATACCGATTTCTTCAAAAACAAATTTGCCAATGAAAAAAATGTGATTGGTGTGGTGGTGGTAAGCGGCAATAAAGTGCTCGGCTGCGATATGTTTGCCACGCCGGATTTGTTTAATAAAAATTTTGAAAACCTGCTTTCTTCCTACGTTACCGAAGCCATCATTAGTGGTGCGCCGGTAACCGCTACTGCTGAAACAGTGAAAGCTTACATGGATAAACTGCTCCGCAGCGAACCGGAACAGGCTTCTACCATTAAAGAAAAAGGGAAAGTGTTTATCAGCAACGGTAAAAAAATGCGGGTGAGCAGCTACGATTAAATCTCATTCAGGAAAAAGTGATTTGTCAATACCCGGAATTATGCGCAGTGCATTTTTGTAATATACTTTTTTCAGAATAGCATCAGGCAGCCCCATACCGTACATGGCCCAAAAAGCATGGTATTTTTTGTGGTAAGGGAAATATTCATCCTCGGTTTCCAGTACACGGAAATAGGTGGCGTACTCTTCAGGCACCCAGCTGTCTTTGCCAAACAGAAGGCGGTCCTGGTATTTTTCAAAAAACTTTTTGGCTGCACGGGGCTGGCGGCCCAGCTCGGCAATCACGGCGCCGAACTCCACATACATGTTGGGCAGTTCATCCATCAATTGGCTTAGCTTGCCAAGGTCGTTCGGATACCAGCCGAAATGCGCATTAATGAAAATCGTGTTGGGATGTTTTTTAAAGAGGCGGTGTTGTTCATCCATCAATTGTTGCCACGGCGCCGGATCGGTATCGCTGCGTTTGCGCCGTTCATGCGTGGCAAGCTCCAGCCAGCGTTCATTTTTTTCATCCATCGGGTGCCAGAATGGTTTGGGGTCGGCTGTATGAATGAGCACAGGGATTTTCAGCTCGCCGGCTTTTTTCCAAACCGGGTCCAGCCGCGGGTCATCCACAGCAATACGGTTGCCATTAATATCTTTTGATGACATGCCGAGGCTTTTATAAATCTTGAGTCCGCTGGCGCCATTCTTTACATCTTCTTCCAGTTGGCGGGCCGCTTTTTCACTCCAGTCCGGCTCACCCACACGACTGAAATCAACATTGGCAAAGACAAGAAAACGCTTTGGGTAATTGTCTTTAATATTTTTTACCGACCGTACTATGCTGTTGCCGCTCTGGCCGCTCAGGTTTATCATCACAGCCATATTCAACTTGTCCATTTCTTTTGCCAGCGTACCCAGCTCCATCGAAGGCATATTGAACTGGTGATTGTGCACATCAATAAACGGGAATTTTGCCCTTGTTACTTTATGCTCAGGCACCACAAGTGTGGAAGCGGGATTGTATTCTTCAAAACTCATTGACCGGGAATTTTTTTCCCCTGACTGGGAATTGGCACAACAGAAAAGCCCGGACAGAAATCCAAACAACAGAACTTTTTTCATGATGGAGAATTTCAGGCTTCAAACTAAAAGAATAAATACGGGAAAACGAAACCGGTTATCAAGTTTTAAAAAATCACACAAACCGGGTATTGTTTTCCCTGCCGGGATGGGTTAACTTGTTTTATTAAATAAAGCCAATTTTATGCGTATCGCCAGCTTTAATGTGCAGAACCTGTTCTCCCGTGCCAAAGTGCTCAATTTTGAAAATAATAATGACGGACAGGCTCTGCTGGGAAAAATCGGAGAGCTCAGGGATTTGCTGAAAGCAAAAGTGTACACAAACAAGACCCAGATTTTTAACAAATACCAGGCGCTGAAAGAATTTATTGAAATAACTGAAGACCGGGGCAAGCTGTTTAAAAAATCAGGCACAGCCATTGTGGGCATTAAAGCAAACGGGGCGGATGACTGGGACGGCACCATTGTATTCAAGCGGGATAAATTTGACCAGACCACCCGGCAGAACACTGCCAAGGCAATGAAAGAAGTAAAAGCAGATATTTTCTGCATAGTGGAGGTGGAAAACAGGGAGACGCTTTCCTTTTTTAATTCGGAAATGCTGGGCACGGGAAAATTCCCATTTAATATGTGCATTGACGGCAACGACAGCCGCGGCATTGATGTGGGCCTTCTTTCCCGGCATAAAATAAAAAATATCCGCACTCATATTTTTGATAAAAAGTCAACCGGCTCCAAACCTACTTTTCCAAGGGATTGTCTTGAAGTGGAACTGGAATTCAGCAGCACCCGGTCGCTGCATATTCTGTGCAATCATTTTACCAGCCGGCTGTCGGATAAAACCGGGGAGAAAAGAAAATTTCAAACCGGCGAGGTGAAAAAAATTCTGCAGAGTAATTATGACCTGAAAAAAGATTTTGTGGTGGTGGCGGGCGACTTCAACGATTCGCCGGATAAAGCGGCATTGAATCCTTTGCTTGGCATGCAAAATCTTTTTGATGTGCTGCAGCTGCAGTTTGGAAATGATATGACACAGCGCTGGACCTACAACTACCAGAACAAACAGGAGCAGATTGATTTTATTCTGGTAAGCAAACCGCTGAAAGAAGCATTTGTGCAGGCGGGGGTGGAAAGAAAAGGAATGTTTGGCGTTGCGGGTTTGCCCGGCATGACAGAAACAGCTTTTCCCACGGTTACTTCGGTGGCCAATGCCGCTTCGGACCACGGCGCTGTGTGGGCTGATTTTAATATCTGAAAATTGCTACCCGGGTTTTATTGCTTTTAGTGAAAACAGCATCGGTATTTTGCCTTCCATGCCTGCAATCTGCCATTTGCCGGGTTCTGTTTCCACACTGTTTCTGAAACAGGGATAAGGCGAATACATATACTCATTGAAGAACTCAATTTTCAATCCTTCACCAAGCAATGCATTCAGCACTTCGCTGAGGCTGTGGTTCCAGCTGTATTCTTTTCCTTTGATGACTGCATTCCTGTCTGTGTAAGTGCCTTCATTTTCCGTTACAATCACTTCTTTGTTTTCATAAGCATATTTAATATGCGTGAAGTCGTCATCAAACATCCAGACTACAGGGTGAAACTCTGCCATATAAAAAAAGCCGCCGGGTTTCAGCCGTTCCGCAACCACTTTTGCCCATGGCGCCAAACCGGGCAACCAGCCGATGACCCCATAACTGGTGAACACGATATCAAACATTTCCAGCACATACTTTGAAGTATCATAAACATTGCAGCAAATGAACGTGGCGTCAAGCTTCAGTTCATCATTTAATTCTTTAGCCAGTTTGATGGCATCATTGCTTAAATCAATACCGGTGCACCGGGCGCCCATGCGGGCCAGGCTCAGTGTGTCTATTCCGAAATGACATTGCAGGTGAAGCAGTGATTTGCCCCTTACATCGCCCAGTTCTTCAAGCTCAACCGGTGTAAGTGAATTTTTACCCGCTTTAAAACCGGCAAGATCATAAAAGTCAGAATCCTTATGCACAGCAGTACGCCGGTTCCAGAGTTGTTTGTTGGCTTCGAAGAAGGGGTCAAATTCTTTCATTTGCTAAAATTAAAAAAAGGGTAAAGAAAGCATGCAGGAGGAAGAAAGCAGGATCTGCCTACTACTTTTTTCACATTCTGTGTCAAAAGGCGTTGCACTACATTTATCAGCGTAAAAAGAGTCAAAAAATTTATAACAATAAAATTTTCTGTATGAAACGAATATTCTGTTTCGCAGCGCTGATTGTGACAACGGTAATCACCTGCTACGCCCAACGTATTTATTTCTGCTATAATTATTCATCGGCCGGGGAACCGATACAACCGGGCAGCACCTGGACCATAAATGCCGGCGGCGGCAATGTGTATATCCTCTTTCAGAACGGCGGCAAGGCTTTCAATGCCAGTACTATCAGTTTTTATATTGATTATTTATCGGGCTCAGAGTACAAAGTATGGGACACTAAAGTGGTAAATGTGTCGCCATCGTATACATGGCAGGTACTGGATTATAAATTCACTTCGGCGGGTAGCTACCGGGTGGCTGTGTGGGTAAACGGCTACGAAATGGCAAAAGATTATGTAACTATAACTTCTTCTTCGGGCAGCTCAGGTAGTTCTACCACTACTTCATCTTCCACCATGTATTATTCCGGCTCCAGTGTGTCAGCGGGCACCAGCATTGATGCTTCTTCAGGGTATGTATACGGACTGAACGGCCCCTTTTACCTGAATGCGCAGTATCAATCGAAAGTTTATTTTAAAGTAAGCAACGGCACAAAAAAACTCGGAACCACCAAACTGATTGCTGACATATATAAAATGAACAGCAGCGGTACGTATGATTTTTATACCACCAAAAACTATGATATTACCGATCTCGACTGGGTGTATTTCACTTATGATTTTAATGCGGCGGGTTCATACAAAGTGAGTGTTTACAACAGCACCAGCGTTTGGATAAATAATGTGTTTGTAACTATTAACAGTAGTGCTTCTTCGGGCAGCACCACCGGCACAGGTGACAATTCAAGAGTAGCTTCCGGTAATACCACCGGCACCGGCACATCCACTTCCACCATGTACTATTCCGGCTCATCCGTAGTGCCGGGCACCCATGTAGATGCCTCCACCGGGTATGTTACCGGCATGTATGGGCCCTTCCAGCGCAAATCGCTCATCAATAAAAAAGTGACGGTTTATTTTAAAGTAAGCAATGGTGATAAGAAGCTGAACACCACCCGGCTGATTGTTGATATTTATAAGAAGAATAAAAAAGGTAATTATGAATTCTTTACTACTAAATATTATGATATCACCGATCTGAACTGGGTTTATTTCACGTATGAATTTCATGACGAGGGCCAGTACGAGGTAAACGTACATAACAGCGCCAGCACCTGGATTAATACTGCCTATGTTACTATTGATTAACCCGGCCGTTTAAAAAGAAAAAAATTCAGCCCGGCAGAAAGAAAAAACTGATTCAGCGCATACCGGCTTTACGCAGCGCTTCGCTGCGGTTGTGTGCATGCAGCTTTTCATAAATATTGCGGATGTGGGTGCGGACGGTTTCCAGTGAAATAAAAAGTTTATCGGCAATTTCCTGGTAGCGGTAGCCTTTGGAGAGCCATTCGAGCACATCCCTTTCACGCAGCGATAATGATTCTTTAGCGTCATTCAACGGCAGTGATTGCTGAAACGCCTGCACCACCATGCGGGCAATCTGGCTGCTCATGGGGCTGCCGCCTTTCTGCAGGTCGTTAAGCGCTTCAATCAATTTATCTGCCGAAGTATTTTTCAGCACATAACCCGAAGCGCCTGCTTTCAGCGCCTTAAACACTTTATCGGCATCGTCGTACACACTCAGCACCATAAACTGGATGTCGGGCCGCAGCGGTTTGAGCCAGCCGATAAAATCGATGCCGCTTTTGCCGGGAAGTTGAATATCGGTAAGCACAATCCCGGTATAATCTCCCATTCCTTCCTGGAAATAATTCTGTGCTTCTTCGAAAGAAGCAAAAGCGGCTTTCAGATCAAACTTACCGCTGCCGGAGATGAGCGCCGCAAGATAATTGCGGATTTTTTCATCATCTTCAATAATCACAATAGCCGTCATATTTACAAATGTACCCGATTGCATACAGCATACGAATGTGAAAAAAGTAGTAAAGAAATTTTACACAACCGGAACCCAGTACTTCACTTCAGTTCCTTTTCCGTTCAGGCTGATCCATTCAATGCCGCCATGAATGTCGTTCATCCGTTGCTGCATATTCCTGATGCCGTTGGCGCCCGCCCTTGCTGCTGCCGGATGAAAACCCATGCCATTATCTTTTATGGAAAAAAGGATTTTTTCCTGCTCAATGCAGGCAGCCAGTTCAATGTGTGAAGCGCCGGAATGTTTCAGCGCATTGTTCAGCGCTTCTTTGGTGACGAGAAAAAGGCTGCGGCGTTGTTCATTGCTCAGCGGAATATCGGGCACCTGGTCGGGAAATGAAACCCGGTAATTGATATCAAACGGTTCAAAGTAGTGCAATGTCTGCTCACGCAGGTAGGCCAGCAGATTTTCCAGCCTGTCGTTTTGGGGGTTCAGCGACCAGATGATTTCACTCATGGTTGCCACCAGCTGGCGGGTGCTGCCGGCAATTTCACTTACTTCTTCTTTTGTTTTATCATCCAGTTGTTTTTGGGTTTGCATCAGCTCGGTCATCAGTGCTATGCGGGTAAGGCCGCTGCCGATTTCATCGTGCATGTCTTTGCTGATGCGGTTGCGTTCGGATTCGATAGCCTGTTGTTTTTCCAGCCGGCGCAGCCGTTCTTTTATTTTTCTTTGGGTTACCGTTCTTGTTATGAGAACGACGGCAGCAAGCAGCGCTGCACCGCATACAATATAAAACCAGGTTCTTTGCCAGAAAGGAGCATTAATAATGATGGTAATTTTTTCCTCATCACTCCATTCGCCGGCATTATTGCCGGCCCGGATAATGAGTGTATAATGACCGGGTCGCAGTTTCCCGTATCGTATCTGTTTGTTGTAAGTGGTTATCCATTTATCATCCCAGCCTTCGAGCAGGTACTGAATTTTATTGGCTTTTGGACGGGTGTAATCAAATGCGGCTACCTGGAAGACAAGGTCGTTCTGGAGATAATTCAACCGCATGGTTTTATTGCGCAGAAACACGGAGTCTTTTATGAAAGGAATGTTTTCAACAAGAATGGAGGTGATGCCTGCTGAAGGTTTGGTTTTCCCTTTTGGAAAACTGCCGGAACGGAGCCAGTTGAAGCCTTTCACGCCGCCGAAGTAAAAATTTCCTGAAGCACCCTGATGAAAAGCACCGGTATTGAATTCGTTGCTCTGCAGGCCTTCGTTTACGGTAAAATTTTGAAATGCATTTGCCTTTCTGTCGAAATAAACCAGGCCGCCGTTGGTGCTCATCCAGAAGTTGTGCTGTTCATCTTCCAGTATGCCGTATATAAAACTGTTGGCCATGCCGCTTGATTCATTGTAGAGCTGATATTTCCTGGTTTTTGTATCAAACCGGATCAGGCCTTTATCCGAAGCCAGCCACAGGGTAGCGGTATCGGTTTTATCCACATGCAGGCTACGGATATTTATGCCGGGGAAAAATTGTTCATTCAAAACCAGGCTGTTGTTATCCATTACTGCATGATAAAAACCGGAAACAGGTATGACAGCCCACAGTTCACCCTTACCCGTTTCCCTGGCATCAATATAATTATAACCATAGTTTACGATGCGGCTGGTAAACGCAGGCATGGCTGTAAGCTGGTTTTTCTTTCTGACAAGAACCACATAGCCAACAGCAAGAATAATTACATCGCCGCTATTTACTTGCAGTATTTTATTTACAAATGTTGTAAGTGGCCGGGGAGGTACACTCCAATGAACCGGTACCGGGTAAAACCTGTTTCGCTTTTCATCGAAAACCGAAACACCTTTGTCGTGGCCGATCCACATCCATCCTTCCTTATCCCTGAAGATGGCGCTGACCAGGTTGCCTTGCAGGCTGAACGGGTCTTTCCTGTCGGGTGCATAATGTTTGATGCTGCCATCAACGGGATTATAAATATTCAGTCCGTTTAGTGTGCCAAACCATACCCGCTTTTTATCATCCTCATACAGGCTTTTGATAAAAAAATCTTTCAGATGGGGGTATTCTGCTTCATTGATGGGGAATAAATTAAAAAAAGGAGGTTTCAAATCAAGCTTACATACACCGGCGCCGTCAGTACCGATCCACAGGTTTCCGGACCGGTCTTCTGCAAGTGAACAAATAAAATTTGAACTTAGTGATTGTTGCCCCGAAACATTTTTCCGGTATTGATAAAACTGCCGCGTTGAAAAATCGTAACAAACCAGGCCCTGATTGGTTTTTTCACACCACAGCCGGCCGTAGCTGTCTTCAAAACTAAAAATGTTTTTGTCTGCGTTTCCTTCCGCTGATGAAATTTTGAAAGAATCCGTGACGGAAGTAACCGAGTCGTACCGGTAAATAAAGTTTTCATTACCCATGTAATGCTTCCCCTTGCTGAACACAATCGTCTGATAATTCTTTCCCTTAAACTCGTGCACATATTTTTTTTCCTTTGTGTCAAACCGGAGCATGCCATCGCCCTGGTACCAGCTTATCCAGATGTTGCCGGAAGGATCGGCAATGCCAAAGTCAATAAATGAAAGCTTAGTGAAATCTGCTTGAAAAGGATAGGAATAATTCACCCGGATTTCTTTTTTTATATCCCATGAAAAAATTCCGTAATGCCTGCTGTAAAGCCATAAAATATTATCAGCATCACAGCGTAACAAATAAAAATATAGCAGGCCGGATTTTAATTCCGGGAACAGGTAACCCGCCTTTACTGCATCATCAATACGATCATAATAATACACCCCGGTTTCGGTGGTGAACCAGATATTACCGTTTGCATCTTCGCAGAGCCGGCCGCGGATAAAATTGGAATTGCCTCTTTTTGCCAGGTCGGGCTTTGTTTTATACACTTTTATTTCATCTCCATCGTAGCGGTTCAGCCCGTCGGCTGTGCCAAACCACATGAACCCTTCCCGGTCCTGGTAAATGGCATACACTGAATTTTGCGACAGGCCTTCATTTACTCCGAATGTTTCAAAGCGGGGAATGATGGCCTGCGAGCACACAACAAGGTGAGTTATTGTGGAAAATGCAGTCAGCAAAAACCGCATGGAAGAATGTTTTTTTTATTAAGGTAGAATTATTCGGCCGGAAACAAAAATCCCGTTCCGGTTGAGGAACGGGATTAAATATCAGGTTGAAAATCGTTTATCCCAATGCCACTCTTTTAAATGCCGTTACTTTCAGTCCGCCATCAACTGATTTCAGGTAATCGGCTACGGTTTTACTGCTGTCTTTTACAAAAACCTGCGCAACGAGGGTTTGCTCTTTATAAAATGCATTGAGCTTTCCTTCGGCAATTTTTGAAAGCATATCCGCCGGCTTGCCGGCCATTTTAGAATCGTTCTTCAGTTGCTCCAGTGCAATTTCTTTTTCACGGGCAATTACATCGGCCGGCACGCTGGCTGCATCCACAGCAATGGGGTTCATGGCTGCAATCTGCATGGCTATATCTTTTCCTGCTTCTGCCGACTCTTTATTTAAACCTACCAATACACCGATGCGGTAAGCTCCGTGAATGTACGATGCCACATAATCGGCATCCACCCGTTCAAATTTTGTAACGCCGATTTTTTCGCCGATGGTTGCCAACTTCTCATTCACCATTTCAGCAACTGTAAGGGTACCCGCTTTGGTTGACAAAAGTTCGTCGAGGCTATTTACATTGTTGGCCACAGCAGCGTCGGCAATACGCTGGCCGAAGGCAACGAAGTCTGTATTCTTGCTGACGAAATCAGTTTCGCAGCTTACACAAACCACGATTCCGGTTTTGTTGTCGGCAGTGGTTTTGGCTATCACCACGCCTTCCTTTGCCTGGCGGTCGCTGCGTTTGGCAGCCACTTTCTGTCCCTGCTTGCGCAGCCAGTCAATAGCGGCTTCAAAATCGCCGTTGGTTTCGGTTAATGCCTTGCGGCAATCCATCATGCCTGCGCCGGTCATCTGGCGCAGCTTATTAATATCCTGTGCACTTATTGTTATGGTTGACATTGTATAAGATTTTGAATTTGCTCAATAGAATTGTTGTCGTACAAGAGTCACCGACGTTTCAGTCAGGATGCCAACATTTATCGTCGGCATGCGACGCAACAGCACTTCAACCAGGGAACTACTGCCGGTAACACAATCATCACTTTCAAAAAATTAAAGAGCTGCAAGTAAGTAAAGTGTATTTGATCTAAGTCACCCCTTTAGGGGGCAGGGGACTTTACCTGTTACTCGTTCTTTTGGGGCTGCTGGGTGTGCGGCGCCGCGGTTGATTGCCGCTTCGCATTCTTCCGGCGCCTCCTGCTTCGGCCTGGGCTTCAGCTTCCAGGCGTGCTGCTTTCTTTTCGGTATCGTCTGTTGACACGGTTTCTTCAGCTTCTTCTTCTTTGGCAGCCTGGCGTTCGGCCAGCCCTTCGGCAATAGCAGCAGTAATGTATTGGGTGATGATGGCGATTGATTTGGTGGCGTCATCATTTGCCGGCACGGCAAAATCCACTTTGTTGGGGTCGCAGTTGGTATCTACCACACCAAAAGTGGTAACACCAAGACGCCGGGCTTCGGCCAGGGCAATATGCTCGTGGCCAATGTCTACAATAAACAGAGCGGCCGGTATACGGCTGAGCTGTGCGATACCGCCCAAAACTTTTTCCATTTTTTCCTTGTCGCGGCTGAGGGTAAGGCGTTCCTTTTTGGTAATGCTGTCGAAGCTGCCGTCGTTGAGCATTTTTTCAATGCTCTGCATTTTCTTCACACTTTTACGCACTGTGTTGAAGTTGGTAAGCATGCCGCCGAGCCAGCGCTCCGTGACGAAGGGCATATTTACCTTCTGGGCACATTCGGTAACGATATCCTTTGCCTGTTTCTTGGTGCCGACAAAAAGAATTTTCTTTCCGCTGCGGGCAATGGCTTTCAAAGCTGCGGCTGCTTCCTGCAGGCACTCGGTGGTTTTGTTCAGGTCAATGATATGAATGCCTTTTTTTTCAGCAAAGATGTAAGGCAGCATCTTGGGGTTCCACTTCTTGCGCAGGTGACCGAAGTGTACACCGGCTTCGAGAAGCTGTTGCTGAAGTGAGGTGTTATTTTCCATTATTTGTGATTGAATTATTGATTATTAATTATTGATTATTGTCTTATTGACTGCTCATTACAACTGTAGTAATCAGTAATCAATAATAAATAATTAACGTTTACTGAACTGGAAGCTTCTTCTTGCTTTTTTATGACCGAACTTCTTGCGTTCGACCGACCTTGGGTCACGTTTCAGCAGACCGGCAGTTTTCAGCGCCGGACGGAATTCCGGGTTGATATCAACAAGCACCCGGGCAATGCCCAGCCTGGCAGCTTCGGCCTGTCCCTTCAGGCCGCCGCCATCGGCAAGAATTTTTACATCAAACTTGTCTGCGGCCTCTACTGTTTTTAAAGGGGCTGCTACCTGGTTTTGCAGGTACACCAGGGGAAAATATTCTTTGTAGTCTTTGTCGTTTACCGTGATTTTGCCGCTTCCTTTTGAAACGAACACTCGGGTTACGGCTTCTTTACGACGACCGACACCGTTTTTTTGTTTTTCCATAATTATTTTTTTAGAACTCTCCAGGCCCCTCCAAAGGTGGGGTTTGAAGAAGCTGCTATTTATAAAGTTTTTTCAATATTTAAGATTTGCTCCCCTTCAGGGGTTGGGGTTTTAAAATTTCAAATCTTTGGGTTGTTGTGCTCCATGTGGATGTTCAGCGCCGGCATACACAAATAGTTTTTTGAACATCTTGCGGCCGAGGCGGTTTTTCGGCAGCATGCCTTTTACCGCTCTTTCAATTACCGCTTCGGGTCTGCGGTGCTGCAGGCTTCTTGCCGTTTCCTGTTTTAATCCGCCGGGATAACCGCTGAAGGTATCGTATAGTTTTTTGTCCAGCTTGTTTCCGGTGAAAACCACCTTGTCTGCGTTGATGACGACAACAAAGTCGCCGGTGTCAACGTGAGGCGTATAGTATGCCTTGTGTTTGCCGCGGAGTACGGCAGCTATTTTGGCACACATACGTCCTACGGTTTGATTGGTACCGTCCACAACATACCAGTTGCGTTTTACGGTAGCCGCATTCGCATGTTTGGTTGTAAAATGCAGGTTACTCATTTTGATTTTTGTTTTAGTGACTGCGGCCATCCCCACAGCCTGTTTTTAAATGGGGGGCAAAGATATGTTTGTGCGGTGTGGATTTCCAAAAAACAAAGGAAGTATTTTTTTTATGCAGCTTTATAAATTGCTGGTGTTCAATAAAAATTTTGCCTGGTTAAAATCGAGGTAATCAAAAGTTGGTAATATGCCAACCCTGATTTAGCTTGCAGGTATATCCAAATTCTATTGAAAACGAGTTTATCGGTGACGATAAGCGTTGATTTTTAACCACTGAATGCAAACAAGCGGACTAATCAACAGATTATTTACTCAAAAATGAGTCAATATGCTTATCGTATACCGGGAGAAATTGAATGTCTTTGCAAAAAAACATGCCCACGCAAGAAAAAGTATCGCAACTTGGGTTTCAACAACAGAAGAAGCGCAATGGAGGAATAAGCAGAATGTGTTGCGGGATTTTCCTAAAGCAAAAATGATAGCCAATAACCGGGCAAGATTTGAAATAGTTCATAACACATACAGATTGATAGCGAAGATTGACTACGAAGACCAGATAGTGGAGATGCGTTTTATTGGATCACATAATGAATACGACCGGATTGATCCGGCAACCATTTAAATGAAAAATATGAATCAGTGGTTCCTGATAGAAACGAAAGGGGATTATGAAAAAGCTGTATCCCGCTATGAAGAAATTCATGAAGCAAAAAAGGGAACGGAAGAGCATAAGGAAAAACTTTTACTGGCATTCCTGATTAATCAATATGAAAAGAAACAATGGAGCGTTCCTGATGTTGACCCTATAGAAATGATAAAAATAAGAATGGAGGATTTTGGTTATTCTGCCTCTGACCTGGCAAAGGAATACGGCGATAAGGGCACTATCAGCAAAGTGCTGAATTATAAACAGCCGCTTTCCCTGAATATGATTCGTCTTTTCAGCAAAATGCTCCGTATTCCGGCTGATGTTTTAACCAAAGAATATAAGCTCCAGAAATAATGGCAACACGCAATCTCGGCCGCATCACTTTCGGCCATCCTGTCAATTCCGGTAATTTAATGACCGTTGAAGAAGCTCATGCATTATTGAATGAGTGGGTGCCCAACGACCGCCTGCGCCTGCACATGAAGCAGGTGGCTGCCGTGATGAAGGCATGGGCTATTGAAAAAGAAAATGCCAATGCACAAACTGCATTGAAATGGGAACTGGCCGGCCTGCTGCACGATGCCGACTGGGAAAAACATCCTGATGAACATTGTCGCATCATCATCGAAGAACTGGAAAAAAGAAATATTGACCCGGAAGTAATCCGGTGCATTGCTTCTCATGGCCCCCGGTACTTTGGCGTAGAGCCTGAAACCACAATGGAAAAAATGATTTATGCGTTTGATGAGCTTTCCGGTTTTGTACATGCATCGGCGCTCATCAGGCCCACACGATACGATGGCATGGATGTAAAAAGCGTGATGAAGAAACTGAAAACTCCCTCCTTTGCCGCACAGGTAAACCGCGATGATATACAGGATGCCATTGCCCGCATCAATTATTCACTGGAAGAAATTATACAATTCATCATTGAGCACCAGAAGGATGTGAGCTGACCCCGCTTATTTCTCCCAAAAAAGTTAAACTCCTGTTTAAACTACGCTCTGTGCCTTTGGTCACAAAGCGTGGCTGCGTGTATTCCTGACCCTTTTTGAAAAACTATTGTTCACCAAAAAACGCTCATAACTATATGAGAAAACTCTACACCCTGCTCACCGGGTTGTGTATCTTCCTGGTGGCGCTGAAAACTTACGGGCAGCCAATCAACACCCCCCAGGAATTTATTTCCGGATTTTCCATCAACAACATTGAGAATAATGCGGCAGGTGAATTTTCACCGGCGCCGGAATTTTATTCTGAAAGGATAGCTGATGATGCTGATCCCAATGTAACCTGCCGTGCCAATTTTGAAGTAAGCCCTGCGCCCAGTTCGCCGCTTACAAAAAAATTTACGGCCATTCCCTGGCACAGCCAGAATAAAAAACCGGTTTATATCTGCTGGAAATTCGGCGATGGTACCGACACTTGTATTCAGTACCCGGAAAATTACCAGGGTCCTTATTCCGTCATTCATCATTACCAGCAGCCCGGCGCTTACGAGGTTTGTGTAAAAATCGTTTACCAGGGCGGTTGCGAAGCAAGGAAATGCAAGGAAGTCATCGTGGGTGAATTTTGCCGGGCTGATTTTGAAAAACTGCTTCTCAATTCTTCAGTAAGTCCTCTTCATGTTACTTTCAAAGCATTGCCGTGGCACAGCCAGAACAAGAAACCCAAAAAAATCTGCTGGACATTCGGCGATGGCAAAGACACCTGCATTGAATATTCACCCAACTACACGGGTCCTTATTATGTGCGACATAAATACCGCGAAGCCGGCATTTACGAAGTGTGTGTAAAAATTTTCTATTACGGCGGCTGCGAAGCTACCAAATGCAAACGGGTGCAGATCGGGAGAAGAGATGAATGTAAAGCTGATTTTGAAAAGCTGTCTGTCACTACCGTCAACCATCCGCTGACGGCTGTATTCAAGGCATTGCCATGGCACAGCAACAATAAAAAGCCGAAAACCATTTTCTGGAAATTCGGCGATGGCAAAGACACGACCATTCATTACCCGGAAAATTACACAGGGTCATATACTGTACGCCACACGTACCGTGAACCGGGCCGCTATGAAGTATGTATAAAAATTCTTTACTACGGCGGTTGCGAAGCCCGGAAGTGTAAGCTGGTGCAGATCGGAAGACCCGACCAGTGCGGTGCTGATTTTGTAAAAATTCCATTGACCAATACCGACAATCCGCTGGTGGTTGGCTTCAAAGCACTTCCTTATCACAATAACAACAAAGTGCCGAAGATTATCTGCTGGAGCTTTGGCGACGGGCAGGATACCTGCGTGGAGTATGCCCAGAATTTTTCAGGCCCTTATGTAATACGTCACAAATACCAGCATCCGGGCACATACACAGTTTGTGTAAAAATTCTGTATTACGGCGGCTGTGAAGCCAGGAAGTGTAAGCCAATTGTGGTGACACGCCCCGATGAGTGCCGTGCCGATTTTGAAAAGCTTCCGCTGCTTACCACCAACAATCCGCTGACGGTTGCCTACAAAGCACTGCCGTGGCACAATAACAATAAGAAGCCCAAATCCATTACCTGGAAATTTGGCGATGGCAAAGACACTACCATCCATTATCCTGAAAATTATACCGGCAGCTACCTGGTGCGCCATACTTACCGCGAGCCGGGAGTGTATGAAGTTTGCATCAAAATACTTTATTATGGCGGTTGTGAAGCAAGGAAGTGTAAAGAAGTCATCATCGGCCAGTTCTGCCGTGCCGATTTTGAACGGATAGCGGTAAATACAACTGACAACCCGCTGGCGGTATATTTTAAAGCCTTGCCGTGGCACAGCCAGAATAAAAAACCGAAATCCATAACCTGGAAATTCGGCGATGGCAAAGACACTACCATCCATTACCCGGAAAATTATACCGGCCCGTATGTAGTACGCCACCAGTACAATCACCCGGGCCAGTACGAAGTATGTATAAAGATTTTGTACTACGGCGGATGTGAAGCGAGAAAATGCAAGCTTATTCAAATTGGGGAGACAGTACGCTGCAAGGCCGATTTTGAAAGAATACCCATCAGCACAACAGCCGATCCTTTGCATGTTGCCTTCAAAGCCATACCCTGGCATATTGAAAACAAAAAGCCTAAGCAGATATGCTGGAAGTTTGGCGACGGCACCGATACCTGCATACAATATCCCGAAGATTACAACGGGCCATACTTTGTACATCACAAATACAACCAGCCGGGAGTATATGAAGTATGCGTGAAGATTCTGTACTTCGGCGGATGCGAAGCACGGAAATGCGAGCTGGTGAAAGTGGAGGCGCCGGGTGAATGCCGTGTGAAGCTCTTCCAGCTGACACCTTCCATCAGCAGCCTGACGAGGGGATTCTTTGCCTCGCCGTGGTCGTCGAACAACAAGCGGCCGGTACGTGTATGCTGGTACTTTGGCGACGGCACCGATACCTGCGTGCAGGTGAATCCCAACAACCCGCTGCCTTATCTTTTCATCCGGCACACTTATCCTGCGCCGGGTGTGTACAGGGCCTGTGTAAAAGTACTCTTTGAAGGGGGCTGCATTGCTTCCGATTGTGATGAAGTGGTGATAAAACCCGCTACCAATGTATGCGGTGGTTATATGACCGATGAGCAGATTTCGCCACGGACATTTAAGTTCAAAGCATTCCCGATTCACAATCCAAATGATCCCGTCATCGGCTACCGCTGGACCTTTGGCGACGGCAGCTCGGCCACCGGCCGCGAAGTGACGCACCAGTATAATGCGCCGGGCACCTACCATGTATGCCTGACCATTAAGACCTACCGCGGCTGCGAAACAAAAATCTGCAAGCCGCTGCATGTGCCGGGCAATACGGCGGCTGCCATACAGATAACGCCGAACCCTGTTATCAACAACCTGCACCTGTTGTTTTATTCCACCCATACCGAACCGGTGCAGATAAAGATTGTAAATGGATTTGGTGTGACAGTGCGCACATGGACACGCAACGCCACGCAGGGCGCCAACAACTGGGACTTTGATGTGGCCGGTCTCAGCGCCGGGGCATACACACTGTATGTGCAGTCGTCCAACCAGCTATCGAGCCAGGTGTTTATCAAAGCGAATTAATATAAGTCAGGGCAACCAAAGCCGGGCCGTTTTATCCGAAAGGGTAAGCGGCCTTTTTGTTTGGAGTTAGCCCGAGGCAGAAAGACATATTATTATGAACCAATCCTGAACACTGCTATTCGACATATCGATTCTGAAATTTCAGTACTACAAATTGAAAATTGATTTACCCCGGGACGCCGGCAGTAGAAATCAGGGTCAGGAAGGAGGAAAAAAAGGCAGGTATTGCATATATCGTATTCATTCGCTGATTTCATACATTATGTATGCCTTTGGAATGCTTCATCTATGCTTCATGTCCAGTCCTAAGATAGCTATACAGGTCGCCTAATCCTGCTATAGGTTGCCACAGATTACCAGAGATAATTTAATAGAGTGTTTAAAATTACCGATATGCGGTTTACTGCAAACTGGTGCAGATAGTGCATAGAGTGCCGGCAGGTTTGCGCCGGCTTTTCACCTTCTCTAATCTTGTATTGTCAATTGACACATCGTGCATGATGAAGTGGCCACTGATCCGCCGACGGGCGGATGAAACACACTACGTAGTTGAAGGGCTTTAAGGAATGTGCCCGGAAACAGACCTGATTTTTACGACAACTAATACTTTTTAAAATGGCAAAACAAAAAGGGATCATTCCCTTAAAGGGAACGATCGGGAACATTACGTTCTACAAATCGAAAGACGGCTACCTGGCCCGTGAAAAAGGCGGAGTGGACGGCAACAGGATTGCAAACGATCCTGCATTTCAACGGACCCGTGAGAACGGGTTTGAATTCGGCAGGGCCGGCTCGGCAGGCAAGCTGCTGCGCAATGCGCTGCGGACCGTGATTCAAAACGCTTCAGACGGAAGAATGGTAAGCCGGCTGACCCGTGAGATAATGAAGGTGATTCAAGCCGATGAAACCAATTCGAGAGGACAAAGGAATGTGATTGACGGCGAAGCCGAATTACTGACCGGGTTTGAGTTCAATGAAAACGGCAAACTGGCAACAACCCTGTATGCACCATTTACTGCAAGCATTGATCGAGTAACCGGGGCCCTGCAGGTGAATATTCCATCTTTCATTCCAACGAACCAGGTTAAAGCGCCCGGCGGAACCACACATTTCAAAATTGTTTCTGCAGGCACGGAAATAAATTTTGAAGGGAAGAGCTATACCGTGGACAGTGAGAGCACTGCCATTCTTCCGTGGAATGATACAGCCACTGCTGCCATCGCTCTGACCACACAGGTTCCTGCCAACAGCACTCATCCCCTATTTCTTGCATTGGGTATAGAGTTTTACCAGGAAGTAAACGGCGCCATGTACCCGTTGAAGAACGGAGCATTTAATGCGCTGGCCCTGGTGAAGGTGAGCGGGGAGTAGGTGAGTGATGAGTGATGAGTAATTAACCCCTCCCGCTTCTTTGACCGGGAGAGTTGCGGAGAGGGGTTATTACCAGGGAGTAAATGATTAAAACATTTTTTATTAATTCTAAAATCATTGACAAATGAAAACGGTAATTAAAAGGATGAAACGAAGGACACCTGTGTTTTTCATGAAAGTAAGGAATACGGGACTGGTGATAGGTGCGGCAGGAGCAGCCGTGCTGGCTTCACCAGTGGTATTGCCTGCGATACTGATAAAGATTGCAGGTTATGCAGCTGTAGCAGGCGGAGTGATGGGTGCTGTGAGCCAGGCGGCAGTGACGAATGAAAAAAAGTAAGGAGATGAGTGTATGAACGGAAATTCTCTTACAAAGGCAGGAACTGCGGGAGGCACACTGACAGTAATCTTCATGAACATCACAACAGCGGATATTGTGAAGACCATCATCATGGCAGCTATTGGTGCTGCGGTGAGTGTGCTGGTGAGCTACCTGCTGAAGATGCTGCTGAAAAAAGGCAAACGGTGACTTTAAAAATAAGGCTGTCAAAAATCGGCAGCCTTTTTTTTGATTTATTCCGTGTCGTTAGTTATCAAAGTCATACTAAACAATACTCCGGTAATATTTTAAAACTTTTTTTTCCGCAGGGATCCCGGTCACAACCGGGAGTGGATAGAATAGGTTAAAGGAACCATTCATGCGTTCCATCGGAACGCCAGATGTTTGTTGCCAGGGCTCCCAACGTTCCTATGGAACGTCAAAAAAAATCCTCCGATTTATTCTACCCACCTATCGTTCCTACGGAACGAAAATAGCCTGGAATTTATTCCAAACTCAGCCATAAAGCTGAGTTGATGAAAAATAACGTACCCATACTCACATTTTTATATAAACTGCAGCAATCCACTTCAAGAAAATTACCGGAATATAAACTAAACAATCTTTCCCTTAATAGCTTTTACAACCGCTTCAGATTTGGAATGTACATGCAATTTTTTATAAATATTCCTGATATGCACATTCACCGTTTCAATGCTTATAAAGCAGGAGTCGGCAATCATTTTGTAGCTCATCCCTTTTACAAGGTAAGTGAGTACTTCTTTTTCACGGACAGATAAATCAAATGATTCTTTTGCTGATGTATCGGGTTTGTTTTTCACCATTTTCAGCACCCGGTTGGCAATTGATGGAGTCATGGGGCTGCCACCTTCATAAATTTCTTTAATAGCCTCCATAAGTTCAGCGGGCGAAGTATGTTTAAGAATATAGCCTTCGGCCCCGGCACAAATTGAATTGAAGATTTTTTCATCATCGTCAAATATCGTTTCCATCAGGATTTTCGTTTCCGGGTATTCTTCTTTAATTATCTGAACGGCTTCGATGCCATCAATACCCGGCAGCCCGATGTCCATTAAGATTACATCCGGTTTTGCCAGCGCAATATTTTTAAGCAGGTTATTGCAGTTGGGAAAAGCTCCCACGCATTCAAAGCCGGGTGTTCCGCTAATCATGGCGGCCAGTCCTTCACGCAGGCTTCGGTTATCTTCAAAAATGGCAACCTTAATCATAACGACCTTTTTTGCATCACTGGATTGAAATAATTCAGGTTCAGGTTTTCAGCATCAGTTCGATCCCGGTACCTTCGGCGTTTCCCGATTCGATATTTAAAACAGCATTAATTTCCTCTGCCCGCCGCTTCATATTCAGCAAGCCATTTCCCTGTGATTCCGGGTTTACCTGTATCCCTTTACCGTTATCACGAATCCTGAGGGTGATGTTTTTATTTTCACCGCTGAGTGAAATCATAACACGGGAGGCTCCGGAATATTTCACCAGGTTGTTAATGGCCTCCTTGAACACCAGGTAAAAATTCTTTCTTGCCTGCATGGGCAGAGAAATGGTATTCAGTTTTTCATCCGCTTCAAAAGTGAATTCAATATTTTTTGCTTTCAGTATTTGGTAAGCAAAAGACCGCATCCGTACAATTATTTTTTCAAACGAATCGTTTTCCGGGTTAATGGTCCATACGATATCACTCATGCTTTCAATAATCTTTCTTGAATTCATCCCTATCATATCCAGGGCTGGTATTTCTTTTCCAGCCTGTTGCTTTGCTACTTCACTGTAAATAGAAATACTGTTAAGTGTTGAGCCAATATCGTCGTGCAGATCGCTGGCGATGTTGTTACGGATAATTTGCAACCGTTTCAGCTGCTGCAACCGGTAACGATAAAGACCATAAAAGATAAATCCTATCATGGCAAGAATGAGTGCTTTTAACCACCCGGTTTGCCACCAGGGCGGGACGATCACAATCGGAAAAGCATTTATCTCTTCAGAATAGTCGCCAAATACATTGGATGCCCTCAACAATAATTTGTACTTACCGGGGGAAAGGTCACTTATCGTCAACTCTGGCTTTCCAGGGATTTTATTCCAAACCGTATCTCCGCCTTTATATAAAGCATATTCATAACTGGTTTTCCCGGGAACAAAAACCGAATAATCTGAAAAACCTAATTGGATACTGTTATAACTATTATACTTTAGAATGAGACCTTTGTTTTTCATTAAAGAATCAAAAAGCAGATTCTTATTGTCTATTTTAATAAACGAAGAATTAACAATCCCGGGTTTAGATCTGAAAACGGGTGAATCAATATTAAAAACAAGAAAACCCTTATTGGCAGCAGACATTAATATCATTTCCCCGTGATCATTTACCAACGGTTTGTTACGGAATTGTGCTAATCGCCATTTAAAATCCTCATCGAGAAGTAACTCCCGCTGCACACCTGATACTCTATTCAATAAGTAAATATGTGATGGAAGCACCAGGTATATCCAATCTCTGGACAGGCCGGTACCTACCGGGGGTTCCATCCGTAATTTATTTTGAAACAGATCCGAAAGATTAGTTACAGAATCTGTTTTTGCATTCAGCAGCATTCCATGAAGTGATGACCTGAGGTAAATATTGGATGAATCAAAATCAGACAAATTATAAACTGCCCCGGGTATGTTACAATCCGGCTGATCCAGGCAGGGTTTAAAAATTTTTTCAATCTTTTTTGTTACGAGATTGATCTTATATAATTCTCTAACCGGGTAAAAAGAAATCCAGAAAGTGGAAGAAGGATTATGAAGTACCGCCGGATAATCATAACCTTTAATCAGGTTTTCCACGTTTGACCCTTTAGCGGCAGGTTTGCAAATAAAGATGGAATCGAGAATATTCTTATTTGGTTCATAAGAATACAAAAAGCCGTTTGAAAACAACCAATAGGCCCCCTGTTTGTCTTTCTGTCCGTATCGCCGGATTCTTTGATTGAAATCCAGCATGACTTCATTTGCCTCTAATGAATGCAAGCCAATCCTGTAATCTTTCAGCACTACATTCCTGAAATCAAGCGGTTCTGTTTCCTGCCGCAGTATGCCTATATAAAGTGTATCCGGATCGAAATCCGGGCTGAAGTATGCCGGGTATTGCTTCCACTCATCATTTAGCAAAGCCTTTTTTATGCGCAGATCTTTGTCGAGGCAGATCAGTTTGGGTCTTCCCGGATTTTGCTGAAGAAAAAAATATTGTTCGTTTTTTCCCACTTCAAGATAAATATTTTGCCTGCCGGTATTCAGAAAATCCCGGGGTTTAATTCCCGTTGCAGATAAAGTATCAAAATATATATGCCTGACCACATCACCCCGTTTCCTGATCATAGATAACCTCTCAAATCCACGCACCCATAATAAAATATCATTCCTGTCATTGTTTACAGGTGTTTCCGGTTTAAATAATTGCAGGTCACCTACAGGAAACAGTTCCTTATCATTGGAGAGGTATTCCATCTTACTGATATCGTTATTCAGCTTAACAATATACCTGCCCGCTACATTTATCCATTCATTATTTTCTCTGTCAATTTTAACCATAACAACCGTATGTCTTTCCTGCTTACTAGTATCAATCCTGACATCCAGTTCACCGGAAAAAGAGCAGAAGACAGTTTTCCCGGTATTCAAATTCATTTTTTCGAGGTAACGGTCAGTAACATGAGCAATCCAAAGCGTATTATCTTTTTCAGCATAAGTGAGATTTATAAAATTCCGAAATCGTTTGTCTGAAAACTGCGGCAATTCCCCCTTCCATGAGCAAAACATTTTCCCCGAATACAGATTATAATGCCACACCCCCCTGTTGTCTTTGGTTGTTCCCCAAACATTGCCTTTTCTGTCTGACGTAACCTGTTGTCCATCCGTTGAAATGTATGCTTTATTAACATTGTCAATAATTACATGCTGCACTTGTTTCGTGTTAACATCAAATATGAAAAATCCATCCCGTCCAAAACTCAGGAAAATAAAGGTGCCTGGCGGCCCCTGGAAAGTACAATTGGCGGCGGGAGGAAAATTTTTAATGCCGGGAAATTTTTCCCTGATTGAGATAAAACAGTCAGAAGACTGATCAAATACAAAAAAGCCGTTCTCGGTCCCCAGCCAGATATTACCATCCTCTGTAACTTCCAATTCATTTATACGAAAAGGACTATCGCTGCCATTCGGGGTTTTGAGTTTGTAAGACCTCCAGTTTGCACCATCAAACGAATAAATGTCTGTGAAGAATTGAAACCAGTACAATCCATTTTTATCCCTCACAAATTCGTGCAAATCCTTTTTTAAGATTTCCGGATTGTAAATGCTGGTGACAAAATATTCATCATTCACATTCCTTACGGGAAAAGACTGGGCGGAGGCTTTGATAGTGAAAGCAACGATGAGTAAATAAAGTAGCCTCTTCATACTATAAAGTTATCCGAATATTTTCTGCTTTTCAATAACATGTTTATGGTATTTCAGACAGCTCCATGACAGGAATTAACAGGGATTGGGTATTGACTCGAGGTACCGGATGACAGCATTTTTGTATTGAACATTTAAACTTGGATTTTATGAAAAAAATTATACTATTTATTATTCTCTGCACCTGCATTATAAAACAAACTATATATGCTCAATCCTGGTCGGCGCTTGGCCAGGGAATAGGTTCTGCGTATAATAATCAGGTTTTTTCGTTGCAGGAATATAATGGAGAACTATTTGCCGGTGGCTATTTTACAACTGCTGGAAATGTGACAGCCAATAGTATTGCAAAATGGAATGGATCAAACTGGTCACCTGCTGGCACTGGTATATATGGTGACGTTCATTCATTATGTGTATTCAATGATGAGCTCTACGCAGGTGGAGATTTTTCAAATGCCGGTGGCATTCCGGCAATTGGTATTGCCAAATGGAATGGTAACAATTGGTCATCGGTTGGGAACATTCAGGCCTATGTAAAGGCAATGACAGTTTATAATGGTGAGCTTTATGCTGCAGGGTGGTTTTCAAATCTAAATTCAAACGGAACTTCTATTGGAAAATGGAATGGTAATAGCTGGGCAGCAGTCGTTCCGGAGGATAGTTTTTATTCGGTCTCTATCGAATGCATGACTGTATATAATGGAAATCTGTATGCAGCGGGTGCTTATTATCAAATAGGTGGCGGAGGTGTAGCTGAATTTTTTAGAATTACAAAATGGAATGGATACACCTGGACTAATTTCCTTACCATTCCGGCCGGTTATACACCCGACGGAGCATTGGGAAATATTTTGAGCATGACTGTTTATAATGGCGAGCTTTATATAGCAGGAAATTTTACCGGTGTCGATACCATTCAGGCGTCCCAAATTGCAAAATGGAACGGAGTTAGCTGGTCGGCTGTGGGATCAGGAATTAATTTCGAATCCTATCCATACGGTATTGATGGGTCCTATTATACATTTGTAAAATCACTCCAGGTGTATAATGGCGCCCTTTATGCCACGGGAGGGTTCACTCATTGCGGCGAAATTCAAACACAAAGTATTGCAAATTGGAACGGAAGCAATTGGTCAAACTTAGGTCTTGGTCTGTATGGAAATGCTTATCCCCTGAATGGATCAGGTTATACCATGGCCAGCACTGATACTGCATTATTTGTTGGAGGCTCTTTTAATTATGTAAATGGTTTTAATGGAGTGCCAGCAAATAATATTGCTGCATGGAAAGTACCCTGCACTGCGGCTCCTTCGCAACCGGCAATTATTCATGGAAATACCAGTGTATGCGCAGGCACACAACAGACTTTTTTTGTAAATGAAATTTCCGGCAACACAGATTACACATGGACATTACCTTCGGGGTGGACCGGCAGTTCAACAACGAACAGCATTTCGGTCGTAATTGGAAATACCAGCGGGACTATTTCTGTTTCTGCCAACAACAGTTGCGGGAATAGTATGGCACAAACACTGGATGTCACGGTTGTTCCGAACACAGTTCCTGATATACCAGGCAATATCACAGGGAATATTTTGCCTTGTGCAGGTTCATCTCAAACATATTTTATTGCTCCTGTATTAAATGCTATTGACTACACATGGATATTACCGCAAGGCTGGACCGGTAATTCGTCAGATACAAGCATTACGGTTACTATTTCGCAGCCAGGTGGTTTTATCGCGGTAACCGCTAATAACGACTGCGGAAGCAGTATCCCGAAAGTATTGCCGGTATCAATTGCATTGCCTCCGCAAAAACCCCGGCTTATCCAGGGAAAACAAATTGTTTGTACAGGAACATCGCAGTTGTATTATGTATCACCCGGTCAATCCGCGACAAATTATACATGGGCATTACCACAAGGATGGACGGGCAACTCATCTGTGGATTCTATATCAGTAGTTGCAGGAAACAATAATGGGTTTATTTCTGTAAGTGCATATAATGATTGTGGCAGCAGTGATTATACAACATTGGCTGTTTCTGTTGATTCTACTCCCTCTCAGCCCGGAAACATCATGGGCAATAGGTACACAACAACTAATGAATTTAATTATTATTCCATTGTTACTGTTGCCGGCGCCAATGCATATATCTGGACTGCTGCAGATGCAATTATTCAAGGCCAAAATAGTAATTCAATTTCTGTGATATGGAAGAAAGCGGGCACTTACGAGCTATCAGTACAGGCAGTAAATAATTGCGGAACCACCGCCCGTCGAAAAATATCTGTTACAGTCTCTGATTATGACGACAATAACCCATTCGATTTACAAATCTTCCCTAACCCGTCAAACGGTAAGTTTTATCTGGTAGCTAAAAGATTACAGGATAAAAAAATAAATCTTGAAATACTGAGTGTATCAGGCCAGCGGGTTTACCAGGAAAAAAATATACAGGGTACGAATAATTTTTCGAAACCGATTGACTTAAATAAAATGGCTTCAGGTATATACATGGTCAGAATAACAGTGAATGATAAAATGATTGTAAAAAAATTAGTTGTGAACAGGTAACCCGAATATGGTATTTCTTACATCGCGGTGACAGGAATTAACAGGAATTGGGTATTGACTCCGGGTATAGGATGATTGCATTTTTGTAGACGTAATATTCAAACCAGATTTTATTTAAACCTTAAAAATTTTTTTATGAAACAGAAATCATTTTTGGTATTGCTTTTAAGCAGTACGATGACATTAATGTTTTCATGCCAGAAAACAATTGAACCGCCGGGCTGGCAGCAAGAGACGGAACCGGCAGGCAGCTTCCGGAAAAATTCAGAAAATGTACTTTCTCTTCCCCCAACCAATTTCTCCCGTGCATTCAGCATTAATAATTCAGGCGCCATTGCAGGGTCTGTACGCAATGCAGAAAACAAAGTAGTTGTCTTTAAGCTGAAGAATAACAGCGTTTGGTATTCGGATGAAGAAGTGCTTCCCAACGGACTTCCCGAAATAAAATTCTCAATCAATGATCCGGGTAGTGTAGCCGGCTCTAAAGTCAGCGGGGCAGATTTAATTCCTATGTTGTGGAGGCATGATCAATCTTATGAATTGCAAAAATTACCGGGCTTTCAGTTTGGCGAAGTGTATGACATCAATAATGCAGGCATGATGGTGGGAGAATGCTGGAACGGAACATTTGCTACCGCAACATCTGCAAAAGCCGTCGTATTCTCACAGGCCGGCATCCCTGTTGACCTTGGCACGTTGGGTGGTGCCAACGCTGCCGCTCTCGGTGTGAATGAGGATGGCGATATTGTTGGTTTTTCCGGATTGGCTAATGGCCAGTCACATGCTTTTTTATATCGTGAAGGAGTGATGTATGACCTGGGTACTTTGGGCGGAACCATCTCCAATGCCAATGCCATAAATAATGATGGCGAAATAGTCGGTCGTTCGACATTGGCGAACGGAGCTATCCGGGCTTTTCATTACAAAAATGGCGTAATGACTGACCTGGGTACATTGGGAGGGGCAGCTTCAGTTGCATTCGATATTAATGATAAAAGTGAAATTGTCGGTTTTTCCAGGATAAGCAATGGCCAGGCCCGTGCCTTTTTATATAAAAATGGAGTCATGCACAATCTCGGAGCCCTGGGAGGTACTGACAGCCGTGCCATTGGTATCAACAACCGCGGAGATATTGTAGGTCATTATACAAAAACCGATGGCAGTGTACATGCATTTATTTACCGCGATGGACAGATGTTTCCGTTATAACACTCATCACTAAGACGGGGTTACTAAATTCCTCTTAAGAAAAACATATGTCTCTAAAAGTTTTTTAACCGCAGGAGAGAAGATTATCTGCAAAGAATACAGGGGTCAATTCTATAGGACCTTTTGTATTCTTTGCTTTTTTATTTATGCCACGCGGTATATTTTTTTAAAACTCCCGGCGCACAGTTACTGGTGGTGCCGGCACTAGTCGTTTAGAAAATCTTTCACAAGCTCTTCTTCAATATGAAGGAAGGTGCAGAATTCCCGGATGGTGACAAACGTGTTTTTGCTTTTGTTGTAATGTTTTTTGATTTTTTCGAGGATGGTATAACAGGTGCGCAGCCTGCGGCCGGTGATGCGTTCTACATCTTTGGCATAAATGACAATACGGGAGTGATTTGTTTTCATAGTACGGTATTTTGTATTTCAAAATTTATGATTTTCGGATTAGATTGACAGGGTATTTGCCGGAAAGTCTATGAGGAGTTAATACGATTGTTTTTACGGGTAATCATCCGGGGTCGTGGAAACACAGCAAGACAACCCGTGGAAACCGGATTTTGGGAGCGGATGAAATTTGCAAGTTTCGCAGTTCACCAAAATCCTATTTTTATGAACCATTTTATTTCACTGCAGGAGGCCATTGACATGACCAGCCTGTACCGTACCGAAAAGGAAAATATTTTGAAACCCGAATACCAGAACCAGGGTATCCTTCCGCTATCGGAAGCTTTTGACCGAAGCCCGTTTGACATTGTGCTTGGCAAAAGGGGATGCATGGGACTGAGGATATATTACGGAATGAGCGAAGACCTGCGAATCCATGCCATCATTGTAGGGACTGATGAGAGCGGGAATGATATGCTTTCCGCAGGGCAGCGGGAACCCGAAGAGGATGACGATATAATTGAGAAGGGAAGCAGGTGCCCGGATATATGTCCTTCGGGTTCGCCTCTAAATACTTAAATGTTTTTTATTCATGAATTTTGAACTGAATGCTGCTTTTAGCCTGAGCATTGGCATCGGTGCTGTTACCGGCTGGATCAGGATACGGAAAACCGATCCGGCCTTTTTACCTTTTTTGTTTTTGTTGCTGGCCGGGTTTATCAATGAAATAATAAGCATAGTAGTTATGAAAGCCGGTTATTCCAATGTTGTATTTTATAATATTTTTTCGCTGCTGGAGGGCCTCCTGATAACATTACAATTCAGGCGCTGGGGCCTGTTTGAAAGCTGGCGAAAACAATATTATATTATTATGCTGCTGTTTATGGCTGTTTGGACTGCCGAAGTGGTATTTAAGAGTCACCTGCGGCTATTCAATTCAGTGTTCATCATTTTCTATTCGGCATTAATAGTGCTGATGAGTATTAATATGCTGAACAGGGTAATATTCAAGGAGCCGCCCCATTTGTTTTTTAATCCTGTTTTTCTTATTTGCATGGGTTTTATCATATATTTCACCTACGCCATACTGGTAGAAGCGTTCTGGGTTTATGGGCTGAACCAGAGCAAGGAATTCCGTATAGGAGTATATTCCATGCTGGCGTACGTCAATTTATTCACCAATTTACTGTTTGCATCAGCCACAATATGGATTCCTTTGAAACGACAATATATTCTGCGATCCTGATAAGCGGCGCCATAATCGGGATCATTATTCTTTATTTTGCCATTACGATTATCCGCAATCACCGGCGGCATTTCCGGATGCTGAGCCAGAATTTCCTGGCCGAGATGGAATTACTTGAAAAGGAAAGAACCCGGATAGCGAGAGATCTGCATGATGAGCTGGGGCCGCGGCTTTCTGTAACACAAATACATATACATGCTGCTGAAGGGGCGAATGAAAAGGACAGCCAGCACCTGAAAAAAGCAGGGGAAAATATAAGCGAACTGGCACAGCGGTTTGGGGCCATAGCCAAAAACCTGACGCCGAAAATTCTTGCAGCAAAGGGACTGCGTACAGCCCTGCAGGAGTTTTTGGAACAATATAATAATACGGGATTTACAAAACCGGAATTCAGCTACCAGGTAAACAGCGTATTAACGGCTGAAGCATCATTGCATATTTACCGGATAATACAGGAACTGGTGCATAACGCAATGAAACATTCAGGAGCTGCAACAGTAAATATACAGGTGAAAGAAAGGAAAGGAAAATTGTACCTGTATTACAGGGATGATGGTATTGGCTTCGATGTAAAAGACCCGCTAAAAGAAGTGAACGGTCTTGGACTGAGCAGCATGAAAAACCGGGTGGTGATGCTCAACGGGAAAATGAGCTGTGAATCGCAGGTGGGAAAGGGTACGGAATATTTTTTTGAAATACCAATAAAAAAGATATTATGAGCAACTTGATAAGAATTGTTACGGTCGATGATTATCCTATGTTCAGGGAAGGCCTGCGGCTGATGCTGGAAAAAGAAAATTCAATAGTGATAGCCGGGGAAGCGGAAAACGGCAGGGAGCTGGTAAAAATTACTGATGAATTAAACCCGGATGTAATCGTGACCGATATTGAAATGCCGGTGATGAACGGAATAGATGCAACAAAGGAAATCAAGCAGAGATTTCCCGAATTGCCTGTAGTTGCACTGACCATGTACGGCGAAGATTATTTGATAGTGGACATGATGGAAGCGGGAGCCAGCGGCTACCTGCTTAAAAGCAACCGGAAGGAAAAGCTGATTGAGGCCATCAGGGCGGTATATGAGGGAAAAAAATACTTCTGCGAAAGTACCAGCATGCGGCTGGCAAAGCTGCTTGCAAAAAGTAAAATGAAGCAAAAGCAAAACAATGTTTCTTTTTCTGAAAAGGAAACAGAGATCATGCGGCTGATATGCGAACAACTTTCAAGCAAGCAGATAGCAGAAAGAACCAACCTGACACACCGCACCGTGGAGAAATACAGGGAAAACATCATGCAGAAAACGAACTCATTGAATTTAGCAGGGATTGTGGTGTATGCGATAAAAGAAGGGATTTATAAGGTTTGAGATTGGAAGTTGGGGGTTGAAGGTTAAGGTTGAGGTTGAGGTTGAGGCTTTGATTTACCAGGCAGCGATCGGGGGATCGAATTGCCGGGAGATGAAAATAAAAAAACCTTATTCACTCAGTAATTATGATAAAGCATGCCTTGAAAGGGTGAAGACCTCTATTGAAGATAATCCCGCATCGGTTCATACCATTAAGAATCTTTCTGCCAGTGCCGGCATCAACCGAAACAAGCTTAACTACGGGTTTAAAAAATTATTCGGGAGCAGCATTCACCAGTTTGTAATCAGGACGAGAATGGAAAAGGCGAAACAAATGCTGAGTGAAAGTGAACTTCCCATAAAGGCAATCGCACAGCTTGCCGGATACCGCAATACAAAAAGTTTTATCACTGCATTTAAAAAATTATCCGGACTTCCTCCGTCACAATTTGTAAAGAAGATGGGCCTTCGGCAGGCTCGGGGCTGGTGGGGAATGGGCGATGGTTAATAGTTTATAGTTTGTGGTTTATAGTTTTTAGTTAATAGCAATGAGCGGTTATGAGGAATGAATAGGAGTAATAAAAGTTGGTGATGAAGAATTCAAACCTTTTTCTGCTTTTTTCAAACTACTTCAATTTGTTTTCAGTACCGATAAAAATGAACTTAGTCATTGCAATCAATAGGGGGAATATTCATTCAAATATTTTTTTTAGTAACCAGTGAACATGATTTATGAGTTTATCCCCCGATTGCTGAAGAGCAGACGGAAGCTGCGGCAGCCGGGCTGCTCTTTTTTTTGGGGCCACGAATAGCACGAAGGGGTTTCTCACAGATTACACAGATTAACACGGATGGGGTTGAAAGATGATAGGGGATATTACCTGAAGGCAGTACCTGATGATTACCGGGGATTAAAATATTTCATGCATGAAAAAAACCTTATGAGAATCAGTCCGCATAGGTAAAGAGCCCGGCGGATGTCCTTTTTTGCTGAAGCTTCCAACTTCACTTTCATCCTACGCTAAAGCTTCGGATGACAGGAAGCTACGGTGGACAAGTCGGAGGATGAAACGGTGGCAGCCGAAAAACCGGAGAAAAGAGTAGGCAATTTTCTGAACGATTAAATTTTTATTTATGAAAAAGTTTTTGTTGTATGCCATTGTTATTGCAATGGCAGGAACCGTAAGCGCTTTTGTGATTTCAACCGGAAAAGAAAGGGTCAGCCAGTTATGGTATGAATTTGTGGGAACCGATGCCAATAACCCGCAGCATTACCAGTTGCTGGGCGATGGCAGCCAGGCGCCTTCGTGCAATGCCAGCACATCCAACCGCTGTGCCGTGAAGGCTGAGCCGAATGAAACTTATGGAGAAGATTATCCTGAACTTTCAGACCCCGGTATTGAAATCAGGAACAAAGATTAATGTGCTGCGCTGACGGTGCTATGTTTTTATTTACCACATAGGAACATAGGCACATAGATTGCACATAGGGGATTAATAAAAAAGCTGACTTACGTTCAGCGTTCAGGTTAATGCAGACAGTTAAGAGGCTGTTTACAATATGGTAACAGCCTCTTTTTTTATCAGGGGTTTTTCTTTTGGCGTATAACCAGCATTTCAATTGTTCTTTCTGCTTCTGCAATGTCAAGATCATATTTCTTCAGTTCCTGCCTGAGCGCTGGCAGGTTAGTGAAGCCAGCTCCCAGCGAAAGATCGCATTTGCCCCGGTAACCGGTTTCATCAATGATGGGTGTGACAATATCAGCATTCATTGACATCAATGAACGGACAAAAGATTTTTTGAAATCAAGGTTTGAAATGAATATGCTGTCTTTATCTGAATACTGCCGGGGTTTACCTCCTGCTGTTTTCAGTTTATCATCCGGTGAAGTTCGTATCAATACGAGGCATTGGACTTTTCGTTTTTCGATCTGCGCACTGTAATCAAAGAAGCGGTTCATGTCCTGTTGCATGAGGGAGTAGAATTCGCCGGCATGTGAAAGCGGTACAGCCAGTTCATAGCAGAAAAGATTGCGGGAGGCCCATGCCTGCATTAAAGATTTATCAGCAGGCGGTAATAAATCAGCGGCGTTATTCCCTTCCAGTATTATCCTGTTCTGCGCATCAAACCGGCCTTCGGGAAAATGGCCGAAGGCATATTTGAACAGGGAAAGGATGGACTGGTTGATGCACCTGATGGTGACAGTTCCTTTTGCCGAATCAATTTTTTTGGCAACGGAAGTCCCGCCATAGCCTTCCATTCTTTTCATCAGCAGCGAATAGTACTGCAGCAGGCTGCTGTGGCGGCCCCCTCCTTCATGCCAAAGCGGTTGGGAAGTATCGAAATCTTCCAGCTCGTTTTTTACAGACAGGTCAAGGCTTTTTCCCATTAAAAAATCGCCGATATTTTCTTTTGTTGCATTATAGCCATGTGTGATGAGACGGATTTTACCCGTTTGATCAATCCAGATATGATGCGGTACGGTATTGTGAGGAAATAATTTTTTCAAAGCCGAATCTGCACGAAGAAAGGTTAAATGACGGGGTTTGAATTTGATTTTTGCAAGCATATTGCGGATGTCTTTTTCTTTATCGAAAGAAAGCATGAGTATCCTGATGTCGCTTCCAAATTCAGCCTGTAACGAATCAAGCGATGGCATAGCCTGGATGCATGACATACACCAGGCGCTCCAGAAATCAAGTATGACGAGTTTTGTTTTAACGTCGGTATACTGAACGGTTTTATGCGGATAATCATAATACCGGCCAAGGATAACGGGCGGGAGTTTATCGCCAATTGAAAGACGGCTAAAGTTTTTTTCCTGTGAATACAGGCGCTGGAAAAATGAAAGCAGGAAAATCAAAATGATCCGATGCATAAGTAACAAAGCATTTATCAGTAACCCGGATTTTGAGTCAAGTAAGGGTTGGCATTTAACTGCCCGACGGGAATGGGCCAGAGCGTGTCGGCGGGTTGCCAGGTGGAAGGTTTTAAAATGCCCAGTACATCGTTTGCCCTGCCGGTGCGTTTCAGGTCGAACCAGCGGTGGCCCCATTCTGCAAACAGTTCAACACGGCGTTCCTGTTCTATGGCTGCAAGCAATGCGGATTTATCCGCTGCGGTTGTTGCCGGCAGACCGGCACGGCTGCGAATTATATTGAGGTCGGACTGTGCGCCGGCAATATCGTTTTGCTGCGCCCTTGCTTCGGCCCTGATGAGGTATTGTTCGGCCAGGCGCAATACCATATAGTATTCGGTGACGGGTGCGCCGTTGCCATACACTTTGTATTTGTAAGGATAATACAGGGTTTGACCCGCATAAACCCGGGAAGTAAGCCAGGATGTTTTTCTTTTATCATTTAGTTCAAATGCATTTCTCAATGCGGCGGTAACGAGATACTGTGGAAGTGCCGATGCGGTAGCCGGGACCATTTCTCTTGCTTCCCAGGTATTCCAGAGTGTGTTTGACGGAGGCAATTGCCAGATGGCTTCCGGACAGTTTTTAAGAAATACATTATTGAGACTGGAAACAAGACTGTACACACCTGCACTGATAACGGCAGTTGCTTTCTGTTCTGCTTCTGCAAATTTGCCGTTGTATAGAAAAGCCCTTGCCAGCAGGGCTGCAGCCGTCCATTTATTGGGTCTTGTGCGTTCGGTGGTGGCATAAGCGGCAGACAACAGATTTTCCGCTTCGGTAAGGTCGTCAATTACCTGCTGCCAGACCTGCCCCGATGCAGTACGGGGCATGGTGGCATTTACTGAATAATCAGAGGATGTAATCAAAGGGACATCACCGAAAAGGTTTACCAGGTGGAAATAGCAGAATGCCCTGATGAACCTGGCTTCGCCAAGAAGGCGTTTTTTCACCGGCTCTGAAACGTCGGTTGCCGTATTAAGTTTTTCCACTGCAAGATTGGCAATGTATATGTATTTATAGGCCCTGTCCCAGAAGAACTGGCTGATGATGGCATGATTGGACTGTGTAATATTATTGGAAAGAAATTCATCCCTGAAGGAAGACGAATAATAATAGAGTTCATCGGAACATAAACCCGTATAAAAAGTTGTTGCCCCGGCTGCAAACTGGTTGGAGGTGGCCATCATTTCGCTGTAAATGCCGGTGATGGCAGCGGTAGCCGAAGCATCATCTTTAAACACTTCATCGCTGATTACCTGGTTGACGGGAGCCGGGACTTCAACCAGTTTTTTGCAGGCTGATTGCGGAAACAAAAGCAGCATTGCTATCATGATGGAAAGGGGGCTGGAATTATTTGAAAGCAGTTGCATAAAAAATTTTTTTAAAAGGTTAAAGAAAAACCGGCGGCAATGGTTCTGAGGGGCGGCAGGCTGACGAGGCTCTGGTTTTCCGGGTCGGCGCCTTTATAGGCTGTAAATGTGAGCAGGTTTTGTGCCTGCACATACATGCGGCAGGAATGAAGTTTTAATTTCTGCATCCATTGCTTCGGCAGATCATACGAGAGGGAAATGTTTTTCAGGCGTACAAAAGATGCATCGGTCAATGCTGAGGAAGACTGCGACATTAATGAGGAAGCTTTTCCTGCGGGAGAGGAGGTGATTGTTGTGTATTTCTGAAACCGGGCAATGTCGCCGGGCTGCTGCCAGCGATTGAGCAACCAAAGGGGTTGGTTGGGGGAGCCGCCGGGAGGTGCGGAATTAGCATAAACTGCATGCCTGCCTTTCTGCTTCACAAACTGGAAAAAGAAATCAAACTGCCATGTTTTCCATGTAAGGGTGTTTTGCCAGCCGCCATAAAAACCTGGATCGGTGGTGCCGGTGACTATATAGTCCGATGTATTCAGGATACTGTCTTTATTCAAATCGGCGAAGCTGTAAATGCCGGTAGCGGGGTCAATACCTGTATAGAGATATCCTTTGCGGATATTGAGAGGCTCTCCTATGCTGAAGCTGCTGGCATACGATGAAGTTTCGAGCCCGGGAAATGAAACAAGCCTGTTGGATGCTTTTGTAAAATTGAATACCGATTGCCATTTGAAATCCTGGTTACTGACCGGTTCGGTTGTCATTTCAATTTCGATACCGGTGTTTTGCACCACGCCGGGAAAATTGCGGATGATGGAAGTAAACCCGGTTTGCGAAGGAAGCGTATAGCTGATGAGCTGGTTATCGCTGCGGTTGCGAAACCAGTTGATGACAGCCAGTAACCTGTTGCTGAAAAAGCCCAGTTCGATAGCCGCTTCGAATTTGCGATTTTGTTCCCAGCTGTAATCTTTATTATACAGGCGGGCGGGGCGCAGTGACGGATTGCCCTGGAAGGGAAAAGCCGTATTGGTCCAGCTATCGAGATACTGGTAATTTCCGACCTGGTCGTTGCCGGTGATGCCGTAGCTTGTTCTCAGTTTGCCGTAACTGAGAAAGGGCAAGACAGATTTTAGAAATTCTTCATCAGAAAAAACCCAGGCTGCAGCCAGCGACCAGAAATTGGCAAACTGCCTGCCGGGCCCGAAGCGGGAGGAGCCATCGCGGCGTACATTCAAATCAGCAAGATACCTGTTGCGCAGGTTGTAATTGATTCTGCCGAAGAGGGCGGCATATTTATACAATGCATAGTTATTGGAAGCCGTGAGTGCGGCGGCGCCGGCAACGGATTTAAGCAGGGCATCGTTGGTATAGCCTGTGCCCGAAATGATATTGCTGTTGTTTTCTTCACGCTGAAAGGCAGCGCCGGTTAAAACAAGAAAATTACCGATGCCGGTTTTTTGTGAAAACTCAGCCTGCGGCTCGATGATGAGCGACTTCAGAAAATTGTTTCCGAAGGATGCAGAGCCTTTGGGATTAGAAGCAGGATTCTGGGAAGAGATGGGTGTAGTACTTATTTCAGAAAACTGCAGATAATTATAACCGAGGGATGTCTTTAAGGTGAAAGCGCTGGACAACCGGTAAGCTATGGTGCTATTCATCGTGAGCCGGTCAGTGATGCCCTCATACTGCTGCAATGTGATGGCGAACGGGTTGCTAAAGGCTGCGCCGTTTTCGGACCAGTTGAGTTTGCCTGCCGAATCGTAAAGGGCCGGGGCATTTGGATACAATTTGATGAACTGGGAAAGGTCCTGCTGCGGCAGTGTACTTTTATCGTTGCTGTAAGATGTGGCAGCCGTTATGCTGAACCTGTTACCGGCTGAAGCATGGCTGACATTAAAATTAGCGGTATATCTGCGTGCATCAGAATTGCCGGGGAAAACGGTGGTTTCGTAATAATAGCCGGAGCTGAGTGAAAAGGAGGTGAAGGCATTGCCGCCGGAGATGCGCAACTGCAGGCTGGTGGTTCTGGCCGTGCGGCCGATGAGCAGTTTTTTCCAGTTAGTATAGCGGGCAGTATCCCATGCCAGGAGTTCAGGAGCATTGCTGAGTACGGGTGTGATATTATCATTGGCAAAAGCCTCCCTGCGCATGTGCAGGTATTGCTGTGTGTTCATGAGGGGTATAGTACGGGCGGGGGTATTCCATGCCCTGTAAATATTAAATGCGGTTTGGGTTTTCCCGGTCATTCCTTTTTTGGTTGTGATTAAAACAACTCCGTTGGCACCGCGGCTGCCATAGATGGCCGTGGCACCGGCGTCTTTGAGCACTTCGATGCTTTCGATATCGGCGGGGTTGATGCTGTTGAAAGGATTGTTTGCATTGAGCGAGCCGCTGCGCTGTGCGAGGCTGCCTGAATAGAAGGGAATGCCATCAATGATAAAGAGCGGGTCAGTACCCTGCTGTATGGAGTTGCGCCCACGCAGCAGGATGCTGAAACCGGAACCGGGCAGGCCGTTTCGCTGGTTGATGATGAGGCCCGGCACCCGGCCCTGCAGGGCAGCGAGGGGATTTGATACGGGCTGGCGGCTGATATCTGCCGATGTGATTTTGCCAACGCTGCCTGTATTGAGGCGGCGGGTGGTTTTGCCGTAGGCGATGACGATGGCCTGGTTGAGCAGGCTATATTTTCGCCTGAGGGTGATGGTGAGCAGTCCTCTTACGTTGTTGATTTCTTCGGTGAGTTCGTAACCGGTAGCCGTGATGAGGAGGGTATCAGTGAGCTGTGAGCCGTGAATCGTGAATAAGCCGTTTTTGTCAGTGGCTACCGATTTGTTTGAGCCCTTAATTAATACGATAGCGCCGGCAACAGGTTCACGGTCTTCGTTGAGGACCCGGCCGCTGATGGTGATGGTCTGGCAACTTGCAGTAAAAAAGGAAAGCAAGGCAGCCAAGAAGATCATTGGTTTCATTTGCAGTTAAGTTTTAGATGTCAGAGAATAAGAATTAAAGTCAGAGCCTTAACTGCAGTAGTTATACAGGGTTTTTAGGTTTCTTGGCCCATTGGGATTTTAGCAGTGAGAGTTCTTTGTGGAGGTAGCGCCTCACCCCATCCTTCGCTAAAGCTATGGATGGCAGGCCCAACCCCACTTCACGTTGTGGAGAGGGATGTAAGGAAGTTTTTTCGATGCGAGGGCAAACTTTCATATCCCGGTTTTTATTGACCGCTTAGAAAGTCCGGGTAAGTGGAGTGGGCTTAAATCAATAAGCGTGGAACTCAACTTACCGCTCTGAGGTACTGGTATACCCTGCAACGAATAAGAGAGCCCACGCCTAGGACGTGGGCATTCAACTTATTGTCTCGTTGCATTTGAAAATTACCAGTTTTCAGAGCGAGACTTTAAGCGAATGCTTCAAATTATTTTATGAAGAATCGCAAAAGTATTTTTTAGAACACAATATTAAGTAATTTGGGTTATAAACCAAATTATTTTCTGCCATTTTCTATGACTTTTCCTATCGGAAAAGTTTATGGCGGAAGATCGTTATTCATATGAGGTAATTGAATTTGGAAAAAGATTAAGAACAATTCGAAAAAGAAAGAATCTAACTCAACTTGATCTTGAAATTAAAAGTGGTATCAATCATGGAGATATTAGCAGAATAGAAAACGGATTAAAAAATATTGAATTCTTTACAATTGTAAAACTAGCTGAGGCATTAGAGGTTGAACTCATTGATTTATTTAGAAAAAAGTAAAAAGTATCGTGTAAACACGACTGATAAAATCCGGTAAACACGGTTGTTTTAGGATGGTTATGTTGCGTACTTGCGGTATGTTTCGCAAGATTATAGAGCAATACAGGAGGTTTTTTGAAGTGCCTGAAGAGGTTTCTGATAATGCGGTGATGTT
>CAZDUO010000022.1:30529-50199 GCA_964508655.1 uncultured Chitinophaga sp. | reverse complement strand
CTGATGTCTGATGTCTGATGTCTGATGTCTGATGTCTGATGTCTGATGTCTGATGCCGGATATTTAAAATCTATAATCTAAAATCTTCTAATGGGTTTACAAGCTGGTATAGTCGGATTGCCGAATGTTGGAAAATCAACTTTATTCAATGCCGTAAGCAACAGCGCAAAGGCGCAGGCAAGCAATTACCGCTTTTGTACCATCGAGCCCAATGTGGGACTGGTGGATGTGCCGGATCCGCGGCTTTACAAGCTTGCAGAACTTGTAAAACCAACCCGCACTGTACCCACACAACTTGAAATAGTGGACATCGCCGGCCTGGTGCGTGGCGCCAGCAAGGGCGAGGGACTGGGAAATAAGTTTCTGGCAAACATCCGTGAAGTGGATGCCATCATTCATGTGATTCGTTGTTTTGAAGATGAAAATGTGCTGCGTGAAGAAGGAAAGATTGATCCTGTAAGCGATAAAGAGATCATTGATGCGGAACTGCAATTGAAAGATCTTGAAAGCGTGGAAAAGAAAATTCAAAAAACGGAAAAGCAGGCCAAAGCCGATCCCAAATTGAAAGCAGAGTTGGAAGTATTGCTCCGCTGCAAAGCACATCTCGAAAAAGGGAAAAACATACATGACCTGGATTTGAGCAAAGAAGAGAAAACCGCTATAGCCGATCTGTTTCTTCTTACCGATAAGCCAGTGCTGTATGTAGCCAACGTGGATGAGGCATCCATGCTTACCGGAAATAAATATTCTGACGCTTTGATAGAAGCAGTGAAAAGATCTCACCTGGAAGCCCTGAATGAGGCTTCACGTACGTTCAGGGAGGAGGCGGAGATCATCATTATGAACGCATCCATTGAAGCACAGATACAGGAAATGGAGAACCCGGAGGACCGGAAAATGTTTATGGAAGAATATGGCATGCATGAGCCGGCACTCGATCGCCTCATTCATGCCACCTACAAGCTGCTGGACTTATACACTTTTTTCACCGCCGGAGAAAAGGAAGTAAGGGCATGGACAATACATGAGGGATGGAAAGCCCCGCAGGCTGCGGGTATTATTCATACAGATTTCGAAAAAGGATTTATAAAAGCCGAAGTAATCAGCTATGATGATTTTGTAAAGTACGGCTCCGAAGCCGCCTGCCGCGAAGCGGGAAAACTGAGAATTGAAGGAAAAGAATATGTGGTGAAGGATGGAGACGTGATACACTTCCGATTCAACATCTAGAAAAAGAGTCACGGCAGTTTTTTATTCAAGTATATTTTTTCAATATCCCTAAGAAACTTTTCAGAGTGACCATTCCTGTATTCTAAAACTTTCCCGTTAATATCAATAAGCAAAAAAGTTGGATATCCATTCACTATCCCGGGTATCCTTGAAATCTGTAAAGCGTCATGACCGATCACCACCGGATGCCTGATATTAAAACGTTCAAGAAATTGTTGAATATGTAATGTATCGCTTAACATTGGATCAACACCAATAACCATAAAATTGTTATCGCGATTTTCATAAAGTTTATTAACAAGTGGATGTGATTTATAACAAGGAATACAACTTGAATAAAAAAAATCAATAAAAATGATCATCTTATCAATATTCTCAATATTGCCATTAACAATTCTGAGATCCTTTTTATTGAAAACTGAACGGTCGAACATTACAGGAGCAGTATGTTTCTTTTCAGATAAAAACTGTTCATTGTCATTCAATGATATTATTTCAACTGCTTTACTTATATATTCAGCGGCTAAGGTATCATTCTCAGCACACTCACTAAAATTTGTTTCCTCATACCAACTGCCTTTATATTTTTTGTCATACCCAAACTTTGCAAATCTTTTAATACTGTAATCGCTTTTTCTGAACTCATATATATATGAATCATTGCTTAGTATATATTCAGTATTTGTTTCGCTGGTTGATAACTTCTTATTAACTATCCGATTAAAAAACTCATTTACCTCAACAAAAGGATAAAATCGATGGGTTTTGTTATAGGCTGTATGTTTTCTATCCTTATTCCTGGTATATATATAACTTTTTTTCTCCAAATCAATTACGTATTCATTTGATTGGCTAATAAACATTCCCTTATTACTTATTGAGCCCAAAAAAAGTTTATTCCCGGTATTACTATTAAGGAAACATCTGTGCCTTAAAATTGTAGTATCCTCTGCAACCGGAGGTTTAAATTTCTCAAGAACATTGACAGAAAAAACCTTTAATGATTCATAATATGATTTTGATGCTTTAAGAAGTTCATTTTTTGAAGTAGTCTGGCAATAACTATCCAGAATGAAAAATATGAAAAATGTTATAAAACTAATAGACTTCAATTTCATCTTACAAAGATAGCAGCTTACTTACTTAAATAAGCTGCTATAACTATTATATTAAACCTTACTCTCACAAAAGTGCTACAATAAGCGTTAAAACTGCTAAAACTCCAACCCACCAACCAGGTCCACTATTGACTAGTGTGCAGGGAATTTGTTCATTTTCTTTACAATCACAACTCACAACTGGACCTAAAAACCAATTCCTATATGGCTTACAAGCCCTAGACGGACAGTCTTCTACACTTGGAGGAGTACATTGCCAAGCTCGTTCTACAGATTGGTTGTCATCGTCAATAAAATACTCAATCACCCCATGATTACTTGACTTTGTCACGTAATAGCCGACAGTGATTTTGGTTCCATGATAATCCCCATAAAAAACAACATATGCAGCTGAGTCAACCGTTGAGGGATCTTGATCATCGAATCCGACGCTATCTAACGTAGCACCACTATAGCCATTTCGAGCCGCTATAGTATCCCAAACCGTGCTTCTCTCTTGACTTGTAAGATCAATAGTAAAACTTCCCGAATAGTAAGAACCAATCTTTGACTGAGAGTGTACAATAATTGTGCAGAAGCAAATTGCAATCAAGAACAAAATATTTTTCATAAAAAATAGTTTATAGTTTTTTTCTTACTCTGTTACCCGGTTTTCAGAATCCCGCATCCTAGTACCAAGGACAAACAAATGTGATATTAAAGTAGCGGGATTATAATTTTGCAGGATTTACAAAATGTAAAATCAGATTCTACATTTTATATCCTGAAGTAGGTTATTGAGTAATTACTTCAAGCCTTTCAAACAATGTTTTTAATCGCATGTTATCAGAATCCATTGTCTTACTTTCTGAATATAATTTTTCAAGGTCTTTCAATGTTTTATTTAATTGAAATTGATCCACAGCAGGAGAAATGGCTTTTGAATCACTGATTATGTTTTTTATATCCTGAAAGTTAGTATTATAAATAGTAGTGTATTCATTATAAATACGTTGAATAGTATTCGCAATCTCTTTACAACTTTTAATTGCGTCCGGGGGAAACTGAACTTCTTCCTTCTTTCCCGGTTTATTAAACAGCTCATTAATTTTTTTGGTATCAAAATAACGAAGTATCAACTCCTCTGATGGTAATGATTTTAATTGTTGTCGTCTTATTGAATTATCAAGTGAAATTATCAAATCCTGCAGCAGTACCCTTATGTCCTCCTGCAATAGAGCAAGCTTGATTTTCAATTTCTCCATTTCGGCATTGAAAGCAAGGTTACATTTATACAATCTTTCATATTGATTAAAATACTTTTCAATGCTTTTAATAAATTTGTCCAAATCCTGCTGATCTATCCCTTTTTCCCGTACAGTAAGATTTCCAACCATACTTATAATACTTGTGAATACGTTTCCTGCAGGAAATAAAGAAGCAGGACTACGTTTACCTGTTTCTAAAAGGCTACTGACTACCTGCCCAAACTTCAAGCTGTTTGTCTTTCTTACTTTTTGAAGCAATGGTTTTAATGAATTATTAATCTCGATCTCAAGGCTAAAGCCTAATTCATTACTTGTTGGATTGTTTAGTGAAGCAATCTTGTTTCGATAGCTTTCCTTTAAAATTAATGCCTGAAGATTATTTGCTGAGCCTATTGCTACATCAAGAAAAGATGACGTTGTTGCAAATTTATTAATACCAACTAATTGTTGTTTTTGTAACCGTTGCCTTAAATCGAGTATTTCCTTGCTCAATTGCTGAATTTGATATTTACTTGTATCATTATCTTGAATCAGGTTTTTAATGATAATTGAATCTTGCAATTTTTGAGCATTATTAGTGCAAGCAAACAGAATTACTGAAAAAAGAAGTATAACTTTTTTCTTCCTTATCATAAATATTTAACACAAGAATTTTGAAGTGTGATTTTTTTTTTTTTACCTTACAATTCTCTCACAAAATTCAATATTCACTGTTAAATTCAATAGGTTAAGGCTTTTACAAAATGTAAAATGAGGTTTTACAATAAACCTTAACCTGTTATGGAACAAATAATTATTGGCAGGAATATTCAGAGATGGCGTTGCTTTAAAGGGAAGAAACAAGAAAATTTCGCAAAAGAAGTAGGCATATCACGAGTGATGCTAAGCAGATACGAAAATGGAAGATCAAAAATTTCTCTCCAACAGCTTGAGCACATAGCTGAGTTATTAGGAATAAAAATTGAAGATTTGATAACTGCGTTTGAAAAAGAATCAAAATAAATAACTTTAGAAGAGAGCCCTCACTGACGCCCTTCCGATATGCACTGTTCTTGCACTGCCCGGTTTTCTTCCTTCATATACAAAATTCAATTCAAGATTATTAAGCAATCGTTTTGTAAGATCAATGCTCCAGAGATAATTGCTACCGGGAAGTAAGCCGTCGAGCATAATGTAGCTTACAGTTGTGTTGGTGGGAAATTTGAAATCAATATTACTGAAAGTGAATTTGCCGGTGACCGAACTGTTCTGAAGTACATTGTACTTTGTTTCCAGGCTTACCGAACCGGAAGTGGATTTTTCGCCACCGTAAAGCGCCTTGTTATTTTTATTGTCAAATTTATAACCGGTCGCCAGCCTAAACTTTGTTCCCTGTATGAAAACCAGCCTGGGCTCGATGTTGTAAATGCTCAGCTCATAATTCCGGTTGGCAAAGCCGGGTGTGTATAAACCGTTCAATCCTTTTTTGCTGCTTACATCAAGCGTAAATGAGCGGCTGATATTCCAGCGGAACCGCAGCAGCCAGTCGTTCAGCCGGCGGCTTTCATAGCCGTAAGTAAGCAGCGACTTGCCGCTGTTTCGCAGGTTGCTCACATCAAAGCCCCACTTGCTGCTGAAGCGGTTAAAAGAAAATGTATTCAGGAAAACGGTGCCGAGAGTAATCAGTGCCGTATCGTTCAGCTCGTATTTAAACGGGCTGAACTCAGTGCTTCCTTTTGCAATTGTTTTTTTATTTACCTGCAGCGATGTTTTCAGGTTGATGCGGGAAATAAAATTCTGAAATCCTTTCAGGTCGCTTTTATTTAAAATGGCCTTGGGATTCAGCTGAAAACTGTAGTTGAACGTAGTGTAATTGGCCTTTACAAACTCATTGGTGGGTGTAAAGATGCGGATAAACTTTGCCTGGTCGGGAAACAGGGCCTCTTCAAATTCATTCAGCTGCTGTATGCCGTCGTTGTTATAATCATTCCATGTGTATTCACCCTGCCCCGCCGGTACTTCCAGGTACACAAAATCTCTTTTCTGCTCCTGTCCTGTTCCCAGCTCGTACAGCACGTTACCCATCAGCAATCCTTTCCATTCGTTGATGATATATTCTGCCCGGCCCAAAACCGTTTCATCCGCTTTTTGTTTTGAAACGCCATTCAGCACTTTCAGTTTGCGGAAAGTAGCGTTGAACAAAAACCGGTGCCGCTCATTTGCCAGCAGTTCCGTTTGCAGGTTAATATTCAAACTCCGGTCACCACGCACCAGGTTTTTTCCCACCGGGTATTTATCACTCCGGGTAAAAAATGTAAGCCCGTAGCGGTTCTTTCTTTTCTCCGAAGACTTCAGGTAAGCAGAATAGGTATCAAATGAAAAACTTTGCAGCAGCAGTGTATCAAATGATTTGTTCCGGGTTGAGTTCCGTTCCAATGTATAACGGAAACCAAGACGGAAGTTGTCTAATTTTTTTAACTCCCTGCTGACATCAATTACCGGCCTGATAAAACTTCCTTTGCTGAAGGGATTTTTGAACCCGGTATAAGCAAACTGGTTATTGAATTGCCAGCCTTTCAAACTGACCACATGCTGAAAATTGTGCTGGAAACCATTGTAATCATCGCCACGGTTGTAATTCATCAGCGAATAACTGAGCGACTGGTTTTTTGCATCCTGCAGTTTTGCCGAAGCCCGGACGATGTGTTCATCGGAAGGCAGTGTTTGCAAAGCAAGGCCCCAGTCTCTCGAAAACTCCACATTACGCAGCCGCTCCAGCGGTTTAAATTTTCCCTGCACAAATTCATAATCAAATCCCGTAATGAGTTGCAGTTTTTTTGCTGATGATTTAAAAGGCGAGGTATTAGAAAACTGGATTTTTGTTGCCAGGCCGATGTCATCGCCATTGTCTTTTCCGGAAAAAGTATTGATATCATAATTGCTCAGGGCCAGTTCGGTTTTCAGCGATGTTCGTTCACTGATTTTATAATCGGTGCCAAGCGTAACCAGTTGCTGTTTTTTTGGCGTCACCAGTACAATCACCGGTTCATATCGTCCTTGCTTCACGCCAGCCACAGGCATGATGAATTTGTACACTTTACCGTTTGCCCCGTTGAAATCGGGCACATAATTTCCTTTGCCTTCTCCCACATCGGTAAAAGCAAGATTGTATTTGGCCGCTGCCGGGTCGGTGGAGTATTGATAAAACGAATCAAGACCACTGCCGGGGTTGTAATAAATTTTCTCGTACAAAACTTTTCCTGCATCAAATGCCGTATCAACGATGGCTGAGGGATAAAGCGCATTTTGAATACTGTCGCCGACAGTGCTCAGAAAAAATTTCTGGCCGGCATCCAGCACCTGGTTGATCTGGCTGTTCTTTGCATCGCTGTTGTTGAATGTGCCGATATTTATTTTCAGCTTTTTGTTCAGCTCAAACTCCTGCGCCAGGTAAAGATTGGCATTCAGAAAATTCCTGTCGGCATACTCAAACTCCACCTGTATGCGGCTGTCTTTTGTAATCAGGCGCCGCGGCGTGAAGGTAACTTCAGCCGTATTGTAATTGATGACGTAGTCCTGGTCTTCGCCACGCTGCAGCAACTCCCCGTCAATAAAAACTCTTTCCGTTCCTGCCAGAACGATAAAAAAGAATTCATTGTTGGCGCCGGTCAGCCGGTACGGTCCCTGGTTCCCTTCCAGGCCCTGGAAAATATTGCGGTTGAATTTCCCTTTGGCAATGGAGCCGCTCACCAGCGTTTTGGATGAATTATTTTTTGTTTCAAAAGAAATTCCCTGCAGCCGTTTATAAAAATTGAGAAAGTAACTCTGGCTTTGCCGGATGTCAATATCGCCGAGGTTCAGTTGCCAGCCGCGTTTTTTAAACTGGAGAAACACCTGGTCAAATTCATTCAGCTGCTGCGTGGTGCCGTCGGGCTGTATGGGTAAATTATTATCGGTAATGGCTGCATTAATCATAATGCTGTCGCCCAGCATGCCGCTCAGTGTCAGGTTGAAGTTAGAATTCACCACGGCATCCTGGCTGTTGCCGAAGGAAATGCCACGGCCGAAACTTCCGTTGTAGTTCAGGTTGCCGAAATCAAAAAGTCCTTTGGCAACCGGCTGATCGGTTTTGCCAAACTCAAACGGCTTTGTATAAAAACGATAACTCACACTGTCAAAATTCAGGCGCTGCACTGCTGCGTTGAGTTTATATGGAAATACCCGGTAAATAATCAACACACTGTCAGAAGCCGGCAATGTTTTCCATATCAGCAAAGCATTGATGTTATCGAGCATATAGCTTGTATCATGTATGCCATCAACAGAAAAAGTATTGGGAATAATGCTGAGCGTATCCAACAGCAATGTGTCTGCAGTCACCGCAATTTTTTTCTTCCGCAGATTGGAAAGGGGTTTTTGATCCTGAACGGGGATCTGGGGAAAACTTTCCAGGACGGTAAACAGAAGGGTAGCGAAAATTATTATCAGCCGTTTTGGATTCAAAAGCGGTGGTTTTTCATATAAAACGTAAAATTCAGCATTTTATGGCAGCTATCCTAAAGTGGGTATTAAGACTGAAATAAACCCGGCCGGGCAAATTTCGCCAAGAAAAATGTATTTTAGCAATTACTTAAATAAGGAATTGAGCTAACTTTGACCAGATGAATAACCATACCTGCATAAGACTACAGGCCGATATTGCACAAATTAACCGTTGCAAGACGAAGGTTTCAGAGCTTGACCACCCGTTTGATTACATTTCACACACACTTGAACTGGCCGGTAATAATGTACGATTGAAAATCCTGTATCTGTTGTATGATGAAAAACGACTCTGTGTATGCGACCTGAGTGATATTCTCGGTATGACCATTTCGGCCGTTTCGCAACACCTGAAGAAACTGAAGGATGGCAATCTCATTCAGACCCGCCGCGAGGGGCAGATCATTTTCTATTCGCTTACCAGGGAATATGAAAAAATGTTAAAACCCTTTTTCAGAATTCTTGACGAAAATAAAATCCCGGAAACCGTATGATAGCCACTGACCTGACCAAAGACGTAAAGACATCGCTGAAAACAATTATCGGGCAGCTGAACTATGTGCTGGGAGAGGTAGATAATGAACAACAAGCTGAAAATTTATTGCTTCAGCTGAATGCAGCGCAATCCACTCTGAAGAAAACGTTGTTTATTCTGTTAAATGATACTTACCGGAAAGTTTTGGCACAAAAAATTTCTTCCGCCCATCAGCATTGCCCCGGCAATTGCGGGCAGGAGGAAAACATTGAAAAGCTCAGGCAGCTTTTCCCGGAACTGAAGCTGGAAGAAATACCGGAAAAACTGGCGGAAGCCGGGGCGATGGAAAAAAAAATATTGAATTTTTTGTCTGAAAAAAATTTGGACACCCCTCCCCCTTCACATGATCTTTGATAAATCAATTCTAATCCCGTAAAAAAGAAAATTATGAGACAAAAGTTGATCTTTTTTGCAGTAACCGGGCTCCTGGCAATTGCAGGGCTGGCTTACGGTTTTACATCACAAAAAAGCACCTGTCCGCTTGAAGGCACTCCGATGTGCCCCAAAAACAATTGCCCCCTGAAAGGCACCCCTGAATGTCCTTATGACGGCAAAACAGTTGTGCTTCCTGACTGCTGCAAAAAGTAAAGTCAAACCGGGAGGAACATTCTTCCCGGTTTTTTAAAAATTATTATCAGTGAAAACAAATAAACTTATCGGATCCGGCGTCTTTGCTGCCATCGCCTCATCCCTTTGTTGCATTACCCCGGTTTTGGCTCTGGTGGCAGGCACCGGCAGCTTTGCTTCTGCTTTTGCCTGGCTTGAGCCTGCCAGGCCCTACCTCATTGGCTTCACTATTCTTATTTTGGGATTTGCATGGTACCAAAAGCTTTTTCCAAAAAACAATGCAGCTGAACAGGCAGACTGCAGCTGTGATAAAGATGAGACGCCCGGCCCGCCGGTAAAAACAAAATTTTTACACTCAAAAACATTTTTGGCAATAGTAACCGGCTTTGCAATCCTGATGATTACCTTTCCATCGTATGCACATATTTTTTACCCTAAAAAAGAAAAGCAGGTGACGGCAGCTGAAAACCCAAATTTGCAGCGTATGGTTTTTACCATCAGTGGCATGACCTGCAGCGGTTGCGAAGAACATGTGGAGCATAAAGTAACCGGGGTGAGGGGTGTCATCAATGCTGACGCCTCTTATGAAATGGGCCTTGCCATTGTGGAGTTCGATAATTCTAAAACAACAATTGACAGCATTGAAAAAGCTATTATCGCAACCGGCTATACCATTACGGGAATACAAATAAAATAAGATGGAAATTATTACCAGGTCAGTAATTACCTGCCCCAACTGTGGTTATAAAACGGAGGAAGAAATGCCCCCGGACGCCTGTCAATACTTTTATGAATGTAAAAACTGTAAAACCATCTTGAAACCCCGCCCGGGCGACTGCTGTGTGTTTTGCAGTTACGGTTCGGCGAAATGCCCGCCGGTGCAACGAAATGAAAAATGTTGCTAATTCCAATACAGCAGGAAATAATATGAAGAGTAAAAAAAGGGAGGCCTGTTCACCTCCCCTTTCCGAACCAGATAAAGTTTATTCTGTAGTTCCTTCCAGCGCAAGCAAAAAGGCATATTGCAGGGCCACATCTTCCAGTGCCCTGAAGCGGCCTGATTTGCCGCCATGCCCTGCTTCCATATTTGTTTTAAATAAAATAATGTTTTTGTCTGTTTTCAGTTCTCTAAGCTTTGCCACCCACTTGGATGGCTCGAAATACTGCACCTGGCTGTCATGCAGCCCTGTTGTCACCAGCAGGTTGGGATACTCTTTTTTCTCCACATTATCATAAGGGGAATACGATTTCATATAAAAGTATTCTTCCTTGTTGGCAGGGTTACCCCATTCAAAATATTCTCCTGTTGTCAGGGGAATGCTGGCATCACTCATAGTTGTTATTACATCCACATAAGGCACCTGTGCAATCACACCATTCCACAGATCCGGACGCAGGTTGATGACGGCGCCCATCAGCAAACCGCCGGCGCTGCCGCCCTGTGCATACACATGTCCCCGGGATGTATATTTTTCTTTGATGAGAAATTCGGCGCAGTCAATAAAATCGTAAAACGTATTTTTCTTGTTCATCATTTTGCCATCTTCATACCACTGCCGGCCCATTTCCTGCCCGCCGCGTATGTGGGCCAGCGCAATCACAAAGCCGCGGTTAAGCAGGCTCAGCCGGTTGCTGTTGAATGTGGCATACGAAGTGGCGCCGTACGATCCATACCCCGTTATCAGCAGTGGGTGGCTGCCATCTTTCTTTGTTCCTTTTTTGTAAACAATTGAAACCGGCACTTTCTTTCCGTCTCTTGCCGTGGCAAATACTCTTTCGGTGGCATAATTATTTTTATCAAAGCCGCCCAGCACTTCTGTTTGTTTCTTCAGCTCTTTTGTTTTTTCATCCATATTATAATCATATACCGAAGCCGGTGTAATCATGGACTGGTAATTGAACCGCAGGTTATTGGTGTTAAATTCCGGGTTGATTCCAACAGAAGCAAGGTAAGCCGGCTCATCAAACTGCAGATAATGTTCCGATTTGTCTTTCTGGCTGATGATGCGCAGATGCAACAATCCTTCTTTTAATTCTGAAATCACAAGATGGTCACGGAAAGGCGTGAAGCCGGCCAGGTACACATCGTTGCGGTGAGCAATCACTTCCTTCCAGTTTTCTTTTGTTGTTTTATCCAGCGGGCATTCCATCAGGCGGAAATTGGTTGCATCCATGTTGGTGCGGATATAAAATTTGTCGTTGTAATGATCAATATCATACACCAGGCCCATGGTACGGGGATGAAACACCCTGAACTCTCCATCCGGATCAGCCGCATCCAGAAAGCGGTGTTCGCTTTGCTGCTCGCTCAGTTCGGAATAAATGATGATGTATTTCTTTGATCTTGTTCTGCCCACACCGATGTAATGGCGGTTATCTTTTTCTTCGTACACTTTTACATCGTTTTTCGGATCGGCACCCAGTTCATGCCGCCACAACTGGAAGCCAAGCAGTGTTGTCAAATCTTTTTTTATGTAAAAAACCGTTTTATTATCGGCCGCCCATGCATAAGAACCACCTTCTGTATGCAGGATGGTTTCCGGTGAGTACGCACCGGTTTTTAAATTTTTAAACCTCAGTTCGTACAGCCGGCGGCTCACGTCATCTTCACCCACGGCCATCCATTCATTATTATCACTTACATCCAGCCCGGCCACGCTGTAATAGCCTTTGCCTTCGGCTGCTTTATTGGCATCGTGAATTATTTCTTCTGCGGCGTCCAGCGATTCTTTTTTACGGCAATAAACTGCATAGTCTTTTCCCTCTTCAAACCGTGTGTAATACCAGTAGCCGTTGTCTTTGTATGGCGCTGATTCATCCCTTTCTTTTATTCTTCCTTTCAGTTCTTCAAATAGTTTCTGCCGAAAATCTTTCAGGCCGGCAGTCATGGTTTCCACATAAGCATTTTCCTCCTCAAGATATTTCACCACGTTGCTGCTGTCGGGTCCCTTTTTAAAATAATCATTCATCCAGTAATAATTGTCAGTCCGCTCATCGCCATGCGCCACCATGCTGTAAGGTTTTTTTTCAGCCATGGGGGCAGCAATGCCCTCCGGCCATTTATAAGCTTCCTTTTTCATTTCGTTTGAATCATTGCACGACAAGATAATGATTGCCGCTGCAGGTAAAAGAATTTTGTATTTCATAATAGCAAGATTAGAGCGGATGAATATACGACGGGGCGTTGTAAATAAAAAAGCCCTTTGATAAAGGGCCGAAATATCATTTGAAAGATAATTTATTCCGAGGTCAGCCCGGCCACCAGGTATTCTTTATTCAGCCGGGCAATATTTTCAATGGAGATTTCTTTAGGACAAACCGCCTCGCAGGCGCCGGTATTGGTGCAGGCGCCAAAGCCTTCCTTGTCCATCTGTGCTACCATATTCAAAACTCTCGACTTTTTTTCCGGCTCGCCCTGCGGCAATAAAGCGAGGTGCGAAACTTTTGCGGAAACAAATAACATGGCGGAAGAATTTTTACAGGCAGCCACACAGGCGCCGCAACCGATACATGCCGCAGCAGCAAAAGCTCCATCAGCTTTTTCTTTCTCCACCGGGATGGCATTGGCATCAACCGCATTGCCGGTGTTTACCGAAATGAATCCTCCGGCCTGGATGATGCGGTCGAATGCGGTACGGTCAACCACCAAATCTTTAATTACCGGGAATGCATTGGCCCGCCACGGCTCCACAACAATAGTATCTCCGTTATTGAATGCCCGCATGTGCAACTGGCAGGTAGTAGTGGCATGCCATGGCCCGTGCGGCCGCCCATTGATATACATCGAGCAGGTGCCACAAATGCCTTCGCGGCAATCATGATCAAACGCTATCGGCTCTTTGCCCTCGCCGATGAGCCGTTCATTCAGCACATCGAACATTTCGAGAAAAGACATCTCGGTAGAAATATCTTTCACTTCGTAGGTTTCAAACTGCCCCGGCGTATGGCTGTTCTTTTGTTTCCAGACTTTGAGTTTTACATTGATAGTTTGGTGCTCCATGATACCCCCTGCCCCCTAAAGGGGAAACTTAGATTTGTTTTCGCAAATAATAAATGAACTTTTAAAAACCAGGAAAACTCCAATAACCCCTTTTGGCCCGACCGGCTGCCTGGCGGGGGTTTAGGGTTTTACTTATAACTTCTTTGTGATGGCTTCGCCACTTCAAAATTCAGTGTCTCCTTATGCAGTTCCCACTCGTGTTCACTTTTAAATTTCCATGCAGCCGCATATGTAAAATTATCATCATCTCTTTTGGCTTCACCTTCCGGTGTCTGGCTTTCTTCGCGGAAGTGGCCGCCACAGCTTTCGTTGCGGTGCAGCGCATCAATGCACATCAGCTCACCCAGCTCGATGAAGTCGGCCACGCGGCCGGCTTTATCAAGTTCAGGATTCATTTCATTAATCTCACCGGGAATTCTGACATCGCTCCAGAATTCTTTTTTCAGCTGCTGTATCTCCGTGATTGCTTGTTTCAGTCCTTCAGCATTGCGGGCCATGCCGCATTTGTCCCACATTATTTTTCCAAGACGCTTGTGAAAGCTTTCCACGCTTTGACTGCCTTTAATACTCATCAGTTTTGATATGCGGCTGGCAACGGCTTCCTCTGTTTCAATAAAGGCCGGATGGTCCGTCGGAACCGGTTTGGTTCTGATTTCGTCTGACAAATAATTGCCGATAGTATAGGGAATCACAAAATAACCATCAGCCAATCCCTGCATCAGCGCAGATGCACCCAGCCGGTTGGCTCCGTGGTCAGAAAAATTGGCTTCTCCCAAACAATACAATCCCGGCACAGAGGTCATCAGTTCATAATCCACCCACAGGCCGCCCATAGTGTAATGCACGGCAGGATAAATCCTCATCGGTGTTTCGTAAGGATTTTCGCCGGTAATTTTTTCATACATGTCAAACAGGTTGCCGTATTTTTCTTTCACTACTTTTTTACCCAACCTTATAATGGTTGCTTCATCCGGATTTTCGAAGCCCAGCTTACCGGCTTCCGTTTTACCATAGCGTTTGATGGCATCGGCATAATCGAGATACACAGCCTGTTTGGATGAACCCACCCCATAGCCGGCATCGCATCTTTCTTTTGCAGCACGAGAAGCCACATCTCTTGGCACCAGGTTGCCAAATGCGGGATATCTTCTTTCGAGGTAATAATCTCTTTCGTCTTCGGGAATCTCATTGGGCCTGCGGCTGTCGCCCTGTTTTTTCGGTACCCAGATACGGCCGTCGTTGCGCAGGCTTTCACTCATCAGTGTAAGCTTGCTCTGGTGGTCGCCGCTTACCGGTATGCAGGTAGGGTGAATTTGTGTAAAGCAGGGATTGGCAAACCAGGCACCTTTTTTATGTGCCTTCCATGCAGCCGTCACATTGCTGCCCATAGCATTTGTGCTCAGGTAAAAAACATTGCCATAACCGCCGGTGCACAGCAGCACGGCATGACCAAAATGCCGCTCCAGTTCACCGGTGATTAAGTTGCGGCAAATAATTCCTCTTGCCTTGCCGTCAATCATTACCACATCGAGCATTTCATGCCGGCTGTACATTTTTACATTGCCCAATGACACCTGCCGCTCCAGTGCCTGGTATGCGCCGATAAGCAACTGCTGACCCGTTTGTCCCGCTGCATAAAAAGTTCGCTGCACCTGTGTGCCGCCAAAACTCCTGTTGCTCAGCAGTCCACCATACTCTCTTGCAAAAGGCACACCCTGTGCCACACACTGGTCAATTATATTTAAACTTACCTCGGCAAGACGATGAACATTGGCTTCCCGTGCCCGATAATCGCCACCTTTGATGGTATCGTAAAACAATCGAAACACACTGTCGCCGTCATTCTGGTAATTTTTTGCCGCATTAATTCCCCCTTGCGCAGCTATGGAGTGTGCCCGCCGCGGCGAATCCTGGAAGCAAAAGGCTTTTACCTGGTATCCCAACTCGCCCAGCGAAGCAGCAGCCGAAGCGCCGGCCAGCCCGGTGCCCACCACTATCACTTCCAGTTTGCGTTTGTTGGCCGGGTTTACCAGCCGGCAGTGGCCTTTGTAATACGTCCATTTCTGATCCAGCGGAACACCTTGCGGAATTTTTGCGTCAAGCATAATCTTGTTTCATTTGCGAGGCGAAGCCGAAGCAATCTCCTCCTGATTATTATTCTTTCTGCTTCTTCCGTCATACCCGGAGTTGAAGCTATCGCTTATAATAATTTATTCTTTTATGTTACCGGCTTCAGTTATTCATATAAAAAAACCTGTTGAATTATTACTGACCCGGATATGCTCAGCCGGCCGGGCGCCTGTACGCTGCATTATGCTGCTGAGCTTTTTACTTCCCTGCTTGAAATTTCCTTCATTCCAAGAATTTCAACCGCCGGCGGAGATATGAAATTTCTTCCCATTTTGCAGGCACCATCATTGTTCAACAGAATTGTTGCAGTCAAACGGACACCGACGATAAATGTCGGGTTTTACAAAGCGTCGCCACTGAAGCTTCATTGCAGCAACACAGCTTACGACATCATCATTATATCATTATTAAAGAGCTATTCAATTTTTTCAGGACTATTCGATCAAAGTCTCCCCTTCAGGGGGACAGGGGGTTTACCCAATCCACCCCATCTTAAAACTCAGCGGCATCAGTGCAAACAGCAGCGGTACGATGATGGAAAAACCGATACCGAATGCATTCACCATTTTCAGGTAGCGGCTGTTGTGCAGGCCGAGTGTGCGAAATGCACTCTGAAATCCGTGCGCCAGGTGCCATGCCAGCGACATGCAGCCGGCGATGTACACAATTACCACCCACCACTGGCTAAATGTTTCCTTCATCAGCTGAAACATATCATGAGCCAGCCTCTGGTTGCTTAATACTTTTGGATATTCAAGCCCGGCATGTGTGAAGCGTGACGGCACCCAGAAATGCGACCAGTGAAGAATGAGAAACAACAGCAACAGTGTACCGAGCAATCCCATGGAGCGGCTGTACCATGTGCTGCCGCGGTTGCCCATATCTACCTGGTAACCTTTTTTTCTTTTAATGCGGTTTTCAAACTCCAGAACCAGACCCTGAATAATATGAATGAAAAAGCCGAGAAACAAAACAACTTCCATGATGCGGATGACAACCGTACGGCCCATAAAATCGGCCGCCCGGTTGAACATGTCACCGTCATCATCAGGCACAAACAAATCTTTGAAAATACAGGCATTGACACCCACATGCACCACGAGGAAAGAAACAAGAAACAAACCCGTCACACCCATCACAATCTTTTTGCCTATTGAGGAAGTAAGCCACTGCGTCCAATTCATAAATCTGGTAGTTTACAGCAAGGAACCCTTTTCAGGCCGCAAAAATAAAGCGGCAGGGCCAAAAAAACAGGAAATGTTTAAGCCTGCAGTTATTCATGCAATCGGGCATTCTCTACAGCATCAATTTTTCGGAAAAGATGGAAGGGTTTGTATATCCGCCATTCGGGCAAATCGAAAAGTTCGAGATAGCGGTCCAGCTTTGCTTTGCGCAGGTCGTACTGGGTGGCTTCCGGCATATTCAGTATCACCACCCAGCCATGCCCGTCATTGGCTTCTTCATACCATTCTTCATAATAATCCCTGTCGCCGCTGTGAAAGTTGAGCACATTTTCGGCAACCAGGATAAATTTATTGATGCCCTGCGCCTCAAACACGTCAATCACTTCCCGTTTCAGGGTCATGATGTCGTTTTCAATAGCATCATTCCACTCGCCGAGGAGCTCGATGATGGCGTAATGTTCTTCATAATCGGCCATCAGCACTTTCAGGTACAGGGTGCGACTGCCAAAGCTGTCCCACTGAGGATGGATATAATAATTGTAAACCGTCTGGGTGAACTCAAACTCGGAGTAAGTTTGGCCGTAAAAGGGCGAACGCACATCTTCCTCGCTTATATATATATGTCTCCAGTTGTAAAATGGCTCTATATCATGCATAACCGGTCGCTTCGGTGCAAAGATAAGTTATGAGAGAAAAGAGGAAAAGTGAAAATGCCTGTGGCCTGCCTGCCGAAGCTTTCTGTTTCATAAATACATCGCCGGATTATCAGCGGAGGTGGGTTTGCTTGTTTGATGGATGTTTGGCGTTGTTTGAAAAAAAATTATGAAAAAATATTTTCCCTCAAAATTTCAGTTCCTTTCAGCAGCCGGCGGCCTGTTGCAGGATTTAAATTTATACCAACCATAATAAAAAAATCTATGGAAGAAAATGTAAGGCAATATTATGCTTTCATCAACGGGCAAATAAAAATGCCCGAACACCTGGCACCCCAAAAGACTGAAAAAGGTGTTCTGTTCAAAAACCCGTTTGTTGAAAAATATCTTTCCCGCACGCCTGTCTGGGTGGTGCAGGTAATGTGGATACTGGTAGCAGCATTTGTGATTTGGTACAGCTATGCAAGGGTGGGATTGGCTGTATGGCACATCATCCTGTTGTTTTCCGGCGGTGTATTGTTCTGGACTTTTGCCGAATACATGGTACACCGTTTTTTATACCACAGCGAAACCAATTCAAAATTTCTTTACCGCCTTCAGTACAATGCCCACGGTATTCACCACCAGTATCCGCGTGACCCCGACCGGCTGGCCATGCCGCCGCTGCCGGCGCTTATCATTGCTTCTGTTTTTCTGGCTTTGTTCTGGCTTGTCCTGCGTGATTTTTCATTCCCGTTTTTCTCCGGCTTTATGATTGGATATATTCTGTATATTTCTTTTCATTATGCTGAACACCGGTTTCACCCCATACGAATTTTTAAGAAGCTGTGGGAGCATCATGCTTATCATCACTACAAAAATCCGTATAAGGATTTTGGCGTATCCACCCAGCTTTGGGATTGGGTATTCGGCACCATGTCAAAACCGGAGAAGAAGAATTAGCTTAATAAATATTCTTTAAAAGTGGGATAACCCGGTTTCATTAAAATACTTTCCTTTTTGCTGTTCATAATTCCCTGCACTGAGGCGGGAATACTTACTTCCTCACCAGTGGCTGATTGTACTGCTTCCGGAAATTTTACAGGATGAGCCGTTTCAAGAAAAATTCCTTTCCGCCAGGGATAGCCGGTTAAATAGCGCTGTAATGCCAGATAGCCAACGGCGCCATGGGGGTCTGTGGTATAATGGTATTTTTCAAAAACTTCTTTGATGGTGTCCAAAGTTTCCTCATCGGTAATACTGTAAGAAGTGAGATGATTTTTCAGTTCCGGGAAATTGTGATGAAAAATTTCCAGTATGCGTACAAAATTGCTGGGGTTGCCTACATCCATTGCATTAGACAGCGTTGCTTTTGCAGTTTGAGGTTTGAATTCTGAAGTTTGAAGATAGCGGGGGATAACATCATTAATATTACATGCCGCAATAAAATGAGACACCGGCAAACCGGACTTCCAGGCAAGTATGCCGGCGCAGATATTGCCAAAGTTTCCGCAGGGCACACATATTACAGGCGGATGATTTTTATCCTTCCACTGCCTGTAAGCAAAAAAATAATAAAACTGCTGCGGCAGCCATCGGGCCACATTAATTGAATTGGCAGAAGTTAGAAAAAGTTGTTGATTGATTTCTTCATCAGCAAACGCGGCCTTTGCCATTTGCTGACAATCGTCAAAAGTGCCTTCAATCTCCAGTGCACGGATGTTTTTACCAAAAGTGGTGAGTTGTTTTTCCTGCACCGGGCTCACTTTCCCTGAAGGGTACAGAATCACAACTTCTACCCCCGGTACATTATAAAATCCGCTGGCTACAGCGCCGCCGGTATCGCCTGAAGTGGCAACCAGCACAGTCACCTTCTTTTTTTCATCTTTTAAAAAAAAACCCAGGCACCGGCTCATGAATCTTGCACCTACATCTTTGAAGGCGAGTGTGGGACCATGAAAAAGCTCAAGTGAAAAAATAGTATCGCTGACCTGTACAAGCGGAATGGGAAAGTTTACCGTTTCACTTACCATCCTGAAGAGTTCCTCTTCAGGTATTTCATTGGCAACATAAGGTTTGATTACCCGGAAGGCAATTTCTTCATTAGAAAGTTTTTCTATTCCCTCAATCAAATCCTTGTCTGCCTGTGGAATGGTTTCAGGAAAATAAAGTCCTTTGTCGGGCGCCTGGCCTTTTATTGTTGCTTCCCTGAAACTTACTGAAGTTGATTTATTATTCAGACTGTAATATTGCATGTTGTTCAATAAAATTATTCCAAACATTGAACCCCTCCGGGGTTCATTCCAATTATGGTTTCTCATTCCCCCCGATTTCACCGGGGGCTACTTACATTACGGCCCCTTCGGGGCCTGGTTGCTTTTACTAGTGAAGACAGCTCCCAACTGGACATCGGGCCCTCCTGCGCTAAAGCTTCGGAGGGCAGGCTACTCTCCCTCCTGCGCTAAAGCTTCGGAGGGCAGGCCACTCACCCTCCTGCGCTAAAGCT
>CAZDUO010000022.1:0-30429 GCA_964508655.1 uncultured Chitinophaga sp. | reverse complement strand
AAGCTTCGGAGGGCAGGCCACTCACCCTCCTGCGCTAAAGCTTCGGAGGGCAGGCCACTCACCCTCCTGCGCTAAAGCTTCGGAGGGCAGGTTACTCACTATTTTCTACCTCCACACCTTTATCGTTTATCGTCGTCACATAAGTATTGTACTCAATCCCGATCTTGTAGTACACCTCTTTCATCACAGACTCTACTGCTCTTGCTGTCGCTTCGTCTTTACTCAGCATAAACACTGAAGGCCCGCTGCCGGAAATGCCGCCGCCAAGTGCTCCTGCTTCTTTGCATTTGCTTTTCACTTCATCAAAGCCGGGAATCAGAATACTTCGTACCGGCTCAATAATTACATCTTCCAGCGAACGACCGATGAGGTCTAAATCATTTTTAAGAAACCCGGTGACAAGACCGGCAATATTGCCCCATTGTTTTATAGCATCCTTCAATAATATCTGGTGACGAAGAATCTGCCTTGCGTCAGAGGTCCGCACTTCTATCTGGGGATGAACAAGGGTTACAAATAATTCCGGTGAGGGAATGGAAACAATATCCAGCGGGTAAATGCAGCGGATGAGTCGCACCCCGCCCAAAATGCAGGGCGCAATATTATCGGCATGCTTTACGCCGGAAGCCAGCTTTTCACCATTCATGGCAAATTGCACCAGCTCGTCATTGGAAAAAATGTTTCCGAGCAGATGATTGGCTGCTACGGCTGCGCCTCCTGCACTGGCTGCACTGCTGCCGATGCCGCTGCCGGGCTTGATGTGTTTTTCAATTTCAAGCTCAAAACCGGTTCGGCTTTTAAACTTTTCTATTACAGACAGCAATACAACTCCGGCCACGTTTTTTTCGGGTTCGGTTGGCAAATTGAAGTTGTCGTTGTTTCGAATGATGACTTTCGGTTCACCCAGCAATTTTACTTTCATCACATCGCAGGGCTCTTTCAGCGCAAGCCCGAGAATATCAAACCCGCAGACGAGATTGGCTATGGTTGCCGGGCATTTAACTTTTACGTTCTCCATTTTGACCCTGGTATTACATTTTTATTGCCCTTAAAATATCCGCAAACACACCGCTGGCCGTCACCTCTGCCCCTGCGCCGGCGCCTTTCACCACCATCGGCTGCTCTTTGTACCGGTCGGTATAAAACAATACTACATTATCTTTTCCATACAGGTGGTAAAGATCATGCTGTGGGCCTATATGTTGCAAGCCAACACTTGCGCCTCCTTTCACAGCTCCCTTATCGGGAGAGGCATTGTACGAAGCAACGAATTTTAATTTACAATCCGCCTGCGCAGCTTTGTCATAAATACTTTTAAAATATGCCTCTTCCTTTGCCATGGCTTTATAAAAATCATCCACGCTGCCATTCATACAGGAAGCGGGCATAAAGGAATTATTTTTTATCTCCTCCATTTCCATTTTTGCACCAGCTTCACGGGCAAGAATCATAATCTTGCGCATCACATCGGTGCCGCTGAGGTCGAGCCGCGGGTCGGGCTCGGTGTAGCCTTCATCCTGCGCCTGCTTCACCACGTCGGCAAATTTTCTTTTGCCGTCGTAGTTGTTAAAAACAAAATTGAGCGTACCGCTGAGCACCGCCTCAATTCGATGAACTCGGTCGCCGCTGCTGAGCAGGTCATTCAATGTGGCGATGACGGGCAGGCCGGCGCCCACATTGGTTTCAAAAAGAAACCGGCAGTTGAACTCCCGTGCAAGGTCTTTCAGCTTTTTGTAATTGCCGTAAGCAGAGGATGCCGCCACCTTGTTGCATGCTACAACTGAAATACTTCTCCGCAGCAACTGGTTGTACACCGTAGCCACCGTATCGCTGGCAGTTATGTCAACAAAAATTGAATTGCGCAGGTTGCGTTCGATGATTTCATTCACAAACTGCTGCAGGTTGGCCTGTTCGGCTTCCTGCAATTTTGTTTCCCAATGGTCAAGGCTGATTCCCCTTTCATCAAGCAGCATACGGCGGCTGTTGCTCAGGCCTGCCACATTTACCTGCAGATGCATTTGTTTTTGCAGGTAGTCCAGTTGATTTTTCAGTTGCGCCAGCAGCTTTTTACCCACATTACCTGTACCCACGATAAAAAGATTAACTTGTTTGTAAGTGGTTTCAAAAAATTCTTCATGCAGCACATTGATGGTCTTCCGCACATCTTTAGTGGCAATCACCGCCGAAATATTTTTTTCTGATGAACCCTGTGCAATAGCTCTCACATTCACACCGTTTCGGCCCATGGCGCCAAACATGCGGCCGCTGATGCCCGGGTGACTTTTCATATTTTCACCCACCAGCGCCACGATGGAAAGGTCTGATTCAGTCTTCAGAGGTTCCACTTTCTGCAGCGCTATTTCGTTGGCAAACGTGGTGTCCACTGCCTGTTTTGCTTTTTGTGCAGCGGCGCTTTCAATACCCACACAGATGGAATGCTCGGAAGAGCTTTGAGTAATCAGAATCACATTTATTTTTTCATTGCTCAGCGCTTCAAAAAGCCGCTTTGAAAAACCCGGAATGCCCACCATGCCGCTTCCTTCGAGGCTGATGAGGGAAATGTTATTGATACTGGAAATTCCACGTACAATATTTCCGTTGCGATTGGGCATGGCTTCAATCAATGTGCCTTCATCTTTCGGAGCAAAGGTGTTTTTTATCCACACAGGAATTCCTTTAGTCATCACAGGCTGGATAGTAGGCGGGTAAATCACTTTGGCGCCAAAGTGAGATAGCTCCATGGCTTCCTGGTAAGAAATATGCGGAATGATACGGGCATTGCTGGCAAGCCGCGGGTCGGCTGTCATCATGCCGCTTACATCGGTCCATATTTCCAGCACAGCTGCATTTATGGCGGCGGCGATGATAGCAGCAGTATAATCAGACCCGCCACGGCCTAGAGTGGTTGTTACTCCATTTTTATCTGCTGCGATGAATCCCGGCAGGATAAATAACGAACCGGACTGCAACCGGAAGTAATCGCTGCTTCGCCGGCTGGTTTCTGTAAAATCTACTTCAGCAGCGGTAAAGGCAGAATTTGTAAGAATCAGTTCTCTTGAATCTTTCCACGTAGCAGCCACCCCATCGGCCTTGAATTTTGCAGCAATAATTTGCGAGGAAAGCAGTTCGCCATAGCTGCTGATGCGGTCCCGGGTTCTGGGCGTCAGTTCACGCAACAGGTAAATACCGTTGCAGATGTCTTCCATTTCATTGCAGCTCTTTTTTACAAGGCTCAGCATCTGGCTTTGCTGCACCACGGGTATCAGTTGCTTCACCGTATCCAGGTGACGCTGCTCAATCAATAGCATTTTTTCCCGGTATGATTCATCGCCTGCGGCGGCTAAGGCTGCGGCATGCAGCAAAAGATCGGTGACGCCGCCAAGGGCAGAAACCACAACAATGGCACTCCCTTTTTTCAGTGTTTCTTTTACTATAGCTTCTGTTTTCTTTATATTTTCTGCATTGGCAACTGAAGTGCCGCCGAATTTTAAAACCCGCATATTTATCTCCTGATTCCGCCGGGGGCGGTTTTATTTTTCAAAAATATTGACTGGAAATTCTTTTCCCCGATTTCACCTCCTGCCGGGAGGGCATGATTTGATATGGAAATGTACAATCCGCTGGTCAGCGGATTGTTGTTGTGGTAGTGGAAATAATATCAATGGAAGAATTCCATGCATGTGAAGAAATATTATTTAAACTGAAAAAGTCCACTACAGAAGTTTTAGGGGCACAAGATAAAAAACAAAAACAATAACACCTGTTATTTTGAAAAACTTTCTACGGCTTTTTTTACGCTGCCGTATTTCAGCAGCAGCTCTTTGGCCATTTTATAGTCACTCATTTTCAGCTTATCCATCAGCATTTTGGTGCCGCGGTCAACCAGCTTTTCGTTGGTAAGCTGCATGTTCACCATCTTGTTATCTTCCACTCTGCCCAATTGAATCATAACGGCTGTGGAAATCATATTGAGCACCAGCTTTTGCGAAGTGCCGCTTTTCATGCGGGTGCTGCCGGTTACAAACTCGGGACCTACTTCTACCTCCACAGGGTAGTCAGCAATTCTTGCCAGTGGTGATCCGGGATTATTGGTAATGCTGCCGGTAAGAATGCCTCTTGTCTTACAGCCTTCCAAAGCACCCAGTACATAAGGTGTGGAGCCACTGGCTGCAATGCCGATGACAAAATCTTTGTCGGAAATATTATTTTTAATAAGGTCATTCCAGCCTTCTTCACGGCTGTCTTCGGCATATTCCACTGCACGGGTGATGGCTTGTTCGCCACCGGCAATTAAGCCAATCACCAAACCATAGGGCACCCCATAAGTGGGCGGACATTCGCTGGCATCTACAATGCCCAGCCGCCCGCTGGTACCTGCGCCTACGTAAAACAGCCGGCCGCCGCTGAGCATTTTATCGGTGGCTGCTTCTACCAGCTTTTCAATTTGGGGAATGGCTTTTTCAACAGCAAGCGGAACAGTTTTATCCTCATTGTTAATGTGTGCAAGTAGTTCCGCTACCGGCATTTTATCGAGATGGCGGTAGCGGCTCGGTTGTTCGGTTATTTTTTCAAAAGACATAACGATCCTCCAAAACTATCATCCTGACCAGCTAATTCAAATCCACACTTTCGTTTATTTATTAAACCTGATTTCAAAAGGCACCTTTCATCAATCCCGCTCAAAGTTCAGGGGGTATGATATTTTACCAATCCATCCATTGGGTTTTTCAGCACTTTGCCCTGTACAAATCCGTACCGGTTGCAAAGTTGCTGCAGCACATCTTTAAAACCAAATGCCACGGCCCCGATAAAATTGACGGGCATCCGGCGTGCTTCTTTGTATTGGCAAAGGTGAGTGGAAAAAAAATCATTCAGCCCGTCCTCAATGATGTTCTCAATCATAGAATGACCACGGTTGTTGGCAAGAAACAAAGTGAAACTTGCCAGGTAACGGTTGGGCAAAGGTTTTTTGTAAACGTTTTCAAGTATCTCGGTTTTATTGGTAGTATAGGCGGCATCAAATCTTGCCATCAGCTCATCGTCAAACGTACCGTAGAGATAATATTGAATCACTTTTTTTCCCAGGTAAGCGCCGCTGCCTTCATCGCCGAGAATGAAGCCGAGACCGGGACTGTTCTTTACAATTTTTTTTCCATCGTAATAGCAGGAATTGGAACCGGTGCCCAATATACAGGCAATACCTTTTTTTCTTCCGCACAGGGCTTTTGCCGCACCCATCAGGTCGTGCGTCACTTCAATTTTTTTTGTACTGGCAAAAACAGACTGCAGTGCATGCTTTACAGACTTTGCATTGACGGGATTGGCGCAGCCGGTGCCGTAATAATATATACTGTCAACTTTTGTTTTCTTCAATTGCGGTTTCAATTCTTTCAGCAGCAAATCCTGTATTTGTGTTGCAGGTAAAAAATAAGGGCTGATACCCTGGGTGAAAATGGTTTTCTTTTTACCATTTTTCACAAGGCACCACTCTGCCTTGGTAGCTCCGCTGTCGCAAATTAGCCGTGTCATGGGTGTGGTTGCTGGTTGTTTGTTTCCGGTTGCTGCTAAATTGTTCATCACAAAGAATTCCGGTTGGTAAAAAATATTGCTTATTTAATAACTGCAGAAGCAACAAGCAACCAGAAACTTTTATCTATTTTGCATCAAAATACAAAGTAAGAGGAAACGATGGGCAATAAAAAATTACAGGTTTGGCTGCCGCTGTTGTTTTCCCTGGTGCTGATTGGGGGCATGTATTTCGGTTTCAGGCTGCGGGAAAATACCGGCGCAGGCAAAGGCTTTTTTAAAACAGACAGGAAAACATCCTTGCAGGAAATTCTCGACCTGGTAAGACAGCGTTATGTTGATTCCGTAAAACTTGATTCGCTTCAGTACAATGCCATCAACGAAATGATGGACCAGCTCGATCCGCATTCAGTTTTTATCCCCGCCAGCGAGCTGCAGGAAGTAAATGAAGACCTCACCGGCAATTTTGAAGGCATCGGCGTTGAGTTCAATATTTTTTCCGACACCGTGCACATTGTGCACGTGCTGGCCAACGGGCCCAGCGATAAAGCGGGCCTGCAGGTAGGCGACAGGATAATTAAAGTAAACAACGAAAACATTACCGGCCCCGCTATCAGCACGGATGAAGTAAAGAAAAAAATCCGCGGCCCAAGAGGCTCGGTTATCAAAGTTACCGTCCTGCGTGGCACGGCTATAAAAGAAATACCCATCACCCGGGGCACCATACCCCTGCCGGCGCTGGATGCAGCTTACCTGCTTGAAAAAAATACCGGTTACATCAGGCTGAACAAATTTTCCGAAACCGCTTACGAAGAATTTATGCAGGCGCTGGAGAGCTTGCAGGAAAAGAAAATTACAATGCTGGTGCTTGATCTGCGCGGCAATGGCGGCGGGCTGATGGATGAAGCGGTGGACATTGCCGATGAATTCCTGGATGACAATAAACTGGTGGTGTATACAGAAGGACTGAATGTAAAGCGACGTGAGTACCGTTGCAAGCGGCCGGGTTTGTTTGAAGAAGGCGAACTCGTGGTGCTGGTGGATGAACTTTCGGCCAGCGCCAGCGAAGTGCTTGCCGGCGCCCTGCAGGACTGGTGCCGCGCCACTATTATTGGCCGCCGCACTTTTGGAAAAGGCCTTGTACAGGAGCAATACCCCTTAAGCGATGGTTCTGCCATCCGGCTCACGGTGGCCCGTTATTACACCCCCAAAGGACGCAGCATCCAGCGTTCGTATGAAAAAGGAAAAGAAAAATACCTGGAAAAAATCGTGAACCGGTACGAAAATGGCGAAGTGGTAATGCCGGATACAAGTAAAATCGTAAACGGCAGGCTTTACACTACGCAATGCGGCGATTCGGTGTATGGAGGCGGAGGTATCACCCCCAAATTTTTTGTACCGCTTGATACAGGCACTTTGCATAAAAGTATCAGCCGGCTGTACACTACCGGTTCGTTTAATAATTTTCTGTACAATTATTATATCAGCCATTTGCAGGAGATAAACCGCTACAACTCGCCGGAAGATTTCAATAACCGCTACAGCGGACTGGAAGATGCCTGGGGCAGCCTGGTGAATTTTGCAGCAAAGGACAGTATTGATTTCAGCGTAATACCTGCCACAGATAAAGCCTTTTTGCAAAAAAGAATCAAAGCGCAGCTGGCACGCTATAAATGGAGAACAAAAGGATTTTATGAAGTGCTGAACAGCAGCGACCCGGCGGTTATGAAAGCCCTGGAGATTTTAAAAAATAAAAGCAACCCGCACTAAGCTGATTGCTGTGTAAGGATAAGGTTGCTATTTTCAATTGAATACTCATCCACCGTTTCCGTTTGTTTTATCGTACCAGTGTTTCTTCTCCACGAAATAAGAACCTACCAGGCCTAAGCCGCCACCAATAGCGATAAGGGAGAAATAAACTCCTACAGGTTCTATCCTGTATGGCAGGTTTATATCTACAAAGAAAGCGATCAACAAACCAACACCTGCGCCAAGTAAAAGCAAACCCCACTTTAAACTCCGGAAAGGTGCAGGACGATACATTTTATCCTTGGGATTCATCCCCTTTTCAATCATAGCCAGATTTTCCTTTTTATACAGATAAACGATCCCGAAAACCAATGCAAAAAATGAAAGTGGAATCAATACTGCTACTATCATTTCTGTGCCGTGCATAAATTAAATTTTTATAGTTAGTAAAATTTGTTTTCTGTTTCCTTTGACTACAGCCGCGGTTAAGGGGTTACAACCTTAAATGAACGTTTAGATTTTGCTCCCAAAACCTGGTCCGGGAGTATTGATTTGGTTTACATGAATTATGACTACAACGGCAGAAGGCAGGTTACAGGGAATCATAGCAATTATTCCAAACACAATCTGACTGGTACCGGACTGGAGGATTTGAGACCGGTGCCTTGCCCTTTGTGGCTAAATCCCTGTACTTTGTAACTTCAATTGTAACCACAAAACTTAACTTGTAGTCTTATTAAGTGAATGCCAGCCGGGCCGGGAGATAATGAAATCATAAGCAGGGTGCTGCAGGGTGAGCAGCATGCTTATGCTGAACTGGTACACCGTTACCAGGATTATGTATTTACCCTGGCTATGCGTATGATTAAAAACCGGGAAGATGCAGAAGAAGTGGCGCAGGATGTGTTTGTTAAAGCTTACCGTTCGCTGGCCGATTTCCGGGGCGAAGCAAAATTCAGCACCTGGCTTTATACCATCACCAGCACCACCTGCATTACTTTTTTACGAAAAAAGAAACTGTTTATGTACTCGCTTGACAGCGAAAAAGTGCTTGAAGTGGCCGATAGTAAAGATTCCGGGCTCAGAGCAAATGTAATTGAGCAGAAATCGAGAGTAAATATGGTGAACGAAGCCATTGAAATGCTGAGCCCTGACGATGCCGGGATAATAACTTTGTTTTATAAGGCGGAGCAGAGCCTGGAAGAAATTGCCGCTATTTTACACATTGAAACCAATGCAGCAAAAGTGCGGCTGCACAGGGCCAGAGGAAGATTAAAAGAAAAAATGGAAAAGTTTTTTGGCGAGGAAGTAAAAGCGCTTTAAATCTCCGCCACACGGCAGCGGTTTATAGTAATACTAATGCAGAAGAAATTTTTGAATATATATTCGGTGCTGGTACCAAATATGAACAGATTATGAACAACAATTTTTATTACTCACCCGCTTACAATGAGCATTCAAACTCCCCTTCAGGAGCCGGGGGTATGGAAGCCCGCCTTTGGGAATATCTTGACGGACGCTGTGCGGCCGAAGAAAAATCCGCAGTGGAAAAATTGCTTGTTTCGAGCCAGGAATGGAAAAACAAGTACCACGAGTTGCTGGAGATACAACAACTGGTAAAATCCACCGAACTGGAGCAGCCCTCCCTGCGTTTTGCCAAAAATGTAATGGAGGAAATTGCGAAATACCAGATTGCTCCGGCCACTAAAAATTATATCAACAAAAAAATTATCTGGGGCATAGCCGGTTTCTTTTTCATCCTTATCATCGGCTTCCTTATTTATGGATTCGGACAGATAGACTGGAGTGCAGCGGGAGAAAGCAAACTGCCGGTTGATTTTTCGCAAATTGATTACAGCAAATTTTTCAACAATAATTTTGTGAATGCATTTATGATGCTCAATATAGTGCTTGGGCTGCTGCTGCTGGATCGTTTTCTGGCAAGTAAAAGAAACAGGAGGAAGACGGAAGTCTGAAGTCGGAATTCCAAGATCCGAAGTCGAAGGTGGGATTAAAGTATTCATATCTTGAAAGATTTATCTTTCGCATTGACTATTGACTATTGACTATTGACATCTGACTTCTGACTTCCGACTTCCGATGCCGACGCTTGCGGTCGTCATACCAACATTTATCGTCGGCACTTCCGACCTCCACTCCCTCCCAAAACTGTACCTTTGCCTGCTATGGACATCAAAAGCAACATCCTTGAAACCATCGGCAATGCACCGCTTATCCGGCTCAACAAAATCACCAAAGATTTTCCCTGCACAGTGGCGGCTAAAGTGGAATATTTCAATCCCGGCAACTCGGTGAAAGACCGCATGGCCGTGAAGATGATTGAAGTGGCTGAAAAAGAAGGCAAGCTGAAACCCGGTGGTACTATCATTGAATGCACTTCCGGCAACACCGGCATGGGCCTGGCGCTGGCAGCCGTGGTGAAAGGTTACAAATGCATTTTCACCACTACCGATAAACAGAGCAAGGAAAAGATGGATATACTGAAAGCCGTCGGCGCCGAAGTGATCGTTTGCCCTACCAATGTGGAGCCGGAAGATCCCCGGAGTTATTATTCCGTAGCCAAAAGGCTGGCTAAAGAAATACCCAACTCATTTCACTGCAACCAGTACGATAATTTGGCCAACCGATTGGCACACTACGAAACCACAGGGCCGGAAATCTGGAAACAAACGGAAGGAAAAATCACTCATCTTGTATGCACAGCCGGTACCGGCGGTACCATAACAGGCGCCGCCATGTTTCTGAAAGAAAAAAATCCCAACATACAGGTGTGGGCTATTGATGTGTACGGCTCGCTGCTCACCAAATTTTTCCGCACCGGCGAAGTGGATATGAACGAAGTGCATCCGTACATCAGCGAAGGCTTCGGCGAAGATTTTGTGCCGGCCAACTACGACATGCAGGTGATTGATTACTTCGAACAGGTGACCGATAAAGACGGCGCCATCATGGCCCGCCGCCTGGCCAAGGAAGAAGGCATCTTTTGCGGCTACAGCGCCGGCAGTTGCGTGCAGGGCCTTTTGCAATTGAAACACCGACTGAAAGCCGGCGACCTTGTGGTGTGTATCTTTCACGATCATGGCAGCCGCTATGTGGCCAAAATTTACAACGATGAGTGGATGATGGAGCGGGGATTTCTCGATGTAAAAACTTTTAAAGATATAGTAAGCAGCCGCAGCGCCAGGCAAAAACTGGTAACCGTTGACCCGTCACAATCTGTTGCGGAGGCTGTGGAGCTGATGAAAAAATTTGATATTGAAAACATACCGGTAATGAATGGCGACGGACCTGTAGGCGCCATCAGTGAAAACGGTTTGTTCCAGAAAATTTTCAGCAATCCTGATATCAAACATGCCAAAGTAGAAGCAGTAATGGAACCGCCCTACCCTGTTGTGGAGTTCAACACGCCGGTGGAAAAACTCAGCACCCTTATCAACAAAGAAAACGGCGCGGTACTTAGCAAAGATGAAGTGGGCAATTACCATATCGTAACCAAGTATGATGTGATACAGGCGCTGGGGAAATAATTAAAAAGTCAAAAGTAAATAGTAAAAAAATGTACTCACTCATGCTTTTTACTTTTTACTTTCAATAATTCTGATTTTACTTCGAACGTCTGTTCGTGGCAGAGCGTTAATAAATCAATTATCTTGCGCCACTTTACACGATTGCCTGCCGGCTAACTTTTTATCTTATTAGCTCAATTAAATTTAACCACATGAAAAAGTACCGGGCCGGTGTTTTGTTTGGCGAAGAAACGGAAGCCCTTTACAATGATGCAAAAAGCAACCTGTTTGCCCTCCCCGCTGTAAATACTATCGGCACCAATACCATCAATGCCACGCTGGAAACAGCAGCCAAAGTAAATTCACCTGTTATCATCCAGTTTTCCAATGGCGGTGCACAATTCATTGCAGGCAAGGGAATGTCAAATGATAAACTGCAGGCAAATATCACCGGCGCCGTTTCCGGTGCACTGCATATTCACAACGTGGCAAAATATTACGGTGTGCCTGTAGTGCTGCACACCGACCATGCAGCAAAAAAATGGCTGCCATGGATCAGCGGTTTGATTGATGCCGGCGAACAATTTTTTAAGGAAAAAGGCCAGCCGCTCTTCAGCAGTCACATGCTCGACCTGAGCGAGGAACCCTTATCGGAAAACATTCATACATCGGTTGATTTTTTTCAACGAATGAATCCGCTGGGCATGGGTATTGAAATCGAGCTGGGAGTGACAGGCGGCGAAGAAGACGGCGTGGACAATACCGAAATTGAGAATTCAAGACTTTATACCCAACCCGCAGATGTGGCTTATGCATTCAAAGAATTAAGCAAGGTGGGAAAAATGTTCACCATTGCTGCCGCATTCGGAAACGTGCACGGTGTGTATAAACCCGGCAACGTAGTGCTGCGGCCGGAGATTTTAAAGAACAGCCAGCTTCATATCGAAAAAGAATTTAACACCGGGCCAAAGCCGGTTTACTTTGTATTTCATGGCGGCAGCGGATCACCACAGCACCAGATACGGGAAGCCATCAGCTACGGCGCCATCAAAATGAATATTGACACCGACCTGCAGTGGGCCTTCTGGGAAGGCGTACTGAACAATTATAAAAAGTATGAAGCCTTTTTGCAGGGTCAGCTTGGGAATCCCGAAGGCGAAGACAAACCCAATAAAAAACATTACGACCCCCGCATCTGGCTGCGCAAAGGCGAAGAGAGTTTTGTAAAACGGCTTGAGCAGGCTTTTGAAGACTTGAATTGTATCAACCGGAATGCATAACAATGGGTAACACTTGCCGCAACCCTGCCTGTCATTCCGTTCAGCAGGATTTTTTCTTATTTAGGAAACAATTAGTACCGCAGCCGATAATACCGCCGGGATAAATGCAATAATTTTATCCCCGCTTTCCAACCAACATGATGAACAAAGATTTCTACCAGTTTCTCTATCGCCAGCAGCAGCAATCGCCGCGGGTGCCGCCCAATGATGAAATTGCAGCCTGGGCTTTTAACCTGCTCTGTGTTTTGTTTCCTGAAAAATCAGATTGCGTTGCTTCATCGCCGGCTGAAATGGAGGAAAAATTTAATCGCCTGAGAACCGAACTCATTCACCTGCTTGATGCCACCAGCGAATGTGAAAACGATCATACTGAAAAAGCAGGAGCCTTCTTCGGCCTGCTGCCGGAGCTGCACCGTATTTTAAATACCGATATTGAGGCGTTGCTGGAAGGCGACCCCGCCGCCAGGTCAAGATTCGAAGTCATCCGGGCTTACCCGGGTTTTTATGCCATTTCATTTTACCGCACAGCGCATGCTTTGCTGCAGCTTGATATTCCTTTGCTGCCCCGCATCATCACTGAGCATGCACATTCTAAAACCGGCATTGATATTCACCCCGGCGCAAAAATCGGCGAGTACTTTTTTATTGATCACGGCACAGGTATTGTCATCGGCGAAACCACCGTCATCGGTGATCATGTAAAACTGTACCAGGGCGTGACACTCGGCGCCCTGAGTGTTGACAAAAGCTTGGCTTCAGTCAAGCGCCATCCCACGGTGGAAGACCACGTCATTATTTACTCCGGCGCCACCATCCTCGGCGGCGAAACGATTATCGGTCATCACAGCGTTATCGGCGGCAATGTATGGCTCACCAAAAGCATTCCGCCGCATTCCACCGTTTATCACCGCCCCGATATTGAAGTAGTGGAAAAAATCAAATCATAAACATGGCAAGCGTTATTGACCTGGTAGGCAATACCCCGATGGTGGAAATAATAAAGCTGAATCCGAATCCGAAGGTGAGGATGTTTGCCAAGCTGGAAGGCGACAATCCCGGCGGCAGTGTAAAGGACCGCCCGGCACTCAACATGATTCGTTCGGCATTGGAAAGAGGCGACATAAAACCCGGCACCAAACTGATAGAAGCCACCAGCGGCAATACCGGCATTGCGCTGGCCATGATTGCCCGGCTGTTTGACCTGGAAATTGAACTCGTCATGCCCTCTACTTCCACCAAAGAAAGAACACTGACAATGGAAGCTTTCGGCGCCAAAGTGATTTTGCTTGACAACATTGAAAAATGCCGCGATTATGCCGAAGAGAAAGCAGCCACCGGCGAATATTTTATCCTGAACCAGTTTTCAAATCCTGACAATTACAAAGCGCATTACAAGGCTACCGGCCCCGAAATATGGCGGGATACAAATGGAACTATTACTCACTTTGTAAGCTCCATGGGCACTACCGGAACCATCATGGGCTGTTCAAGATTCTTTAAAGAAAAAAACCCGGCTATTCAGATCATCGGTTGCCAGCCTACTGAAGATTCATCCATTCCCGGCATTCGCCGCTGGCCGAAAGAATATTTGCCGAAAATTTTTGAACCGGAACGTGTGGACCGCATTATAGATGTGAGCCAGCAGGAAGCCACGCAAATGGCAAGGCAGCTTGCCAAAGTGGAAGGAATATTTGCCGGCATGAGCAGTGGCGGCGCCGCCTCGGCGGCTATACGGCTTGCAAAAGAATTAGATTCAGGAGTAATTGTCTTCATTACCTGCGACAGAGGTGACAGGTATTTGAGCAGTGATTTGTTTGGGTAAGAACCTTCCCCGGTTCGGTGTTTGTGGCAAATAATTTAGCCACCGAACTACTGAATCACGGGTTAATACTCTTTCAAAAAACACTTTGCCTGCTTTGACGGGCATTTTACCTTTGTCAAACAGGAATTAAATCTTATTCTATTCTTCAATCAACAAAAACATTTTTAAACCCAAAAAATATTTTTTTATGCTTGCTGTAGCTAACAAAACCGCTGAGCTGCTTGCCGAAAAAGCAGCGTACCTGCTCAACCACAAATGCAAAACCATTTCGAAAGACCAATTGCACCTGCCCGGGCCCGATTTTGTTGATCGTGTGTGGGCCGCCAGCGACCGCAGTCCGCAGGTATTGCGCAACCTGCAGCTGATGTACAACACAGGAAAGCTGGCCGGTACCGGCTATCTTTCCATTCTTCCCGTTGACCAGGGTATTGAACACAGCGGTGGCGCTTCCTTTGCTAAAAACCCGATTTACTTTGACCCCGAAAATATTATTAAGCTGGCCATAGAAGGCGGTTGCAATGCTGTGGCTACCACTTATGGAGGGTTGGGATTTCTTGCAAGAAAGTATGCACATAAAATTCCGTTTATTGTAAAAATTAACCACAACGAGTTCCTCACCTATCCCAACAAATTCGACCAGGTGATGTTTGCATCCATTAAAGCAAGCTGGAACCTCGGCGCTGCTGCTGTCGGGGCTACCATTTATTTCGGAAGCGATGAATCAACCCGGCAGATACAGGAAGTGAGCAAGGCTTTTGAAATGGCGCATGAACTGGGCATGGCCACCATCCTGTGGTGCTACCTGCGCAACCCCGCATTTAAAACAAAGGAAAAAGATTATCATGTGTCTGCCGATCTTACCGGCCAGGCCAATCATCTTGGCGTTACTTTAGAAGCCGACATCATCAAGCAAAAACTTCCCGAAAACAACGGCGGCTATCTTGCCCTGAACACAAAGGAATCGGCCTACGGAAAAAATGACCCACGCATTTATTCCGAACTTACCACCGATCACCCGATTGATTTGTGCCGCTACCAGGTAGCCAACTGCTATATGGGCCGTGCCGGGCTGATAAACTCCGGCGGCGCCTCGTCCGGTGCAAATGATTTGACCGATGCGGTGATAACTGCCGTTGTAAATAAACGGGCCGGCGGTATGGGGCTCATCAGCGGCCGCAAGGCATTTCAACGGCCGATGAAAGAAGGTGTGGAAATTCTGAATGCCATCCAGGATGTATATCTTGACAGGGAAATTACCATTGCATGAGTATGCAGCAGGTTTTTTAAATTTTTACCGGAATAAATTCTTAAAAATCCTTTTGCAAGGCAACTTTTGACCTGTAAATACCGTTAACCCGTTACAATTTCTGTACTCATCTAAACATCCTGGTATGAAAAAAATTATTGTTTCATTTTTTATTCCCGGAATATTATTCACTTCCTGCAGTAAGAGCAGTAGCGATGGTGGTGGAGGCAACAATACTTCAAACTGCGATGGCGTGCCGAAATCATTTTCAGCCAATGTAAACCCGATTATGCAGGCTACCTGTGCCACAGGGCCCGGCTGTCATGAATCAGGAAGCTTTAACGGGCCGGGGCCATTGCTCACATACACACAAATCTTCAATGCAAGAATCAGTATTAAAAATGCCGTGAACAGCGGCACGATGCCAAAATCGGGCAGTCTTACCAGCGATCAGAAAAAATCCATCATCTGCTGGATTGACAGCGGTGCACCGAACAATTAGTATCCGGGAAAGTGTTTTAATAATTTGCCCTGTACAATGCAGGGCTTTTTTTATTTTTAGCAAATGATCGCTATGAGAAAAAAGATTCTTTCATTCTTATTACTGTTGACTGGGCTGTACAGGATAAATCATTGTTCAGCATCTTCGTTTAATGCAATAATATTACCCGGAACAATTTCTGATACGGCAGCTCCGCTGTATTACCGTTTAAACGGCACTTACCTCGAAAGCTACTGGTCTTCGTTCAAAAAAGTGGTGACCAGCCCGGCAAGATGGAATGGAATGGACTGGAGAAATTTCGGGATAATAACCGGCAGTGGCATACTGCTTTCACTTGCCGATGTTGAAATCAGGGATTTTGTGCAGCGAAACAAATCGCCGTTTTCCACTTCCGTTTCCGATTTCTTTGAACCTTTTGGAAACCGCTATCCTCCGTTTATTCTGACATCGCTTTACCTGGCCGCTGTGGTAACCAAAGACCGTAAGCTGGAACATGCCACGCTGATGAGTGTAAAATCACTTTTACTATCCACTTTCTTTTATACGCTGACAAAAGCCACCATACGACGCCAGCGCCCCCTGCGGGCAACCGGCCAGTATGAATTTGCTACTCCTTTTTCAAAAAATAATTTTACTTCGTTTCCCTCGGGTCATTCCAATACAGCATTCACCATTGCCACGGCCATGGCCATGGAATACAAAAACAAAAAATGGGTAGGCATTCTCAGTTATTCATTAGCTGCTCTCACCGCATTATCCCGTGTGCATGAAAACCGTCACTGGGTCAGCGATTTGATTTTTGGCATCTCTATCGGGCATTTCGTTACCAAAGCCATTTATGCAAGGGATAAAAAGAAAAATACAAAGCTTTTAGAATTACCGCACATGAAATAAAAACACGGGTTAAAATAAAGTTCTTCATTCAAAAATCAGTAATTCAATAATCCATAATCATCACCTGCCTCAAATCCCAAAAGCCCTATATTTGTAATCACTCAAAACTTTTTACATGGCAAAAGCGGTAGAAGATTTTGATACCAACCTTACCGGTGATGAAGGAAAAGAATCAACCCGCACCAGCTGGTACAAACGGATACGGAAAGGCATCCTGACCCGTACGCATGAAAAAAAGGAAACACCGGAGGGCCTGTGGACCAAATGCCCCGAATGCAATTTTATCTGCACATCCACGGAGCTGAAAGAAAATCTGATAGTGTGTCCCAAATGCAACTATCACCACCGCATCGGCAGCGATGAATATTATGCTATTCTTTTTGACGATAACCAGTACACTGAGCTCTTCGAGAATATTCAGAGTAAAGATTTCCTTGAATTCACCGACCTGAAACCCTACAAAAAAAGGCTGGAAGAAATTTGGAGCAAATCCGATCTGAAAGATTCGATACGGGTGGCTGCAGGTAAAATCAGCGGCCATGAACTGGTTATTGCCTGCATGGATTTTGAATTCATCGGCGGCAGCCTCGGCAGCGTGATGGGTGAAAAATTTTCAAGGGCCGTGGACTACTGCATAGAACATAAGCTGCCTTACCTGGTGATTTCAAAAAGCGGCGGTGCCCGCATGATGGAAAGCGCCTTTTCGCTGATGCAATTGGCTAAAACAAGCGGTAAACTGTCGCAGCTCAGCGATGCAAAACTTCCTTATATCTCCCTGCTTACCGATCCTACTTTCGGCGGCATCTCAGCATCATTTGGAATGTTAGGCGATCTGAATATTGCCGAGCCCGGCGCACTCATAGGTTTCGCCGGCCCGCGGGTAATTAAAGAAACCATCAAGAAAGATTTACCACCCGGCTTCCAGCGCAGCGAGTTTATTCTCGAGCACGGCTTTCTTGATTTTATTGTGCCGAGAAAAGAGCTGAAAGCTAAAATAGAGCAGGTACTAACGCTGTTTAAGAATTAAATCAAGTGACATAAAGAGAGAGAGATTTCAAAAGCATTTTCATTTCCCCTTGCCAAAATTTTTTTTACTTGCGATATTATTGACAACTCCTAAATGGCAGAATTAAAAAACAGGGCAGCCTTTCACGAATATTTTATCGACAATAAATATGTCGCAGGTATTGCGCTGACCGGAACGGAAGTGAAATCACTGCGGGATGGTAAGGCAAGCTTCAACGACAGCTACTGCATCATTCATAAAGGCGAAGTGTGGCTGAAAAATCTTCATATTGCTGAATATTCACATGGCACAGTAAACAATCATGAGCCGCTGCGTGACAGGAAACTGCTGCTGCAAAAAAGAGAGATAAGAAAAATAGAAAGCAAACTGAAAGAAAAAGGTTATACCCTGGTGCCGCTGCGCATTTTTTTTAATGAGAAAAATTTAATCAAGGTTGAAATCGGCCTTGGCAAAGGCAAAAAACTGCACGACAAACGGGAAACCATCAAACGGCGCGACCTTGAAAGAGAAATGAAAAGACTTACTTCCTAAAGAACGGATTTGACACAACTGAAAATCTTTTCCTGTGTAGTTAGTTATTTCAACCGCTAAACAATTCCCCCTGCAGGCCTGTTTCTTTTTTCCTCACCCATTCCATTTCCACACTCCTGCTGTAATCAATCAGCCTTGTTCCCACCGTTTTCCAGCCTGACAGCCCGGTAATTTTCTCAATTTTTAATTTTCCTTTCCTTATCTGCGCTCCCCTGCCCTGCTGCACCGCCAGCACCGGTTCGGCATCGGTGGTTACGGCTTCCACATAATTGCCTTCGCCTTCTTTGATGAAGAAAAATTTATTTTTCAACGTAGTAGTTTCAATCTTAAACCGCTTTACCATGTATTGCTTTTTATCCATATCAGCATACACGGCAGTGATGATTTTTTCGGGGTCAAATTTTTCAATCAGCAATACTTTTTCTGCATCCAGTTTTTGCGTCAGTTCCTGGTCAGTGATTTCATAATTGCCGTCGCTGTAAATCACGAGAATTTTATCCGCTGCATCAAACATGCCGAGGTACTGGCCTTTTTCATCCACATTCAACCGGCCAAACTGGTCATCATACCAGAGTTTTTTGCCGGCAATGGTGGAAACGCCGGCTTCTTTCAGCTTCACCCCATCGGCTTTAATCGGGTACTTTGTCACCGTAATGCCCTTACTGCTGCGCCCGGTAATTTCCAGCACAGCAAAATTGAATTCAAACTCTTTTTTATGCGCTTTGCAGCCGGGGGTTAAAATAATCCGCACAATTTCCGCTTCACCGTTTGGATTCACAGTCAGGTAATGCACTTTGCTTTTTTCATGTTCTTTGGCCAGCCAGTATTCTTTATCTCTCGTCACCCCGGTCACATTAAACCGCTTGGCATAGCTCTTACCACTACTGCCATCCATATAAATCATGTTGTAGGTGGTACGTTCATCACTCTTTCTGAAAACAGCAGCATGCAAAATGTCTTTGCCGATGTACACTTTCTCTCCCACCTTCACCACTTTCATGATGCCGCCTTTGGTAAAAACAATGATATCATCCAGGTCGCTGCAGTCCACAACAAATTCATCTTTGCGCAGGCTGGTGCCGATGAAGCCTTCTTCCCGGTTCATATAAAGTTTCGTGTTGGCAATGGCTACCTGCCTGGCCTCGATTATTTCCATCGTTTTAATCTCGGTCATTCTTTCACGGCCATTGCCGTATTTCTTCAGCAGGTTTTCAAAATAAGCCACGGCATAATCCACCAGGTTGGCCAGGTCATGCTTCACCTGTTTGATATCGGTCTCCAGTCCTTTAATCTGTTCATTCAGTTCATCAATATCCAGTTTATAAATTCTTCGAACCGGTTTTTCTGTAAGTTTTATAATGTCTTCCCGTGTGATGGCCCGCTTCAGTTGTTTTTTGTAGGGCACAAAGGCTTTGTCAATAGCATCAAGCACTTTCTCCCATGTTTCATGCTTTTTTTCCAGCTCTTTATAAATTTTTTCTTCAAAGAAAATTTTCTCCAGCGAAGTATAATGCCATTTTTCCTGCAGCTCATTGAGTTTAATCTGCAGTTCTTTTTCCAGCAGTTCTTTGGTTTTGTCAGCCGAAATTTTCAGCAGGTCATTTACATTCAGAAACTGTGGCTTTTGATCCACAATCACGCAGGCGTTGGGCGAAATGGAAATTTCGCAGTCGGTGAATTTGTACAAAGCATCAATGGTAATGTCCGGTGAAATGCCTGGCGCCAGGTCAACCGTTATTTCCACTTCCGCCGCTGTGTTGTCGGTTACTTTTTTGATTTTAATTTTTCCCTGTTCATTGGCTTTTACAATGGAATCCATCAGTTGAGCGGTGGTAATGCCAAACGGAACACTTTTAATCACCAGCGTTTTTTTATCCTGCTCTTCAATATGTGCCCGCACTTTCACCTTGCCGCCGCGTTTGCCCTGGTTGTATTCACTCACATCAATCTGCCCGCCGGTTTGAAAATCGGGATACAGATCGAATCGTTTGCCACGCAGATATTTTATGGAAGCGTCAATCAGCTCGCAGAAATTATGCGGAAGTATTTTGGTAGCAAGGCCTACCGCAATGCCTTCGGCTCCCTGTGCCAGCAGCAGGGGAAATTTCATCGGCAGTGTTACCGGCTCATTTTTCCGGCCATCGTAGCTCAGTTGCCATTCGGTAGTTTTCGGATTAAAAGCAACTTCCAGTGCAAACTTGCTCAGGCGGCCTTCGATGTACCGCGGTGCTGCCGCTTCATCACCGGTTCGTACATCACCCCAGTTGCCCTGCGTTTCTATCAGCAAATCTTTCTGCCCCAAATTCACCAATGCATCGCCAATGCTCATATCGCCATGCGGGTGGTACTGCATGGTTTGGCCGATGATGTTGGCCACTTTGTTGAAACGGCCGTCATCCATCTCCTTCATCGCATGCAGGATGCGGCGCTGCACAGGCTTCAAGCCGTCTTCAATGGCGGGTACCGCTCTTTCGAGAATTACATACGAGGCATAATCGAGAAACCAGGTGCGGTACTGGCCTGGCAGGCCGGATTCATTATTCTGGATTTGGGTTAATAATTTTTTTGACATCCTTAATTTTTTCGATAAAAAAACGTTTTCAAACAAATCGGCTTTTTTCATCCAGCCGGCACATATTCCTTTATAAGATTTCTTACTGTGTTATTATCTGCCGAATCCTGTTCCGATTTGTCATAAATCGTGAGCAGATACACCTCATTCCCTTTTTTTATACATAAGAAATTACACGCATACCTCCACTTTTTCCCGTTCCTTTGCTTTTAACAGCAAGGCGTATTTTGTACGTATTACTACCGAGGCTGGTTCCCATCTCAGGATTTTGAGTAAGTTCTGATTCCAGCATTTCCAATTCAGCACGAAGAGATGGAAATTTCCTTACAAGTCGTTTTACCTGTTTTTTAAACTTAGGAGTGGGAATAACATTACAGCTCATCTAAAAACTGTGACAAGGTTTGTTTTCTGATTTTTCCTTGCTGCATTTGTTTTACTTCCCTGAAAGCCTGTCTGAGGTCTGCTTTTATTTTCAGGGGTTGCTCGTATTTGCGGAGCTTTTTAGTAAGCGCATCCCACTGGCGTATCGGAATCTGTACGGCCTTTACTTTTCCTTTTCTGTCATTGACAAACTCAGGAGTGATCATTTTCTATTGTTTGAATAATCCAAAAATACAGATATAATCACAATTTATCAGTGACTTCAACGGCAGCACTTTCACTTTCCGGCTGACTCCCCGCCTTACGTACATCAAACTCTTTCCATCCTGCCTGCACATCGCCCATCGTTTCAATTTTGCCTTCGCTGATGAGGTGTTTCATCCGCCACATCAGGAATACATCGCCGGTTTTTATTTTCATGCGGTGCAGCGTATTGGTGAGCACTCGTGTTGCTTTCTGCCACTCCGTGGTTATGTTTTTGAGAATTTCACCATCATAGAATGTTTTTTCCTTGCCCACAATCTTCTTTCCGCCTTCAAGTATTCTGACCGTTGCATTTTCTTCACATAGCTTTTTCCATTCATCGGGGTCCACTTCAAACTCGCTGAGAGTAACCGGTCGGGCAAGTTTTTTTGCCTTTACGGCTTCCTTCGGCAAAATATCATGCACAGCCCAGGGATAAAACAACTGACCTTTATCGTTGATGAAGGGAAGATTATTCAGGTACAGAACCATCACTCTTCCCTGGTAAGCTCTTACTTGCGGCATCAGCCAATAATATCCGGTTACGTCGTGCTGGTTTTGTCCCATCCAGATCCAGGCTTCCGGAGTTTTATCAGCATCCAGTTTTTCCCTGATGGCTTTAACGGTTTCCCTGTCATCAAAGGTTCCGATAATTTTTTCGTACGGTGAGCCAACCAATAATTGTTTCCACCAATCTATTCTTGCCTGCCAGCCTTCTTCCGTTTCAATATCTTTTAATGGCCCTACACCCCATTCATCTTTTATTTCAATGACCTCACCTTGTAATGTTTCATCCAGTTTCATTGCTTCTTTCAGCAAATGAACATCGGCATGTTGAAACACGATGTGCAGCCGGCGCCCCTCCTTTAAAGGGACGTTTTGAGAAAGGCTCTCTTTTTCTTCTTTCATTATTGAATTATGTGGTTTATAAAAAAAATGTTCCGGGCACTTTTCATTGGACGGGGGCATCCATTTCAATTTTCAAATTACCAATAATAAATTCCTGCCGCCCGGGAGTGTTTTTGCCCATGTAATATTCCAGCAGAAGCTGTATATGGTCGCCCTGCTCCAGCCGCATCAGCTGCTTGCGCATATCGGCGCCGATGAACAGCGAAAACTCATCCGGGCTTATTTCACCCAACCCTTTGAAGCGTGTAATTTCCGGCTTGCCGCCTAGTTTTTTTACAGCCGCCAGCTTTTCTTCTTCGCTGTAGCAATAGATAGTTTCTTGCTTGTTGCGTACACGAAAGAGCGGCGTTTCCAGCACATACACTTTTTCATGCTTCACCAGGTCGGGAAAAAACTGCAGGAAGAAAGTCATCAGAAGCAGGCGGATGTGCATGCCATCCACGTCGGCGTCGGTGGCGATGACAATATTATTATAGCGCAGTCCTTCCAGTCCTTCTTCAATGTTGAGGGCATGCTGCAGCAGGTTGAACTCTTCATTTTCATACACCACTTTTTTAGTCAGGCCAAAACAGTTGAGCGGTTTGCCCCGCAGGCTGAATACCGCTTGTGTCTCCACGTTTCTCGATTTGGTGATGGAACCGCTGGCGCTGTCGCCTTCGGTAATAAAGACGGTGCTTTCATTTTGCAACGCCACAAAAGCTTCTCTTCCTTTCGTTGGGGGTTCATCATTCAGGTGTATGCGGCAGTCACGCAACTTGCGGTTGTGCAGGTTGGCTTTCCTGGCCCGCTCATTTGCCAGCTTTTTTATTCCTGATAATTCCTTTCTTTCTCTTTCGCTCTGCTCAATACGTTTTTTCAGTTCTTCAGCTGTGGATGGGTTTTTATGTAAGAAATTATCCAATTCCCTGGCAAAAAAATCTCCCACAAACTGGCGCATGCTGGGGCCGTTGATATCTACATTCACCGAGCCGAGCTTTGTTTTTGTCTGGCTTTCGAAAACAGGCTCCACCACCCGAACTGAAATAGCCGCCACAATACCTGTACGGATATCGGCTGCATCGTAATCTTTTTTATAAAAATCGCGGATGGTTTTTACAAATGCTTCGCGGAAAGCCTGCTGGTGCGTGCCGCCCTGCGTAGTGTGCTGGCCGTTTACAAAGCTGTAAATATCTTCACCATATTCATTGGTATGGCTGATGGCTACCTCGATATCATTGCCATTCAGGTGAATGATAGGATAGCGTATCTCATCTTCATTTGTCTTTCGCTGCAGCAGGTCGAGCAGGCCGTTTTTACTCACGAAAGTTTTGCCATTGAAAATTATTTTCAGCCCGGCATTGAGGAAGCAGTAATTCCAGATCTGGTTTTCCAGGAACTCCGGGTGAAACCTGAAATTTTTAAACATCGTATCATCCGGTATGAAAGTAACCAGGGTGCCATTCTCTTCCGTGGACTTTGCTTCCTTATATTCTTTTATCAAAAATCCTTTTTCAAACTCGGCGGTTTTTTCTTTGCCGTCGCGGATGGCTTTTACTTTAAAATAATTGCTCAGGGCATTCACGGCTTTGGTGCCCACGCCATTGAGGCCCACCGATTTTTGAAACACCTTGCTGTCGAATTTAGCGCCGGTATTCACTTTGCTCACCACATCCACTACTTTGCCCAGCGGAATACCGCGGCCATAATCCCGCACCGTCACCTGTTTCCCCTCCACGGTTACCTCAATGGTTTTGCCATAGCCCATGGCGAATTCGTCAATGCAGTTGTCAATCACTTCTTTTACCAGCATATAAATGCCATCGTCCGGCGATGATCCATCGCCAAGTTTGCCGATATACATACCCGGCCGCAGGCGGATATGTTCTTTCCAGTCGAGTGATTTGATACTCTCTTCGGTATAGTCGAAAAGATTGGATGCGGGTTTTTCTTTTGCTTTTGCCATCTTACACGGTACGATTTAGTTTTTCAATCGGTTGGCTGCCGCTAAAATCATTTTTTCCGGCTATCAATGCGGGCAAATATACCAAAAGCTAACCTGCTGCAAAGTTCCGTAATTGTTAACTGCTGTTGATAAACACCGCAATTGGCAAATAAATCAATGCAATTTGAAATGCCGCTCATAAAAAAAATAATTTCCCAACCCGGAAAACTGTCGTAACTTCTTCCTTCAAATAACAAGGGTATGAAAAAAGCAATTGTGGCCCTTATTCTTGCAGCCGGCGTTACGGCAATTGCATTTGCCGCTTTTGATTCCTCTGCTTCCACCCGCAAAGTAAAAACGGAGAAGAAGACGGAAATGAAGGAGAAAAAGAAAAAAGAGTGCAGGCGTACCTGCATGTACGACATCTGAACACCGGCTTCAGAAAGCCTCCCGCTCTGCAGGAGGCTTTCTTATTACTGCCAGCCTGATTAAAATCTGTTTTACCGGTGATGTCCCTCAGGAAAATACCCGCTGCAGCCGGCTAATTTTATTTCACAAAACCATTGTATGAAAAAGGTAATTTTTTTCCTGGCCGTTCTCACCCTGATCTCCTGCCAGACAAGCAGGATAACGTACACCTGGACCGAAAAAAATATGGCTCCAAAAAAATTTCATAAAATACTGGTGCTTGCTGTGCTGCTGGAAAGCGACCATGAACTGCAATTGAAAATGGAAAATCATCTGTCCGGTGATCTGAAAGAAATGGGCTATGCCGCCTGTTCAGCCGCCGGGTTGTTCCCGGCGGGCACATTTGTTAAAGGTGATACGGCAAGGGCCATGGCTGCTATAGACAGCAAAGGATTTGATGCAGTGCTTACTATTGTGCTGCCCGATAAAGTGAAAGAAAAATATTATGTGCCGGGCAGGGTGGTGTACACACCCTATGCACCCTATTACAACCGTTTCGATAATTATTATTATACCATTTACGACCGCATCTATACCGAAGGCTATTATACTACCGGCACAAGGATTTTCTGGGAAACAAATTTCTATGATGTGAACGAAAAAAAATTGATTTATTCTTCCCAGACCCGGTCTTTCGATCCCGGTTCCAGGGAAACCCTGGCCCACTACTACGGGGTGCTGATAGCCAACAGCCTGGTAAAATCAAAAGTGCTGATAAAACCGGAAGAACCCATGTATTGAAAATACCCAAAAATGGCCTGTTTCTCAGGCCATTATTTTTTATGTCATAATAACAACCCTCCGTTGGGGCGGGTTAACCGGGATTAATTTTTTGCCAAAAAAATTTTTTACCTCCCAAGGCTTGGCCGTGTGTTTACAAATCCCCTAAATTTGGCTCGCTGACCCTTTGAAATGTTAACCCATCAATTCTGCTATCCGTTAAATTCTGACACTGCTGCCCATTCCTGCTTGCTTACTGAAACCCGTAAAAGCATATTTTTTAAAAGCGGAGGAGTTATGTACACGTATGAACTTTTGGAAACCGGTTGCCATTACCTGGTTAAAGAAAAAGAAGATTCAACAATCACCTTAATTAAAGTGGCAATGGAGTCAGATCATTGCCTTTTTATCCAGAAGTTTGAAGACCCCACCGACACGGAGTGGAAGCTGAAAAAAGATCCGCTTTACGATATCATCGAATGCCTGAGCGATGCTTCCGTAAAAGAATGGGAGCTACATTACAAAAGCAGTGCTGATGCCTACACGGAAGAAGACGACGATGATTAATCACCGGCTTGCTGACCTCCATTCATAAAATTTAATCCGAAGCGGTAATTGAAAAAACTATTTTAGCCTGTGCCGGTTTATTCAATTACCGCTTTTTGTTTTTATGCAAAAAAAATTACAGCGTCTGCCTGCCCTCCTTGGATTCTTTATTTATTCGGTAGTGCTGACGGCGCAGGATGAACTGCCCGCCGATTATTTAAGCAAAGAGTTTCATGCCGGCCGCCGCGAAGCATTGCGGCAACTAATGCCTGGCAATTCAGTATTCATAGTACTGGCTTATCCCGTGCGCAACTTTAGCAACGATGTAGATTATTTATTTCACCAGAATCCCGGCATATATTATTTCAGCGGCTAATAAGAGCCGCATTCGCTGCTGCTGGTTTTTAAAGATGAGCAAAAAGCCGGCGATGGTTCTTCGTACAAAGAAATATTATTTGTTCAGCCGCGTGATGCACAGGCCGAACAGTGGACCGGCCGCAGGCCGGGTACCGAAGGTGCAAAAGAAAAACCGGGTTTCACCCATGCTTTTAATGGTGGTGATGTTAAAAATTTCAATATTGATTTTTCAAAATTCGCCCAAACTGAAATCAGCAGAAAAAAAGCATTTTAATATTGAACAGAACCGCTTGCCCGGGAACCGGTTTGAAAATGAAATGCGGATTCGGGGTATGGTATTCCATTTACCAGAACCGGCAAACGATACCATCATTAATTATTATCTTGTCGCAAATAATTTTCATGTTTTTTTACAAATGGTTAAGCCTGCCGGTGCTGTTTTTTTTAGTCACCGCCTTTTCAGCAGCAGCACAAAGAAAAAAACTGCCCACAGTGGAAATTGTGCATTCCGGAATCAACACCAGTCTCCGTGGATTATCAGTTGTAAATAATAATGTAGTATGGGTAAGCGGCAGCAATGGTATGGTTGGAAAAAGCACCAACGGCGGAAAGAACTGGAAATGGATGACGGTGAAAGGATTTGAGAAAAATGATTTCCGCGATATAGAAGCTTTTGATGCCAGTACCGCTATTATCATGTCCATTGCCGAACCGGCGTATATTTTACGAACGACTGACGGCGGTGATACCTGGAAAGTGGTGTATGAAAATAAAACCAAAGGAATGTTTCTCGACGCCATGGAGTTTCGGGATGTGCGCAACGGTATCGTCATCGGCGACCCGGTGGACGGAAGATTTTTTATTGCCGAAACAAATGACGGCGGGCAAACATGGAAAGAATTTCCGGCAGAGCAGCGGCCTGTGGCCGATAGTGGCGAAGCATTTTTTGCTGCCAGCGGCACAAATATCCGGTACCTGTATAATAAGTCTGTGGTGTTTGCAAGCGGCGGGAAAAAATCACGGCTGTTTTATGATGATACTTCGCTTGATATACCGATGACTAAGGGAAAAGAAACTGCCGGGGCAAACTCTGTAGCAGTTTATGATAACTATAAAAAAAGCAAGGCTGATAAAATTATTGTAGTCGGCGGAGATTTTAAGGCGGATTCATCTGTTGAAAAAAATTGCTATGTTTCAAATAACGGCGGTAAAAGCTGGATAATGCCAAAAACCCCGCCCCGCGGGTATCGTAGCTGCGTTGAATTTCTTGACCGGGAAACCATCGTTGCCTGCGGGCTGAATGGTGTGGACTATTCTTATGATGGAGGAAAAAATTTCTTTCCCATCAGCGCTGAAGGATTTCATGTGTGCCGGTATGCACGGTTTGGCAATACCGTGTACCTGGCCGGCACCAATGGAAAAATAGGGAAGCTTGTCTGGCCGGAATAAAATTATTTTAACTGGTCAAGTATCTCCTGCACGGATGCCCGTTTCTTATAATCGGGTTCAAAATAGCGGTAAACTATAGTGCCTTCTTTACTTATTATATATACAGCCGGTACCGGCAGGTATGCTTTATCTTTCTGACCATTGGCCGCTAACAAATCAATGTCAGCATTCCGGTACCTTGTTACGGTGCGTTCGTCCACTTCGTAAGCCACTTCATACGCTTTCATAATTTTCAAATCCTTATCATACAACACTGAATAACTCGCCCTGGTTTTTTCAATAGTCTTTGAAATATTCTCAGGTTTTTCCGGGGTCACTGCTATCAGTTTGGCCCCTCTGTCCTTTATCAGCTGAAGAGAATCTTCCAGCTTTTTCAGATGTTTATTACAATAAGGGCACCACTGGCCGCGGTAAAACACAAGCACCACAAGGCTGTCTTTCAGAATATCCTTCAACCTGACCGTGTTTCCGTACTGATCATCGGCTTTAAAATCCGGTGCCTTTGAATTAATAAAAAGCCCTTCCGGTTTTTCCTGGGCGTTTGCAATGAGTGAGAAAAAAGTTATAGCAAGCAAAAAACAAAAGCGCTTCATAAGTAATTATTTCGCAATTTATAACGACTGAATGTCTGTAAAGTCATAAATATGACGGTTAACAAAAATTTTTTGATTCATTTTTATGTGTCGAACCACCAGCTTTTATTTCAACATCATACTGCTAATTAAACGCAGTGAAGTGTAAACTTTGATTTTATAAATTGAAACCATTTCTGGTTTTAGCTACCCCTAAAAAGCTCAAATCAAATTAGTTGAAATAGTAAAACTACGATACTGATATAAATCTTTTTTTAAAAAATGCTTTAAAAAATTATAGAATTTCAACTCAAAGAGTTTAACTTAGACAGGAGTTTACATTTAGTTCAACCCGATCCCTTCGTTATAAAATATTTTTTTCTCCCCCTGAAGACTGCTAATTACTCTCTGAGAAATTAATATTCCATTTACCCTCCCGAAGACTTGAAATATTCCGCTGAAAGGCTTTTTGCTTCTGATTAGTAGTTATTAAAAATAATTTAAACCACTAATTGTTTATGAAAAAACAAACGAACCTGCCTGCAGGTAAACTTCACTTACTCAGGCAAATTTTTATTTTGATCTGTACCAGTCTTTTTGGTACTGTATCTTTTGGACAAGCAGGAACAGCACCTGTTGTCCCTCCCACAGGAAATTTTGCTATTAATGGTTTTGTTGAACGCCAGGACGCCCGTGGTGACTGGACAAGCGGCCCCGGAGGTGCCGGTGCCGGCACATTTGCCTTTAGTCCTACTCCAGTAGGTGCATTTGGCACATTCCCGGGTTTACTCCCGCTCTCATTTCATTTAATTGACCGCTACAACGACCAAACCTGCGATGAAATTTTTGATGGCGGTAATAAACTTAACGACAACCCCAATGTGTGGGGATGGAGAAGCCAGAAGCCGCCACAAAAAGATGATATCAATAATGCGGGTTTATTAATTGCACAGGACCCGGGAACCGGCCATATCTGGGCAGTAGTAATGGGCGACCGGATGGCCACAAATGGCTCCAGCTTCCTGGATATAGAATTTTATCAGAACCCGATCAGCAGAACGGGCAGCGCAACAGCTACCTGTGGCGGCAGTGGTACCGGTACCGGGGGATTTACTTCTTCCGGCCCCAACAACGGAAGAACTGTGGGTGACCTTGATATTACGTTGGAATACTCAGGTGGAGGCGGTATTGCCAGTGTTTTTGTATTGCAATGGAATCCTGATGGTGAAGGATCATTTGATTACACTTCAATTACTCCCCCTGCAGGCACTTTCTTTGTTGCTTCAAATGCGGGGACCATCAATGTTCCTTATGGTGCCTTTGGGCTTACAACCTACCCAACTATTGCCTTTGTTGAAGCTGCCGTTAACCTGACGGCATTAATCGGCGGCACCACAACACCGCCACAATGCGCTACGCTACCATTCAGCACTGTTTTTTATAAAACCAAATCTTCATTTTCCCCCACCGCAGACCTTAAAGATTTTATTGAGCCTCTTTCGATAAATGTATGCTTTGATAATACACCGCCTGTCATTACCTCATGTCCATCAGGTTCCGATCTTGGCTGTAATCCTTCAGGTATTCCGGCTCCCGGTCAGGCTACAGGTTCGGATAATTGCAGCATTGCCACATTTAATAACTTCTTAAATCCCGTTCAAAGCAACGGATGCAACAGAACACAAACAAGAATTTATGTAGCATCTGATGCCTGTGGCAACACTTCAACCTGTGCACAAACATTTACATGGAAAGCAGACACTGATCCGCCTGTATTCACCGGCAGCTATGCTACTGTACCGCTTGGTTGTAACCCTGCTTCCACGGCAATTACAGCTGCGCTTGACGGCGCTACAGCTACAGATGCCTGCGGCGCTGTGACAGTTAGCGCCGGTACTGATGGCGCTACACAGAGCGACAATTGCCTGCGGACAAGAACAAGAACATTCACGGCAACCGATGGCTGTGGTAATACAGCAACTATATCCCGCTCAGTTACCTGGACGGCTGATAATACGCCGCCTGTATTTACCGGCAGCTATGCCACGGTGAACCTCGGCTGCAACCCGACTAATATTGCTGCAACACTGGATGGCGCAACGGCTACGGATGCCTGCGGTGCAGTAACAGTTAGCGCCGGCACTGATGGCGCTGACCAGAGCAGTGGATGTTTGAGAACAAGAACAA
>CAZDUO010000021.1:0-50728 GCA_964508655.1 uncultured Chitinophaga sp. | reverse complement strand
TGCGCTTCAAATTCACGTTCTGAAAAGATTTCCCATGCTTTGTAAAATGCTTTTTTATACAGGTCTCTTGTAGCCAATGTGACATGGGGATGAAAGGGCCGGTTGTCTTTTTTCAGCGGAAATTTGTTTATGGAAAAAAAATAATCAGAAAAACAGGAGTAAAAATTTTCCAGCTGCTCATTTTTCAGCACATCCACATAAATCACTCCTGGCTTAAAAGCGGAAAAATTATTGAGCATTATTTCAAAGGACTTCCTGGTTTGGCTAAATGTAACAATGGAACTCACCAGGTCTTCTTCCAGCTCCGGCTGCATCCAGAAGGGCGGTATGAGTGTAATGTGCGCCGGCGATTTTAGTGCCACCGTGCACCCAAACTGGTCTCTGAACCAGTGTTTCCACTGCAGCACTGCTGCATTAATTTCTTCCGGCGCCACCAGGGCGATAAAGTACATGTTCATAAACTAACAACCGCAGCATAAAGCTACGGTTGTTCTTTTTCATGGCTATAGTTGATTTTACCGATAAAAAAAGGTTCAATCCACGTCAATGTCAAAATCGTCGTCTGTTTTTTCAATTGTAAATTTCTTGTGTTTGTCCAGGAAACTGCGGTACTTGTTGTAAGTAGCATCAGATACCTTTTTGCCGTTGATGAAAAGTTCCCCGTCTTTATGCTTAATGCTGTAACCCTGCTTACGGTTCAGCAGCCCGTCTTTTTCCAGGTCATTTACAAATTCGTTGTACTCTTTCATTTCCGCTTTTGCCTTTTCGATTTCCACTTTGGCTTTTTCCAGCGATTTTTCTATTTCAGGTCCTATCCTGCTCAACTGATCTTCCATTTTTTTCATGTCAAGCTCCAGCTTTTCCATGTCTATTTCTTTTACCCGATCCAGTTCAGCTTTCATTTTATCCCAGTCAATTTTTGCCAGGGAGCTTTCTATTTCCCTTTTAATTTTTTCCACGTCCACTTCCTTCAGGGCTTTTTCCACTTCGGTACGGATTTTTGCTGCATCAATCTTTTTCATGGCTTCGGCCAGTTCTTTCTGTATTTTTTCCATGTTCATTTGCAGCTCTGCCTGGTTCAGCTCATCCAGCACATCATCCAGGTCGTGGATTTTCTTTTCACGACTGTCTTTTTTAGGTACCGTGTCGGCTACGGATTGGAAAAAATCATCTGTAAATGGTGCTGGCTGTTTAAAATCCCATGAAGCAAGCACTAAAACAGAAACAATTGCCATGGCTGCCACTGCCAGTGTAATCCGGAAATTTCTGAGGGTGGGCATAAAAAATTTTTTTTAAGGTGAATTGATTTGTTTTTCTTTTTTCCCGCATCGGAATGTTCTGCCTGGCTTTTATGATGCGGGGCGATACTTTATCCAAATATACGAGTGCTTTCGTATTTTGTTTGATTGACGGGCCAAAAAAGAAAAATTTAACAATTGAAGAGGCGGGAAGTTCAGGACCGGCGAATCCATTTCATCATTTCCTTCCAGCTGGCTTTTTTGCCATAAAGCAGGATGCCGGTACGGTAAATTTTGCCGGCAAACCAGGTGGTGAAAATAAAACCCCCTACCAGCAATGCCATAGAAAGAAATAATTGCCACCAGGGTACGGCTTCGGGTACGCCATTGGCTATGCGCCCCATCATCACAATGGGTGAAGTAAAGGGTATGATGCTGCCCCAGAAAGCAATGGAGCTGTCAGGGTTTTCAATGGAGGTGCTAAGGATAATAAATCCGAAAATTATAGGCATTGTGATGGGCAACATCAGCGACTGGGCTTCCTGCGGGTCTTCATTTATCACGCTGCCCACGGCGGCAAACAGGGCCGCATAAAACAGGTAGCCGCCAAGAAAATAAAAAATGAAACAGCCGATAATGAGCAGCCAGTTCACTTCTGTTTTAATTGTATCTGTCACTTTCAGCATTTCGTATGCCACCGTGTTGTTTGAACCGCCGGGCAGTTGCTGTTGGGCCTCCTGCACATGCCTGAACTGTTCCAGGGTTTCTGCCGGCACAAACAGCGGAATGATGCTGATTAAAATGAAAATAAATCCAATCCAGAGCAATAGCTGGGTAAGCCCCACCGCGGCAATACCTATGATTTTACCCATCATAAGCTGAAACGGTTTGACGGAAGAAACAATTACTTCGGCAATGCGGCTGGTTTTTTCTTCCATCACACCCCGCATTACCATAGCGCCAAAAATAAACATGGTGATATAAATGAGAATACCACTGCCAAAGCCGATGCCCTGTGCCAGCCCGGCATTGGCCTCTTCGCCGGTGCTCAGTTCATTGGTAACAACAGCCTCAGCTTCGCTGGCCCGGCTGATGGAATCGAGTTTTCTTTTATCAATATCCAGCTTTTGCAGCATGTCGGCTTCGATGGCCTTGTTCATCTGACGCCGGATGTAGTCCATGGTTCTTGTGTTAAGGTTTTTTTGTGACTCGATGACGTATTTTTTGGCGGCTGTATCCGGGTTTATTCTCAGAATTCCGGAATAACCCAGTTGATCGTAATTGGACGAATTAATTGCAGTGTTGAAATCGAAAATCACTACGGTCGAGTCATTTTCGAGATGTTGCCTGAGAAAACCCGGGTCATTCACTACGGCAATTTTTTCCCTGCCAATGGATTTTACGGCAAGTAAAGTGGACCCCACAATAAACAGAATTATAATGATGGGTAGTAAAAAAGTAGAAAGCAGGAAGGTTTTATTTCTTACCCTGGTCAGGTATTCGCGGCGGATGATAATCCGGATTTTTTTCATACAATTCGATTAAGCCGTTTGGGTGGCGGTGATGGATTGAATTTGTTCAAATTGACGGCTGACAGGAGTGCCCTCCACCAGCTTGATGAAAATATCGTTCAGCGAAGGCAGGATTTCATTAAAGGAAATGATGCCGGCGCCCTGCTGCAGGAAATAGCTCAGCACATCATTGGGTTTGTTGCCTTCTTTAATTTTCACCACCAGGCTGTGATCTTTGGCGCCTATCATTTCAAACGGCGTAGCTCCGTTGAGCGCCGGCGGCATTTCTTCGAGCCCGATGCTGAAAAGATTTTCCTTGAACTGGTGTTTTACACCCTTTACCGAGCCATCGAGAATTTTCCGGCCTTTATTCACCAGTATAATGTGGTCGCATATTTCTTCCACCTGCTCCATGCGGTGGGTGCTGAAGATAATGGTGACGCCTCTTTGCGCCATTTTATAAATTTCGTCTTTAATCAGGTTTGTGTTCACCGGGTCAAGCCCGCTGAAGGGCTCATCCAGAATAATCATCTTGGGTTCGTGCAGCACGGTAGTTACAAACTGCAGCTTCTGGCTCATACCTTTCGACAGGTCTTCCACTTTTTTATTCCACCAGCTCTGCATTTCAAATTTTACAAACCATTCTTTTATTTTATTCATAGCCTGGCTGCGGCTGAGGCCTTTGAGCTGTGCCAGGTAAATGGCCTGTTCCCCGATTTTCATTTTTTTATAAAGTCCCCTTTCTTCGGGCATATAGCCGATGGAGACGACATCATTCACGGGGTCAAATTTTTTCCCGTCAAATATTATATCGCCGCTGTCGGGGTAAAATATTCCTGTAATCATCCGGATGAGGGTGGTTTTGCCGGCACCGTTGGGCCCCAGCAATCCGAAGATGCTTCCTTTTTCTACATGGAAGCTGAGGTCGTCAACGGCTTTCTGTGTGGCGAAATATTTTTTCAGATTTTGAACTTCAAGTATCGGCATACGGTATAATTTCAGTGAGCAAATGTATAAAGAGCGCCATTCAATTGTTCATTTTTTTGATTGATGGTAAAAGTCAGCATTACTGCATTTTATCGTATATAGTTTTCAATAATCTTATCGGCCACATTTTCACCATCCATGGCAGCGCTTACAATACCCCCGGCATAGCCGGCGCCTTCGCCACAGGGATAAAGATTTGTCAGCTGTGGATGGTGCAGCCATCGGGAGTTTCTTGGAATGCGCACGGGAGATGATGTTCTCGATTCGGTGGCCACTACCACGGCTTCATTTGTATAATAACCACGCATTTTTTTTCCAAATTCTTTAAAAGCCGTACGTAACCTCTCATTAATAAATTCCGGCAGCACATCTTTAATCATGGCAGAATGGATACCGGGCAAATAAGAGCAATCCGGGAGTGTTTTTGAAAATTTATTTTCACAGAAATCAACAAGGCGCTGCGCCGGGGCAATGAATTTGCCGCCGCCTGCCCGGTATGCTTTTCTTTCAACGTATTGCTGAAAATACATCGAGCCCAAATTACTTTGTAAAACTTTTTGAGGCAATCTCACTATTTCCTCAAAATCCCCGCCTGACCGGTTCAGCCGGGCAGGTTTTAAATCGTTTAAATCCCCGGTTTCTACCGGTACCACCATGCCGCTGTTGGCAAAGGGGTTATTTCTTTTTGATGGCGACCAGCCGTTTACTACCAGTTCATCATGGCTGGTGGCAGCCGGGGCAATGATGCCGCCCGGGCACATGCAAAATGAAAACACTCCCTTGCCTTCAACCTGCTGTACAAGGTTGTATGAAGCGGGCGGCAGAAATACATCTCTCAACTCACAATGATACTGCACGGAATCAATCAGCTGCTGGGGGTGCTCCACCCGCACTCCCAAAGCGAATGGCTTGAGTTCAATTGCAATTTTTTTATCATGAAGCAGAAGAAAAATATCCCTGGCCGAATGCCCGGTGGCAAGTATGACGGCATCACCTGTATATTCTTCGTCACAGTCGGTAAGTATTTTTTTAATTATTCCATTTTCTGCAACAAAATCAATTACCTTTTTTTCAAATAAAATTTCACCGCCGCAATCCTGTATTTGATTGCGGATGGCGGTAATTATTTGCGGCAGTTTGTTGGTGCCAATATGGGGATGGGCTTCGTACAGAATTCTTTCTTCAGCTCCAAATTGTACCAGCAGGTTGAGTATCCGGTTTACATCGCCCCGCTTGGTGCTGCGGGTATACAGCTTTCCGTCGCTGTATGTGCCGGCGCCGCCTTCACCAAAGCAGTAATTACTTTCGGGGTTGATGATGCCCTTTTTATTTAACACAGCAAGATCCCTGCGGCGGGCCTTTACATCTTTTCCTCTTTCGAGAATAACGGGTTTTATTCCCTTTTCAAGCAGCCGTAGCGCAGCAAATAATCCGGCCGGCCCGGCGCCCACTATGATTATTTTTATAGAAGCATTCGTTACGTCCCGCAATTGTATTTTCTGAACCTCTCTTTGCCGGAATGGTTCATTGATAAAAGCTTCGACCATCAAATTGATGAACACCTGCCGGCTGCGGGCATCAATTGATTTTTTCAAAATATTAAAACCGGTTACAGAAAATTTTTCAGTACCGCAGGCAGCGGCAACCAGGTTGCTGATAAAAGCATTATCGGCCGCTTCGGATGGCCGGGTGCGCAGGGTAATTTGCTTTTTCATTTATGCCGGGCCGGGTGTTTATCCCGGAACTATGGCTGCAAAGTTGAAAGGAATAAAATAAAAAAGCTGCCCTTTGCCGGCAGCTTTTAAAAAAATTTTATTGTACTAATTTGAAAGTTTCAATTCGCTTCTCCTGTTCAGAGCCCTGCCTTCCTTCGTGTCGTTGCTGGCAACCGGCTTTTCTTCACCATAGCCAACAGCACGCAGCCTGCTTGCATCAATGCCTTTGCTCACCAGGTAGCTCATTACGGTAGTTGATCTGCGTTCGCTCAGGTTTTGGTTGTAGGCATTTGTACCGCTATTATCGGTGTGGCTTTCAATGCTGAGTTTATAAGATGGATTATCTTTCAAAATTTGAACCAGCTCATCCAGCGGAGCATAAGAGCGTTGCTGCAGTTTGGCGCTGTTCAGGTCAAAATAGATGCTCTTTGCAATAGCAGCTGTTTTTGTAATGATTTCTTCCTTTACGGTCGGGCAGCCCTGGTTGGAAGCAGGACCGGGTTCATCGGGACAACGGTCAACAGCATCAAGTACTCCATCGCTATCACGGTCCACAACCGGGCAACCATCGTTTTTGGTTGAACCGGGCTCGTCGGGGCAGCGGTCTTTATTATCAGTAACGCCATCTTTATCACGGTCAGGATAGGGACAGCCGTCCAGTTCGGGATAACCCGCCATTTCAGGGCATTTGTCTTTATCGTCGAACACGCCATCTTTATCGGTATCGGGCACGGGGCATCCTTCATATTTTGCCACACCCGGCACGGTGGGGCATTTATCCCTGCTGTCAAGTATTCCATCGCCATCAGAATCTTTATCTACCGGCGGAGTGATTATCACCGGGGTTGGTTCCACCCAGGGTTTGGCTTTATGAAATCTGAGCCCGATTGTAAGCTGGAAGCCGCGGTTGTTCATGGATATTTCGGGAGCTGTGGTATAAACTTTTTTAAACCCGTGTATATAGCGGCCGTTCAGTACAATATGTTTCCAGGGCCACCATTCCATGCCCCAGGTAGTGCTGGCATCTGTTTCTTCTGTATTGTCTGTTACATTAAAATTGCCAAACTTATTGGTTTCTTTTCCATAAATGATGAAATCCACCTGCGGGCCGGCAAAGGCTGCGAGTTTTTTTGTAAACTGGTATTTCAATAAAACCGGTACAGAGAAATAATTGAAGCGCAGGTTTTGTTTTTCATTCTGCTCCGTCAGCAGGTCGCCGCCCATTGAAGAATAAAGAAATTCAGGCTGTATGGAAAAAGGTGATTTTCTTACCGGGAAGTTTACAAAAGCGCCGGCCACATAACCGGTCCGGAAATTTGTTTCCAGCAGGCCGGGGATTTTACCGTTCAGTTTCAGCCGGCTGATATTGGTGCCGGTTTTAATTCCCAGCGACACTTTTTGTTTGTCGGTTGACGGGTTTTGAGCTGTTGTATTTAAATAAAGAAAAAATCCGGTAAGAAGAAACAGTATAATTTTTCTCATAGCAGTGTGAATTGGGTGCCCTAAAGTAAGGATAAATTCCATTTCAATCAAGAAAGTTTTTTTCCATTTTAAAGCACTTGTTGAGAGTTCATTTTTTTTTAAAAAATATATTTGCCCGGTTATCTTTTTTTGCCGGTAAAAGTTTCTAACTTGAGCAAACCGCCATGTGTATGAAAAAGTCCGTGTTAACTTTTATTGCTGCTGTTGTTCTGCTCTCCTGTAACACGGTTTTCAAATCCCAATCTGTTCAGTACAGCAATTACAGGATACAGGCTGCCAGCCCGGGCAATGCCATGATTGCCGCGATGATAAAGCCCTATGCCGACAGCATGAATAAAAGTATGAATGATGTGGTAGGTGCAGCAGAAATTACTCTTGAAAAAAAACAACCTGAATCCACACTGGGAAATTTTATGGCTGATGCTATGCTGGCCATCGCAAAGGAAACATTAGCATCCCATGCCGATGCTGCATTTGTAAACTATGGAGGCATCCGTCTTACCCAGTTGCCCGCCGGCCCGGTTACCAGAGGAAAAATTTTTGAATTAATGCCATTCGATAACATTCTTGTTGTTCAAAATCTGAAGGGTGATGTACTGCAGCAGTTTCTTGACCTGGTGGCTGCTCGCGGCGGCTGGCCCTGTGCGGGCATAAAAATGGAAATACAGGATAAAAAAGCTGTCAGCGTTTTTATCGGTGGTAAACCGCTGAACCCGTCAGCAGAGTATTTAATCGTAAACTCTGATTTTGTTGCAAATGGAGGCGACAACGCCGATATGCTCCGCAGCATACCGCAGCAAACAAACGGCTACCTGGTAAGGGATGCAATTTTCGAATATATCGCTAAGCTAAAAAAAGAGGGTAAAAACATTTCAGCCAAACTGGAAAACCGGGTGACTTATGCTCAGTAGAAAAAATTTTTTACATCAATCTGTTTTATCAGCCGGGGCTTATGTTGCGGGTAACTCTGTTTTGAATAAAATAGACGAACTGTCGGCAGTTCATAAGCTCACTATTTTACATACCAACGATACACATAGTCGTTTAGACCCTTTTCCTATGGATGGTGGCCGCAACCAGGGCCTGGGTGGTGTGGCAGCCCGGACTGAGCTTATAGGAAAAATACGAAGCGAGGAAGAGCATGTATTGCTACTTGATGCAGGTGATATTTTCCAGGGCACTCCTTATTTTAATTTATACAAAGGCGAGCCTGAGATAAAAGCCATGACTTCGATGCATTATGATGCCACTACTATCGGCAATCATGATTTTGATGCAGGACTTGAAAACCTGGCAAATCAATTGACTCGGCATGCCCGTTTCCCAATGCTGGTATGCAATTACGATTTTGCCGGAACCCCCATGGAATATAAATATGAACCATACCGGGTGTTTAAAAAAGGAAAATTAAAGATCGGTGTGCTGGGTGTGGGTATCGAAATGAAAGGGCTTGTTCCCGACAATCTTTCCGGCAACACAAAGTATATTGACCCGGTGCAGAAAGCAAACGAAACCGCCTGGCAGCTGAAAAAAAACAATAACTGCGATATGATAATCTGCCTGTCGCATCTCGGGTTTCAATACAGGGAAAATAAGGTAAGCGATGAACGGCTGGCCAGGGAATCAGAAAACATTGATCTGATCATCGGCGGGCATACACATACTTTTTTTGATGCACCGGTGATGTATAAAAATAAAAAAAATGAGGAGGTCATCGTGAACCAGGTAGGCTGGGCGGGCATTATCCTGGGCCGGCTCGACTTTGAGTTTTCAAAATTCACGAAGAAAAAATTATCCAAAGCAAGTTCCCTGAGAATTACAAAAAAAACCGGGGAATAAAAATTTTTTATTAGAAAAGATTTTTAGATATTCGTCCTCCTGTGATTTTTTTTTTTGTTCCTTTGAATTACCTTACCGGAAAGAAAGAAGATTCTTAACTCGATATAAACTGCTTACTGACTGATGGAGAAGAACGCTGAAAAAGTTTGGACCAACTGTTTAAAGATCATCAAAGACATTGTTGAATGGCAGCACTACAAAACATGGTTTGAGCCCATCAAACCCGTTTCCATCAAAAATAATATTCTTATCATCCAGGTTCCCAGTCAATTCTTTTTTGAATATCTTGAAGAACATTATGTAAATTTATTGGCGAAGACATTGAAACGTGAATTGGGAAAAGATGCCCGCCTCGAATATCGCATCATGGTTGACAGCGGAAGCAAAACCACACAACCCGTGATGATGGATGTGCCGGGGCAGGGATTTAAAATGTATCCGGGCAACGAAATGGATTTTCCTCTCATTATAAGCAATCCTGTCAAAAACCCGTTCGTCATTCCCGGGTTGAAGAAAATGCAGATTGACCCGCAGCTGAACCCGGGTTATCTTTTTGATTCATTTATTGAAGGCGATTGCAACCGGGTGGCCAGGCGTGCCGGTAAAACAGTAGCTGAAAAACCTGGCGCCAATTCTTTCAATCCGCTGGTGATTTACGGCGGCGTCGGCCTGGGAAAAACCCACCTGGCGCAGGCCATCGGCAACGAAGTAAAAAGAATGCACCCCAACAAAGTGGTGCTTTATGTGAGCTCCGAAAAATTTATCAACCAGTTCATGGATCACAGCCGCAACAATGCCATCAATGACTTCATTCATTTTTACCAGCTGATTGATATATTGATTATTGACGATGTGCAGTTTTTTGCCAAGGCCGAAAAAAGCCAGGATGCCTTGTTTGCTATTTTCAATCACCTGCACCAGTCGGGTAAGCAGCTGGTTCTTACCAGCGATAAACCGCCCAAAGACCTGGAAGGGGTACAGGAAAGATTGCTGAGCCGGTTTCGCTGGGGCCTGAGCGCCGACCTGCAGGTGCCCGATTATGAAACAAGAATTGAGATACTGGAGAAAAAAATGAAGCATGATGGGCTTGATATGCCCAAAGAAGTGGTTAAGTATATTGCTTATAACATCAGCAACAACATCCGGGAACTGGAAGGTGCGCTGATTTCTTTACTGGCACAATCTTCGCTGAACAGGCGAGAAATTGATCTTGACCTGGCAAAGAAAGTGCTTCGGAATTTCATCAAATCATCCAGCAAGGAAATCACCATTGAAACCATTCAGAAAATGGTGTGTGATTACTTTGATGTGCCGTATGATAAACTGCTTCAGAAAACAAGAAAGCGTGAAATTGTACAGGCAAGGCAGATTACTATGTACCTGGCAAAAGCATTTACAAAAAATTCACTCAAAACCATCGGCGAGCATTTTGGCGGCCGCGATCATACCACCGTCATTCACTCGTGCCAAACGGTGAAAGACCTGATGGATACTGACGGCGTATTTCGTGAAAACGTGCTGGAACTGCAGCAAAAAGTACAACTCGCCGCTATGTAAAATAACTGGACGGTTTCCACTTGAAATCAGGAGCCCTGGCCGAAACGCCGGGGTTTTTTTATTACCAGCCAGAAATAATAAAAGCTGAAAATGAATTAATCTTTATTTTTGCCACCCTTGAAAATACTTCAGCCGGTGAGGTGGATGAGTGGCTGAAATCAACGGTTTGCTAAACCGTCGTACGACCCTAAAGTTGTACCGAGGGTTCGAATCCCTCCCTCACCGCCAGTTTATTTCGGGAAGTAGCGCAGCCCGGTAGCGCACCTGGTTTGGGACCAGGGGGCCGCAGGTTCGAATCCTGTCTTCCCGACGGAGGTGACTTTATATATAGTCACTTTTTTTATTTGTAAAAACCACCGAAATGCCGGTATTATATTATTTGGTGGTTATGCGTATAGTAAGCAGTTGACCAGCTGATAGCTGGTATTATCGTACATGGATATACCGGGCCATACTTTGAGGACATTTGACAAATCTGTTATCGAAGCAGCAACAACAAATCTTATACGACCGTTATGTAACTGCATGTTTTGCGTCCTTTTTTTTATTTATTGATTTTAAAAACGACCGGTAAATCATCAAAGAAAATAAAGCCGATACAATACCCACACACATGCCCGCCAGCACATCAGTAAGAAAATGCTGGCCAAGGTAAACCCTGGAATAACCTGCCAGCAAAGCAAGGAGCGGCAGAATGAGCGACCATGATTTTTTATTAATCATGTAGGCCAGTAGCAGTGCCACTGTAATTGCCGTACTGCTGTGGCCCGAAGGAAAACTGTGCAGCCTTTTCATACTTACGCCATCAATTACATGCACCGGAAAATTTTCTGCCAGGTAAGTTATTGGCCGCAATTCGTCGGGAAAAATCACTCTTTTCAGAAACTGTGCCAGCAGGCTGGAGATAAGAATGCCTGCAATGACTGCAACAAGATATTTTCGTTTGAAAAAAATACAGAACAATCCAAGCGGCACCCACATCAAACCATCGCCGGCATGGGTAAAATAGCTGAAGAAAAAATCAGCAGAGCGGCTGTGATGGCCGTTGATGAGCAGAAAAGTTTCATTTTTTCCATAAAGAAGAATAAACACTCCCGCAGCTGCGGCAATGATGACGGTAAAAATAAATGCAACGCCGAAATTGCTTTTAGGTCTTTCCTGCTGCAAGGATAATGATTTAGCGTGGTAAAGTTACAACCTGTCCCGCAGCCTTCATAGTGTGATGCCGGCGAGTTGCAGGCTTTTCTTTTTCAGCTTTCTTATTTCCACATCTTCAATCACCGGCTCAGGCATCAGGATGAACGAAATATTGTTTTGCTTCCACCAGGTTTCATTTTTCAGTTGATTAAAGGCCAAAACACCCACCAGGTAATTGCGTTTCAGGTCGGCATGCCATTCTTCAATCCATTCAAATCTTTCGCGGGGAATTTCCACCCCATTATCGTAACTGATATACACTTTCAGGTAAAAATCATCCGTAAGCCGGTGCGGCCTGTGATGATACAGTTTTTTATACTCGTAATGATAATCGTATCGCAGTGCGGAAATATCGCTCAGCACAGCAGAAGCCGTGGGGAAACTGCCGGCACCCTTGCCGTAAAAAAACTGCTTGTCGGCAAAACCGCTTTCAATAATCACGCCGTTGTATTCATTTTTTACCAAAGCAAGCTGGTCGGTTTGCTGTACAAACTGGGGCAGCACAAAAGCAGCCACACCGCCATTGTTCAGTTTTTTAGCCTGCGCCACCAGTTTTATTTCATAATGTTTTTCCCTTGCCACTGCGGCATCTCGCTGCTGTATGTTTTGAATGCCGGTAAACACAATATGCTGCGGCGGCTCCACAATTCCATAGGAATGATTCAGCAGTATCACCCATTTGTTCAGCGCATCGTAGCCTTCCACATCCAGCGTCGGGTCCGTTTCGGCAAAACCCATTTGCTGCGACAGCAACAGCGCCTGCCGGTAATCAATTTTATCTTCAAACATTTTTGTAAGAATAAAATTGGTAGTACCGTTTACAATGGCTTTTATGGAATGCAGCAGGTCGTTGTCGTAATACTCTTCCAGGTTGCGGATGACGGGTATGGAAGCGCAGGCGGCCGATTCGTACAGCATAGCCAGCCCGGTGGTTTGCTGCAGGTGCAGCAGCGCCTGCAGATGTTCCGCAATCATTTTCTTGCTGGAGCTTACCACATCCTTGCCATTTTGCAGTGCCGTACTCACAATTTCAAATGCCGCTTCCGTTTCATTAATCACTTCTACAATTACATTAATTTCCGGGTCGTTCAGCAGCAGATTTTTATCGGTAGTAAATAATTCGGCCGGCGCATTTCTTTTTTTCTCCGGGTGCTTGATGCAGATTTTTTTAATGGCCGCTTTCAGCGAAGGTGTTTGCTGCAGTACGCGGTACAGCCCTTCACCCACTACGCCAAAGCCAAAAAGCCCGATGGTAAGATTTTTGTGATAGCTCATAAATTCTGATTTGAATGAATCCTGTTACTGTTTATTAATGTTTTTTTTATGCAGTCTGCTTTAGTGCTTTTATCGCTGTCTCTTGCACCTGACCGTTGCCAATAGCCAACGGTAAACTTTTTAAATAAAAAAGCCCACCCGATAAACCAGATGAGCTTTCAAATACTTTCAATAGATATTTTGCAGCATTAACCTGACTTATCTGTCCCGACGATCCTGTCGGGATGGAGTTGGCACCTTTCCTTCGCTTCGCCAGGAAAATGAAGCAAGCGAGGCAGGTTGTCAAGGCTTCATCGGGCCATTTCCCTCAGCCTTTCTTGATAAGCGCATTCCGACCCCCCGTTTTTTATCAGGAGAAGGAATCTCTTGTTTTTTAAAAGAGAATCCTGTTTTGTCATTCGGAATGTTTTAAAAGAACCGGCGCAAAGATAAGGGGGAAAAATTCCAAAAAACAAATTCAAATTTCCGGATTCCAACACGGTTGTTGCTTGTTTGAAACGGGTCTGAAGAGACACGATATGTTGCTATCTTCGTCCTCCTTTTCTGTCATGCCGAAAACAATAAATAACGGGGCGCCGGCGGCTGAAATCAATCACGATACCATTGAAGTGTTTGGGGCCCGGGTGCACAACCTGAAGAATATTGATATTTCAATTCCCAAAAACAAGCTGGTTGTTATCACCGGTATCAGCGGCAGCGGCAAATCATCGCTGGCTTTCGATACCATTTATGCCGAAGGCCAGCGCCGTTACATGGAAACCTTCGGTGCTTATGCCCGCCAGTTTATCGGCGACATGGAGCGGCCCGATGTGGACAAGATTACCGGGCTGTCGCCGGTCATTTCCATCGAACAGAAAACCACCAATAAAAATCCCCGGTCAACCGTGGGCACTGTCACCGAGATTTACGATTTTCTCCGCCTGCTGTTTGCAAGAATAGGAGAGGCCTGGTCCTACAACACCGGCAAGCCGATGGTGAAGTGGAGCGAGGAAGAAATTGTAGAAAATATTTTTAAGAAATTCAGAAATAAAAAAATTTCGCTGCTGGCGCCATTGGTGCGTGGCCGCAAGGGACATTACCGCGAGTTGTTTGAAGATGTACGCAAAAAAGGTTTTCTGAAAGTAAGAGTGGACGGTGAAATCAAAGACCTTGTTCCCAAAATGCAGGTTGACCGGTACAGGATTCACGATATCGAACTGGTGGTTGACCGCCTGCAGGTAACGGATGATTTGAAAGCAAGACTGGGCCAGAGTGTTCAGCAAACACTGAAGTTGGGTAAGGATCTTTTGTTTTTATTGGTGGATGAATCAAAACTTGTACAGTACAGCAAGCAACTGATGTGCGAGGACACCGGCATCAGCTATGAAGAGCCTTCGCCAAACTCTTTTTCATTCAATTCGCCCTACGGCGCCTGCCCGGTATGCAAGGGGCTTGGCACCATGTTTCATGTAAACATGGAATCCATCATTCCCGACACATCGCTCAGCATTAATGAAGGCGGTATAGCGCCGCTGGGTGAAGAGCGGGACGCATGGGTCTTTCGGCAGGTGCAGGATGTGGCAAAAAGACATAAGATTTCTTTAACCGCTCCATTGAACAAACTGAACAAAAAATCGCTGAACATTCTTTTATATGGCAATGAAGATGGCATTGAAACGGAGATTGCCCCGATTGCTATCGGGGTCGAGAATATGAGGATTGATCCCTATGGACCATTCGAAGGAATAGTGAACATGCTCAGGCGCTGGTTCAACAACGGCTACAGCGAGGGACTGCGTGACTGGGCCGAGGGCTACATGCAAATGAAACCCTGCGAAAGTTGCGGCGGCACCCGGTTGAAAAAAGAAAGCCTCTGGTTTAAAATTCTTGGACGAAATATTGCCAGCCTCGGTGAAATGAATCTCGATAATCTTGCCGCCTGGTTCGATGGCATTGAGCTGAGAATTACTGACAAGCAGCGCAGCATTGCGAAAGATGTGCTGAAAGAAATAAGAGAACGATTGCAATTCCTGCTCGATGTAGGATTAACTTATCTCACACTCAACCGGCCTTCGAAAACACTCAGCGGCGGCGAATCGCAGCGCATACGACTGGCCACACAAATTGGTTCGCAGCTGCAGGGCATTACCTATATTCTCGATGAGCCGTCTATCGGTTTGCACCAGCGGGATAATCACCGGCTGATTGATGCCCTGAAAAATCTTTGTGGTATTGGCAACAGCGTATTGGTGGTGGAGCATGATAAAGACATTATGCTTGCGGCCGATCATTTAATTGACATTGGCCCGAGAGCAGGCTATCACGGCGGAAAAATTGTGGCACAGGGCAAACCCGGAGAAATGCTCGGGCTCGAAACGCTTACTGCCAGTTACCTGAACGGCCGTCATCATATTGCCGTGCCCGGGGAAAGAAGAAAAGGAAATGGAAAATTTATTGAACTGAAAGGAGCGAAAGGAAACAACCTGCAAAACCTCGATATAAAATTTCCCCTGGGAAAATTTATTGTTGTTACCGGCGTAAGCGGCAGCGGCAAGTCAACACTCATTAATGAAACGCTTTATCCCATTTTATCAAAACATGCTTACGGCTCGCGGGTGACGCCGCTGGAGTATAAAAGCATAAAAGGACTGGAAAATATTGATAAAGTAATTGAGATTGACCAGTCGCCTATCGGCCGCACGCCGAGAAGCAACCCCGCCACTTATTGCGGATTTTTTACTGACATCAGAACACTGTTTGCTTCTATACCTGAAGCCAAAATCCGCGGCTACAATGCCGGTCGTTTTTCCTTCAATGTAAAAAGCGGACGCTGCGATGTGTGTGAGGGCGGCGGCATGCGGGTGATTGAAATGAATTTTCTGCCCGATGTGTATGTACATTGTGAAAAGTGCAACGGCAGGCGGTACAACCGCGAAACACTCGAGATTCGTTACAAAGGTAAATCCATCGCCGATGTGCTGGAGATGACCGTGGAAGAAGCGGTGGAGTTTTTCCAGAATATACCGTACATCTACCGCAAGATAAAAGTGCTGGAAGAAGTGGGGCTTGGATATATTACGCTTGGCCAGAGCGCCGTTACCCTCAGCGGCGGAGAAGCGCAGCGGGTGAAACTTTCCACCGAGCTTTCAAAAAAAGATACCGGCAAAACTTTTTACATACTGGATGAACCCACAACCGGTTTGCATTTTGAAGACATCCAGCACCTGCTTGATGTGCTGAACAAACTGGTGGATCGCGGCAATACTGTATTGGTAATTGAACACAACATGGATGTAATTAAAGTGGCGGATCATATTATTGACCTGGGCCCCGAGGGTGGCGATGGGGGCGGAAAAATTTTATTTGCAGGCACACCGGAAGAACTTATCAGCTGCAGGGAAAGTTATACGGCAGAGTTCCTGAAAAACGAATTACATTAAAATAAAAATTATGGACTTAGAAAAATTAAATGACCTTCCGGAATGGGATGACGATGACTTCAATTATGAGGAAGAAGAAGGTGAGGAGTGGAAGCCCAATGCTACACGAGATGCATGCAAAGCCATGTACAAACAGTGGAACCAGGTAATGATTGTAATAAACGGCGCATTGGATTCAATAAATACCAATACAGGCAGAGATAGTTTTTCACCTGAGCATGGGGAAGATATAAAAGGGATGATATTGGGGGATGCTTACCAGGTGGCAGCAAAGATCAAAAGCTCGGAAGCAGGAGGCCTTTATGTCATTCGAATGGAAAATGCTGCTATTATCCGAAAGAATGCCCAATTTATTTATTCTTCTATGCTTACTATGATGATGGAAGGAGCTATTGAGGAAGCACATGGAGAAGTAATACGCAGTGAGATTGCCAAATTCCGGGAATTATTTAAGATGTGGGTCAAAACATTTCAGAAAGACGAATTTGAAGATGAATGGGGATTGTTTGTTTAAGAACACATAATACAAGAAAGACCGAACTACCTTGTCGGTCTTTCTTGCATCTTTTTTTTTTTTGACTTAACTATTGGGATTGGCAGGTGGTTTATTTTCCGGCAGTTTAATAACGCCCGAAATTAATACAAGACCGGCGATCCCTGCAATAAGACAAAGCCAAAGACCAATACCAGGTTTGAAAATATTGCCGAATATACCCCCGCCATATGATGAGTTTTTTGTAAGCAAAAAAATTACAGCGCCGGCAGCAATGGCTCCGAATCCGCCCAAAACCAATTTTTTTGAATTTGCATCATATTCTTTGCTTTTATCGCCCATAAAGGATAAGGCAATAACAGCAGCTATACCTAACAGGCTTAGAAGCCCCAATCCGCGAAATCCGTTTAGAGAGCCTCCAAATGGTGCAGTAAGCCAGGGTAAAAGAAGGGAGATAAATGCCAATAACGCAAGAATTATGGCATACATTTTTTGTTTGTGAAAATTCAATTGTTCCATAACAGTTGGTTTTAGTGCTACTAAAAGTAATGAATACTTCCGAAAACCGGCCTGATAAATAATTCACAGCGCACAAGGGCAGAGAGAGGGTAAAAAAAATCCCGCAGGGTTTACAGGAAGTGATAAAGAATAATCTTTTTTAACGAAAGAGCTCAAACGGATGGCCTTTCATGTATTCGGATTTCAGATTAAGCCTATTTCCCTGTGCTGCGGGTTTTGCTATGGTAAATAAAAGAGCACATGATGAGTTGTCCAATAAAGCAGGCAGAGGGTGTTTAATAAAATTAAAATACACACTACTTGAGAGCGACATAGAGAACGGATTAGGTTTTAGTCAACCAGGTATTGCATTTTACCAAGCCCGCTGCCGCTTATTGGAACAGCATTTAAAAATGATAAAGAACTATTTTATAATCAGCTTTCCCGATTCACTCATTTCGTCGTTGCGAAACACCTGGTAGAGGTAAGAGCCTCTGACCAGCCCGCTGATTCTTTTATGATCGCCTTCCTGCATTTTATAATGAAGCATCAGGGTGCCCTGCTCATCGAACACAAAAAAATCTAGCGGAGTTTCTTCCACGCATTTTACATGCATCACTCTTTTTACCAGGTCGGGATAAATTTTTACGCATTTTTCCCGGCGCCCTGCCTTTGTATTTTTTGCCTCGCCTGCCGGTGTGTTTTCAACTACACTGCAGCCGGTCATGATGACGACGCTTAAGGCAAGGGTAACAGCCGGCAACAGTTTTCGGAATTTTAACAGGGTAGAATTTTTTTTCATATTGGTTCGGATTAAGGGTTTCCTGTTAATAGAAAACGGGACATCGCATTTGCTTCATAGCTCTTCGTGATGGCGAATTGCTGCCATTGAGCCGCCAGCCAAAACGTAAAATCGTGGAAAAGAATGAATCCATTTCCTTTGAATCGCCACGCTGCCTGCCAATGGTGGGCCTGTAAATATTGCGGAAAGGCTCCCGGTTATGCAGCTGGTAAGCAATGGGAACATCGGCCGGGTCAAGGTAATTGGAAAAATAAATCGGGTCAATATACTTGGTGCTCACATCGTCAATATAATCAGTGAAGGTTTTGCGGTGCAGCACTTCGATGCCGATATAAATATTTTCTTTGATAAAATATTTAAAACCGCCACCCATCGGTATTTCGGGCTGGGTCAGTTTGTATTCTTTCCGGTCAGGATACTCCGTCATGCCCTGCCCCTCCAGGCGGAGCGGCTTCAGTTCCACCAGTTGTTTTACATTCGGATTATTAGGGTCGGGATAATAATAGCCTTTCGGATTGAAGTGGAAAACACCAATACCGGTTATACCGTATGGTCTGAACTTGCCCTTCAGCCCGTCGTAGTTTTCGAGAAGTACAGTCGGGTAAATTTCAAAACCGAGGTATCCTTCCACCGAGTTTGACTGGAAATAAAGATTACGACGCCATCTTGAATATTCACGGCCGCCGGCCAGGTCCACTTCATCATCGCTTCCTTCAAGAAATGTCTGGTTAAAAGCCAGCCTTATCCCCAGCCATTCTGAAGGATAAATATTAAAATAAATGCCTTTGGAAAATTTTGTGAGCGGTATGTCCAGGTCCCGGATAAAAGGTTTGCCTATACCTCTTGCCCCGCCCAGGTCGCCAAGAAAAAATGCAGGCCCCAGGCCCAGCCCCAATTCATATTTACCATCCTTAAACGATATGGATTGCGCAAAGGAAGCGGAAGAAATCAGCAGCGATAAAAATACCGTAATCAATGTACGGATTAAGTGTACAGTTGCTCTCATAGATACCAGATTTGTTTTTCGCCCCCGGCAACTACCGGGATTCAGGATTTTGGACGGTTGACTAAAGTAGAAAATATATTTCTGCCAGTCAATGACGCAAGGGGTGATTTTTTATTGCAGCGTCAGTAAAAAGTTTTTTTACGCTGTACAATTACGAGGAAGCTTTCCTTGTCATATCCACATGCGGTATGCCGTCTTCAAGATATTCGCCGCTGCTCACTTCAAAACCAAGCGATTCATAAAATTTTTTCAGGTACAGCTGGGCGCCCAGTGAAATAGCAGTTTTGCCAAACAGCTTTTCACAATGTTCTATTGATTGCTGCATCAGTATTCTTCCCAACCCCGTATTTCTCACCAAAGGCGAAGTGACCACCCTGCCGATAGCAGGATTGCTGTACGAAACACCCGGGGGAAGCAGCCTGGTGTATGCGGCAAGCTTATCATCGTGCCAGCCCATCAGGTGCCAGGCGGCTTTGTCTTTGTCATCCAGGTCCTGGTAAACGCAGTTTTGTTCTACCACAAAAACTTCATTCCGCAAGCGGAGTATTGCGTAGAGCTCGTCAAGCGTGAGTTCATCAAATTTTTTTACAATCCAGTTCATGTGGTGAGTAGTCAATGGTGAATGCTGAATGGTGAATGGTCAATACGCTCCAGTCATTCAGTAAGAAGAGTTGGATTTTGGGGTAAAGATAATTTAAACAAGAAGGAATTGATTGATGAAAACAGTAATTTAGGAATATGGAAACAACACGGGTAAAAGATCTCAGCACAGTTCACCGGCTGGTAACAGATCTTTTTCAATGGCCTTCATCAAAAAACGAGTGGGAGCACTGCCGGCTTCCCGATGAGCAGGTAAATTTTTTCAATGAAAACGGCTTCCTGGCTGGCGTAAAAATGCTGGGTGACTGGCAAATTGAATTTTTAAGAAGAGAATTTAACGAAGTGGCCGATGTCAACCACCCCGGTCACAATTTGTATTATGAATTTCATACAAACGAATCAACTGACCCAACCACCATTTTATTTCATGCATTAGGCGCCTGGCGCATAGGCCCGGGCTTTCACGATGTGCTGTGGAATCCGCGGTTCCTGATTGCGACAAGCCAGCTGCTTGGCAATGTGCCGGTGCGTTTCTGGCACGACCAGCTTTTTTGCAAGCCGGCAAAAAAAGGCGGCGTGGTAGCATGGCACCAGGATTATTCGTACTGGACAAGAACAAAACCGGTGGCACATCTTACCTGCTGGTGCGGCCTGGATGATTCAACTAAAGAAAACGGCTGTCTTCAATACATTGCCGGCAGTCATCGCTGGGGGCTACTGCCAAAGCCGGTGCTGGCCGGCGATTTACAGGGAATAAGAGATTTTTTAAATGTTGAACAAAAAAAGCAATTCGACAACCCGCAGTTTGCCGAAGTGAAGGCAGGCGAAGCCATCTTTCATCATTCACTCACCCTGCATGGCAGCGGCGAAAATAAAAGTGATAAGCCGCGGAGGGCATTCGTGATAAATGTTTTTGCCGATGGCGTGATTTCCGATTCTAATGATCCGATGCTGGAAGGCGTGCCTGTGATTCCGAAAGGACAGAAAATGGAAGGGCAGTTCTTTCCGTTATTATTTGATCCTGTCAAAATGTATAATGAACAGGGAACAAGGCATACTGAACGATGAATAACCTTGCAGGTGTTCAGTATTCCTGATTCCTTGTTCCCTGTCTGATATTCTAATATCCATATTTCTCTTTCCACAAACTGCGCAGAAATTTTCTCAACTCTTCCTCTCTTGCATTTTTTCCGGGTTCATAAAATTTTGAGCCGGCAATTTCTTTTGGCAAATATTCCTGTGGTGAAAAATTCTTTTCATAATTGTGAGAGTACTCATATCCCTGGCTATAGCCAAGATTTTTCATCAGCCGGGTAGGCGCATTGCGGATATGAAGCGGCACAGAAAGATCGCCTTGCTGTTTTACAGTATCCATTGCTTCGCCAATGGCGACAGTAGCTGAATTGCTCTTGGGGCTGGAAGCAAGATAAATGGCGCACTGCGACAGGATAAGCTGTGCTTCGGGATAACCGATTTTATTTACCGCTTCAAACGCTGCGTTTGCCAAAACCAACGCAGTCGGATTGGCATTGCCGATATCTTCGCTGGCCAGTATCACCATGCGGCGGGCAATAAATTTTACATCCTCACCGCCTTCAATCATTCGTGCCAGCCAGTACACCGCTGCATTGGGGTCGCTGCCGCGGATGGATTTGATGAAGGCCGAAATAATATCATAATGCTGCTCACCGCTTTTATCGTACAAAGCAATGCGCTGCTGGGCAATGTCCATCACTTTTTTGTCGGTCAGTTCTTCGCCTTCTTTCATTACTTCGACGCAGAGTTCAATAAGATTGAGTACTTTTCTTGCATCGCCGCCTGCAATGGTGAACAACGCCTCATATTCTTTGAACACAATTTTTTTATTGCGGAGCCATTCATCTTTTTTTATGGCCAGTTGAATCAGTTGTTGCAAATGTTCATTGGTCAGGGGTTTTAAAATATACACCTGGCAGCGGCTGAGCAGGGCGGCGTTTACTTCAAACGAAGGATTTTCTGTGGTGGCGCCGATGAGTGTGATGATTCCTTTTTCTACGGCGCCCAGCAGGGCATCCTGCTGACCTTTGTTGAAGCGGTGAATTTCATCAATGAATAAAACGGAGCCGGCTTTTGTTCTGGCTTCATCAATTACTTCCCGCACATCCTTTACGCCGGCGCTGATGGCGCTGAGCTGGAAGAACGGGGCTTTCAGCGTATGGGCAATAATATTGGCAATGGTGGTTTTGCCTGTGCCCGGCGGTCCCCACAAAATCATGGAAGGCACCCGGCCGTTTTCAATGGCAGTGCGAAGAATACTTTTTCTGCCGGCCAGGTGCTCCTGCCCCAGCAGTTCATCAAGCGAAGCAGGCCTGATGCGGTCGGCAAGGTTGAAAGCATGCATTGCTGCAAGTTAAGTGAAGAATATTTTACCGGTAAAGATTGCTGTTGCTGAGATAGGCAGCAATGATATCGTACACCTGGAGCTGGGCATTCAGCGAAAAGGCATGCGCTTCGCCCGACAGCAGGTTCAGCTGGTTGATTACGCCGCATTGATTCATTTTATCGGCTAAAAGAATTGCCTGCTGCGTAAGCACAAAACCGTCGCCGTCACCATGAATCAGGAGGGTTGAAGGATCGCCGGGATTTACAAAGCTGATGGGGCTGATGGCGGTATAAATACCAGGAATAGTTTGCGGTGTGCCGCCGGTGATGAACTCCAGCATGGGTTTTATCTGCGGGTTGGCAGCCGTATTGTACCATTCAGTAAAATGCGATGGCGATTTGATGCCTACAGCTGCTTTAATGTTTGGTGATGCCAGCTTAAATGCATTCAGCAATGCCAGTTGGCCGCCGGCGCTTTCACCCAGCAAAACTGTTTTACGGGAAATTTTCAGCGAATCAGATTTCGACCAGATAAATGCAAGCGCTTTCTGTATATCTTCTTCAGGTGTCGGCATTAATACCGTACTTCCGTTAATCAGCCGGTAATTTATACTGGCAAAAGCAAAATCGGGAAGTTTTGATTTCAGTAAAGTGATATATCCTTCCATGTCGGTTTTATCGCCGGCAACCCACTGGCCGCCATGCACCATCAGCAGCCATTTGGTATTAATGGTATTGCGGCCGGCAGGTAAAAAAATATCCATCGTTTGCTGCGGATGACTGCCGTAAGCAAAGTCATTGATTCTTTTTTCAGGTAATGGTACGCTGACAGGTATGTATGTTGTCGTGTTTGCTGAGGGTGTTTGCAGTCTTTTATTGCAGGAAATAAATGTTGTTGTAAGAAACAATAAAATTATTTTCAGGTTGGCATTCACAGCAGCAGCACCGGTTATGGATAATAAGAGGCACTGCTAATTTACATAAGTTGCAAGAAATGCCTGTATCTGGTTGAAGGAATCGGTAAGATTGGCGCCTACCCATCCATGCCCTTCAAGCGGGTAAATAATATACTGGTGACTTACACCGGCAGTTTGCAGTTTGTTATTCAATAAATCTGACTGGTTTTTCGGTACAATCAGGTCGGCACCACCCTGCAGAATGAGTGTTGGCGGCGATTGGGCCGTGATAAAATTTACCGGGCTTGATTGCTGGTATAAAGCAAGGTTGGAAGCCGGTGTAGCGCCAGTGACACTGAAAAGCAATACAGGTATTAACTGGTTGGGTGGGTTGTTATAAAGCTCCACCAGGTCAGCCGGGCCAAAGAAATCAATAATGGCTTTTGGTTTTACAGGCAGGGGATATTTATAACCTTGCAGCAAGGCAAGATGAGCGCCGGCGCTGGCGCCAAGCAACACAAATTTTTCTGAAATGAGGTATTCACTTCTTTTATTGTAAATAAATTCCACAGCTGCTTTTACATCCAGTTCCTGGGCAGGAAAAAGGTCTGGCGGATTAGCCAGGCGATAGTTGATATTAAATATAGCGTACGAGGGTTCTCTTTTTTTCAGTGAATCAATGTATGCGTTGAAATCAGTTTTATCGCCGGCATTCCACCCGCCGCCATGGATAAGGATCATCACCCTGGTGGTAGCGCTACTTCTTCCTGCCGGCAGGAAGATGTCCATTTTTTGATGCGCATGAGTTCCGTAAGAAACATTGAATTCGGTTCGGGCAGGAACTGTGTTGCTGTCGTTCTTTTTGCAGGCTACAACAAACAATAAAACCCCAAAGGCAATGAATACACGGCTCAACATAAAATCTTATTTTATGAAAGGCAAGTAAACACCAAATAAGAAAAAAAATAAAAACTAACTCTGTAAATCAAGACGAATATTAAGTTCGTTTAGCTGCTTCTCATCAATCGTCGCGGGTGCATCCAGCATCACATCCCTGCCGGCGTTGTTTTTGGGAAAGGCAATAAAGTCGCGGATGCTTTCGCTGCCGCCAAGGATGGCCACAAGCCGGTCGAAGCCGAAAGCAATGCCGCCATGCGGCGGGGCGCCGTATTCAAATGCGCCGAGCAGGAAGCTAAACTTGTGCAGCGATTCTTCCCGGCTCATGCCGAGGGCTGCAAACATTTTCTCCTGCAGTTCACGTTGATAAATGCGGATGGAACCGCCGCCGATTTCATTTCCGTTCAGCACCATGTCGTATGCATTGGCTTTTATGCAGGCAAAGGGATGTCGTAAATACTCAGCCGCATTTTCAATTACAGGGTTGATGCTTACCAGTGTTTCAATATCGGATGGCTTGGGTGAAGTAAACGGATGATGACGTGCCACCCAGCGGTTTTCATCTGCATCATATTCAAACAACGGAAAATCCAATACCCACACGAGTTTGAACTCGTCTTTTTTCCGCAAACCGAGGCGTTCCGCCATTTCAAGCCGCAGTTCGCTGATGGCTTTTCTTGTTCGTTCTTCAGGCCCGGCAAGAATCAAAACCAAATCGCCGGGTTTTGCATGGCAGGCAGCAGCAATTGTTTTCAGTTTTTCTTCGTTGAAAAATTTGTCCATGCTGCTTTTGAATGTGCCGTCTGTATTGCATTTGATATAGCCAAGTCCGCCCATGCCGATTTGCGGACGCTTTACCCATTCGGTCAGTTCATCGGTTTGCTTGCGGCTGTAATGGCTGCAGCCGGGTGCCGCAAAAGCGACTACTGTTTCTGCGTTTTCAAATACGGCGAAGCCTGCCCCCGCTATTAATTCACGCTGGTCTTTCTTACTGATGAAAACCGAATCCGGCTTTTTCAAATTGAGCAGTTTCATTTCAAAACGAGTATCCGGCTTGTCGTTGCCATAATGCCACATGGCATCTTCCCAGCTCATGCGCTGCACGGGTTCGCTGTAGTCAAGGCCTTTTACTTCTTTGAAGATATATTTTACCAGCCCTTCAAACATATTGAGCACATCTTCCTGCTCCACAAAACTCATTTCACAGTCTATTTGAGTAAACTCGGGCTGGCGATCGGCACGCAGGTCTTCATCACGAAAACATTTTACAATCTGGTAATAGCGATCATACCCGCTTACCATCAGCAGTTGTTTGAATGTTTGGGGGCTTTGTGGCAGCGCATAAAACTGGCCCGGGTTCATGCGTGAGGGCACCACAAAATCTCTTGCGCCTTCCGGCGTGGATTTGATGAGAAATGGCGTTTCTATATCGAGGAAACCCTGTTGATGAAGATATTCTCTTGTGGCACGGTTGACGACATAGCGCAGTTCAAGATTTTTCTTTACCACGTTGCGGCGCAAATCGAGATAGCGGTATTTCATACGCAGGTCATCGCCGCCGTCGGTATCATCCTGGATGGTAAAAGGAGGCGTGACGGATTTGTTCAGTATGGTAAAAGATTTCACGGTTATTTCAATGTCGCCGGTGGCAAGGTTGGCATTTTTGCTGCTTCTTTCATTTACCATACCGGAGGCTTGTAAAACAAATTCACGGCCCAGGGGGTTTTCATCCAGCTGCCTGTTCAGCTCTTCGCCGAATAATAATTGTGTGATGCCGAAGCGGTCACGCAGATCCACAAAGGTGATGGCGCCGAATTTTCTTACCGTTTGCACCCAGCCGGCAAGGGTGACTTCGGTGTTAATGTGTTTAATTCTTAATTCGCCGCAGGTATGTGTTCTGAACATTGAATGATGATTGGATTGCTGAATTGCTCAGCAGGATTACTGAACGTTGAAGAGTGCGACGCAACGGAAGCATAATCGAAGCGCTTCAGCCGGGCCCACAAAAAATTTCAACGGCGGCAAAGATAGGGACTATTCGAAGTACGGTGATAAGCACGGATGAGTATATTTGATGATTGATGAGGAATGCTTTCAAAAATTTTTTTAAGCGATTTTTAGGCAAACAAGCCGGCCCGGCTCCGATGCCCGGCATAACTGAAGAAACCATCCCGGCCGATTCGGTGGGCAATTTTGCAGCAGTTATCGGCCGGGTGATTCCTTATTTTAACAAGCTGAATGATGCGAACCGGCAAAAATTTCTGAACCGGGCGTATAATTTCCGGCGGGCAAAGCGGTTTCACTTTCATGGCATGGAACCGCGGGAAGAAATTGCCGTGCTGGTAAGCGCTGCCGCGGTGCAACTGACATTCGGGCTGAATAATTACCTGCTTCCTTATTTTACCGATATCTATGTGTTGCCGGAAGCATATCAGCATAAAGATTCCAAAGAATTGTATATCGGTCATGTGTCGCCTGCAGGCATTTATATTTCGTGGAAACATTTTGTGCAGGGATTTTCCAACTACAGCGACGGTGTGAATGTGGCGCTGCATGAAATGGCGCATGCACTGCACCACGAAAATTTTATTGAAGAAACGGGAGTGGACTGGGACTTTCGTCAGGATTTTGAAAAGCTGCCCGGCGTGTACGGTCCCACGATGTCGAAAGCCATTATTGAAAAAAAGAGTTACCTGCGGGGTTATGCATTTACCAATTTCCAGGAGTTCTGGGCCGTTAGTGTCGAACATTTTTTTGAGGACCCGCAGGGAATGAAAAGCCATCTTCCCCATCTTTATGATATACTCTGCCGCACACTGAACCAGGACCCGCTGAACATGAATACTGCCAGTAATAACAATTCAGCTTAAAAAGGCTAATTGAAATTACTTAAAATGAGAAAGACGAAGTTTTACGATGTTAGTAATTGTACGAGCCAGGCGTTAAAAGCTTGTAAATTGAAAAGTGATTGTCTATTTTTAAAGTTCCGAACCCGAAAACATGCTGTCCCTGCTAAGAAAACTGACCGATTTTTTTGCACCTCACAAGCCGCACCCGGTGATGCCTATGGTAAGTGAGGAATCAGCCAGCTATGAAATTTTCGACAGGTACTCATTTATCCTCAGCGGGCACATACAATACTTCAATGAACTTTCGCCGGAGCTGAAAGAGAAATTCATTCATCGTGTTTACAATTTTATCCTGCAAAAACAATTTCATTACATCGGGCTCGAACAAAAAGAAGAGATACCCGTGCTGGTGAGCGGCTCGGCTGTGCAGGTAACGCTGGGCCTGCGCCACTATGCGATGGAGCATTTCAAAAATATTTATGTGCTGGCCGACGCCTACCGCATGGATAATGATGAGGAATTGTACATCGGGCATGTGGCGCCGGAAGGCATCTATCTTTCGTGGAAGCATTTTTTATTCGGTTATAGCAACAATACGGACAACATCAACGTGGCGCTGCACGAAATGAGCCATGCGCTGTTGTTCAACAATTATTTTGCACGCTATGGTGTGGACAAAAATTTCCGCCTGAACTATGAGCGGTTTTCCACCACCACCGGCCCGATACTGGCCGATGTGATAACCCGCCGTAAAAGTTATTTGCGCACTTATGCCTTCAGCAATATTCATGAATTCTGGGCAGTGAGTGTGGAAGCTTTTTTTGAAAACCCGGCGGGTCTGAAGCAAAACATGCCGGAACTGTATGATGCCCTGTGCCGTGTACTGAACCAGGACCCTGTATCCAAAAATAAAATTCTAAAATCCGAACTATGATAACAATGACAATGATTTACCTTTTTCGCCGGTATGTATGGCCCCGGCTGAAAAGAAAACCGGTGTTGACTACATCGTGACCACCTGCTTTTCTTTTATTTCTTTTGGACGGTGAAGGAGGTAGTACCAGGCCAGAATTAACACGCCGATGAGGAAAGGAAGCAGGGAAAGATGTTTCCCTTCAAAACTTCCCCATACATGCCACTCATCAAACCCGAAGAATTCGCTGATCATCCAGAAGCTGTTGGCGCTTATCCAAAAGGCGACGGCCAGGTTGTGCGCCAGCTCCGATTTGATATGCCGGGTGCGGCGGGCAATATAAATGGCTACTGAAAGAGTGGGAACAATCATAAAAATTCCCAGCTCACGCCAGAGCATGCACCAGCTGATATCTTTAAACAACCAGAAAACGATATGCAGATTTTCGAGCCGGCGAAAGCGGGCCGGGATGCTGTACACGAATTCCTGTTTTTCTTTCATTCTGTAAAATAGTTTTGGAAAAATCAAAAATAATCATTGCCGGATATTCTGCTGTATGCCGGCCGGGCTACCGTGATAATATTCCGGAAAACCGTTGAATGTCTGCTTCAGCAAGCAAGGGTTTGCTATCTGTTATTTGTTCAGCCAGTTGCTTTGCAAAATACGGCGCCAGCGAGCAGCCTTTTGTTCCCATGCCGTTCAGTATGCCGATGTTTTTATGAATGGGGTGAAAACCAACAAAAGGCCGGCGCTCAAGATTGGCCGGGCGGATGGCGGCCACATGCTCCACGATTTTAAAAGGAACTTTCAGCCAGTTTTTCAGCAACAGATCAGTTTGCTTTCTGAAAATTTCTGAAGGCTTGTCATCCACAAACTCCCATTCATAGTTGGAGCCGGTCCAGAAAAGATTTTCACCAAGCGGTACCAGCCCCATTGTTTTTTTATAAATATGGGTGGAAGGAATTTCTTCTGCTTCGATGATGAGTGCTTCACCTTTGTTCAATGCAAAGGGAAGGTTTTTGAAAAAGGGATTATTAGCCGAAGTTATGCCGTCGCAGAAGATGATTTTTCGGGCTTCGATGGTCTGACGGTCTCCGTCTGACCAGCGAACTGAATTCTCACGGATAACCAGTCCGGCAGGTGAAAAATTTTTTTCCACCAGCAGGTTTTTTGCCAGCAGCTTTTTCCGCCAGGCCGGGATGATTTCTTTCAGGTTGACAAGATAACAGGGAGAAATTTCGCCGTAGTCGAATTCATAATTGAACTGTTGCCTGAATTGTTCCTGCTCTTCGGGTTTAGATAAAAAATCAGCTCTATCCTTCAGCCTTGCATCAAATGCAATTTTCATCTGGGGGGTGGGGTGGAAGTCAATGATGTTTTTTTGAGTGATAGCCGTAATGCCAAGCTCTTTTCCCAATTCTTCATAAGCGGGAACAAGATGGGCAAGCAGTTCATCAATCATCCATGTTTTTACGATGCGCCGGCCGGTGACGGGGTTGATGAGCCCGGCTGCCACACGGGATGAAGCGTTCGGCTGGTTGTTGTCAACGACGAGAAAAGATTTATTTGCTTTTTCCAGGTAATAACTGAGCCATGTGCCAGTAATGCCCTGGCCTACTATTAAAATTTCTGTTTGCATAAAAGGTAAAAATAAATGTTCAATGCTCAATGTTCAATAATCAATTCTCAACTGAGGAGATTATTCAAAAATTGAAAATTGAACATTGATAGTTGAGCATTGAACATTTTTACTCTACTGTAATCCGCCCTCCTTCCGAATGACTGCTGAACTCCGGTGCATACATGCACTGGATGCTGGTGACACCATTGCTGAAATTGCCTGCATGCGTAACGAACAGGACATACTCAAACACATGAGTGCCTTTGCGCAGGTGATCAAAGAAGAAATTAGTGCTGGCATCTTTGGTGGTTTCATAATAACCCAGCCCGCCCTGCCATTTGTAGCTGCTGAGCACATTCACCGGTTCGAGACTGGATGCTCTCATATCCTTCATATGTACAAATTCCATGTCGCGGTCCACAAGGAGTTCTATCCGAACCTTTATTTTGTCGCCCACTCTCAGCACATCTCCTTCGTTTACCGGCTTCAGTACCGGCCCTGTGTCAGTGTTGGTTTCTACAAAAAGTTTTTTATTAAGTTTCAATGGCGTGGATGAAGGGGTGATTTTATCGAGGTCCTCGAAGTATTGCCAGTAAACGGCGCCCCAGCCCCCTAAATCCCCCTGAAGGGGGACTTTTGGAGTCGCTGCTGATATAGTAATGTTTCCCATATCAGAAGTTATCATTGGCCCAATAATAGTTTTTTTAAAATAACCGGTTCCGGCCTCAGCGGGTTCTGTTCCTCCTCCTCGGGAGGAGGTTAGGAGGAGGTCGCCCAATCTTATTTCAACTGTTGGTTCATTGGCTAACCAGTCGCTTCCTTTCAGTAAAAGTGCATAACAGGCTTCGGCGGTGGCTTTGGTTGTTTTCCAGTTGCTGGTTTGTTTGTTTTTCAGCAGCCAGGTTTTCAGTTCGTCTGTGGTTTTTGTATCATGGCCTATCTCACTGAATACTTCAATCAGTAAGGCCTGGGTTTCAACCGCCGCCTGGTGCCAGTACATTCCGCCGCTGTTTTCTTTCCAATACCTGCCCAGCTCTTCATGTGTGATGCTCGTTTCTTTTAATGATTTCATTATGGCAGCCGGAGTAGTCTTATCGCCGGTTCTGAACAAAGCCAACGCTATCATACCCTGCATGTATTTGCTTTGTTTTGTCCAGGTTTGCTGCGCCTGTTTGCGGTAAAAGTTGTATGCTGCCTGGGCGTTATTGCTAATGGGGTATTCAGTAAAAAAACTCCGCATATACAGATACTGTGATTCGGTATGCCCCGGAACATATTTTTTCAAATCTGGTTTATTTTTTTTCAGCCGGTCGTAATCATCTTTTATTTTTTTGTCGAGATAGGCGATAGCCGGTTTCACTATCGGCTCCAGTTTTTTAATATCCACTGCCAGTTTTTTCAAATGCCCGATGCCGGCAATAATGTATTGCGTGATATAGCGGTTATCGGGTCCGCCTTTAAACCATACAAAGCCGCCGTTTTCACTTTGCGCCTGTTTCAGTTTTTCAAAGGCGCTGTTCTGTTCATGGCTCATTCTGATCATGTCAAACAGCAGGGCGATGTTTTTCTTCTGCTGTTCTTCGGTTTTTGCCTGCAACACCCAGGGCGTTTCTTCCAGCAACACAGCTTTCAGTTCCTGGTTTTTTTGCAGGTTGGAGAGTAAGACCTCACCCCCAACCCCCTCTCCAGTGGGAGAAGGGGCTTTTGAAGCCTCCAGCCATTTGGAGAAAATTTCTTTAATGCGTGGTGAACTGCCGGCAATTTTTGAAGCCAGCGCATTGGCATAATAGCGGTTCCAGGTTTGTTCGGCGCATTCGTAAGGAAATTCCATCAGGAAAGGCAAAGCCTGCACGGCATACCATGCCGGATTGGATGTGTATTCGATGGTTAAGGCATGGTGCTGTAGAGACGCAACATTTTGCGTCTCTACAGCAGAAATCAATTTTTCAAATTTGAAATTTTTTGTTCCTGTTCCTTTCCTGTTCAGCGGCATTGTTTCTGTTACCAGCATCCGGTTGGTGAGCACGGGAATCGCAGCTTCTTCGCCATCTGAGAAAACCTCCTCCCGGCCTTCCCCGGCGGGGGAGGAGCGGGCAACAATTCTCCACACAAGCGCTTTATCAAACTGGTAAGGCACTTCTACCGGGAATGTCACTGCTTCGCTTTGTCCGGCGGCCACAGTGAAATACTGGTTGGGAAACATGTTGCGAAACCAGCCGCTAACCGATTGATTGGTGGCGGCATCAAACAATTCCAGTTCAGCTTGTCCTGTCATTTCTTTATCGGTCAGGTTTACAATTTTGGCGCTGAGTTCCAGTTTATCGCCTTCCCTTAAAAACCGCGGTGCATTGGGCTGCACCATCAGTTGTTTTTGGGTAATGATTTCTTTGCTGCTGTAGCCAAAGGCCAGTTCTTTCGTATGCGACAGCGCCTGGAATTTCCATCTTGTCAGCGCTTCGGGCATGGTAAAAGAGAATTCAATAGCGCCGCTGCTGTCGGTTCTCAGATCGGGAAAGAAGAAGGCGGTTTCGTTGAAATTCTTTCTTGCTTTAATCTCATTTAGCTCTTGAGGTTTCCCTTTTTTTGTTGTAATAACGATAACGCCGTTTGCAGCTCTTGCACCATATATTGTTGTTGCTTCAGCATTTTTAAGCACATTCATATGCAGAATATCATCCGGATTAATATTTCCATATCCTTCAACTATAACTCCATCAACAATTATTAATGGCTTATTCGTTTCTGATAGTGACGATATACCTCTAATACTAATTCTCGTTGTTGCCCCGGCTACTTCCTCTAAATTATCAGCAGCAAGCTCAATTCCCGGGAAATCTCCACTTGCTAATTTCTCAAACAATAACTGTTTTGACTGATATCTATATTCGAGCAGGGCATCATAAGATTTTACAAAAGGTTTCTTTTTAATTTCTGAAATCCACTTTTGAATTGAATTTACTTTTGAAAAATTCTTATTTCCATTCCAATGCTCATGCCTGAAATATGATGACCAAATAGATGGCTCATTCCACTTATGCATCCTGAACTGATCCAGCGACGCATCATACATGCTTGCCAGCATCTCAGCAGCTACCTGTTCTTTTTTATAACCGCTGATTTTTATTTTCCATTTTTCTTCGCTGCCGGGCAGGGTTTTGTCGCGGTAGGTGGCGTACTCGATTTTTAAATCCTTATTGCTCCATGGCACTTGTATTACATCATTGTACTGGTAAAAGCGGTTATGTTTTACAAAAATGAAGCTGACACCATACCCGCCGCGGTCAGCTTCGGTGGCTGAAAACGCAAGAGTCTTTTTTTCATTGTTCAGGATTAAGTATTCATAGTTTGTGGTTTGTAGTTTGTTGTTTGTGGTTTTTCCCGTTTGCTGTATTACAAATAAGTTGTCTACTGCCGTACCAAGTTTGATTTCCGTTTTTTCACCGGGTTCAATTTGCCTGGAGCCTTGTGTCCATAAGTATTGTGGTTTGTTCAGTTGCCTGCTGTTCTCGTCAAACAGTTCAATGAACTTCACATCTTTTACTTCTTCACCATTTTTATCTTTTGTGCTAATCTCAATTATATAAAAACCATTTTCCATTTTTCCACCTGCGCTTGGGCTTTGGTGGACAGGCCATTTTCCATTCTCCCTGGCAGAATCTGCCTTTTCAAATACTACCGCTCCTTTTTCCCAGCTGCGGAAATCAGTTTCGTTGTCGTATTCATCAATGGGAAAATTCCTGATATAATCTTCCTTGCTCATTACAAACAGGTCGGGCCGCTCCCAGTAGCGTTTCCGAATCAGTCTTTTTTCTTCTTTCAGTTTGCTGATGATCACTTTCACGTTGGCAGGTTCAAACTCACCGGCCATGTTTTCGGTACGGATGGAAATAGTTTTGAAACTATCGGCAGGAAGTGAAGCGGGCAGGTTGACAGATAGAATAAGCGATTTGTAACCAACAGTCACTACGGTTTCGCCGCTCCGGGTTTCCCCGTTGATGTCGGTCACATCGGCATAAACCCGGTAATCAAAAACCGGTTCAAATTTTTTGTCAATCGTTTTGTCGGGGATGGCTTCGAACCCGATTACAAATTTTCCTTCCCTGTCGGTTTTTGCTTCGCCGTGTGCAATCTCCATTTGTTTCGATGGAGGCTGCCACCAGCGCCAGCTGAACCAGGAATAAATAAACCGCGGCTCACGCACCACACGGTATTTCACCAAAGCTCCGTCAATGCTGTTGCCGGCATAGGCTTTCGCCATCCCGGTCACTTTTATTTTTTCATTCAGTTGAAATGTGCCTTTTATCTTTTCATACTCCACATAAAATTTGGGCCGCTTGTATTCTTCCACGGAAAAATCAGCCCGGCCATATTCTTCTTCATCATAAATAGCAAACTCACCATTCAATACGCCTGTTGGTAACTGAAACTTGCCGGAAAACGAGCCATATTCACTGGTGGTTAATTCCAGCGAATCAATATCCTCGCCATTGGCATTTTCAAGATAAATTTTGGTTTTGAATCCTGCCGCTACGGAATTTTTTGCATCCTTGCCGCTCCGGGCAGCAATTCCTTTAAAGAAAACTGTTTGCCCCGGCCGGTACATGCTACGGTCAGTGAAAAAGAAAATCCGGTATTTGTCTTCCGGCTTTTCATCATTCTCCCGGTAATAATAATAATCGTACTGCCATTCATCCATGAAAAGCTTTTCATTGTTCCAGTTTATTTCCAGCCTGTAGTTTTCACGGCGGCGGTTGTTATCTTTTATTTCGGATTCAGTTAACCGGAAAAATCCGTTGTTGTCCGTTTTATATTGCCTGCCCTTTTCGGTTGTGTACTTATAGCTTTTAAAATCATATACCTGCTGCCACACCTGTATGGAAGCACCGGCAAGCGGCTGTCCTGTTTCCCGGTGGAGTAAAAAATAGTCCTTGTCATTATGCACAAAGCTGATATTGGAAACATAAAACAGCCGGGCGCCGGCTACTGCTTCTTTTGAAAAATTTTCCGAAGCAGCCAGCAAAACATATTCACCTGCCGGCAGGGCGTCTATCTTAATTTCAACACCGTGTTCCTGGTGATCCCCTGTTGCCGGTAGCGCCTGCTGCCAGCCTGCTATTGGGGTTATGGCAAACAACTGCTGCCACATTTTGTCATCGTAATAATTGTTCAGCCTGGCTTTGATAGCACTATCCGCTTTTATGATGCGAAGAAATATCCTGTCGAGGTTCCTGTATTCCACCAGCGAACGGAAAGGCTGCCCGGGCACATTTACTTTCTCGAGAGTAAATTTCAACTCCTTCCGGTTGATTTCATTCAGCAGGTTGATGCAGTTTATTTTTCCTTCCGAAGAATCTTTCTGGCTGATTACTCTTTCACAAATTTCCCTTGCTTTCAGTCTGGCAAAGCGATGAGTGGTATCGCCTAAGGGTTCGTATTTATTGCCATCATCGTTAAATTCTTTTGCCAGTAAATACCATGCCTGTGCGGCAGCCGGTAAGTTTCCATACCAGTTGGCGATTTTATTCAAAGCCTGCCGGTACAGCGAATCTTTATCCGGGTGAGTTGAATTCTCCTGCACAAATTCCAGCCGCTGAATATCCGCATCCAGCAGGGCGTCCGGTTTTGAATCATTCAAATGAAAGGCAAGTAACTTTTGATAAACGAGCAATGCCTTATGCTGCAGTGAGGCCGTGTCTCTGGTACTGAATTTTGTTTTTATAAAATCCGCTGCTGCTGCGAAGGCCCCGGGCTGGTCAATTTCAAAAGCATAAGCTGGTTGGGAGAGGTGCTGTTCATCATTTTTGAAATATTCCAGTGCACGGTGCGCCAGCAGATCGTACAGCGTGGGCCGCAGGTGACGGGTATTGCCTTTTATAATTATGGCATCGTAGGGTTCCAGCCGGGTTTGCTGCAGCAGTTTTTCTTCCTTGATGGATTGCAGGGAGAGCTCACTTATTTTTTTATGAAAATCGCCGGTGCCCCATGTGCGGATGTCTTCCTTTTTAAATTGCATGGTTTCGGTACGGTCATATAAATCCAGGCGGGAGTCTTCAAAATAGTTCCAGTACATTTCAGCCAGCAGGCTTTTCAAAATGGATGTAACCGGTTCTTTGCTTATGGCAATTTCTTTTTCCACTTCTTTTATTGACAGCGCTTCATTTTCTTCCCGGGTTTCATTTTGAAGGCCGGTCATGTACACTACAGCCTTTATCAGCTGTGCATCCTGTTTTTCTTTTTTGGCAAGTGCATAAATCTTTTTCACCTCAGCCAGCGCCGATTTGGGTAGCTTCTTTTTGGTAATCAGTTCATCAATCTTTTTCCATTCCTGCTCATAATTTTTTACAGGCGCCTGGCAAAATCCCGTGGCAATAAATATCAACTTCAATAGGGTCAGCGAGAGTAAGGTTTTCAATGGTTGCATCAGCATGCGTTAATATTTTTTACAAGGTAAATATATGTTTACTTATAGGATGCAGCAGAAACGGGAATTTCACATTCCTGTTGGAAATCCCTCCAAAAAAATTTCAAATCTCAAATTCCAAATTCCAATCTGGCATAATCAAATTCAAAATCTAATCCCGATAGCTATTGAGACCAATATCAACTTTCAACTCCTTTAACGTTTCCTTACACCGCCGTGGCATGGCTTTGGAAACTGTTGATGCATTAATCAATTTATTCAACTTAAAACAGAAAAACCATGAAAACAATTTTTACCCTTTTACTAAGCGCCATCTTTTCTCTTTCACTGCTGGCCAATCATGATCCGCGGCTTACCATTTCCAGCATCAACCACCAGAAGCTGTATACAGAAGTGGACGGCCATCGCTATCAGCTCGACGGGAATACTATTTCCATAAGCAATCTGCATCCCGGTTATCATTCCATACGGATTTACCGGGAAGTGAGAAAGAATAACCGCTGGTGGGATTTCGGCACCGGCAACCGGCGCCGGGAAATTATCTACAACAACCGGATATACCTGAAGGAAGATTATCATTTCGACATCCTCATCAACCGCTTTGGCAAAGTGATGGTGGACGAACGGCGCATTGACCGCAACGACGACTGGTACTTTGACGATGACGATTATTATGACCCTGACAAAGACAGAAACCGTGACCGCGACAGGGATTGGGACCGTGATGACCGCTATGATAATAACTACGGCCGTGCCATGAATGATTATGATTTCAGCCAGGCAAAGGAAACACTGCGCAAAGAGTGGTTTGAAAACACAAGAGTAAGCACCGCCAAACAAATCATTGACCGGAATTATTTCACCGGCCGCCAGGTAAAAGAAATACTGTTGCTCTTCACTTTCGAAAACAACCGGCTCGACATTGCCAAATACGCTTACGGCCGCACAGTTGACAAAGGAAATTATTTTGTAGTAAATGATGCCTTTACCTTCAGCAGAAACAAGGAAGAACTGGAAAAGTATATCAGGGAGTACAGATGAACCCCCGCCCCCTAAAGGGGTCTTTGAAGTCGCACGAAAAATAAAACCTCTTCAGATGACGAAGGGGTTTTATCATTTTCAGGAAGCGATAAAATTAAGCTTTCACCCCTTTAGGGGCCGGTGGTAGTACTTCCCTCATCACCCTGCCTATATCAGCCGGGCTTTGCACCACATGAATGCCGCATTCACTCATGATTTTCATTTTGGCTGCAGCAGTATCATCAGCACCGCCTACAATAGCGCCTGCATGCCCCATGCGCCGGCCGGGCGGCGCTGTTTGGCCGGCAATAAAACCGACAACAGGTTTTTTATTTCCGTTTGCTTTTATCCATCGTGCTGCCTCAGCTTCCATACCGCCGCCTATTTCGCCAATCATGACAATGGCATCTGTTTCGCTGTCGTTCATAAAAAGTTCAATGGCTTCTTTGGTTGTTGTTCCGATTATCGGGTCGCCGCCAATGCCCACTGCAGTGGAAATACCAAGCCCCGCTTTCGCCACCTGGTCGGCAGCTTCATAAGTCAGCGTTCCGCTTTTTGACACAATGCCGATTCTTCCCTGTCCATCGGACAGGCGGGCTTTCTTAAAAACAAAACCCGGCATGATGCCCACTTTACATTCATCAGCAGTAATTACACCCGGGCAGTTCGGACCTACCAGTCGTGTGCTAGTGGAAGCAAGGTAATGTTTCACCTTCACCATATCCTGCACAGGAATGCCTTCTGTGATGCACACCACCAGCCGCACATCTGCGTCTGCCGCTTCCATGATGGCATCGGCCGCAAACGCCGGCGGTACAAAAATGATGCTCACATCGGCGCCGGTATTTTTTACACACTCCGCTACGGTGTTGAACACGGGCCGTTCAAGGTGTTTTTGCCCGCCCTTACCCGGGGTGACTCCACCCACTACATGGGTTCCGTATTCAATCATCTGCGTAGCATGAAAAGTGCCTTCGCTGCCCGTAAAACCCTGCACAAGTATTTTGGAATTTTTATTTACCAGGATGCTCATTCAATTTCAGATTTCAGATTTTTGTTTTTAGATTTTACCTTCTGTTGAGTTAGCGCAAAAATAGGGGAATTAATTTTTGGGTTACCGGCTATAGCCATTCTCATCGGCTTTACTTGCGACGCTCCGTTTGAGTTTCTGTTCGCTTATCAGCTTAGTCTTTCAATATCCTCTCCGTCTGAGGCGGAAGGAGAAGCACGGTTTAAGTCACTCAATCATCTTAAGAATTTCCGCCTGCCTGACCGGTCAGGCCAGGCGGGCATTTCATCTTTTATATTTCAGTTCGTCAAACAAGAACCAGGTTCTTCAACATAAAGTAAAAAAGTTCATTCAAGGTTGCTGCCTGAATGATTAAGTCTACAAATTAAACCAGTAAGTCAGCTTGGCTACTACCGCCCTGTTCTTTACCATGAATGCTTTTACCGGTCTTCCGCCGATGAATGTCAGCGGATCGTCGGATGCAAAATAATTATCGGTGTAAACGAGAAAGAAATCACTCACGGGTTTAAAGCGCCACTGGAAGCGGGCATTGATGTTGAAATTGTTTGCCTGGTTGTTGTATTGCAAAAAGGCATTGAAGAAAACACTCTTGCTGAAAGAGAGTTCAGCCCGGGGCCCGATAAGCCAGATATTGGCCTTGCTGTACGGCGCCGGCAGGTTAATGCGTGTATAGCTTGCATCCACGCTGATGATGCCAAAGGTTTTCATACGGTAACTCCAGCTTGTCTGGTATTGTCCGACGCGGCCGTTAAAATAATTGCCAAATCTTGTGTTTAATGAAAAGAAAAAACTTTTTCTCGGGTTGCTTCTGTAGTTAATGCGCTGGCTGAAGTAGGTGTAGCTGCTGCCGGCAGGCAGTTCCGCACCGCCGGTGTTGGTAGGGTCAAAGGGTTCGAACAGGTAAGTATAATCCCAGCGCAGCAGGGCGCCCCGCAGCTCGGCTGCTGTTTGAAAAACTATATTGAAAAAAAGACCCGCATCCCAGTCAGTTACCCGCTTGTCTTCTTTGCCATAAAAAATGTCATAATCCGGTCCCATCATCCAGTGATTTACCAGTTTGCTTGCTTTTCTCTTTGGATAAAAAACAAGATTGCCCTGCGCTTCGCTGCGGTAGTAGCCTGTTCGGGGTACAAAACCTGCCGCAGCTACATAGTTGGTCCCGATATTTTCAAATCCGAATTCGTAATTGAAACGTGTGGAATTGCCTTCGAGGTAACCCCCCATGGCATATTGGCCTTTCATTACTTCAGGACTGATGCTTTTATGAATAAATAACTTTCCCGTTGTGGTACCGTCTTTAGAAGCCAGGTTGAAATCAATGCCGGCCACCCGGTTAAACCTGGTTTCAGGCGTTGCACTTTTAGATTCGTTTTTATTTACAAAAATGAAACCTAGATTATTCCGCATACCTACCCTGCGCTGAACAGCCAGCGTAGTAAAATTGGTGGAAGGCAAACTGTATTTTACACTCTTTCCGGTTTGCATATTCAGCAGGCCGATGCGCCAGTCTTTGTTTATACGGCCGCTCAGGCGGGCGCCTGCAATAATGGGCACCCGCACATTTTCACCCGTATTCACATTGCTACCCAGCCCGATTCTGCGGGAAAAAAAAGGATTCACATTGCTGAAACCAAAACTGCCGAACAGATCGCTGTTTTCAAGAAAAAACTGGCGGCGTTCGGGAAAAAACAATTCAAAGCGGCTGAGGTTGGTCACCTGCTGATCCACCTCCACCTGTGCAAAATCGGGATTGACTGTGAGATCAAGATTAAGCGATGGCGTGATGCCAATCTTTGCATCGAAGCCGGCTTCAATATCGTTGTTGGCCGCTGTGCCGGCTTCATAATCTTTGCTGCGGCCAACGAGCCCAAAAGGAATGACAGAAATGTTTGTGCCGGGCGAAGGTGGGGGGTCATCCCATACCAGTTTGCCGCTGAAGTTCAGGTCAATCATTCTGAAATTCCGCGGTATGGGTGCCCAACTGCTGCGTTCATTGAAAGTGTGTGTATAACGGCAGAAGTTTATATTCCATTCGTTTTTTCCTGAACTGCTGAGTTTATAGCGTAAGGTTTTGAACGGGATGGCAAATTCAATAATAAATTTTTCCGGGTGCCGGCTGGCTTTGCAGTACCATTTATTGTCCCAGTCAATATTATTTTCTGCTCCGCCGGAACCGGTAAATATCAGGGCTTCTTTCTGCACACCATAGGGTGTAGCGGAAAAATAAATGCCGTTCAGTTTGTCGCGGAACGGATCAATAGTTACAAAAAAAATATCAGAACTGGCATTGGGATAATCGCGGCGCAGGCTGTGAACGGTATATTTGGCCGGTTGAAAACATTCGGCGCTGATGTAGAGAAACTGGTCGTCGAAAGTGATCCTGGCAACCGTTTGCATACCGGCCAGCGATGAATCGTAGGGATAGTTCTGTTTGAAATTATCAGCCGGTGATGCCGCCAGCCAGTCGGCTTCATCCAGTTTCCCGTCAACCGTTATTTTACCTTTTGCTTTTTTAATATGCAGAATAAAAGTTTCATCGTTTGAAAACCCGTTTTGAGCAATCAATACGAAAGCGGAGAGAGGAAAAATGAAAGTGAACAGGAGCAGTCTCATGTGATGCTGCAAGATAATTAACGGCAGGAAAATAACCGGGATTATTCATACCCCCATGTAAGGGAGCCCCAGTAGCTTTGCCAGTCGGCTTTTTCATCATTTTCCAGTTTTTTCATTTTTACCACACTTACCATCCAGGCGCCGGATGTTTTTACGGAGAAAATGATTTCTCCTTTTTCGTTGCTCATTTGCTGTTGTTTCGCAGTTGCTCCGTTTTCCCGGTGCCAGATTTTTACTAAAGCGCCGGCCAGCGGCACTTGTTCATAAAGAATTTTTATGCGGAGTGAATCATTATTTTTCAGCTGGTACGGATTCATTAGCGGGATGATGTCCACCGGCATGCCGCTATTAATGGTAAAAGTTTTGTCCTTTAAATTACCCACCTGAATCATTGTTTTTGCACAACGCTGGTAATATTCCCGGCCCATGCTGTCGGTTTCGTTGTATTGTTTTCTGTATTCAATTGCATTGGCCAGGCCGTCTTCAAGCAGGTATTCATTGAATTTGGCCGCTTCCATTTCAATAAAGGAGTTGGTACTGTTGAATGCCACCAGGCAGGTGCCTTCGTCCAGCATGGTAAGCTCCAGCGAATCACCTGGCGCATCGCTCAAATATTCCGAAAGATTATCGGATATACCGCCATAGTAAAGCGTCAGCATCTGCACCCTGTCATTGTTACCTTTCCAGTTTTCACCTTCAAAATTTTCTCCCACCAGGAAGCGTATATTTATTTTTTCGCCACGTTTATAAATAAATTTGTCGGGATGCAGCCAGAACTCATGAGCCAGCAGCGATGAGATGAGCATGAAAAGGAGAGAGAGTATGAAAACTTTTTTCATTCCAGAAATTTCTCATTAACCCAATATCCCAATATCTTAATATCCTGATACCTTAAAATAACATTAATCCATTACTTCGTCAAACCACCCATATTCCTGTTATCCGGCGTCCTGCCTTTTTCTTCCAGCATCCGCATTTCTTTTGCATCCTGCAAAAATTCGGACGCAAAAATGAAATCATTCAGCCGCTGGTTTTTGCTGAAGATAATTTCCCTGTTGGTGCCTTCCCATTCTTTTTTGCCCTGGTACATGTAGAGGATATAGTTGCCGATTTCCATCACGCTGTTCATATCGTGGGTGTTTACCACGGTGGTAATTTTATACTCCAGCGTTATTTCTCGGATTAATTTGTCAATCACCAGCGAGGTTTGCGGGTCGAGGCCGGAGTTGGGTTCGTCGCAGAAAAGGTATTTCGGGTTCAGCACAATGGCACGGGCTATGCCCACTCTTTTTTTCATGCCGCCGCTGAGCTCGGCGGGAAATTTTTTATTCGTGTCTTTCAGGTTCACCCGGTCCAGCACTTCATTCACCCGGTCCAGCTTTTGTTTGAATGGCCATTTGGTAAACATGTTCAGCGGGAACATAACATTTTCCTGAACGGTGAGGCTGTCGAATAAAGCAGAGCCCTGGAAAAGCATCCCGATTTCTTTCCTGATTTCTGTTCTGTCTTTGTTGTTCATCCGGGTAAAACTCTGGCCGCTGTACAACACTTCCCCTTCATCGGGCTCAAACAATCCTACCATGCATTTCATCAGCACCGTTTTACCGCTGCCGCTGGCACCGATGATCAGGTTGCACTGGCCGGCTTTCATCACGGCACTTATATCGTCAATCACTCTTTTGCCGTCAAATCCTTTGTATATGTTTTTTACTTCAATCACTTTGCCGGAAATTTTGTTTTCAAAAATAACCCACCGTATAACAGCAATGCAAAACACAGCAGCGCAGCGAAAAACTGTTTTATCCGGAACCGGGTATTGGAATAATTGTTTTGCGGATCATAAACCGCATACCATGATTCAGGAAGCAGGTAGCGTTTCAGTTTTTGCAGGGGGCTGTACACCTGTTGCAGGTCTGTCATATAATAATAACGCAGAAAAAAGTTTTTATTAAAGAAACTGTCGCCGGGTTTGGTTTCTGTCATCAGCGTATCAAATATAAATGAATTATTGCTGGCAGTTTTCAGTACCCGCAGCCTGGTATTGCCTGCCTGAAGGTTGTACTGAAAATATTCTGATGCTGAAACGGGAGTGTCGCCATTTTTTATCAGCAGCATATTTCTTGTGGCATCGGTCATCACCCATTTTTTGTTTTTTTCCAGGTACACTTCATTTACTTCATGGGTGCCGCCCGATGGAGCTTCAGCAAACGAAGTAATTTCTACATACCTGTTGGGAAGACCGGCTGCGGTGCATAAGAAACCAATCATTGCCTGGAAATTTCCGCACCAGAGTTTTTCCGTTGTATCTTCTGATAATAATTGCAACTGCTGCAGCGGCTGTAAGCTGTTCAGTTTTGCTGAGGGCTGTCCTGCCTGCCGGTGAAATTTTGAGTACAGGTAACCGGCAATCCGCATTATTTTATCTTCATCAGAAAAAGCAGCATCAAGCACTCTTTCTTTTTTTAAAATAAATCTGCCATTCTCCAGTTCAGCCGGCAAAAATTTTTTATTTGGCTTTGTCCATTTTTCAATACACTCCTTATTGCATTCTGCGGGATTAAGGTCGTCAGTCGTCAGCGCATTTACATAGGCAAAACCCCTGTTGCGGTTCAGCGCAATCACCAGGTTGATGATAAAAAGAAGTACAATAACGATGCGGGTTGTTTTCATAAACCGGCGTCTATAAAAGCAAGGCGGCAAGCATATAATCGGCAAACAATATCAGAATACAGCTGATGACCACTGCCCGGGTACTTGACCTGCCGATTTCCAGTGCACCGCCTTTTACATAATAACCAAAATAAGCCGGTATGCTGGAAATAATAAAGGCAAACGTGTATGCTTTGTACAATGCAAATGCCACATTGTATGGGATGAATGCTTCCAGTAAACCCTGGTCGTAGATACTGGCAGGAATTATGTTTGTTGCTACACCTGCCATTCTTCCCCCCCAGATGCCCAATACGCCGGCTATTATTACCAGCATCGGAACAACTACCAGGGCAGCAAGAATTTTGGGAAGCACCAGGTAAGTTTTTGTGTTCACACCCATTATTTCCAGCGCATCTATCTGCTCACTTACACGCATATTGCCCAGTTCGCTGGCTATTTTGCTGCCAACCACACCAGCAAGTACAATGCACACAAGAGTCGGAGCAAATTCAAGAATGACCGTGTCCCTCACTACCTGGGCAATGACTGCCAAAGGAATGAGCGGACTCACCAGTTGATAAGCCGTTTGCACGGTAGACACGGCGCCCATGAAGATGGAAATGATTACTACAATACCGAGTGAGCCGATTCCGATTTCAGAACACTGGTGAATAAATTCTTTCCAGTACATGCCTGCGTTTTCCGGCCTGGAAATCATTCCTTTTACCATCAGCAGGTACTGGCCGATGTCGCGGAAGATGGTCATAGCTGCAATATACTCGAAGCAGGGGAAAGAGACAAAGCCGGTGGTGCGTGTAAGGCTGAATAATCAATAACGCCTGATTGTAGTATGGAACTCCACCAGGAATAATGCTTTTTACATCTCTTTGCTTACTTTCCTGAACCGTTTCCACCATCTTGACTTTTGCACAATTTCTTCGGTGGACACTTTGCTTTTGGTTTGGGCATCCACCACGGCAATCAGCGCCATGTTTACAATGCTGCGGACTGAACTGCCTAATTGCAAAATATGCACCGGCTTTTTCAAACCAAGCAGTATAGGCCCGATGGCATCGGCGGTATCCAGCTCTTTCAGCAGGTTGTAGGCAATATTGCCGGCAGAAAGATTGGGAAATATCAGGGTGTTTACATTTTTATCTACCAGTTCGCAGAAAGGATAATTCTCTTTCATCAGTTCGTTGTTGAAAGCGACGCTTGCCTGCATTTCGCCATCCACTATCAGCGAAGGCATTTTTTGTTTGATTATTTTTCTTGCATCGGCCACCAGTTTGGCCTCCGGCGAATTGCTGCTGCCAAAGTTGGAATAACTGAGCATGGCCACCCGTGGCGTAATATTAAACTGTCTTACTTCTTTTGCCACCATCAGGGTGATGTCGGCAAGTTCTTCAGCCGTGGGATTAAAGTTCACCGTCGTATCAGCAAAAAACAAGGGGCCTTTTTTTGTCAGCATCATATACATGCCGGCAATTTTTTTTACAGCTTCCTCGGTGCCGATGGTTTGCAGAGCAGGGCGAATGGTATCGGGATAATTTTTTGTCAGTCCTGAAATCATGCAATCGGCATCGCCGCATTCCACCATCATACAGCCGAAGTAGTTGCGGTCACGCATCACTTTTCTTGCTTCATACGCATTAAAACCTTTTCTTCCTCTTTTTTGCAGGAATATTTCACCGTACAAGGCTCTTTTTTCTTCTGTTTGCTCACTTCGCGGATCAAGAATGGGAAGACCGTCCAGCTCCACACCGGCTTCCATGGCCAGTTGGTTAATTTTGTTTTCATCGCCCAGTAAAATAGGGTAGCCGATGCCTTCATCGAAAACGATTTGCGCAGCTTTCAGAATTTTTATGTTATCCGCTTCGGCAAAAACAATGCGTTTCGGATTACGTCTTGCTTTATTGCCAATCACACGAAGCACCTGATTATCGAGTCCTAAACGCCGGTTCAGTTCATTGGTATAGGCATCCCAGTCGGGAATGGTATGCTGTGCCACACCGCTTTCAATGGCCGCTTTTGCTACTGCCGGCGCCACGGTGGCAAGCAATCTGGGATCAAGCGGCTTTGGAATGATATAATCGGGACCAAAGAAAATATTCTTTTCACCATACGCCATATTCACTATATCCGGAACGGGTGATTTTGCAAGTTCTGCTAATGCCCGAACGGCAGCCAGTTTCATTTCCTCATTGATGCGGTCGGCCCGCACATCCAGTGCACCGCGGAAAATGTATGGGAAACCAAGCACATTATTCACCTGGTTGGGATAATCGCTGCGCCCCGTAGCCATAATCACATCTTTTCTTGCGCCGGTGGCTTCTTCCCAACTTATTTCCGGGTCCGGATTGGCCATGGCAAATACAACCGGATTTTTCGCCATTGATTTTACCATGTCGGCTGTCACACAATTGCCCACGCTGAGGCCGATAAACACGTCGGCATCTTTCATGGCTTCGGCCAAAGTCATTTCCCGTGGGGCATTGGCATACGATTGTTTCAGTTCATCAATATCGGGTCGGTTTTTATGCAATACCCCTTTACGGTCAAACATCAGGAAGTTTTCATGCCGGGCGCCAAGTGATTCATACAATCTGCAGCAGGATATAGCCGCAGCGCCGGCGCCGCTTACCACAAATTTTGCCTTGTCAATTTTTTTCTTTTGCAGTTCCAGCGCATTCAGCAATGCAGCGCCGGAAATAATGGCTGTGCCATGCTGATCGTCGTGCATCACCGGGATATGCATTTCATTCACCAATCTTTTTTCGATATAAAAGCATTCCGGTGCCTTGATGTCTTCGAGATTGATGCCGCCGAATGTAGGCTCCAGCGCTTTTACAATCTCCACAAATTTGTCCGGGTCTTTTTCATTTATTTCGATGTCAAACACATCTATGTCGGCAAAGATTTTAAACAGCACGCCTTTACCCTCCATCACCGGTTTGCCCGCTTCGGGCCCGATGTCGCCAAGACCCAGCACGGCTGTGCCATTGCTGATGACAGCCACCAGGTTTCCTTTTGCCGTGTACTTGTAAACATTTTCTTTCAGTATGGCGATTTCTTTGCACGGCTCAGCCACACCGGGGCTGTAAGCCAGCGATAAGTCTCTTTGTGTCTTTGCATCTTTGGTGGGAACTACTTCAATTTTTCCAGGTCTTCCTTTGGCGTGGTATTCAAGAGCCTGCTGTTTGCGAAGTTCATTTGGCTGCATAAATTATTTTTAGGTTACCATCATACCTGCTGCCGGTTTTTGCTGGGACACTCCGTTCTACGTCTTTTCTTATGCTACAGGCTTTCCTGCAGGATAATTCTTTTGAGCAGGTTTGGAGGGTGTTCCACCATGAGAGTTGGCAAGCAATAAATGGGAGTGCAATTTACAAAATAGAAGTTTAACCGGTGATGTGCTGAATCCGCCTGCTTATTATTATTTCAACCGGCTACCCAGCCACGCCATCAGGCCCATCCCCACTTCAATGGCATTCTCATCAATATCGAAATCAGGGGTATGCACGCCGGAGGTAATTCCTTTTTGTACATTCCTTACACCCACCCGATAAAAGCAGGCAGGAACCTGCTGTGCATAATAACCAAAATCTTCGGCGCCCATCCGCAGTTCGGTTTCTTCCACATTTTCTTTTCCTAAAAATTCTTCGGCAGCATGGCGGGCCGCTTCATTCAGTTGCCGGTTGTTGATGACGGCGGGATAGCCTTTGTCAATATGCAATTCAACATCGGCGCCCATGCTGCGTACTGTTTCTTCAGCGATTTTCCTTATTAGTTGATGCGCTTCATTTCTCCATTTTTCATTCATGGCGCGGAACGTGCCCATCAGCTTCACTTCATTCGGAATTACATTGGTGGTGGCGCCGCCCTGTATAGAGGTAATGGATAAAACGGAAGGTTCAAAGGGATCGGCATTCCGGCTCACCACCTGTTGCAGGCTTAGCACAAGCTGAGAAGCAATCAAAACCGGGTCAATACACAAATGCGGTGATGCAGCATGACCGCCCCGGCCTTTTATAGTAATATAAATTTCATCGGCGCTGGCCATTACTTTACCGCTGCGGAAACTTGCTTTGCCCACCGTCATACCTGTGTGTACATGCATGGCCATGATGCCTGACGGTTTAGGGTTTTCCAGCACGCCTTCTTTAATCATGTAGCTGGCGCCACCGGGATTTTTTTCTTCGCCGGGCTGAAAAATCAGTTTAATGGTTCCTTCCCATTCATGTACCAGTTCATTCAGAATTTTTGCAGCGCCCAGCAGACAGGTAGTGTGCACATCATGCCCGCAGGCGTGCATCACGCCTTTGTTTTTCGATTTATAAGGCACATCATTTTCTTCTGTTATCGGCAGGGCATCCATGTCGGCACGGATGGCAAACACCCGGCTCTCCGGGTTTTTTCCTTTAAGCAAAGCTACCACGCCGGTAGTGGCTTTTATTTCAAAAGGGATTCCCCATTGCTGCAGTTTATTTTGAATGAATTTGGAAGTTTCAAATTCCTGGTAGCTTAGTTCAGGATGGGCATGCAGATGATGCCGCACCTGAATAAATTCCGGTGCATACTCTTTTGCCAGCTTTTTTATTTTATCCATCATGCGGCAAAAATAACGATAGAAAGGGAGCTTTTCAGGAGAGAGGAATGCTCATAGTGTTTCCGGTTCTTTTTCCAGCTTCACTTCAATAGTATCATTCATAATAAATACACCCTTGGGAAAATACTTCTGCAGTTTCTTCCGGTATTCTTCCGCTTCTTTTCGTTCTTTGAAATTGCCCACTTTCAGTTTGAAATAGGGCGACTGGTAAATGAGGTAAGATTTTAATTCGGGGAAATAAGCATATACTTTCGTACGGGCGGCTACGGCTTCATCTCTTTTGTTTGTATTTATCACCAGCAGGCGGAAGCCTTTGCCGATGCGCCTGGCATCCCGGCTGGTTTCTTCATTTATCTGGATTTGTTTTTTTATCAGCAGGTCAACCCGCGGGTCTTTATACACCACTACAGAATTTGAATCAGCAGTTTTCTTTACGGCCGTATCCTGTGAAAAGGAACTGAGTGAAAATAATAGAACTGTTATGAAAAAAAAACCCTTCATAGCAACATGATTCAAATATTGCAGCGCTTTTGCTTTTTTACTTTTGAATTTTAAATTTCAATATCCCCCTCCTGACCCTGCAATGTTTTCCACCGGGTGCCAGGTGGTTTTTATTTCCTGCGTGTCAAGAATAAAGTAAGGCGATTGACCGGAATCTGTATTCCATTTCACTTTATCATAAAAGAAAATACGTTTCAGGTTCAAAGCGCTTTTATCCTGCATCAACTTTTTAATATCAGAATCATTTTCGCAGAAAATGGTTGCATTCACGTCCATGTGGGTAACAAACCAGGTTGCAAGTTCAGAAACTTTGCCGGTTAAAATATTTACCACACCGCCAGGTAAATCGGAAGAATTCAGCACTTCGGCAAAAGTGACGGCGCATAATGGTTTTGACTCCGAAGCCAGCGCCACGCAGGTATTGCCGCCGGCAATCACGGGGGCAATCACCGATACCAGGCCCAGGAGCGAACTATCCTGCGGAGCAATGATGCTCACCACTCCGGTTGGTTCAGGCACTGAAAAATTGAAATGCGAAGTGGCTACCGGGTTCACGGAGCTGAAGAGCTGCTGGTATTTATCGCACCAGCCGGCGTAGTAGATCAACCGGTCAATGGCAAGACTGACTTCCTTTTCTGCTTTGGATTTTGAGCCGTCCTGCTGTACCAGTTCCTCAATAAACTGTGCTTTTCTTCCTTCCAGCATTTCGGCCATGCGGTAGAGAATTTGCCCGCGGTTGAAAGCAGCCCTGGTGCTCCAGCCCGCATAAGCGTTGCGTGCTGCCACCACCGCATCGCGAAAATCTTTTCTTGAACTCAGGCACACATTGGCCAGCTTTTTTCCTGCAGCATTTTTTGCAATGTAATACCTGCCTGACTCTGTTCTGGGGAATTGTCCACTGATGTAAATTTTATAGGTTTTCAAAACTTCTAACCGTTTGGAAGAAGTTTTTTTCTCCAAACCATCTTCGCTGATGCGGAGAGAAGATTTTTTTATATCTGCTTTTTCCATATAAAAATTTTTACGATATAGAACATGAGGCCATTGAGAAAACCCGGGGTTAACTCTGCGAATTCTCTTTTACTCCCGTTCTCTGCGGTGAATTTATTTTCATTTAGTTTACTAAATTTAAATACGGCAGCAAGCCATGCAGCCCTCCTTCTCTTCCATATCCGCTCTCTTTATATCCCCCGAAGGGTGATGAGGGGTCAAACTTGTTAAACGTATTTGCCCACACCACGCCGGCCCGCATTCTTTTTGTCATGTTGAAAATTTTAGAGCCTTTATCGGTCCATACACCGGCGCTTAATCCATACGGACTGTTATTTGCTTTTTCAATCACTTCATCGTCGGTGCGGAAAGTGAGGATAGCCAGCACCGGCCCGAAAATTTCTTCCTGTGCAATCCGGTTGCTCTGCGCCACGCTGGTAAACAAGGTGGGCCGGCACCAGTACCCTTTGCCCGGCAGCGGGCAACTGCTCTCATACATTTCACTGCCTTCTTCAATACCGATGTTAATGTACTTATGAATTGTTTCAAGCTGTTGTTTTGAATTGATGGCGCCGATATCGGTGTTTTTATCCAGCGGGTCGCCAACAATCAGCGATTCTATCCTGTCTTTCAGTTTTCGTATCACTTCTTTTGCCACCGACTCCTGCACATACAGCCGGGAGCCGGCGCAGCATACATGGCCCTGGTTGAAATAGATTCCGTTAATCACTCCTTCCACTGCCTGGTCGAGCGGTGCGTCTTCAAAAATGATATTGGCAGCTTTGCCGCCGAGTTCAAGTGTTGCTTTTTTATTCGTACCTGCAATGGCACGCTGAATGATTTTTCCAACTTCGGTAGAACCGGTGAATGCAATCTTGTTTACATCCGGATGATTGACGATGGCTGCACCCGTGGCTCCTGCACCGGTTACAATATTCACCACACCCGGCGGCAGTTCCGATTCCTGGATGATCTCAGCAAGTTTTAATGCAGTTAATGATGTTGTTTCTGCCGGTTTCAACACAACGGTATTACCGGTTGCCAATGCCGGAGCAATTTTCCATGCCGCCATCAGCAATGGAAAGTTCCAGGGAATAATTTGACCCGCCACACCCAGCGGCTCCACAGTTCGGTTCGGAAATGCGTATTCAAGTTTATCGGCCCAGCCGGCATAATAAAAGAAATGATTGGCGGCAGCGGGCACATCAAAGTCGCGGCTTTCCCGTATCGGCTTGCCCCCATCCATTGATTCGATGATGGCCAGTTCCCTCGCTTTTTCCTGCACCATGCGGGCAATACGGAAAATATACTTTGCCCTTTCCTTTGCCGGCATTTTCTTCCATACTTTTTCATACGCCTTTCGGGCTGCGGCCACGGCTTTGTCCACATCGGCCACATTGGCTTCGGCTATTTCGCTCAGCTTTTCTTCCGTGGCAGGGTTGATGCTGTCGAAATAATTATTCGCCGAAGGCTTCACCCAGTCGCCGTTGATGAACAAGTCATACTGAGGTTGGATGCTGGCGGAGCTTTTGCTTTCCGGCGCCGGTGCATACTGCCAGCGGGTATCAAACTTCAGTTTGAGGGTATTGTTTTTCTTTTTTGATTTCTGTTTTGCAACTGGCATAAATTATTTTTTATGTAACCAGCGACATTAACATTGTTCAACTTTCGTTGTGTCGCATGCCGACGATAAATGTCGGCATCTCTGACGGAGTCTGATACTCGTCAGAGTCATC
>CAZDUO010000020.1:0-51359 GCA_964508655.1 uncultured Chitinophaga sp. | reverse complement strand
ACCATTTCACCATTCCAGTTTTGCAAGCCCTGCCTGTTTTGTCCTGTTGTCAACATAAAGCAGGACAACCCTGTTGGCGCCGATGGCGCAAAGCGGTTTGGTGGTAAGTAGTGAAATATGAGCGGGAACAGAAAGCAGTACATCGTGCAGGCTGCCATCTTTTTTTGAAACCCGGGTAAAAGCAAGTTCGGCTTTGTCTTTAAAGTTGTGCCGGTAGTAAACAGAAACATAATCTGTTTCTGTTTCTGCGGGTATCAATGCCTGTCGTTTGAAAAGAGACTGGTCTTCGGTTTCGTACCAGCGGTGCCATGCCATCTCGCCGGAAGAATGAAAACCAAAGAGCACAAGGCGGTCGTAAATTTTTTTCTTCAGGAAATTCCGGTTGCTGTTTGCATTCAGGGTGCTGTCTTTACCCATAAAAAATAAATCAGGCCGCTGGCCCATTACATTCATATAGGCTTCGGCATAACTTACCGTATTGCCGGCGCTTGCTATAGTGCTGCCGCTGCGGCCACCGGTGCGACCCAGCCTCATCTGGTTTCTTATCAGGGCTTCTCTTTGTATCATGCCAAGTATCGGGTCCATATCTGCCGGCTGGAAATTTTTTGTCGTATTATTGGCGGCAGAATTACTGGTTTGATTCAGCAGCAGGTCTGTTTCAATAATGCTGCTGACAAAAGAAACACCATCCGGTCTTATGGTTGTGCGGTAAATTTTCAGGTTGTCAACCAGCATGGCAGACGATACACCGGAAGTGGTATTGTTCAGTTGTTTTTTAAATTGTTTGTCAAACGAAAAATAATAAACCGGTTTTAATTCATTCAGGTTGCTGTCGAGCAGCGAGGTTAAAACTCCGTTTACATTTTTTGTATAAAAATCATAATAAAGCGAATGCAGGAAAATCTGCCTGCCGTCGGCCGAAAAGCCAAGATGAATATCCACCGGTTTTTTTTCCTTGAAATAAGTTTCCTTCCGTGTCAGTTTTTCGGTGGCAGAGGCATATTTAAAAAAACGCAGCCTGCTGCCCAGCCGGTAATTGTCGGGCTGGTCATGCACCAGTATATACACGTTGGCAAGGTCATCAATAAATAAATAGTCGAGTTGGTCAAAATTCCGGTCAAGGTTAAAGCTGAACTGCTTACCGTCGGAAATTTCAAATTCGCTGTTGATGATAAAAGTATTTACCCGTGTGGAATCAGCAGAAAAAGCGTCAACAGAGTAAAGTAGAAAATTTTTATAAGCCGGCGAAGCAATCAGCTCCCACCGGGAGCCTCTTTGCAGCGGAAGCTGTAGTATTTCTTTCTCATTTCCCGGCTCATCTGCGGTATGCAAAACTTTGTAACTGCGGTAGCCGGTTCCCGGTTTTTCATAAAGCAGTGTCAGCTCATCAGTGCGGGGAATTGCTAAAAGAAGACGGCTGTTTTTTAAATCCGGCAGTTCCATTTCTCCTGCAGGTTCAAGCTGGTGGTTGTACAGAAGCAGCTTTGGTGGATTGTTTTGCGAAACAGATAAAACGAAAATATGTTTTTGGCTGTTGCCAAGAATAGAAAAATATTCGGCAGAGGTGCCGGAAGAGAAAGCTGAACTGAACGAAACTGTTTGCGAAACAACCGGAAGCGCAAAAGGATTTATGAAAACCAAGGTGAGCAATAATCTGGTCAGCCGCCGGAGCATAGTTACCCCCTGTGTAAAGCTACAGAAGTTATATCGTTACGGGTAGAAAAAAAGTTGCCAATTTTGATACATGGAAACGGTTCTGATTACCGGCGGCACAGGATTGATTGGCAAGGCGCTAACTGAAGCCCTGCTCGAACGAGGCTACAGGGTAATCATCTTCACAAGGCAACCGGATAAACAACAAAAAAAGATAAGTGATAAGCTTAGTTACTGCACTTGGGATATTAAAAAAAAGTTTATTGATAAAGATGCCATTTCAAAAGCGGATTATATAATCCATCTGGCCGGTGCTTCCGTTGCTGAAAAAAGGTGGACACCCAGAAGAAAACAGGAAATTGTAAACAGCAGGGTGGACAGCAGCCGCCTGCTTGCCGAAAACTTGAAAACGATACCCAATAATATTAAAGCTGTCATTTCAGCTTCCGCTATAGGCTGGTATGGCGCTGATGAAGAAGGGGAAAAAGAACCAAAAAAATTTACTGAAGATGCTCCGCCGGCAAAAAATTTTTTGGGTGACACATGCAGGCAGTGGGAAGAAGCTATTGAGCCGGTTTCATTTCTTGGCAAAAGACTTGTAAAGCTGCGCACCGGTATTGTATTGAGCAATGAAGGCGGCGCATTTACCGAATTCAAAAAGCCCCTGCAGTTCGGCATTGCTGCCATCTTAGGCAGCGGCAAGCAGGTCATCAGTTGGATTCATATTGACGACCTTGTACGCATCATCCTTTTTGCCCTGGAAAATGAAAACATGTATGGATGCTATAATGCTGTGGCGCCGCAGCCGGTAACGAATAAAAAACTTACCCTGTTGCTTGCAAAAAAAATCCGGGGACGGTTTTATATCCCGGTGCATGTTCCTTCTTTTTTTCTCCGGTTGCTGCTGGGCGAAATGAGTGTGGAGGTATTGAAAAGCGCCACAGTGAGTGAGGAAAAATTACAGGAAGCGGGTTTTATTTTTCAATACCCGGATATTGAGCCAGCGCTTCATCAACTGACAGGGGATAAAAATCACATGGGACGGCATTAAAAAATTATTTTATTAATTATTCAAAGCTCACCGAATATAGCTTTTCTTTTTCTTCCCGGCCCTTGAATTCCATTTCACCTATTTCATTTACCCGGTAAGCAAAGGGAGTGGAAAAATCATCCAGGAAATCGCCGGATACCACAAAGGGTTCATCCAGCTCATGACACTTGCTGCGGATGCGGGCCGTAGTATTGAGCGTGTCGCCGCTGTAAACCAGATCTTTTTTTACAATGCCGATTACACCGGCCGTTACCTCACCTGAATGAATGCCTGCCTTAAAAGTCGGGCATACGCCATAACGGCGCATGTACCGTTTCTCACGGCGTTTCAAAAGAAAATAAGCCTGGCGCAGAAATTTAAAACAGCGCTGCTTGTTCAGCGCCGTATTCATCCACGACAATACCACTTCGTCGCCAACATACTGGTAAATCTCGCCGCCATTGGCCAGTATAGGCACGGTAATGTCGGCAAAGAAATCACGCAGCAGGCGGAAATATTTTGTATGCCCGAGTTTTTCGGCAATGCTGGTGGCATGGTTGATGTCGAGAAAAATAAAAATGCGGTTTTCAATTTTGGGTTTTATGTATTTGCCACGTATCATGCTCCAGAATCCGCCGGGGCCATATTTATCTGTCACTTCCAGTAAAAAGATAGTGAGCAGGGTCATGATGCCCAGGTCGATCAGGAATATGAGAAATGCCCGGGTAAGTAATACGTTCCTGTAAAACTTATCGGCAAACTCATCAAAGGTTCTGTGCTCACTGAAAACAAAATACATGGCCAGCATCACAAACCCAATCAGGATGAACAAACCGAAAGTCAGCGCCATCTTTATTGTTACCGATAACCACAGCGGGTAGTGGCGAAAGGCATTTTTAAGATAAAACACCAGCATCGCTGAAACAACAAAACCGATGATAGCAAAGGCCAAAGAAAACAGCAGGAGCGAACGGCCGGTCACCAGTTCTTTTTCAATCAGGATGATGTTGTAAAGAAATAAAAAAGCAAACACTACCCACATCAGTGAAATGGTGGAAAGAACGGTAATCTTGTAGTAAAAAATTCTGCGGGAGAACATAAGCAGCAGGTACCGGGTCTGACCGTCCCGGTCTGACCGGATTTATTATCTCAATTTATTAATAATTTCATCATGAACCAGTTCATACGATTTCTCCAAAAAAGTTGCAGGGTCATAGTCACATAGCTTTACCGCCAATTCTTTATTACATAACGTGCCATTTCGCAAACCCGCATAGTCTTTAAAAGATGAAAACTCCCAGTCTTCCAGCCGCACAACCAGTTTAGCTCTGAATGGATTCTGATGCAGGTAATGAAAACAATTTACAAAGTAATCCATGATTGTAATGTTTTTCCCCGGTTCAACTGTTATATCGTTCAGGCATTTCGATTTGGATTTTTGACGGAATACTGAGCCCGTTCTTTCATACCTCTTGTTGAAAATTCGTGCATAACCGCTTAAAAGTTTTCTGATGGCATTAGTTACAGGATCAATCACCAGGCCGCCTTGTTTTATTTGTACGAGACATCTTTCATCAGTATAAACCATAAAGTGAAAATGGTTGGGCATCAGGCACCATGCTAATGTTTCTGCACAGGGAATAAACAATTTCCTGTACATTTTTAAAAAGATGATATAATCATCGGCGTTGAAAACAATGCACTGCCTGTTGTTGCCCTGGTTATAAATATGATACAGGTGTCCCGGTTTGAAGTTCATAAAAATGATAATTGCTCCCGGATTTAGTTCTTTTCTTCACGTTATGGGGGTCAGACCGGGACGGTCAGACCCTGTGGCGTATTAATTCCTCACCGGTTTACCGCCCTTCAGCACACTCTGAATCCGCTCCAGTGTTTTCTTTTCACCACACAAGGAAAGAAATGCTTCCCGTTCCAGGTCGAGCAGGTATTGTTCGGACACAAGCGTGGGTTCGCTCAGGTCGCCGCCGCACATTACGTAAGCCAGTTTTTTTGCCACTACCACGTCATGATCAGTGGCATAGTTGGCTCTCCACATTCCGTTGATGCCGGCATATAAAGCTCCAAGTGCCGAACGGCCCAATACTTTAATATCTCTTCTTTGCACGGGCATGGTATAGCCGGAATCGGCCATTTCAATCACTGATTTTTTTGCTTCGGCCACCCGGCGGCCGGGGTTCATCACCACTTCATCCAGTCCTTTTCTGTACACGCCAATTTCAAAACCTTCAAATGCAGATGTAGCCACTTTGGCTGTGGCAATGGTAAGAAACCGGTTTTTCAGTGTGATAGTTTCCGGTTCATCTTCGTGCATTTCATCCGATGCACGCAGTACAAATTCTTTTGTACCGCCACCGCCGGGTATCAAGCCCACACCTAATTCCACCAGCCCTGTGTATGTTTCAGCAGCAGCACAGCACATATCAGTATGCAGGCTCAGCTCGCAGGCGCCGCCGAGTGCAAGCCCATGTGGCGCCACCACTACAGGAACTGACGAATAACGGGCCCGCATCATGGTATTCTGAAACATCCGTACCGCCATATCCAGCTCATCATATTCCTGGTCAATGGCCAGCATAAAAATCATTCCTACATTGGCGCCGGCGCTGAAGTTGGCGCCTTCGTTGGCAATCACCAGCCCTTTAAAATTTTTTTCCGCTTTATCTATTGCCGTCATTATTCCACTCAGCACATCACCGCCGATGGTGCCCATTTTACTGAACCATTGTAAACCCAGCACATCCTCACCCAGGTGATACAGGCGGCAACTCCCGTTTTTCCAAACCAGTTTATCCTGGTAATTGCTCATGACAATAAGTGCCTCAGCACCCGGCATCGGTTTATATGATTTCCCTGCGGGATCATAACAAAGTTTTTTGCCGCCTTCAATTTTATAAAACGATTTATTGCCGGCGGTTAACATTTCATCAACCCAACCGGCAACTTTATATCCGGCATCCTTCATTGCTTTCACGGTTTTCTCTACACCCAGCACATCCCAGCTTTCAAAAGCGCCGATTTCCCAGCCAAAGCCGGCCATCATGGCATCGTCAACACGATAAACCTCATCGCTGATTTCGGGAATGCGATGTGATATGTAAGAAAATAAACCATAATGAAAGTGCCGGTAAAATTCACCGGCCTTATCCTGCCCTGCGCAAAGAATTTTCAGCCGCTGAATCAGATCATCAACAGGTTTGGCTGCTTCTACAGTTGCAAACTTTGGTTTGCTCCGGGGCTTGTATCCGAAAGTTTTTAAGTCAAGAGTAAAAATTTCTTTTTCCTCTTTTTCTCCTTTTCTCCTGGCAAAAAATCCCTGCCCGGTTTTATCACCCAGCCAGTTATTTTCTGCCATTTTGTTCAGCCAGGCGGGTATCTTAAATACATCTCTTGCTTCGTCGTTCGGGCAATTATCGTACACTCCTTTTGCCACTTTTAATAAAGTATCAATACCGACAACATCTGCCGTGCGGAAGGTGGCTGATTTCGGCCGGCCAATGATGGGTCCTGTCAATGCATCCACTTCATCAACGGACAAATCCATTTTATCAACCAGGCCAAACAGGGACATGATGCCAAACACACCGATGCGGTTGGCAATAAAAGCTGCTGTGTCTTTACACAGCACAGTGGTTTTTCCGAGAAACAAATCGCCGTAGTGCATCAGGAAATCAACAACGGCCGGATCGGTATGCGGCGTGGGAATAATTTCCAGCAGCCGCAGGTAACGCGGCGGATTGAAAAAGTGAGTGCCGCAGAAATGTTTTTTAAAATCATCGCTCCGTCCTTCGGCCAGCATGTGAATGGGAATACCTGAGGTATTGGAAGTAATGAGCGAACCCGGCCGGCGATACTGCTCCACTTTTTCGTACAACTGTTTTTTTATGTCCAGTCTTTCCACCACTACTTCAATCACCCAGTCGCAGTCGCTGATTTTTTTAAGGTCATCATCAAAATTACCGGTGCTGATTTTTTTGACAACATTTTTATAATAAACCGGCGAAGGATTTGATTTGATAGCGGCTGTCAGTGCATCATTCACCAGCTTATTTCTTTCAGCCGGGTTTTTACTTTCAACCGCTTCTTTAGAAACAATGTCCAATAACAACACCTGTAAACCAATACCAGCAAAATGACAGGCAATGCGGGAACCCATCACACCACTGCCTAGCACCGCTACTTTCCTGATGATTCTATTTTCCATGTATTAATTAGTTAGTTAAACAACTATTCGAAACCGAAGATAGGTTTTTTTGCCAAACCCGGTGCGTATTGAAAGTAATAAAGTCCTTAATTCAAAGTTTATTTATGCGCCGGGCTTTTACTACTGATGAATTTTTTTTATATAGATAGAATTACTTTTCTGGCAATTGCCTGCCGGCTTATCGCTAATCAATATCATCCGGGGGCAGCTGGCGAAGCTTCAGCTGTTTTTGATAACGGCGCAGCAGCCGTTTGTTTTTCTTTGCCCCGATGCTGGATGCCACACCGCTCATGGCGATTTTTATGTAGTAGTTAATAAAGGAACGGTCACGCAGGCGTGGAAAATAGACCACACCCGACCTTTTATTATTTTCATTTTTAATTACAAAACTGTTGGCAATAAAAGTAACCAGCCCCTGCAGGAATCTTTTTTGGTCTTCACTTCCGTTTTTCAGAAACTGCACTTTCAGGTCATGGTAATACATCCTCATTTCACCCAGCGCCAGGTATTCGCGGCCCACAGCCCGCATAACAAGTGTATCAAGATAACCCGACTGGATTCTTACCGATGCCAGCGGCGGCAGAATTTCATTCAGGTACAGCAGTGATTGCGGACGCATGCGCAGGGTAATCTGGAAACCAGACAACGAATCAAACATTGATTCCCTTGTGCGCAGCCTTATCCATGCCGAATCGAGCAGGTAACCGTTCAACCTGATGCGGAAAGTATCCGTTGGCGAAATGCCGGAATTCCGGATGGGAAAAATATCGCCGCTGATTCGGGTCACGGGCACGATGCCGGTTTCTCTTGTTTTATCATTCAGCTCGGTGTACACGGCTGTGCCGTTTGAAACATAAACGGTATCAACAGAAATTTTTAGAGGAATTTTCTGAAGCAGCTTCGAAGGCAGCGGTTTGATGATGCCGGCTCTGAAAGGCGGTCGTTTGTCCCTGTATGAAGTGAACATAGGGTTGTTGATTCTTAAAATTCCGGCTGTCACCACACTGTCTTCAAGATACCGGTTAAGGTCAATGCCGCTGAGGCTTATTTTTCCTGATGAAAAAGTAATGTAATCAGTTTGCCAGGCGCTGGTTGCCACATAATCTTCGCGGCTGAGCAGCGGTTGAAATAAAAATGAATCAACAGATAGCAATTTCCCGGGTTGGCTGTAAGAAAGATTAGCCCAGGTCCATTTATTTTTATCATCCGTAATTTGCCCGGAAACATGGCTGACTGTAAAGAATGGATTTTTATCAATAATGGTTTCCAGCCTGCTGCCGGTTTCAGAACCAAGCGAAAGATTTTCCAGCTTACTGCTCTTCAGGGTTAGATGCGTAGCTTTTTTACCAAAGCTGTCGGCGGAAAAATTGGCTGCATTCAGTTCTTTTATCAGTACAGACCAGGTTGGCTTATCCCCGGCATTGAAAATAATATCGCTTAACAATAAATCAGCCTTTCCCTCTTTTGATGACGTGGTTTTTCCTGCTGCGTCGGTCAATGTAAGCCGGGCAATATCTGCATTCACTGATGCGATTGACAGGCGGTCAGCCGGTTTTTCCGATAGAATATTTTTAATAATCACTTTATTACCGCTTCCATTCCAGTAAATTTTTTGCAAACCTTTCGATGTAAAATTTTCCAGCTTAAAAGACGGGTGAATAATCTCCGCTTTATCAATTGACAGGTTGGGCAAGGGCTTCTTTTCCGGGTTGCTTGCTTTTTCTGTTATTCTTATTTTTATTTCCGGTTCTGCCAGTTTCAGGTTGCTTATTGCGGGTGCGCCCGAAATAATGCTGCTGACATCTGCAGTAAACATCAGCAAAGGGGTCTTCACTTCGGTAGTGTTTTTGTTTTTTGTTTGTGTAAATTCAAAACCGCTAAAGGAAGATGCTTCCATGTCGGTTACCGAAAATTCTGCAGCTGCAGCCGAAGCCTGTGAGGTGAAAATGCCCAGGTTTTTACCACTTGTTTTCAAGCCGTAAAGTTTCAGTTTCTCCAGCTTCTCTACCGAGGCGACGGAAACAGTAGTTAAAAAGGCCGATAGGGTTGTAGAAGCGCTGTTATAATCAAGTTGGGTATTGGCGACGTTAATTTTTTTTATAAAAACAAGAAGCGGTTTGCGTGCTGTATTCTCTTTTATGTCCAGCCGGTTTATTTCAACCTGTGCCTGCTCCCAGTTCAGCGCAGCGGCATGAATGCTGCTGGCAGAATCGCTGAACAACAGGCTGTCGGCCTTCACATTTTTTGCGGTGAGATTGATACGTTGCTGCCGGTCGTAAATTCTTATTTTTTCCAGTGCCAGTTGTTTGTTTATGCCGTTAAACAGCAGGTTGTCCATATTCACCATCAGTTTCGTCGTTTTCATAATCCCCTTTTTAAAACTGAGCTCCTCCACCGAGCTTTCAATATTTTCTACCGAAAGTGAATCGGCTATTGACTGGCTGATCAGCGAAAGATTGGCTTCTTGAAGCAACAAGTTAACCCCGGAAAGTGTTTTCACTTTTATTTCTCCGTTTTCCACACGAATTTTATCCAGGCTCATAAAATTGTGAATGCCGGCAAGTGATGTTGCCAGCGGGTTTTGCATTTTGAATTTTGGCGCCGGCTTTTGTTCATAATCTATTACCGGGTTCAGCAAGGTGGCCTGCCGGGCTATTACATTCCTGTCAAACAACAGGTCGGCCCACGACAAGCCGCTTAAAATAAACTGCTGTACCTGTATGTTGCGTTTGTCTTTATAGGGTTCGGTGTTGATGGAAAAATTGCTGAGAAGAATCCTGTTTTCCCGCAGCCGGATGCTGTCGAAACGCAGGAAATAACTGCTGTCTTTTACAAAATTTTCATAATTGCGGATGGCCATGTCAAAGCCCTGCAGCGTTACCGGCTGCGGCAGGCTGTGGTCAATAGTAAGGCCCCGCATTTCAAAATTATTTTTATCCGAAGTAAATGATGTGCTGCTTTCACCCCGGTGCGTAACAATATTCACGGCAGCGTTTTTTACACCGATATAGCCCAGTTGCAAATCGCCGGTCAGCTGGTTAATCAGCGTATCAATATTGGGAATGGCGGCCCGGGGATTTGTTTTTGATTTACCGGGAAAAGGCTTCTGGCGTAGTTCCAGTTCAATTTTAAAATCCGGGTTCAGGCAATACACCGAATCGGCCTTTATCAAATCGTATTCATACAAGGATTCAAAATCTACTTTGGTAAGCTTCAGCGTGTCGAGAAAAATAGAAAAGCCCGAGCGGCTCGTATCATTTCTTTTACCCGTGAGGGTGCAGCTGTCAATCTCAATCAATCGCTTCCTGATATTTATTCTGAAGCGGCTAAACGCAAGACGGTGATTGCCGTCGGGAAAAGTGATGTCCTGCCCGCGGGTGCGGAAAACTATTTGGTCGGTCAGGGGAAAATCTTCGCCGGTGGAAGTGGTATCTATTTTTAAATTATCAATATGAAAATGCAGCCGGGTGATTTCCAGCGGCTGCTGGCCAGGAATGATTTTATTGACCAGCCTGAACTGCCCTTCATCAAACTGGAAGCGCTTTACTTCAAGAAACTGCAACGCTTCCATGATGGAATTATAAATGCGGCCCATTTCCCGCGGTATCGAAACCTGTTTGTTGCTGGTTCGTTCAACCGGCTTCAGCCGGGTCACTTCAATTTTAGGCGACGATAAAAAGATGGAATCAATTCGCAGTTCCCGCCGGGTGAAAATTGGCACCAGGGCTCTTACCTGCATCCGTATATTGTCCACCTGGAAATGATAGGCTGTGCGCAGGTCAAGCGAGTCATTGGAAAAAAAAGTTACATTTTCCAGCTCCACTTTTTTGCTGAAGTAATTAAAACGGATGTTTTTTACTTTCAGCTTCAGCTTTCCTTTCGATTCGGTGATGACAAGATCCTCGATTAACTTTTCAGCATTGTTGACTACATAAATGTGAAGCGCTGTAATAAGAATGATGATGATGCTCAGCAATATTCCGAGTGTCTTCAGTATCTTTTTTTCAAGCCAGACTATCCACATTCAGCGGGGGTTAATAAAAACAACCTGCCAGCCGGCAGGCAGGTCAAATTACTTAAATTTTATGGTAAAGAAAAAGCCACCAGTTAACTGATGGCTCCACAATTTTTTAACTTACTGATGAACCCGGGCTTACTGCTTCATCGGGTTTCAGCAAGCGCAGTTTGCCGTCTGTATCTTCTGCAGTTAATATCATACCCTGGCTTTCTATTCCTTTCATTTTTCTTGGCGCCAGGTTTATCACCAGCACCACCTGCCTGCCCAACATTTCATCCGCATGGTAATGCTGAGCAATACCGCTGACAATGGTTCTTGTTTCATTGCCAAGGTCAACGGTGAGTTTTAAAAGTTTATCTGCCTTTTCAACCTTTTCACACGCCGTAACTGTTCCAATACGCAAATCAAGTTTGGCAAAATCATCATACTGTATCTGAGGTTTGATGTCGGATGTCTGATTGGCTGCTTCTGATTTCTGATTTCCGACTTCTGACTTCTGACTTCCTGCTCTCAGCTTCTCCACCTGGGCCTTCACTTCATGGTCTTCAATTTTTCTGAACAATAACTCCGGCGGCCGCAAACTATAGCCCACACTCAGCAGGTTACTCTTACCGGCATTTTCCCAGTACAGCATTTTGTCCACTACTTTCATCATGTGCAGCATCTTCCTTGCCGTGTTGGGCAAAAAGGGATTGATGAGAATGGCGAGGTTGGCTGTAAGCTGCAAGCAAAGGTGTAAACAGTTATCAATTAATTTTTGATTTATTGAAGTATCGGGTTCTAAAGCCCCTCCTTTGGATGGGTTGGGGGAGGTCTTCTTCCACGGCTCTTTTTTCTGCATATATTGATTCCCCTTGCGGGCCAAATCTATCACTTCAAACAACGCATCGCGGAACCTGAATTCTTCAACAGAGCGTTGAACATTGAGCGTTGAGCGTTGAATATTTTCTATGAGCAGCCGGTCATCATCATCCATTACTTCGTTATGCAGCTTCGGCACTTTACCTGCGCAGAGTTTATGCATAAGCACCCAGGTGCGGTTTACAAAATTGCCGAAGATGGCTACCAGCTCGCTGTTATTTCTTTCCTGGAAATCTTTCCATGTAAAATCGTTGTCCTTGGTTTCCGGTGCATTGGCACAAAGTACATAGCGCAGCACATCCTCACATCCCGCAAAATCCTGCAGGTACTCATGTACCCACACCGCCCAGTTGCGACTGGTGCTTACTTTATCGCCTTCTATGTTCAGAAATTCATTGGCCGGTACATTATCCGGCAGCACAAAACCACCGTGTGCTTTCAGCATCGCCGGGAAAATGATACAGTGAAAAACGATATTGTCTTTGCCGATAAAATGAACAAGTTTGGTATCTTCTTTACACCAGTAATCAGCCCACAGTGGCGTCAGTTCTTTGGTGGCAGAGATATAACCAATCGGTGCATCAAACCAAACGTACAATACCTTTCCTTCAGCATCAGGCAATGGAACTTTCACTCCCCAGTTGCTGTCTCTTGTCATGGCGCGGCTTTGCAGGCCTGCATCCAGCCAGCTTTTGCACTGGCCATATACATTATTCTTCCAATCCTTGTGTCCTTCCAGTATCCACTCTTTCAGCCAGGGTTCATAATTCTGCAAAGGAAAATACCAATGCTTTGTTTTTCTTTTCACCGGTACCGCATCGCTCAGCGTGCTGCGGGGGTTGATGAGTTGCTCCGGCGACAGGCTGCTTCCGCATTTTTCGCACTGATCGCCATAGGCGCTGTCGTTACCGCACACCGGGCAAGTGCCGGTAATGTAACGGTCCGCCAAAAACGTCTTTGCTTTCTCATCATAGTACTGCTCCGTTTCTTTTTCTTCAAACACGCCGTCGTCATACAGCGTTTTAAAAAACGCCTGCGAGGTATCGTGGTGAACATTATTGGAGGTGCGTGAATAAATGTCAAAGGAAATCCCCATCTGCTCAAAACTCTGTTTAATCAGCGCATGGTATTTGTCCACTATCTGCTGCGGGCTCACGCCTTCTTTCAGTGCACGGATGGTGATGGGCACACCATGCTCATCGCTGCCGCAAACAAATTTTACATCCCGCCGCTGTGCCCGCAGGTAGCGTACATAAATATCGGCCGGCACATACACCCCGGCCATGTGCCCGATGTGCACGGGACCGTTGGCATAAGGCAGTGCGGCTGTTACGAGATATCTTTTAAACTCTTTCATAATTTTTTTATGTGCCAGGCTATAAAACTACTATTTAGCTCCTGTTGCGCCTGCCCGCCGTATCCGCCACAGGCGGAGCAGGCGGGTCGCACTCTTGTGCTGCAACAATTCTATTCAACAATTATTGCAGCATCCCGGCCAAAGCGTCAGGATATGTTCATTATCTCATGGCACAGAAGCAAGGACACAACGAAGGCTTGCAAAAATAGTCAATCGTAAATTAGCGGTTGAAGATGGCATAAAATCAAATAATCAGAGTGCATGAAGAAAAGTCCGGAGGACTTTAATATGAATAGCCGTGAGCGGAGCTCACGGAAAAAAGACAATGTTCCTAAACAACCCTGGAAGGGGTTAAATAAGCTGTATTCTGATAATCCTGTTCAATCACGTAGGAGTTGATGTGACCCGCCCGGATTCAAAACCACCATTTCATCAGGGCCATTCTCTTGTACATTCAATAGTTCAATCCGGCGAGAGAGAAAGCAACAATAGCCTCTAAAAAAAACAATCGACAATAAGCAGGTGAAATGGCTTACAACTTTCCGGGAACCGGGATTTCAAGGTCTTTTCAGATTTTTCTTACCAGGTTATTCTTGATTTCTCTGTGCCGCGGCACGGAGGAAAGTTTTTTGTTTGACTGGTTCTGGAAGATAGAATGATTGCCGCCCTCCCGGATAAGCAAGCAGTTATTTTGATTAAGGTGTTTGATAAAATCCCTGCTTTTCATGAAGCCAAATCGAGAGGTTCCCGAATTATTTTTTTATCGGACAGTTCTTTCTCTGAAAGCATTCGCTGCGTATCCATCATCAGTTCAAAAGCCTCAATAAGATTTTCCTTGGCCTCCTGCAAGGTTTCTCCCTGTGAGTTTACCCCGGGAATTTCTTCAATAAAAGCAATAAAACCCCCTTCTTCTGCTTCCTGGAATACTGCGGTGAATTTCACATTTGCCCTCATGATTTTCTTTTTTCAAATTTAATCAAAATCACCGGGAAATTTTGTTTACACTAAATTTATCATCTGATTGCAAAAGGCACACCGTTAATTTCGTTACAATGATTTTTCTATGCAACCAAAATCAATCGAAGAAAAATTAAAAGAGATGGGTTATACTTTGCCCATACTTCCGGCATCAAAAGGCATTTATAAGCGTTGCCTCATAGACGGCCGCCATCTCTATGTCTCGGGTCATATTTCGGTAAATACTGATGGCAGCGCCATTACCGGCAAGCTGGGAAAAGATTTGAACGATGAACAGGGCAAAGCTGCCGCCCGGCAATGCGGTCTTGCCATTCTTGCTTCCATCAAAGCTGAGCTGGGCGATTTGCAAAAAATAAAAAGGGTAATGAAAGTGCTGGGCATGGTGAATGCCACAGCCGGTTATGAAAAACATCCCATCGTCATCAATGGTTGCAGCGAGTTGTTTGTTGATCTTTGGGGCGAGAACAACGGAAAAGGCGTAAGAAGTGCGGTAGGCATGGGTTCATTGCCCAACAATGTGGCGGTGGAAATTGAAGCGATGTTTGAAATTGAAGCCTCCAACTCTGCCTGACCGGGAGGCAGGCCATGAAGTAGGTTAAGAAGTTTTCATAATCACGTCCGGTTGCTTAAAGTCCCGTAGGGACTTATGGTGGGTAGTAATGAAGCAGGAAGACAAAGCGTCCTATCGGGACGCATGGTGCAGCGATACAGGTAATACATAAAATATTCCATTGAAATAATGAATATGTCCGAAAGCTGGTACGAAATAAAAAACATCAACGAGCTGGACTCACCGGCTCTTGTTGTATTTCCCCAAAGGGTTACACACAATATTCAGCTCGCAATTGAAATGGCAGGCGATGTGAACCGCCTCCGGCCGCATATCAAAACAAATAAATCGCCTGATGTTGCCATGCTGATGTTGCAGGCAGGCATCACAAAATTCAAATGCGCCACCATTGCCGAGGCAGAAATGCTGGCTCAATGCCATGCGCCGGATGTATTGCTGGCTTACCAGCCGCTGGGTCCCAAACTCAACCGTTTTGTTTCACTGATAAAAAAATACCCGGAAACAAAATTTTCCTGTCTTACGGATAATATTGCCGCGACCGATGAGCAATCAGCCGCTTTCAGCGCAAATCAGCTTACTGTGCCTGTTTTTATTGACCTGAATGTGGGCATGAACCGCACCGGCATTTCACCGGATAAAAAAGCAATGGAACTTTTCAACCATTGCAAATTATTGAAAGGAATTACAGTGGCCGGTTTGCATGCCTACGACGGTCATATCCGCGATGCGGATTTTGAAACCAAAAAGAAAAAATGCGATGAAGCATTTGCCCGGGTGGAAAAACTGAACGAAGCATTAAAGCTTTCAGTTATCATTGCCGGCGGCTCACCCACTTTTTCTGTTCATTGCAAAAGAAAAAACATTGAATGCAGTCCCGGCACATTTGTTTACTGGGATAAAGGGTACAGCGACCTCTGTCCTGAGCAGGAATTTTTACCCGCTGCCGTGCTGGTCACAAGAGTGATTTCGTTGCCGGCTTCAATGCGGATATGTACCGACCTTGGCCATAAATCCGTGGCTGCAGAAAACGAAATCAATAAAAGAGTATTCTTTCTGAATGCCGAAGGCTTGAAGCCGGTCGGCCAAAGTGAAGAACATCTTGTACTGGAAGCTGGCGAAAATCATTCTTTCAAACCCGGTGATATTCTTTACGGATTGCCCTGCCATATTTGCCCCACTGTGGCATTGTATGAAAGAGTGTTTACCGTTGAAAAGGGAATAGCAAGTGGAGAATGGAAGAATAGTGCAAGAGACAGGAAAATCAGTTTGTAGTTTTTAGTTTATGGTTTGTGGTGAAGGACATTAATGGAATCCATCTGAACTTCAAACTACAAACTATAAACTTTAAACTTATTTATGTTCATCTTCGACGCACATCTCGACCTCGCCATGAACGCCATGGAATGGAACCGTGACCTGCGGCAACCCATTCAGCTAATCCGTGAACGTGAAAAAGGAATGACGGATAAACCTGACCGCGGCAATGGCACAGTTTGTTTTCCTGAAATGCGAAAAGGAAATATCGGATTGGTGGTGGCTACGCAAATTGCCCGTTACGTTAATCCTGAAAAACCATACCTGGTTGAAGGGCAGCCCCTGCCCGGCTGGCATTCTCCCGAACAGGCATGGGCGCAAACACAGGCGCAACTTGCATGGTACAAGGCAATGGAAGCGCAGGGAGAGATGGTACAGATAAAAGATTTGCGTTCATTGAAAATTCATCTTGATATATGGAATGACGGCAGCCCGGCAGAACAAAAACCCATTGGATATATTTTAAGCCTTGAAGGCGCCGATTCACTTGTCACACTTCAGCACCTGGAAAAAGCGTATGCGTACGGACTGCGTGCTGTTGGCCCGGCGCATTACGGGCCCGGCCGCTATGCCAATGGCACCGATGCAAGCGGTGAAATGGGAAAAGATGGTTTGGCATTGCTGAAGAAAATGGAAGAGCTGAATATTATTCTTGATGCAACACATTTGTGCGATGACGCTTTCTGGCAGGCGATGGATAATTTTCACGGGCATGTGTGGGCCAGTCACAACAATTGCCGTACACTGGTGAATCATAACCGCCAGTTCAGCGATGAGCAGTTAAAAGTTTTGATTGAGCGGGGCACCGTCATCGGCGCTGCGTTTGATGCATGGATGATAGTGCCGGGGTGGAAGAGGGGAAAATCAAAACCCAAAGAAACGAACTGTAATATTGAAAAAGTAATTGACCATGTCGATCATATCTGCCAGCTCGCCGGTAATGCGCTGCATACTGGAATTGGTTCTGATTTGGACGGCGCCTTTGGCAAAGAACAATGTCCTTTCGATTTGGAAACAATTGCTGATTTGCAAACCATTCCTTCCCTGCTGAAGAAACGGGGTTATTCGGATGAAAATATTGAAAACATCATGCACATGAACTGGATTAATTTTTTGAGAAGAGCGTGGGGTAAATTTTAAACTTCAAAATTAGGCCCGGTTATCAGCAGTTTATTTATCAAACATTGAAAATTGAGAATAAATCGCTGAGTATTTTGTTGTAGAAGAAATTTTCAATGTTCAATGTTTAGCAATTACCTGTATTTTGAAAACTCAATACGGCGACGGACCCGTTGCCAGCCAACCACCATCTACAATCAAACACTGCCCGGTGATTTGTGTTGCATCGGGAGAAACAAGAAACAAAGCGGCCTTTGCAATATCATCAACATTGGCCGGTCTTCCCATGGGGATAAAGCGGCTCCAGTTATTTTCATAGTCGGGGTCCTGCATGGTGCGTTCGGTAACTGTGGCGCCGGGAGCAATGGCATTAACGGTGATTTTATACGGCGACAATTCAATCACCAGGTTCTTCGCCAGCATTTCTATCCCGGCTTTCGACATGGCATAGGCGGAAAGTTTTTTGTGCGCCCGGTGGCCCACTACGGATGACATGAACAAAATACTTCCGCCTGTTCCCTGCTGTTTCATCTGTTTGGCGGCAGCCTGTGCAAGGAAGAAACTGCCGGCAAGATTCAGGTGCATTACGCTGTCGAATGATTTCCGAGTGTATTCAAAAAAATCGGCAAACAGGGTAATGCCCGCATTGGCAATGGCTATGTTGAGCCTGCCAAAAGTATTTACTGCCTGCTGCACCATGTGATAAATAAATGGCACATCCCCGGCGTCGCCGGCAAGGCCGATGCAATTACCGCCTTCGCTTTTGATTTTGTTTACAGCAGCAGTAGTAAGAGTTTCATCAATATCATTCAGTAAAACAGCAGCGCCCTGCTGTGCAAGCTGCCGTGCAATTTCGAAACCGATACCCTGGCCGGCGCCGGTTACGATGGCGGTGTGTGCTTTGAACAAATCCTGGTTCATTCAATCAAGATAAGATTTTATTTCTTCTTATACTTCGCCACCCTTGCATCCTTTATCACTCCCTTCCAGTTGAGGCCGAAGGCGAAATCATAAACATTGCCTTGTGAGTCTTTGTAAGGGTTCATATCATGCGGCACATCTTCATATTGCTTTTCCACTGTGGTCATATCGGCGGGCATCTGCATGGGCAGCAGGCCTGAAGGTTCGGCAGCGCCGGTGAATATATCCAGTATGGCCTGGTCCAGCACGCTAAAATTCACTAGTATGGCGTCGGCCATTTTTTCAAACCCGGCAAACACCATCGGGTTGCTCATGTTCACCGACACAATCACCGGTTTGCCTTTCATCTTTGCATACGTTTCGGTCACCATGCCAAGATCGGTAATGTTGATGGCCTTTACCGTTTTGCCCCTGTAAGTGCGGTTGGTAAATTTTTCAAACTTGTCGCCGCCGGCTATGCTGGGGTCTCTTGCTTCGGTAGCTGTGTATTCACTGTACTGAAGGCTGATAGGCAGGTAACCATTACCGCCTTTCTTCACATCCTCGGTGCTGTAGCCCAGCCCACTGTTGGGACTGCTGATAAACACCAGCGCATAATCTGCCTCATCGGGGTTGTCGGTTACATTGAAATATTTTTTTACAATGTTTATGTTCACCGGGTAGTCCAGTTTCTCCGGCGTTTCAATGCCGAGGAAATTGCGGCCAGCGGGTGTAAATTTTTTGGGTATATACACAGTCTTTCCTTTCTGCAGCGGCAGCGTTATATTCTTGTTTTTCAACAGTACAATTGACTTCAGCTGCGCTTCATAGCCGGCTTTCATAAACTCAGCATTGCCCACCATCTTTTTCGATTCCTGCGGGTCGAGGTAAGGATTTTCAAACAGCCCCGTGCGGAAAATATTTTTCAGCAGCCGCACTGCCGATTCTTCAAACCGTTGGCGGATGAATTTTTCTCCTTTTTCTTTCACGCCGATATGGTACGCTTCAATCACCGGGCCCATTTCATTGTTGCCGCCAAACTGGTCAACACCCGCCATCAAAATTTTATAGTGACGTTGAGCAATAGTCAGGCTGTCCACGCCCCACGGCTTGCCGGTGATGAACACATCCACGGCGGTTTCATCACCCGTTACCAGCCAATCGGTGCAAACCACTCCATCGTATTTATATTTTTTGCGCAGCAGGTCGGTAATGATATAGGCATTGTAATTATTAGCCACATTCTCATGACTCTTCACATCCTGGTTGTAGCTGATGGTGTAGTAGGGCATCACGGCCGAAGCCATCTGCGTTTTGCCATTCAGCTTAAATGCGCCTTCGGTAAACGGAATAAAATGCTCTGTGAAATTGTTGCCCGGATATACGGCGTATTTTCCAAAACCATAATGGGCATCCCGACCGCCTTCGCCGCTGCCGCCGCCGGGCCAGTGCTTCACCATTGCATTCACACTGTGGTATCCCCAGCCGCCTGCAATTTCTTTTTTGCCAGCAGAAGTCTGGAAGCCGTCAACGTAAGCACGGGCCATATCGGCAGAGAGTTGCGGGTTTTCGCCAAAGGTGCCGCTGGTACGGTTCCATCTGGGGTCAGTTGCTATATCTACCTGTGGCGAAAGGGCCGTGCTTATTCCCAATGCACGGTATTCGGTGGCGGCAATCTCCCCGAATTTTTTTACCAGCGATGGGTCGAAAGTAGCAGCCATACCCAAAGAACCCGGCCACATGGAAATGGAACCGCCGGCGCCTGCATTGAATTCTGCATTAGCCACGGTGCCATGCCTCGGATCAGAACTGTTATTGGCCGGAATTCCCCAATCAATGCCTTCTACAAAGGCTTGCACATTATTATTCCATTCGGCGGCCACCTCTGCACTCTGCACCGATGTGATGAGCACATGACGCAGGTTATCTTTTGTCAGAAAATCTTTTTGTTGGTCGCTCAGGTCTGATGCTTTGGCGCCGCTTTCTTCAAATCTTTTTCCGTTGTAAGTGCCGGCAAAAAATCCGCGGCTGCCGGCTGGTATTGCCTGGTGCCGGCTGTACAGCATCAGGCCTGCAATCTGCTCTACGGTCATTTTCGATGCCAGGTCTTTTGCACGCACATCAAAAGGCCGGCGCCAGTCTTCGTACGTATCCAGCTGGCCGTTTTTGTTCAGGTCTTTAAAAGCAAAGCCATCCACGGTAAGCAGTTTCACACCTGAGGTGAGTGAATAGCCAAGTGCTTGCCCGCCGGGGTTGGTTACTATGGCAATAGTTCCTTTTACCTGCTCAGTCCATTTTTTCTGCGCCTCCGCCGCATACACTGACAGGAATAAAACAGCAAGGATAAGTAAGATGGTTTTTTTCATTGTGCGAGATTTATGAGTGATGAGTTTTTATTGTTTTGAACTTTTGTAACTCCGGTTTATCGTTCCTTGCCCCGAAGGTTCGAGGCTCCGTTCATCGCCATGAATTCTTTTCTGCAATCCAAAACCCGATTGATGCAGATTTGAAGTATTGTTGCAGACGAAATCTGTTTTAGTCTGGCTCATTTGTGTCATCGGAGCTACTGTTTAAGCTGAGTAGTATTACCGAACGTACAAGAGTGCGACCCGCCTGCCAAAGTCATGTATGGCGGGCAGGCGCAACGGAAGTCAAATAGAATTCCTGGTGCTGGGAACAAAAAAAATTACTACGCTCCCAACAGCTTGCTCAAATAACCGTAGCTCGACGTAATGCTTGCCAGCGGGTCTTTGGGCATGTCGTGCTCTACAAAGAAATGCTTCATGCCCGAAGTTTCTGCTGCATCAAAAATCCGTTTGAAATCAATGGTGCCTTCGCCAACCGGCATCACCGTTTTCATTTCTTTGTCTAAATCCTTTACATGCCACAGCGGGAATCGACCGGGATGCAGCTTGAATAATTCCACAGGATCCTTGCCACCTTTGGTGGCCCAGGCAAGGTCCAGCTCCATCTTCATTGTTGTCTGCGATAAAAACATTTCATAAGGAACCTGTCCTTCCACTGCAAGAAACTCCCTGTCGTGATTGTGATAAGCAAAAGTGATTCCCGCTTTTTTGCAGGCTTCATCGGTTTTGTTCAGCACTTCAATGGAGGCTTTTACTTCATCCAGTGTGCCGATGGGTGTGCTGGCGCAAACAAGATAGGCCACGCCGCCTTCGGCTGCTTCGTCCACCAGTTCCTGCATATTATCACGCAGGCTGCGCATGGGCGGAATGCTGATGGGCTTGCCATCGGGGCCTAAGATGGGTGGCGCATTAGCGGGTCGCCTGAAAGGAGCGCCGCTTACATGGTGCGATTTCCAGTTCATGCCCATGTCGTTCAGCATGGAAGCAAATTCTTTCGGCTTCATGCCGTAGTAACCGCCTTTGCGGCTGAAGGCTGATTCAATTTCTTTATAACCAACCGCGGCAATCTGCTTCAATGTGCCGGGCACATCTTCATCTATCACGTTGAAAAAGGTGAAGAGCTGCAGACCGGCATTTATTTCTTTCGGAAAAGCTGCGAAAGAAGCCAGCGATTTATTGCGCAGCAGCAGTGAGCCGAACAAAGCTGCACCGGAAGTTTGAAGGAATTGTTTTCTTTTCATATTCTGAGATTTTAAAGTAAGCATTGAGCCCGGGTATCCCGGAAAATAATTTTTTGAGCAGGTACTGTTTTACCTTTTCATTTGTTTTTCGAGAAATAAATAGCGGCCCCGGGTTTTTTCTTTTTCTGCCCTTGTATGTACATCTATGTACATCACCTGCGCATCGGTATTGCTGACAACAGCGGGCCACTCCGGTACACCAGGCCCGTTTGGATTACCAGTTTTAATAAAATTTGCAAAGAAGGTTTGCATGATATCTGAAACCAAATAATCCTCCGGCTGCCAGTCGTAAACCCGGTTGGTAGGAAGATTTCCCAGCGCATATTCTATTTCGGCCGAATGCACGGCGCCTTTGGGTAATGGAGCTTTGGGCGCCTGGCCGGTTGTATCTCTTGTGATGCCGCCGGCAAGGTTGGCTGTTGCATTGCCGATTTCAGAACGCATAGCAGGCCGTGGCCGTGCATACAAATACCGATAGACCGGCTTGCCTCCTGTTTTACTTTGTACATCACTCCATCTCCATGTGCTGAACCCGATGAAACGATCACCCGCCAAATCGGTTGCCGCCTGTTCTGCTTCTTCATCTGTTGAAGCAGCATAAAGTTTCAATACTTCCGTTGCATTTTCACTATATAGTCTTTGCACAGCCTTTTTATAGTTGTCTGCAGTTGGTTTGTCGGGACCTAAAACCACCTGGTAACCCATTTCCTGCGAGTTCCAGCCAACCAGCAAGGGCACCTGCGCCTGCTCACCTTTATCAAAAATTTCCAATGGTGATTTTGGGAAAAAATATCCGTCAACACAAACAGGGAATCTTCCAAAGCCTGTACCGGAGGTTGCCTTCAGCAAATCTTCTGCATTCATGGCACGCAGCTCAGCAAGTGAATTTTTATTAATATTCCGGACAAAGGTTTCACCGGCTTTTTCTGCTTCCTGCAATGTTGCTGTTGCATTGCCAAGCAATGAACCGCTTTCCCCGATGGCGCCTGCAATAATATTTTTCGACAAAGGAGAAGCCATTTGTGCAGATACAGAAAATGAGCCGGCTGATTCACCTGCAATGGTTATTTTTTTCGGGTTGCCGCCAAATGCAGCAATGTTTTTTTGCACCCATTGCAATGCAGTGCTTTGGTCAAGCAAGCCATAATTGCCGGAAGCGTGATGGGGAGATTCCTTTGTAAGTTCAGGATGGGCAAAGAATCCAAACACACCCAGCCTGTAATTGACCGTAACGCTTACTACACCGCGGCGAGCCATACTTCCGCCGTCATAGCGTGGTTCAGATCCGTCGCCAGCCATAAAACCTCCGCCATAGAAATAGACAAGCACGGGAAGATTGTCTTTCCCGGTTTTCGAAGGTGTCCAGATGTTCAGGTACAGGCAATCCTCGCTCATGCCATCGGAACGAAAGTTCATGTCGCCGAAAATGGATAATTGCATGGCCCGTGGAGCAAACTTACCGGCTTTGCGAACACCGCTCCAGTTTTTTACCGGTTGCGGTTCACGCCAGCGCCACACACTCACGGGTGGCGCTGCATACGGCACACCCCTGAAAACATAAATGCCGGATTCACTTGTTCCTTCCAGAATTCCATTTGCAGTTTTTACCTGCGGCATTGAATTATCATTACCGGCTTGTGCAATGCTTTTTGTAAATACGAATAAACACAACAGAAAAAAAACTGATAGCTTTTTCATAAAGCAAATTGGTGTTTGAAAAATATATTACAAATTGAAAAAGAATATCTCCTTTCCGGGTCCGGGTCGTTTTCATTTGCCACGTTTATGCGCCAGCATCCAGCTTAGAAATTCTTTATCGGCAAATGCATGGTCCCAACTGTTGTGTCCCACGCCGGGATATTCCGAGTATTTCACCTCTGCCTTCAATGCTTTCAGCCTGTCTACCATCTCTCTTGAAAGTTTTACATCCACCACATTGTCGGCATCGCCATGAAACACCCAGAAGGCGGTTTTGGTTACCCGTTTATCATACAGGTTTACCGAGCCGCCGCCGCAAATGGGCAATGCGGCTGTATACAAATCAGGATAACGATATACCGATTCAAAGGCGCCCATGCCCCCCATGGATAAGCCGGCGATGTAAACTCTTGATTTATCTATGGCTTCTTCATTCAGCAGTTTTTTTACCAGCTCATTGGCGGCTGCCAGCGGCCAGTTGGGTTCGGTACTGTAATCAAATTCGATTTTAAAAGGCGTTACGGTTCTGTCAATTTTGGTAGAGGCCCAGAACGACTCATTCGGGCACTGGGGGAATATGATGATGCCGGGAAAATTTTTTCTGCCTGCTTCACTTGTAAATAATCTTGCGCCATGTGTCAGTTGCAGCTCATTGTCATTTCCCCGTTCGCCTGCACCGTGTAAGAAAAGAAGCAAAGGATATTTTTTGCTTTTATCATAATTCTCCGGGTACAGAATGCGGTAGGGCAGCGCTTTCCCTTCAGCAAATACAAACTCTTTTTTCAGGAAAGGAACAAAGGCAGGGTCTTCCGTTTTTTTTGTCAGCAGGCCCTGCATACCCAGCCAGTCGCTAAAACGTTCAATCCAGTTATCTGTCGGCAGATTTTGCTTGCGCATACCAAAGCCATGGTCGCCTTTTGCGTACAAATGCATTTCGGCAGGTAGTTTGGCAGCAAGCCATTTATTGTACAGCTCTATGCTGTGCGTGGCAAAGCCAAACTGGTCGTCGGTGGCAGTTAGAGTAAAGAGCGGAGGAGTGCCGGCCGACACGGTTCCGTGCATGGAAGAAGGAAAGTAGGGATAGATGGGTGCAACAAAATCAGGTTTGTTATCTCTTGAATAACCGAATGCTGCGGCTGCCGACACCGTGCCGCCGGCAGAAAAGCCCATGATGCCGATACGGTCGGGGCGAATGTTGAATTCTTTCGCATGTTTGCGAACGTAGGCAATCGCTGCTCTTCCATCTGCTACTGCCAGGGGAATTACTTTTTTATTGTCTTCATCAAATTCCTTTGTTCTCATTTTGGCAAACAACTCAGTAGCAGGTTCAGTAGTTTTGCTTTGCACCAAACGGTATTTCAACACAAAACAGGTCACACCTTTTTCCACCAGCCACCTGGCTACTTCAAATCCTTCGCTGTTGACGGAGAGAATATGAAAAGCTCCACCGGGAGCAATGATGACTGCTGTGCCGTTTGATTTTTCCTTATCAGGAGCAAACACCGTAAGCGTGGGTTTGCTGACATTGTACACAATTTTTATTTGCAAAAAATTGCTGTCATTCTCTGCTTCATCCCAGTTCCATGTTTCGGAGCCGGGCGCCGGGCTATCGTAAAGCGGAATTACTTTTTGCTGGGCATGCAGTGTTGTTAAAAAAAGAAATGAGAAAAATGTGGACATGATTTTCTGCATAGCAATCAATTTGCTGTTATTAACTGAGGCCGGAACCGGTTTTAGCCAAAGGATTTTTGAAGTTGAAAGGTAACTCTTCTTCCTGGATGCGCACTGCTGCCAGGGAGGAAGGTAATTTTGGGACAATAAAGTTCAGGGTAAAACAGAAGCGGGTGAGTTGATAAATATCAAAATGTATCAGCGGGCCGAGCGGATGCGGCTGAGCGTTTCCAGTGTGATGCCGAGAAAAGAGGCAATGTGGGTGAGCGGCACCCGCTGCACAATCTGCGGTGACGATTTCAACAAACGTTCATATCGTTGCTGCGCCGATTCAAACTGGATGCTTTCCATTCTTTCCTGGGAAAGAATTAATGACCAGGTGACCATTTTGCGCAGTAGCCTTTCCACGTCGTGAAATTTATCGGCCATCCGGATCAAATCATCATAATGAATGCCGGATACTTCGGAGCGTTCGATGGTGTGAATGATGAGGTGGCTGGGCCGGCGCAGGAAAAAACTGCTGATGGAAAGAAAGAACTGCCCATCCATGGCAATCCACTCGGTGATTTCTTTTCCGATTTTATAATAATAAATGCGGGCTACGCCTTTTTCGATGAAATAAATGTAATCGGCTACCGTGTTTTCTTTCAGCAAAACAAATTCTTTCGGCGCTGTCCAGTGTCGCCAGGCATTTACAAACTCCGTCATGCTTTCAGCCGAAAGCGGAGAAATGGCAGTGATGGCTTTTTGCAGGGCTTCCACATAGATGATTTCACCGGAAAATTAATCAAATATCTTTTTTGTCAGCCGGCTCATGTTTTCACTACTATGGTTTTGGTAAGGGTAAAACCATCCCGGGTATTACCGGTTATGGCTGCCATTTGATCTGTAAGGCTGTCGGCAAAAATATTATCCCTCGTGTTAGGAGTATCTGCTGTGCCACGGGCTGCATATAAAGGAGATGAATAAACTTTACCTGAAATATCTTCAGGGAAGGCCACTTGTGTAACGAGTAATGATTTTCCTTCTTTATTAAAAATTTCAAGATGAATATGCGGTGCCCGGCCGGGATACCAGCCGGGATAAATGGAAATAAATGAAACCCGGCCATTGGCATCGGTAGCCTGGCGGCCACGCAAAAAATGTTCTGAGGTAAAATCTTTTCGTTGCAGGAAATTGCTGCCGTATTCGGAGTAATTGCCTTCTTTATCGCAATGCCATACATCCACAATGGCGCCGGGCAGCGGTTTGCAGTTGTTGTTTTTATCCACGATGGCCAGGTTGATGAGCAACGCCACACCTGTGCGGTCGGCTTTTATATTGGCCTGCATCAGTTCCGTCGGTGTTTTGGTAGGGAAGGGGCCCCTGGTTTCTCTTGGCGAAATGACACAATCATCATTTGGGGGCTCAGGTTGTTGTTTAGTATGGCTGGTAATAGCTGCGCCCGTAAGAATGGTGCCAAGCCCGATAAAACCGGTGTTTAAAAATTTTTTTCTTTCCATACAGCTGTGTTTGAAACGTTGGACGAAAATCCTGGTAATAACCTTCGTGCGGGACATAATAAAACGGGTAAACAGCCAGAATGTACCGATGAACAACAGATAGAAATACAATGGATGCCGGTGCTGCATTTTTGTATTCCACCCGTAAGAATTCATTTGGGCATTTCAAATATGGCAGGATCGATTTCTTTATTTACTTCCACTTTATCTGTTTTCATATTTAGCTGAATCATCCCCATATCAATATTTTTTGCGTAAGCAATCATTAACCCGAAGTCAGTTTTTTTATAATCAGAGTAAGTGGTTATTACCTCCACGGCCTGCCCCATCATTTCACTTTTTACAATGCTTTTGGTAAGTAAAAAGGTGCCGGCATCAATAAAATAATACGTTTCGCTGCTGCCATCGGTTATTTTTATTTTATAGGCTTCGCCTTCTTTGCCGGCCAGTTCCACTTTATATCCCTTTTCGGCATAGTCCATAAGGCCGCCGCAGAAATAGATCTGCAGTTTTCCCGGTTTGTAAATGGCATCCGGCATCGCTGTGGCATCAGAGCCGCCCATCAAGGGATTAATCAGCCAGCCGCCTTTGTCCGTAAAACAATTAATAATATTCATGCCGTTAAACTCTACTTCTGTTTTGTATCCTTTCCCTTCCAGCAGGTATTCCTTTTGGGGTGCAGCGCTTCCCATCACTTCCATGCTGTTTTCGGTATAAAGTGATTTTAACTGGCTGAGTTTTTCTTTACCGCCAAGCGCATCAATATGTTTGGCAATGATTTCATCTGCTGTTTGTGCGTTTAATACAAGATTTCCCATGGCATACAGGGCAAGCAAAAGAATTGTAATCCGTTTCATGATTAAATTTTTTAATGAAGATCTTATTTTAAGGTGGGTGAATGTACAGTTTCTTTTGAAATTAAAGGGAGTGAATAAAATAAGTGTCGCACCGGTATGGATGACCGGTATCGTTACGGCTTCCCCGGTGTTACATGCCACGCTAATCAGGCATCATTGCAGGGTATAATCTGAAAAAGTGATTTCCGCTAACTTTAATTATGAAACGAAAGAACTTTATCTGCTCGGCAGCGGCTGTGCTCGCTGCTTCAAAACTGTCCGGGTTTCCCGATATCTGTGCAGAGGAAAATTTTTTTTCCCTTCCGCCCTATTTAAAACCCGGCGATACCATCGGCATTACTTCACCGGCAGGATACATCATGGCTGAAGAGATACAGCCGGCCGTTAAAAAAATGGAAGAGTGGGGTTATAAAATAAAAACTGGTGAAACAATTGGCAGGCGGGATTTCACTTTTGGCGGAACGGATGAAGAAAGAGCAAATGATTTTCAGCAGATGCTGGATGACCCGAAGATAAAAGCCATCATGTGTGCAAGAGGCGGCTACGGCGCCGTGCGGATAATTGATAAACTGAACTGGGAAAAATTCAAAGCCAGGCCAAAATGGATAATTGGTTTCAGCGACATCACGGTTTTTCATTCGCATATAAACAGGAACCTGGGCATTGCTTCCCTTCATTCCAAAATGTGCAACAGCTTTCCTGAAGACTGGAGCCAGGCCGAAGCCGTGCAGATTGAAACAATCGAATCTATCCGGAAAGCGTTGAGCGGAGAGAAGATGAAATATTCAGTTGAACCCAATCGGCAAAATAAACCGGGCACAGCAGAAGGAGCATTGGTTGGCGGCAACCTGAAAATACTGGAAACACTTGCCGGTACAAAATCGGATTTGGTGACGGCAGGAAAGATTTTATTTGTGGAGGACACCAATGAGTATATGTACAATATTGACCGCATGTTCTGGCACCTGAAGCGAACCGGCAAGCTGTCGCATCTGAAAGGGCTCATCGCCGGTGGTTTCAAAATAAAGACAGATGAGGATGCAGATGATTTTGGCAAAACGCTGCAGGATGTGGTACTGGAAAAAGTGAAAGCATACAATTATCCTGTTTGCTTTGATTTCCCGGCAGGTCATCAGAAAAATAATTTTGCGCTGAAGTGCGGGGTGAGGCACCGGTTGAAGGTGGGTGAGGAGAAAGTAATTTTGGATGAAATTGTTTAATTTTAAACCATGCAAACGATCAGAACAAAACAGGAAAGAAATAAAACTACCATTATCGTTTCCCGAAGGCTAAAAAAAGATGAATTGGAACAAGTAGTAAGTCTTTTATCTCCTTCCCGCCGTAAAAAACCAAAAAGGATGTCTGCAAAAAGAATCCGGGAGCTGGCTGATGACGTAACGTCTGCCGCATGGGAAAAATTAAAGAAGAAAAGAAAATTTTCATGGTTATAGTTGTTGATGCCAATATCATCATCAGCAGCATTCTGAATATTAAAAGAGAGATTGCTTCTATCATCCTTAATAAAAAACTTCACATTGATTTTGCAGCCCCGGAATTTGTATTGAAAGAAGTTGCAGGCAGACGACGCTTACTTATTTCTGAAAATGATATTACGGAAAAAGAGTTTGATGAAAACCTTTCCTTATTGATTGAGAAGATAATTATCTTAAATGACGATGAAATAAGTGATAACATTTATAAGAAAACATGGCATCTGACAAGTGATATTGACCCCAAAGACACAATTTATGTAGCACTGGCTTTGGCTTTAGCCGGATTGTTTTGGTCGGGGGATAGAAAGTTATTCAAACGACTATGAAAAAAGGGATTTATGCAGATTGTGAATACTGCTGAATTTAAAGCGATTATAAAAGGAATAAAATAATGATAAAAATCCCCCCTTACCTTCAAAATGGCGATTGCATCGGGTTGGTTTGCCCGGCCGGTTTCATGCCGGTGGAAAGAGTTTCAGAATGCATCCGTGTGCTGAATGAAGAGTGGGGCTTTACCACCAAAGTCGGGAACAGCATCGGCAATCAATTCAATTATTTTTCCGGTACGGATGATGAGCGGCTGCAAGATTTTCAGCGGATGCTGGATGATGATGAGGTAAAAGCTGTTCTCTGCGCAAGGGGCGGCTACGGTCTCAGCCGCATTATTGACCGGATTGATTTTTCAAAATTCAAAAAACAACCCAAGTGGATTATCGGCTTCAGCGATGTGACGATCCTGCATGCGCATATCTATCGCAACTATTACATCGCCACGCTGCATGCACCGATGGCCAATGCTTTTAATGACAGCGGTTTTCAGAATGAATATGTGCAATCGCTGAAAAATGCGCTGGAAGGAAAGAAAATAAAATACCAGGTGCCGGTGCATGAATACAACCGGAAAGGAGAAGGAGTGGGGGAACTGGCCGGCGGCAACCTGGCTCTGTTATCTCATCTTACCGGCAGCAATTCCGATATAAAAACCAAAGGCCGCCTGCTTTTTATTGAAGATGTAGGCGAGTACCTTTACAATATTGACCGTATGATGTATCAATTGAAGCGCAGCGGCAAGCTGGATAAACTGGCCGGGCTAATCGTGGGCGGATTTACCGATATGAAAGACACCGAGCAGCCCTTTGGCCAAACCGCTTACGAAATTATCCGCGATGCGGTAAAGGAGTACGACTACCCGGTTTGCTTCGGTTTTCCTGTGAGCCACGAAAAAGAAAACTATGCGCTGAAAGTGGGAGTGGGGTATAAGCTGAAGGTGGGGAAGAATAAGGTGGTACTGGAGGAGTGAATTAATTTCTCAACAGTGAATCCAACTTCTGAATCGTTTCTTCAAACCTGAACAAATCATTGTGGCTGCCGTCTTCAATAGTTACAAATTCATCACCCGGTTTCAAATATTTTTTTAAGCGACTGGCATTACGGTAAGTTATCACCCTGTCATCCTTTCCCTGCAGTATAGTGACCGGTGCAATTACTTTTTTGAGGTATTCATGCGTCGGCATTTTGTAATGGATCATCCGGTCAACAGGATAAAAAGGCAGGTAATGTTTTACCACGGATGGAAAATCATAGTAAGGTGTTTCCAGTACCAGTCTTTTGCAGGCCTGTACGGATGCCAGCTGTGCCGCAATGCCGGTGCCCATGCTTTTACCATAAATAATAATGCTGTCGGCAGCAAAGCGGCTGCGGGCAAAGCGGTACATGAAGCCGGCCCACTCATAAAGTGTCTGTTCGGTAAAGCGGCCTGTACTTTTGCCAAAGCCGGGATAATCAATCATCCACACTTCGTACCCGTGGCGGGTAAAGTAGGGCGGGTATTTGGCGTACCGGGAAATATTTTTCTTATTGCCATGAAAATAAAGCACTACGCCTTTGGTTACGGTATCGGTAGAAAAAAACTGGATAATGTTCAGGTTCGAATTTTCATCCACGGGGATATTGATGTCGCGGTGTTTTTCAGGAAAATCATATTTATGCTCCCGCTCCAGCGATACGGGGTGAAAAAGAATATAGTCTTGCAGAAAATACAAACCGATACCGCCGGCTATATATACAAGAAGCAAAATCTTCAGCCCGGTGAAAACTTTTTTTGTCCATGTGCCGCTCATTGCTGCAAAGATGAAATAAAAAAGGTAACCCTCGCCCCCCGGCCCCTCTGCCGAAGGGAGAGGGGGGAGGTATTACAGACGACTGTAATAATTCCTGATGCGGCTGCTGATGCTGCTGTTGATTTCATTTATGATGTGCCGGATAATTTCGTCCTCATGGGGCGGGCTTTGGTGCCTGCGGTTTACCAGCTCCTTATCACTGTCGCTTAAAGCTCTTTCGTCGCCGGTGAACGTTGCAAATTCGGTATGCCAGTTATGATTGCCGTGAATATCATCGCTCCACAGCCAGCGGCCTTCGGCATCACGGATGTTGATCTGCAAAATGCCATCGGATTGAATAGTTCTTTTGGTAGTGGTTATCCTGGCAAATACTTTTTTATATTCTTTTACTACCGAGTCCGGTCTGTACACAGTTTCTTTTACCACCACATCTTTTGATACTTCTCTTGTGTGGTTTTCATCTTTTATCCTGCCCGTGTTGAAAGTAGTGAACCGGAAATCAATAAACTGGTCAGGCCGTATGTTTCGGCTGCGGGCTTCCCACAGGCTGTAAACTTTTACAAACTGATTGCCCGTGTGATAACGAAGCTGGTTGAGCAATTCATTCTCAAAATTTTTGAATTCATAATCGTTGTACGAGCTGTACCGGTAGCGATAATTATCAAAAGGCATCACCACTACATTGATAACGGCATTTTCATATGCTTCCTTTCTTTTTTCCGTCAACGTCCTGTCGGCCGGCCGGAAGCGTAAAGCGGCATTGAATTCATTGTAGGCATTCCGGAAACTCATTTTATCATTTTTCTCCATCCACTGCAGTCCCCGCTGGTACCGCACACCGGCGGCTTTATCGCTATAGGTATCCAGGTAGCCCGAATAATCTTTTGCATGAACAACAGCCATTGCATCCGGCGAACGGCGTATGGCTTCGTAAAGTTTCTGGAGTGAAGCATATTCGCTGTAAATCCATTCCCATTTCAGTTCATTACTGTTATCGCTGAGCTGACGGACAAGGTTTTCATGATCGTTCACGGCGTAGCGGTAAGCATTTTGCAATAGGGCAATGGTTTCGTCATCACCCGTTTTCTTTTGCAGTTTTTTTACTGCCAGCTCCACGGCTTCATCGTAGTTCCCCTTGTCGTATAGTTTGGCTGCCGATTTGCAACCTGCTGTTAATAATATAATCCCGGCAAAAACAACTGAAGAGTAAATTTTTTTCATAGACGTCGCTTTACTTTAATACGTTCAAAACTCTTTCCGGGAAAATTTAAAGCGGGTTAATTAGTGAAATCTTAACAGGAGCGAATCCGGTAATCTGCATTCTGTGGCAACTGTCTTCAGTATTTTAAAATATCCCGGATAAAATTGTGATACTCGTCAAACGAAGGAAGATCATTGTGATGCCCGCCATGTATGCGTATAAGGGTAATTTTACGGGGGTTCAGTCTCTGCAGTCTTTCACTGTGCGATATGGGTATCAGCCAGTCTTTGGTGCCATGCAGAATGTAGGTATGGCAATTTACCTGCTGCATCCATTTATCGGTGCGCAGGTGATACCGCAACACCCACCGCACCGGCAGTATGGGTAAAAACCGTTCCACCACTTTTCTGAAACTGTAATACGGCGCATCCAGAATCAGGTAACGGGGATTGTTGTCGGCCGCCAGTTTGCTGGCAAAGCCGCTGCCGAGACTTCTGCCATAAATAATCAGGTGTTCTTCACCATACTGTTCTTTCAGTTTTTGATAAACAAACTGCATGTCGCTGAGCATTTCCTTTTCACTTCGCCGCCCCGTGCTTTTGCCAAAACCGCGGTAGTCAACCAGCACCACATCGTAATTGTAGCGGTAAAAATCTTTAGCATACCGGGCCCAGCCTTTTATACTTCTTGTATTGCCATGAAAATACAGGATGAGCCCCTGCGGATGCTCCCTGTAAAAATGCAGCCCGTTGATGCGGACACCGGGTTCGATGTCAAAAAAATATTCCTGGAATGGAATATCGTAGCGGAATTCAAAATCCTGCTTAAGTTTTTCCGGTTTGAAGATCAGTTTATCCTGGAAAAAATAAGCAAGAATGGAAAGCAGAATAATTCCGCCAGCGATATAAAAAACGATTCCGGGCAAGGGCGGTGATTTGATATGTCTAAAGTAAATGAATTTAAAAGAAGATGCCCGTTAATCTTCTTCCATTACCCGTTTGAGTTTTATAGTAGTAACAGGCGCCACGATCAGCGGGAATTTTTCCACCATCACATTGGAAATATCAAGGCCGAATCCTTTTTCTTCACTCAGGCTGATTTCTTTTATCCAGAAATAAACTTTCATCACCACCCGCTCCCAGAAGGGGAGTTCATTATCCTGGCTCAGGTATTTTTCCATTACTATAAACTGGAAGTCGCCCACAGTATTGCTTCGCTCCAGGCTGTCGTAGCGGCTGTAGATGTTCACTTCGTTATTGGCCACCAGGTCCTCCACCACTTTTTTAAACATCAGGTTAACCCGTGGCTCCACCCTGAAACCGAGGCGCAGGTCCACCCGGATGATATCGTTGGGAATGATATGCTCCACTTTGTACTCGCTGGTGTAGGGGTCGTCCAGCGTATCCACATGCACCAGCCAGTAAATATCGGCCCGCTTGGGTTTTTTATTTAAAATGGAATAAATGATTTTATGCTCGATCTCTTTCGGATTATTGGCGCTGGTCATATACACCAGGTGCGTGGAATATTTCGGTACCGACTTATCATTGCTCAGCTCCTGTATTTTTGGGATGTAGTGCTCCAGCCTTACAAACTCCACATACCGGTTCTTGATTTTACGGGCCCGGTACCACACATACATGATGAGGAAAAGAATACCGCCGATGACAAACGACACATAACCACCATGCAGGAATTTATTCAGGTTGGCCACCAAAAACGAAAGCTCCACAGTAAGATAAACACCCAGGTAAAGAATCACCCACCGGGTAGGTGTACGATGTGTAACCAGGTAATATGAAAAAAGCGTGGTGTTCATCAGCATGCCAAAGTTGATAGTAAGCCCGTAGGCTGCTTCCATGTTTTGCGATTTCTGAAAATACAGCACCACACCGCAGCAACCGAGGAAGAGCAGCATATTGACAGCCGGTATGAACAACTGTCCTTTTTCCTCTGTGGGATAATTAATCTTAAGCTTTGACCAAAGGTTCAGCCGCATGGCTTCGCTTATCAGCGTGAATGAACCGGAGATCAATGCCTGGCTGGCTACAATGGTGGCGGCAGTGGCAATGATGATGCCCACGGGCCTGAAGCCATCGGGCATGATGGCATAAAAAGGATTTAATTCGCCGATAGACGAACCGGAATGAGTAAGTAACCAGGCGCCTTGTCCAAGATAATTCAGTATAAGGCTGGTTTTTACAAAAATCCATGACATACGGATATTGCCCCGGCCGCAGTGGCCCAGGTCGCTGTAGAGCGCTTCGGCGCCGGTAGTACACAGAAATACGGCTCCCAGAATCCAGAAACCTTTCGGGTAGCGGGTGAGCAGCTCAATGGCATAATAGGGATTGAATGCTTTCAGCACCCGGATATCATCCAGGATATGACTTAAGCCAAGAATGGTGAGCATGGTAAACCAAACCAGCATTACGGGCCCGAATGATTTACCGATGGAAGCGGTGCCGAACTGCTGTAGGAAAAATAAAATAACAAGTATGACCAGCACGATACCCACAATTGTCCACTGGCTGATATCATGAAAGACGTTTATTTGTTTCAAACCTTCAATAGCCGATGTGACTGAGATGGGCGGGGTGATAATGCCTTCGGATAGTACCGCAGCGCCACCGGCCATGGCGGGAAATACTGCCCACCTGCCATGTCGCCGTACAAGCGCAAACAATGAAAACATGCCGCCTTCTCCCTTATTATCGGCACGCAGAGTAAGGATTACATACTTGATGGTGGTTTGGAGTGTCAGCGTCCAGATGATGCAGGAAAGAGAACCCAGGATAAGATCTTCCGAAATAGTCCTTCCTTTGACAATAGCGCTCAGCACATACAGGGGTGAGGTTCCTATGTCTCCGTATATGATACCGATGGCAACGATTAATCCAGCAAGTGTAACTCTATTGGTGGGGATTCTCACAAAAAATTTTTCTTTTTAGCCTGTACAGATCAGGTGTACGAATTAACCCTCAAAGGTATAGGGAAAAAAAATGAATTCAAACCGGTGTAACACGGTTTGCAAGGCAGCTTACTTTTTTAAGTAAAAAAATAAGTTGCCCTTGCATCGGTAAAACCTTCCATGTAAAAATTCATTATTTATGCCTCATTTTCGTCCGGGCACGGGGCTGAAATTGACTGACATCCTGTAACTTTAATGTATAAAAAATACTTCTATGAAATGCTGCGGGTTGCTTGTTTTGCTGTTTGGCTTACAATCATTCTTTTCATCCCTTACTGCACAACGGATTTTGATATCTGAACCGGACAAAGACGATTCACGAAGAATAGATTTTGAAATCATCGGGCGCATGGGAAACAATTATCTTATTTATAAAAAAATCAGGAGCGAGAATTACATCTGCCTTTATGATAATGAAATGAAGCTGCTTCAAAAAGTGAAACACGAATACCTGCCCGATGAACGGATGATTAATGTAGATTTTTTCCCTTACCCTGATTTTATCTACATGATTTACCAGTACCAGAAGAGAAATATTATACACTGTGCCGTCGTAAAGCTGGATGCTGCAGGTAAAAAAATTTCAGAACCGGTGGAGCTCGATACTTCGCTGATTGGCGGGTCGCCCAACAATAAAATTTATACGGCGCTGTCAAGCGAGGATAAACAGCGCATCATCATTTTTAAAATCAACAGCAAAAACCGGGACCGGTTTCTCATCACCACCAAACTTTATAATGACAAGCTGGAATTGCTGAAACGTTCGGCCATCACCATGCCCATGGAAGAACGGAATGATCACCTGGGTGAGTTTACCATAGATAATGATGGCAACCTGCTGTTTTCAAAATTTCACCGCACTTCCAACGAAAGCATTTCCAGGGCTTACATGGTAATAAAAAGAGCCATGGAAGATTCGTTCAGTTATTACAAAATCAGCCTGGAAAAAATTTATCTTGACGAGCTGCGGGTAAAAGTGGATAACTATAACAAGCGCTACATGCTCAGCGCATTTTATTACGGGCAAAAAAGAGGCAATATCGAAGGGCTGTTTTTCCTGGCGCTGAACAGGAGCGACCTGAAACCCGAACTGGAAAAAGCCTTCGAGTTCAGCGAAGACCTGCGCCGCGAAGCCAAAGGCGACGCCAACTTCAAAATGGCCTTTAATGATTATTTCATACGCAATATCGTTATCAAAAGAGACGGCGGGTTCCTCATAGATGCCGAGGCATATTATACTACATCACGCAGCACTGCCTGGAACCGCTGGGATTATCTTTATGGTTCACCCTTTCTTTACCCGATGGATTATTATTATTATTCGCCTTACTACAGCAGCTGGTGGTGGCGCCGCGGCGGCAGCAGCAGCCAGGCTGTGCGGTATCATGCCGATAATGTCATCATCTTTTCTTTTGACAGTGCCGGCAGCCTGCTCTGGAACAATGTAATTGCAAAAGGCCAGTTTGATGATGAGTCCGATGACCGCATTTCGTACCAGGTGATGAATACCGGCGGGCAGCTGCATTTTCTTTTTAACCTGCAGGAAAAACGAAACCTGCTGCTGAATGATTTCACTCTTTCACCCGACGGCCAAATCAACCGGAACCCGACATTGAAAAACCTTGACAGGGGCCATGAGTTTATGCCCAAGTACGGCAAGCAGGTGAGTGCAAGGCAATTTATTGTTCCCTGCTTTTTCCGTAATTATATTTGCTTTGCCAAAATTGAATTTAACTGAAATGGTGAGTTGTGAGTTGTGATTGATAAGTAAAATAAATCATTGGATGCAGGCTATTCACTCACAACTGACCACTCACTACTTACAATCCTAATTCTGTGATAGGCCTGTTCAAACAAAAAACCCCGGCAAACATTCTTTTTCTTTTTGTATTGGGCATTCTTATCAAATTGCCCGTATTTACAAATACAACTTCGCCAACGCTTACCGGTACTGAAGCATTCCTGTACCGCGAAATTGTAATGCTGCTGGAATCTTTCACTGTAAATAAGGCATTACTTTTTGGCAGCATCACTTACCTGCTGTTGTTTACCCAGGCACTGCAGCTAAGCCGGCTGATCAACAGTAACCGCATGATGCAGCGTATAAACTTTTTGCCGGCTTTGGCTTACCTGCTAATTACATCGCTTATGCCGGAGTGGAATTATTTTTCGGCGCCCCTGCTGGTCAATTCGCTGCTGCTTCCGGTGTTTGCAGGTTTGTTCAGGCTGTACAATCAATACAGCATCAAGGGCGCCATTTTCAATATCGGGCTGCTGGTAGGTATCTGCTCGTTTCTTTTTTTTCCGTCGCTGGTGTTGCTGCTCTGGCTCATCCTGGCGCTGATGGTAATGCGTACGGTGCGGTTGAATGAATGGCTGATTTGCCTGTTGGGTGTTACTACGCCCTATTATTTTCATGCAGCTTATCTTTTTATTATTGGTGAGTGGTCGTGGCAAAAATTACTGAAGCCTGTATCCATTGCTTTGCCTGCTCCCGGCCAATCATTGTGGCTTGCGCTTTCGGGGTTATTATTGATTGTGCCATTCCTTATCGGGGGCTATTATGTGCAGGAAAACCTGCGAAAAATGCTCATACAGGTACGTAAAAACTGGAGCCTGGTGCTTACTTACCTGCTCTTTGCACTTTTTATCCCTTTTTTGAATAACAATTCCCCGGATTTTGAAAACTGGATACTCATCACCATACCATTTGCTGCTTTTCACTCGTTCACTTATCTGTATCCGCCGCAGCGCTGGCTGCCGGCAGCCATTTTCTGGATTACCGTCCTCTACATCATAATTTACCAGTATGGCGGACCGGGGTGGTGAATTCCGGGTTTAAGATTTTTGATTTTGGATTGAATCAACTGCCTATGAACAGTTTTTTATAAATCTGAAACCGAAAATCAGCAATCTGAAATATCTTTGTCCTTTCTGACTCAAACCCATATTATGAAATTCGGCGTTGTTGTTTTCCCCGGCTCCAATTGCGACCGCGACATGCATGATGCCCTGAAGTACGACATGGGCCAGGAAGTGATGATGCTCTGGCATAAAGACCGTGACCTCAGCATGTTTTCCACCGAGGATTGCATCATTCTGCCCGGCGGCTTTTCGTATGGCGATTACCTGCGCTGCGGCGCCATTGCCCGGTTTAGCCCGATGATGCAAAGTGTGATTGATTTTGCCCATGCCGGCGGCAAAGTGTTTGGCGTGTGCAACGGGTTCCAGATTCTGTGTGAATCACATTTATTACCGGGAGCTTTATTGCGCAATGGTCACCAGCAATTTGCCTGTAAAAATATATTTCTTACTAATGCCCCTGGCCGGGTTTATAAAATTCCCATTGCACACGGAGAAGGTCGTTACTATGCCGATGAAAAAACGCTGGACAAACTGGAAGCCCGCGGGCAGGTGATATTTTATTATTGTGATGAAAATGGCCGCATAACGCCGGGAGCCAACCCCAATGGCGCCATCCGCAACATTGCCGGTATCTGCAATGAAGGCCGCAATGTGTTTGGCATGATGCCCCATCCTGAAAGGGCCACTTCGGAAATACTTGGCAATACCGATGGCCGTGAAATTCTTAAGAACCTGTTAATGGATGAAGTATTGGTGGGTTAAACCGCTGTTTCTGTAATGTGTTTTGATTCTTTCGTCAAATTCATTACACATACTCCCGGAATCTTTTGCAATCTTTGCAAAGGAATTTTTACAAAGTGATAAAACCAGCGTTCCGATTTTTGCATCTCAAAAAGAAAAAATGATGAAGGTATTATTCGCAAGCTTGTTTTTGTCAGCCGTAATGACGGCTGCCGGCCAGGATCCCGTAAAATGGTCGTTTACTTCGAAAAAACTGGCTGACGGAAATTATGAAATCAGGATGACAGCCAGCATCCAGGCCGGGTGGCACCTGTACTCGCAAACCCAACCCGAAGATGCCATAGCCATCCCCACCACTTTTTCCTTCAACAGCAACCCGCTGATTTTGGTGGTTGGAAAAATAAAAGAAGAAGGAAAGCTGGAAAAATTTCATGATAAAGAGCTGGATCTTTCTGCCAACCAATATTCAAAAAAAGTAGATTTTGTTCAGGTGGTGAAACTCAAAGGCAAGGTGAAGACAAACTTCAGCGGCAGCGTAGAGTACCAGACCTGTGATGACAAAAAATGCCTGCCGCCCAAAACTGTAAACTTTAAAGTGGCCCTGAACTAAACCATGGGATAGATTTTTTTGTAAATAACGAGTTCCCTGTGTGAGAACTCGTTTTTTTTAAATAGTTGTTATGCCGAAATTTTTTACCACAACTTTTATTCTGTTTTTAGCCACGCTGCTTTCCTTTTTTTCCGCTGCGCAGGACACGGTTGCAGTTTACCACTGGAATTATTCCAGCAAAAAAATAAGCGAGGGAAAATATGAACTGATTTTTTCCACAACCGGCGCCAACGGCTGGCAACTGTACGCCCCCAACCAGCAACCGGGTGGTGTAAAAACAGTGGAGCTCACCTTTTCTGATTCGGCCATTATTGTTGAGGGCAGTTTACTTGACAGCGGTGAATCAAAAACTTTAGGCAGCCCGATATTTGAAAACACCATTGTAAAAGTTTTCGAAGGACAAACGACATGGAAAGCCGTAGTGAATATTAAAGGAACAGTACCCGCTCAGCTGCAGGGCAGGCTTACTTATTTTTATGGCAAAAATGATGAATTTCTTTCCGACCTGCCTTTAAATTTTAATGTAATGCTTGAAGGAGGGGTAGCTGCAGGCAATGATATTAAAGTAGCTTCAATCGACATCAACAACCCCGTAAGCCCCTGCGGCGATGAGGGTACAAAAAACAAAAGTATCATCCGCATTTTTCTTCTGGGACTTCTCGGAGGCCTCATTGCATTGGTTACGCCCTGTGTGTTTCCCATGATACCGGTTACGGTTTCTTTTTTTACCAAAAAATCGCATCACAGGAATAAGGGTATAACAAATGCTGTGCTGTATGGCCTGTTTATTTTCCTGATTTATGTGCTTATCACGTTGCCCTTTCATGTAGCCAATAAGGCTATTAGCCCGGAGATATTCAATAATATTTCAACCAACGTATGGCTGAATCTTTTATTTTTTGTCATCTTCGTTGTGTTTGCCATTTCATTCTTCGGCTATTTTGAAATAGGGCTGCCTGCAGGTCTTGCCAATAAAATGGATGCCAAATCAGGATTAGGAAATATCGGCGGAATCTTTTTTATGGCCGGTACATTGGCTATCGTTTCATTTTCCTGCACCGGGCCTATTTTCGGCACGTTGCTGGTAGGTGTGGCCGACCAGGGCGCATGGTCGCTTACCGCAGGTGCGGCGGGCTTCGGTATTGCACTTGGCTTGCCCTTTGCCTTGTTTGCCCTGTTTCCGGCGTGGCTGCATTCGCTGCCAAAATCCGGCGGCTGGATGACAGATGTGAAAGTGGTGCTGGGCTTTATTGAACTGGCGCTGGCGGTAAAGTTTCTTTCTAATGCCGACCTTGTAAAACAATGGGGTTTGCTGAAACGGGAAGTGTTTATAGGGTTGTGGGTACTGATTGCCCTGCTTACTGCTTTGTATTTGCTGGGCAAATTAAAATTTCCACACAGCAGTCCGGTACGGAAATTTTCTTTTACCCGTATTGCTTTTATCGTCCTTTTTGCTTCGGCTGCAATTTACCTGCTTCCGGGATTGTCAAATACAAAGTATGCCGACCTCAAATTGATTAGCGGGTTTCCGCCGCCGCGAACCACTTACAGTCTTTACCATTCTGAAAAGAAGCACCAGGAAATTTTTGAACCTATGCAGAATGATTATGCCGGCGCATTGACCAGGGCCAAAAACGAAAACAAGCCTGTGCTGATTGACTTTACCGGCTGGGCCTGTGTAAACTGTCGCCGGATGGAAGAAAAAGTGTGGCCAAATAAAATTGTTGACAGCCTGATGCGGAATGAATTTGTAGTGGTTTCGTTGTACGTGGATGAAAGAAGAAAACTGCCACTGACAGAACAAACGGTTTACAAAACTTCCTACGGCCAGGAAAAATCAATTATTACTGTCGGCGATAAATGGTCAACTTTCCAAACGGAAAATTTCGGCGCTACTTCACAGCCGCAATACGCCATAATTACCCCCGGCCAGGTGGCGCTAACCAAAACAAAGTTTTACACTCCCGATGCGGATGAGTTCATCGAATGGCTGCAATGCGGCCTGGATACTTACAGGAATTTAAAGAAGTAGCAGCTGTTCTAAAAGTATTACAAAGCGATTTGTTTTTGCACCATCAGTTTGCGCAGGTTGATGAGGCCGTAGCGCATGCGGCCGAGCGCCGTATTGATGCTGCAGTTGGTCATGGCGGCAATTTCCTTAAAGCTCATATCGGCATAGTGCCGCAGTATGATCACCTCCCGCTGGTCTTCGGGCAGGCGGTCGAGCATATCCCGTACACGGTTGTAGCTCTGGCGCTTCATCATTTTTGTTTCGGCGCTGTCTTCAGAAAAGTTCAGCACTTCAAAAATATCTTTGTCTTCGCTGTTTTTGATGGTAGGGGTTCTTTTTACTTTACGGAAATGATCTACACAAAGGTTGTGGGCTATACGCATGGCCCAGGGCAGAAATTTTCCTTCCTCGGTGTAGCGGCCGCTGCGCATAGTGTCAATGATACGGATAAATACATCCTGGAAAATGTCTTCGGCCAGGTACTTGTCTTTTACAAGGAAAAGGATTGAGGTGTACAGCTTGTCCTTATGACGGAGCACAAGGGTTTCCAGCGCTTCATTGTTTCCATCCACAAAAAGGTGGATGAGTTCATGGTCTGTTTTTTTAGCAAAAGCTTTCATAAACGGTTTTTTGGTGGTTGCCTGCCCGGTTGTCCGGTTCAGACTTTTTGGATATTGGTTTCGGTTTTTCAGTAAATAAAAAGTGATACGTAAAATTTGTTCAGTGTAGATTTATCAGTTCGATAGGCGAGAAAATTTTCTGATTGAAGGATATTGTTTTAACGGACAATAAAAATATGTCAAATTTCGGTTCCGCCAAACGCGGCTTTTGAAGTTCCCAACTTTTTTTGAAATGAAATGTTAAGGATTCGGTTGATTTCTAACCACTCAGCTTAAATTTGTCCTCTTCATGCAAATCATCGAATCGAAAAAGTCCGATGCAGAAAGGGTGAAAGTACCCGGCACTGATGTGATTTTTATTCACGGTGCCCGGGTGCATAATCTCAAAAACATCAGTATCGGAATACCGAGAAACAAGCTTGTGGTGGTTACGGGAGTTTCCGGCTCGGGAAAATCTTCTCTTACCATTGACACGCTTTATGCCGAAGGCCAGCGCCGCTATGCCGAAAGCCTGAGTGCCTATGCCCGCCAGTTTCTCAACCGCATGAACAAGCCTGATGTGGACTACATTAAAGGGCTTTGCCCCGCCATTGCCATCGAGCAGAAAGTGATTACCCGAACACCCCGCAGTACGGTGGGCAGCATGACGGAAATTTATGATTACCTCCGGCTTTTATTTGCCCGAATTGGAAAAACATGGTCACCTGTTTCGGGCCGGCAGGTTAAAAAAGACGATGTGAAAGATGTGCTGGATGCCATCAGCAAATTGCCCGAAGGCTACAGGGTTTTTATCCTGATTGCTTTTAAGCAACATAAAAACCGGGAAATGAGGGAGGAGCTGAACATCCTGGTGCAGAAGGGATTTTCCAGAATCTACGTTCGTGAAGCGCCAGACGTGAATCGTGAGACGGGGACAATTCACAGGATGGAAGAGCTGCTTGAGAAACCGGATAAGGACTTAAAAAAAATACTCACAACGCACGACTCACAACTGACAGCCTTTGTTCTTGTTGACAGAATAGTTGTAAAGAAATTTGACGAAGATGATATTCATCGCCTGTCCGATTCCATCGGAACCGCTTTTTATGAGGGGGAGGGGGATGTTTTTCTTGAAGTGCAATCGGAAGCCGGCCCCGAACGTTCGGGGCAGAAGTCGGAAGCCGGATATCAGACATCCGGCCCTCCTTCGCTAATGCTTCGGAGGGCAAGCATCAGACATCAAACATCACAGCTGCACTTCAACAACCGCTTCGAGCTGGACGGAATGCAGTTTGAAGAACCATCGCCTAATCTTTTTTCATTTAATAATCCCTATGGCGCCTGTCCCACCTGCGAAGGTTTCAGCCAGGTGCTGGGCATTGATGCCGACCTGGTGATTCCCGACCGGCGTCTGAGTGTGTATGAGGGTGCCGTGGCACCCTGGCGCGGCGAAAAATTGGATTGGTGGCGAAAGCAGTTTATTAAAGTGTCTGCAAAAGAAAAATTTCCCATTCATAAATCCATTGGCGACCTCACCGACAAGCAGTACCAGCTATTATGGGAGGGTATTGATGGCATCGGCATCCATGATTTTTTCAAGGATGTAGAGGCGCAACTCTACAAAGTGCAGTACCGGGTGTTGCTGAGCCGCTACCGGGGAAGAACACAATGCCCCGACTGTAAAGGCTATCGCCTGCGTAAAGAAGCTTTGTATGTAAAAATTAACGGCAAACATATTGGCGAGCTGAGCGAAATGCCGGTAAAGGAACTGAAGAAATGGTTTAACGAACTGGAGTCACAGCTTTCTGAATATGATACACAGGTGGCCAAACGCATTTTGCTTGAAATAAATAACCGGCTCTCTACATTACTCAATGTCGGGCTTGGATATCTTACTTTGAATCGCCTGGCCAACACACTCAGCGGCGGCGAAAGCCAGCGTATACAACTAACAAGAAGTCTCGGCAGCAATCTCACTAATTCGCTTTACATACTCGACGAACCATCCATTGGCCTGCATTCAAGAGATACTGCCAACCTGGTGCGGGTTTTAAAAGAACTGCGTGATCTTGGCAACACGGTTGTAGTAGTAGAGCATGATGAAATGATGATGCGTGAAGCCGATCACATCATTGATATGGGACCGCTGGCATCGCACCTTGGCGGCGAGATAGTGGCCGAAGGGAATTATGATGATATTATTTCAAATCCAAAGAGCCTTACCGGCAAGTACCTGAAAGGCGAATTAAAAATAGAACCCCCGAAAACCGTGAGGAAATGGAACCGCTCCATCAGAGTGGAAGGCGCAAAGCAGCATAACCTCAAAAATATTACGGTAGAATTTCCGCTCAACCTGCTTTGCGTGGTAAGCGGGGTAAGCGGCAGCGGTAAAACCACGCTGGTAAAACACATTCTTTATCCTGCCCTGCAAAAATTGAAAGGTGAGTTTTCTGATAAAGTGGGTTTGCATAAAGCTGTCACCGGCGATGTGGATAGTATTTCGCAGATAGAACTGGTGGATCAGAACCCCATTGGCAAATCATCCCGCAGTAATCCGGTGACTTATATTAAAGCTTATGATGAAATACGGGATCTGTTTTCAAAACAACCCCTGAGTAAAATGCGGGGCTTTGAGCCTAAACATTTTTCATTTAATGTGGATGGTGGCCGCTGCGACACCTGCAAGGGTGAAGGCGAGCAGGTGGTGGAAATGCAGTTCCTGGCCGATGTGCACCTGGTTTGTGAAGCCTGCGGCGGCCGGCGGTTTAAAGAAGAAGTGCTGGAAGTAAAGTATAAAGACAAAAATATATTCGATGTGCTGGAGCTAAGTGTGGATGAAGCCATCAATTTTTTTGCCGAAGAACCGGCCATCGTCAGAGGTATACTTCCGCTGAGTGATGTCGGTCTTGGTTATATTAAACTGGGCCAGTCGTCTGACACACTTTCCGGCGGCGAAGCACAACGGGTGAAATTAGCTTCATTTCTTGGTAAAGGAAGAGGAGGAAACAACGGTAAACTTCTTTTCATTTTTGATGAACCAACCACCGGTCTCCATTTCCACGATATAAAAAAACTGCTGGCTTCCTTCCATGCACTTATCGAGCAGGGGCATTCCATTATCGTTATCGAACATAATCCTGATGTTATCCGCAATGCCGACTGGGTGATTGATTTGGGACCCGAAGCGGGAGACGAAGGCGGAAACATTTTATTTGCCGGCAAACCGGCCGACCTGAAAAAAGTAAAAGAAAGTTACACGGCAAAGTACATTTGATTACCGCAGGCGGTCGAGGCTTTTCACCAGCTTTTCATCTTTCCAGATGCCGCGGGCAGCAAGCAACAGCAATACAGGAATGGCAAAAGAAAACGCAGCGCTGAATGAGAGGGTGCCGTCAGTAAATTTTTTCAGCTGGCTGAAATAAATAATAATATCCAGAGCGGACAGGCCGGCTGCAGCTAGGGTCAGCCACAACTGCTGCTTCCTGTTTTTATATAAAAAAATAATGGCAATACATCCGGCTACAAGAATTGCAGTGAAAATAAGCAGAAGGAAATGGGAAGAAGCAACGAGTTTTTCGAATTCTGGTTTATTTTCTGTGGTTGTTTTATTTCCGCTGTAAAACGGAAACCTGTAAGTAAGTGCGGCGCTGAATGCTGCAAGCAGCAGCCATACTGATTGAATTCGCTGGATCATGCAATTGGTTTCATCAAAAATAATAAGAAACCACTTAATGATTCGGGCAGAACCGGGTTATTGTCAATATATACATATAAAGCAGAAAGGGAAGCGATGTTATCTTATTATCACAGGCAAACTGTATTTTTTACTGCCCGCTTCTGTCACTACCAGCACGTAAAGTCCTTTTGCCAGGTCAGCTATGTCCAATGTCAAGGCGCTGGTGCCGGCTGCAACGGCAAGATGTTTTACTTGTTGCCCTGTTTGATTAACCAGTTGCAGATCGGCGGTGCTGCCGGAATTATTATGTAAGAAGATACTCAGCGTGGTTGTAGCCGGGTTGGGGCTGACAATAATTTTCCCGGGTTTATCCAAAAAGTAAACATTCAGTATCCGGGAGTATTCATATTTCCCGTCCCTGTCAACAGATTTCAGCCGGTACAGGTTGGCGCCGGATGAAGGAAAAATATCGGAAGCAGAATAGGTGCTTAATCCTGAATAATTACCTGCTGCTGCAGTCGTGCTGATGATTGCCCAATTATTACCATCTGTGCTTTTTTCAATTTGAAATTTATCGCTGTTAATTTCCGCGGCTGTTATCCATTTCAGCAATACAGAAGATTCCTTTTTTTCGGCAGTAAAGCTTACCAGTTTTACGGGTAAAACAAATGGAACAAATCCGTTGGGCGATGTGCCGGTTGCATTCGATGCATAACTGGGTATGGAAATGCTGCCGTCAGTCTGCCCGCTGAATTTTGTAATGCCGTTAATGCTGAGAATTTCAGATGATGAGTTAGTTGAATTAATTAACCCGGGCGAATAAATATTTACCATACTGCCAGCCGCTAATTGCAATCTTCCGGAGGGTTGGAAATTGAGCGTGCCGTTGATTTCAACAATAAGAAGGGGTAAAGGACTGCTGTACACGGTTCCTTTTACACTTAATGTAAAACCTGAAAGAATGATAACTGTGTCACCGGCTTGCGGCACGCCGGCCGGGCTCCAGTTTGAAGCATTGCTCCAGCCGTTGCCGGCATTGCCCACAGCAGTGCGTGTGACAGCCAAAGCAGAAAAAGTACAGGCAATACAAATAACTAAAGCGTAAAGGCGCTTCATAGAATTGAGAATTGGATTTTAAAATATTTTCAGACCCCCGTTGAAGGGATGCAAAGGATAAGGTGTTAAACCTGAAAAAGGCTACTTATAACGCCTAAGAGAAATCCCTTAGTGTATGGTAGGGTAAATAAATATCCGGAATGAAGCAGGAATTGAGCTTAAACAGAAGGATTACCTGTTTTCATAATAATACATTAAGCCGGCTCAGTTATTAAGGCGACCATGTTTTGGAAAAAAAAGTGAGGAGCAACCCCGGAAAGCGGGAAAAACTGTGCCTTGCTATCCCAGCTCCGGGTAAAGCGGAAACTGTTTCATAAACTCTTTCACTTCTCCTTTCACTGATGCAATTACTTTTTCGTCCTCGGGCTTCATCAGCACCCGGTCAATCATATCCACCATTATTTCCATGTGTTCTTCTTTCATACCCCTTGTGGTGACGGCGGGCACACCTACCCGTATGCCGGAAGTGACGAAGGCTGATTTGTCGTCAAAAGGCACGGCGTTTCTGTTCAGGGTGATATTGGCTTTGTCGAGAGTTTCCTGCGCTATTTTGCCGTTTAGATTTTTATTACGCAGGTCGATCAGCATTAAATGAGTATCGGTGCCGCCGCTGATAATATTATAGCCACGGCTGACAAATGATTTTGCCATGGCCTGCGCATTGCGGATGATTTGTTGCCCGTATGCTTTGAAATCTTCCGAAAGAATTTCACCAAAGGCTACCGCTTTGGCGGCAATGATATGCTCCAGCGGGCCGCCCTGCGAGCCGGGAAATACGGCCAGGTCGAGCAACTGGCTCATGGTTCTCAGGTTTTTTTTCGGGTCCAATATGCCCCAGGGGTTTTCGAAGTCGTGGCGCAGCATAATGATACCGCCGCGGGGTCCACGCAGTGTTTTGTGTGTGGTGGAAGAAACAATATGGCAATGCTCAAACGGGTCATTCAGTAAACCGGTTGCTATCAAGCCGGCCGGATGAGCAATATCGGCAAAAACAATAGCGCCGATTTTGTTAGCAATTTCGCGGATGCGTTTATAATCCCAGTCGCGGCTGTAGGCCGATGCGCCGCAGATTATCATCTTTGGTTTTTCAGTCATTGCTTTTTCTTCCATCTGGTCATAATCCACGAAACCCTCTTTTGTTACTCCGTAATGAATGGCATGGTAAGTCTTGCCGCTGAAGTTGGCCGGGCTGCCATGGGTAAGATGACCGCCCATGCTCAGGTCGAGACCCAGAAATTTTTCTCCCGGTTTTAATACGGCAAGAAACACGGCATTGTTGGCCTGTGCGCCGGCATGCGGCTGAACATTGGCCCAGGTGCAGTTAAATATTTTTTTCAGGCGTTCAATAGCCAGCGTTTCAATTTCATCCACTACTTCGCATCCGCCATAATAACGCCGGCCGGGATAACCCTCGGCGTATTTATTTGTGGGAACAGTGCCCATGGCCTGCAATACCTGCAACGAAGTAAAATTTTCCGAAGCAATCAGTTCAATACCGTGGCGCTGGCGTTCCAGTTCTTTGCGTAGCAAATCGAAAACAAGTGTGTCCATATAGCCCCATCTCTGCAAGGCGGAGAGTGATGAAACTCTCCGATATTAGTAAGAGATTCTTTTTTATTGATGAATAGAATTGTTTCAGTACAAGAGTGCGACGCAACGGAAGTTCAACCAGGGAACTGCAGCTGGTTACACAATAAAAATCGCCGCAAAAATAAGCGAGTAGCGAAAGACTGCGATAAATTTTTGTTTCTTAATAATTCACTACTTTCACGGGCTTTTGCCCCTGACCCCTGAAGGGAAAGAGGGGAAAGTTTAAAATACCAGGGCATAATTAATTTTATTATTAAACAAATACTGAAGCGATTTTTTAAAAGCCCCTTTAGGGGTTTGGGGTTATTATGAAGGCAATAATTCCGGTAGCAGGCGCAGGCACCAAGCTGCGTCCTCACACATATACGCAACCCAAGGCGCTGATTCCGCTGGCAGGCAAAACTGTGTTAGGCATAATCGTTGATCAGTTGAAAGAAGGCGGTATTGATGAAATCATTTTTATTGTGGGGTACCTGGGCGATAAAATCCATGATTTTGTAAAGAAAAAATACCCGGAACTGAAATCACATTTTATTCACCAGACAGACAGGCAGGGCATAGGGCATGCCATCCGGATGACAAAAAACCTGGTGAATAATGATGAAGTGTTTGTGGTGCTGGGTGATACCATTGCGGAGTACGATCTGAAAACGGTAATTAAAAGCCCGTACTCCATGCTTGGAGTTCGCAAGGTGGATGATCCGCGGGATTTTGGTGTGGCGGAAATTGATGAAGACGGATTCATCAGTCATGTGGTGGAAAAACCGCAGATACCGAAAAGCAACATGGCCCTGGTGGGTTTGTACAAGCTCAAGGAAAGTGAACTGATGTTTCAATGCCTGGAAACAAATATCAGGCAGGGCCTGCGCAGCCACGGCGAATACAGCCTGACCGATGCGCTGGACTGCATGATAAAACAGGGCGTCAAAATTCAAAGTTTTAAGGTGGACAACTGGTTTGACTGCGGTAAAAAGGAATCCCTGCTGGAATCCAATACCACCCTGCTGAAAAAATTTGGAAGCAACCTGAAGGAAAATTATCATTTTGAAAACACGGTATTGATTCCCCCTGTGAGCATAGGCGAAAACTGCGATATTAAAAACTCCATCATCGGGCCTAATGTATCCATCGGCGAAAACACTACTATCAATTATTCCATCATCAAGCATTCCATCATTGGCGCCTATTCCAACCTGTACGATATTGTGCTGGACTACTCACTTATTGGCAGCGACACAGGCATACGCGGCGAATCGAGAACCCTGAATATCGGGGACAATACGGAGATTGATCTGGGGTAGGTATCCCTAAGCCCCTAAAAGGGGAGTGATGAAAAAGATTTTCAGCTTTTGAATAATCATTATTAATTCAAATAATTTTATTCCCAAACAAAATTTAGTATGACAGAATTAAGTTCCCCCTTTAGGGGGACAGGGGGTCTGAATTTTTCAAATCGTGTTACTAAACTTTTCGATATAGATTACCCCATCATTCAGGCCGGTATGATATGGGCCAGCGGCTGGCGGCTGGCAAGCGCCGTAAGCAAGGCAGGAGCTTTGGGCCTTATAGGCAGCGGTTCGATGTATCCGGATGTCTTACGAGAACACATCAGGAAATGCCAATCCGCCACCACCCGTTCCTTTGGAGTAAACGTGCCCCTGCTTTACCCTGATATTGATAAGCATATTCAAATAATAATTGAGGAAGGAGTAAAGATTGTTTTTACCAGCGCCGGCAACCCGAAAACATGGACAGCTGTGCTGAAAGAAAAAGGAATTACGGTAGTTCATGTAGTCAGTTCTTCAAAGTTTGCAATAAAATCCGAGGAAGCCGGTTGCGATGCAGTAGTAGCAGAAGGCTTTGAGGCCGGCGGGCACAATGGGAGAGAGGAAACCACCACCATGGTACTGGTACCTGCGGTGGCTGGTTCAGTAAAGATTCCGGTGATTGCAGCAGGCGGCATAGCCACAGGCAGGCAGATGCTTGCGGCCATGGTGATGGGCGCCGAAGGCGTGCAGATGGGCAGCCGTTTTGTGGCCAGCGAAGAGGCATCCTCGCATACCAGTTTTAAAAATGCTGTAATCAACAGTAAGGAAGGCGACACGATGCTGACGATGAAACAGCTGACCCCGGTGCGAATGATGAAAAATAAATTCTTTCAGCAGGTGCAGGCAGCCGAACTGCGGGGCGCAGGCGTAGATGAGCTGAAAGAACTGCTGGGAAGGGCAAGAGCCAAAAAAGGAATGTTTGAAGGAAATCTTGATGAAGGTGAACTGGAAATAGGCCAGGTAAGCGCAATGCTGGATGATATTTTACCGGCGGCAAAAATAGTAGATGAAGTGTGGAATGAGTTTAAGCAGGCTTTGGCTGATCCACTTAAATTAGTTTAAATTTGGTGTGGCTGTGTAAGGTAGTAGTGAAACGGGAATCAACGATAAACGCTTAGTCAAATGAAACCGAAAATCCTGCTGCTTGCATTTATCTGCGTCATGGGATGTTTCCAGTCCCGGGCAAGCGGCAATGACCCCGGCGAACCCGGTAAAAGCATTAATGAAGTATCCGGCAGCATAGTGGATGCAAATTCCAAAAAACCGCTGAAGGAAGTTACCATTACCGCTTATTCGGCAAATAAAAAAGAAAAATTTGTACTGTCCGATGAATTCGGTCATTTTGAATTTGACGAATTGAAAACCGGTACCTATAAGCTGGTTTTTGAAAAAGACGGATACCGCAAAATGGTGCGTGAAAAAGTTTTTATCAAAACAGATGAAACCTTCCAGCTCCGGATTGAGATGATTGAAAGCCCTGATTTTGAACTGATGCCTTCACCTTTTCATTTTTTCGATACAGCAAAGCTATAATAGCCAATTTTTATTTTGTAAACCGGGATGTAAATATTACATCCCAGTTTTTTTTATTGTGGCGAAGCAGCGAAATGCTGTCGGCCAGCCATTGCGCTTCAAATTCACGTTCTGAAAAGATTTCCCATGCTTTGTAAAATGCTTTTT
>CAZDUO010000019.1:2144-52294 GCA_964508655.1 uncultured Chitinophaga sp. | reverse complement strand
AAACAGCCAATCCGGCTGCCGTTCAGCATAATTATTATTTCTTAAATTAGGTTTCTAAAAAAATATCATCATGAAATGGTTATTTTTTTTCCTGGTGGCGCTGTTTATCTCCTGTGAACAAAAAGGGGCGCACAAATCATTGGCGGACTTGCTTGCCTCCGGCCAATGGGTTGATCTAACTTATGAGTTTTCCGATAATACAATTTACTGGCCCACTGCCGAATCCTTTCGTTTCGACACAGCTTTTGAGGGAGTGGCTCCTGCCGGATTTTATTATTCGGCATATAACTTTTGCGCAGCCGAGCATGGCGGCACTCACCTTGATGCGCCGGTGCATTTTGCCAAAGGCAAATGGAGCACCGACCAGGTGCCGCTTGCAAACCTTACCGGCAATGCCGTTGTGATTGATGTTTCAGAAAAAGCTCTCAGGGATGCCGACTATCAAATTACCCCGGCCGATATAGAAGAATGGGAAAAAAGGAATGGAGAAATACCAGGAGGGGCGATTTTATTTTTCCGCACAGGCTATGGCGCTTTTTATCCTGATGCAAAAAAATATTTAGGCACTGATGAAAGGGGAGCGGATGCTGTGGCTAAGCTTCATTTCCCCTCCATTCATCCCGAAGCGGCGGAGTGGCTGGTAAAAAACCGCAAAGTAAAAGCTGTGGGAGTGGATGTAGCCAGCGTGGATTACGGTCAAAGCAGCGATTTCAAAACTCACCAGGTATTGTATGCACAAAACATTTCCGGCTTTGAAAATGTAGCCAACCTTGACAAGCTGCCGGTGAAAGGCGCTTACATCATCGCGTTGCCCATGAAAATTAAAAACGGCAGCGGCGGGCCCTTGCGCATCATTGCATGGTTACCGGAATAAAAATCAGGATTCGGGTTCCTTTGCCTGCCCGCTTTGGATTTCATCATTAACCGGCAACGGGTTTTCTTTAAAAAAGGCAACAGTAAAGATTCCGCCGGCGGCATCAACCATGAAATGCAGCAGCATTACCACAAGCAAGGAGCCGGATAACCGGAAAATCAATCCGAAGAAAACCGCCAGCAGCAGAATTTTCAATACGGCTTTTGTGCCCTGGTAAATATGTGCAATGCTGAAAGAAACTGCAGGAAGCATTACTGCAAGAAAATCTTTACCCGGCCATGCACTGAATGCATACAGGCCGTACGAAACCAGGTAGCCCCGGTAAATTATTTCTTCCCACACAGCAGCGCTTACACAAAGCAGGAAATAAAAAGGCAGCTCCTTTTTCTGTGTCGGGACAAACGGAGTTCTCTTTTTCCAGGTTTCAATTGATTCGTTAAGCTTTTTCTTTGAGGAAACAGAAAGAAAGGTATCCGCCAGGTAAAGTATTATAAGAGCCGCCACCATCCACCACCACGAAGCGAAATGAATGGGCCGGGTAAAACCAATAGCTGAAAATGGCCGCCTGAAAAAGTACCAGAGCAGCAGCACGACGGCGCCCATGGCAAACAGGTAAACGCTTCCAAAAATGTAAACTTGTTTTTTTTCAGATGAACTGAGGAGCCCGGCAGTATAATTACCCTTATGCTGCCAGATGCTGTACGCCGGCAGGATAATCAGGAAAATTATGACAATCACATGATCGGCCCAGTGGGGAAAATTATTCATGCCGGTTGTTTTGATAAGGCCAATAGCTTTTGGTGCAGCGCCAGCACCAGGGGTATCAAAAGCTGCTGCTCGTCGTTGATTACTATAAAATCGCAACGCTTCATTTTTTCATCCTCATCCATTTGTTGCTTCATTCGTTTCAGAATTTCTTCAGCGGTCATGCCGTCTCTTTCCACCGCTCTTAGAATGCGCAAGGGCTGCGGCGCCGATACACCGATAACATAATCCAGTCTTTCATTTACCCCGGCTTCAAAAATCAGGGCCGCTTCGTGAATGGCATACGGTGATGTTTGCTTCAGCATCCAGGCTTCTGCATCATGTTTAGTGGCTGGGTGAACAAGCGAATTGAGGAGTTCAAGTTTAGCGGGGTCGTTAAATACGATGGAAGAAATGTAAGAGCGGTTCAGCAAACCACTACTGTACGTTTCGCTTCCAAAATGTTTTATGATATTTTGTTTGAGCCCGGCATCTTCATTCATCAGCCTTTTTGCTTCGGCATCGGCATAATAAACCGGTATGCCCAGCACTTCAAATATGCGGGCCACGGTGCTTTTGCCGCTGCCAATGCCGCCCGTTAGTCCAACTTTAAGAACCATGATTTATGGATTAAAGGGATTCTGTGGAAAGTTAGGAAGTAGTTTTTTAAATAGGCACGAAAAAAGGAAACCTGTTGCGGTTTCCTCCCAATCTTTTTATTAATCTTGAAAATCCTGGTTCTATTTTTTCTCTGCGGTTCCTGTCTTGCGCAGGTTGTTGGTCCACTCCATACTCACGGCCGATTTTTCTATTTTGATATAGCTGCCCGGGTTTATTTCCAGGTTAAGGGTGCCGTCTTCGTTTACTTTATTCACGGTGCCATGAATGCCGGCAATGGTCACTATCCTGTCGCCCTTTTGCAGTTCTTCGATAAATTTCCTCTGCTGTTTCTGTTTTTTTGCCTGTGGCCTTATGAAAAAAAGCCAGAACACGAGGATAATCATGCCCATGAAAATAATGGACGTCATGCCGCCAAAAGGCCCGGAGGGTTGTTGCTGTAACAGATACATGTTCATGAATTGGTTGTTTTAGATAAATAGCTGTGTATTATTTCCCGCTTTTAATTACTTCCACATGAAATTTCAGTACGCTTGTTCCGGGGTCGGTATTGGCATCCATGTACACTTCTTTGGTATTTAACCCCAGCCTGCCGGAGCTGTTGAAGGCGGCCTTGATGACGCCAGTGGCACCGGGTGCAATGGGTTCTTTAGGAGTTTCGGGTATAGTACATCCGCATTGAGCCCTTACATTGGAAATGACAAGAGGCTTAGTGCCCGTATTTTTAAATTTAAAATTTACTTCCAGCACCTGGCCTTCTTTAATTTTTCCGAAATCTTTATCCTGTGAATCTATCCACTTTACAGTAGTCAGGTTGGCAGAATCTACTGCGGGTTCAGGAGTGGTGGTTACATTGGCAGCTACCTGGGCTGCATTATTTGCGGTATCTGCCGGGTTGCTGCCCGGGGTGGAAGTACTCGCATTTTTATCCGCCTCTTTGCAAGCCACTATGCTGAGGCCGGCAATGATTATTAAAAAAGCTTTCTTCATGGTTTATTATGTTTGAAGTGTGCAAATGTAGAGAAAAGCTGTGAGCTATATGCATCGGGTTATTTATACCTGGCTAAAACCCGCACTACCCAATTATCAAACTTTGCGGTAATCCACCTTTTGCATTTTACCCTGCTGAACCAGCTCTTTATGAATGTTATCAAGAATACCGTTTACAAACTGCCCGCTTTGCGGGGTGCTGTATTCTTTGGCAAGGTCAATATATTCATTGATGGTTACCTTCGGCGGGATGGTTTCAAAATACAGGAATTCCGAAACCCCCATTTTCATCAGTATCATATCGAGCAGGGCAATGCGTTCAGGGTCCCAGTTTTTCAGCTTGGGAATGATGAGTGACTGGAGGTATTCATTTTTTTCCCGGACGGTGGTCAGCAGGTTTGCTGCAAATTCTTTTTTTTCAGGGCTGATCATTTCTGTAAAGCTGGTACTGCCGGGTTTTTGAATCAGGTTTACCAGCAGTTGTATCAGCATTTCGCCATCATCATCCCAGTTTGAAAAATTTTCTTCCAGGTGCGATAAAAAGTTTTCATCAGCCAGCATCATTTTGTCCAGTATAAACTCCAGCATTTCCTTTTCCTCTTTATTTTCCCGTTCATTGCGGGCCATATAGTTTTTATACACCGGTGCATCATACAGGTGCAGGTAAATTTTTCTTAACAGCTCATTATCCAGCATCTGTCCGGGTTTTGCTTTCTTTACCGCCTCTTTAAAAGAAGTATCATCGAGAATGCGCCAAAGTACTTTGTTGCCGGCAATTTTTGTGTTCACATGCAGGTCTTCATAGCTGGGAAGGTGTTTGCCTGCACGCTGGTGCGCATAGGTTTCTGCATAGCGGCACACTTCGGTGAGAAAATATGATAGGTAAATAAATAAATTACGTGTCTGGTCAAAATGATTTTGTAAAATTTTCCGGGCTTCAACTGCACTGAATGTATTGGGGCTATCCGATTCAAGGGTAACGATGTTGTACAGCGTCTGCATCACTTTTACACGGATATTTCTTCTGCTGATCATCTTTTAAGAACTGTTTGAGCGGCGAAGATAGGCTTTTTGAGTTAAGGGCTGGCAGGTAAAGCGGAACAACAATTACCAAATTTTCCGGACACAAAATTTTGGGCAGGTTACGTGAAAAATTGTCACTGCGATATGAATTTTTTTACATAATCATAACCCGCGGCAACCGGGCACCCCCCTTGCATTCATTGTGAAACTGAAATTTTTTCCGGTGCCTGCCATACGGCACAGTATTTCCTATACCTTTGCCATCCAAAAAAATTCTTTTGGACAATCATATCTAAAAACTAAAAATCAATACAACTATGGCTAAGAAGCTTAATGTTACCCCTCTGCATGACAGGGTAATTGTGAAACCGGCTCCTGCTGAAGAAAAAACCGCCGGCGGCATCATCATTCCCGATACAGCCAAAGAAAAGCCCCAGCGTGGTGTAGTAGTGGCTGCGGGTCCTGGCAAAAAAGACGAACCGATGTCAGTAAAATCCGGCGATACGGTTCTGTACGGAAAATATGCCGGTACTGAAATCCAGATTGACGGTGATGACCTGCTGATTATGAGAGAAAGCGATATACTGGCGATAGTGTGATCTGATGTCAGAAGTCAGAAGTACGATGTCAGATTTTATCTTCAGACTTCAGACCTCCGATTTCATACTTCATTTTAATTTTTGTAAACTAATAAACTAAAGACATATGGCAAAACAACTTTTCTTCAATACCGAGGCCCGCAATAAAATGAAAAAAGGGGTTGACATACTGGCTAATGCCGTGAAAGTGACCCTGGGGCCCAAAGGACGTAATGTGGTTCTTGAAAAGAAATTCGGTGCACCCGGAGTAACCAAAGACGGCGTGACCGTAGCAAAAGAAATTGAACTGGAAGATCCAATTGAAAACATGGGCGCCCAGATGCTGAAAGAAGTGGCCAGCAAAACCAGCGATGTGGCCGGCGATGGCACCACCACTGCTACCGTACTTGCTCAATCAATTATCACGGAGGGTTTGAAAAACGTGGCTGCCGGTGCCAACCCGATGGATCTGAAACGTGGCATCGAGAAAGCCGTAAAAGCCATTGTTGAAAACCTGGCATCCCAATCACAGAAAGTGGGAAGCGACAGCAAGAAAATTGAACAGGTGGCTGCTATTTCTGCAAACAATGACAATGAAATAGGCAAGCTGATAGCCGAAGCCATGGGCAAAGTAACTAAAGACGGCGTGATAACCGTGGAAGAAGCCCGTGGTATTGAGACTGGCATCGAAGTAGTGGAAGGTATGCAGTTTGACCGTGGTTATATCTCTCCTTATTTTGTTACAAACAGCGAGAAGATGGAAGCTGAACTGGAGAATCCTTATATCCTGATTTATGACAAAAAAATCAGCAGCATGAAGGATATCCTGCACATACTGGAGAAAGTGGCTCAGCAAGGCGCACCGCTGCTGATAATTTCAGAAGACCTGGAAGGTGAGGCACTGGCTACGTTGGTGGTAAATAAGCTCCGCGGTACCCTGAAGGTTGCTGCCGTTAAAGCTCCCGGCTTTGGCGACCGCAGAAAAGAAATGCTCCAGGATATTGCCATCCTGAGCGCTGGCATAGTAATCAGCGAGGAGCAGGGTTACAAACTGGAGAATGCTGATCTAACTTACCTGGGTAAGGCTGAAAGAATAGTTATTGATAAAGACAATACCACCATTGTGGGCGGTAAAGGAAAGAAGACCGACATCACGGCCCGCATCAACCAGATAAAAGCGCAGATTGATGTAACTACTTCGGATTATGATAAAGAAAAACTGCAGGAACGCCTGGCCAAGCTAAGCGGGGGTGTGGCCGTATTGCAGGTAGGCGCTGCCACTGAAGTAGAGATGAAAGAAAAGAAAGACCGTGTGGATGATGCCCTGCATGCCACCCGTGCAGCTATTGAGGAAGGCATTGTGCCCGGTGGCGGCGTAGCATTTATCCGCGCCATCGAGGCAATTGATAAAATGAAAGGCAGCAATGATGATGAAGCCACAGGTATTGCCATTGTGAAAAGAGCACTGGAAGAGCCGCTTCGCCAGATTGCTGAGAATGCCGGCGTGGAAGGCTCAATAGCCGTGCAGAAGGTAAAAGAAGGAAAAGGCGATTTTGGTTTCAATGCAAGAACCGAAGAATACGAAAAGTTGATTGCAGCCGGTGTAATTGATCCTACCAAAGTGACCCGTGTAGCGCTTGAAAATGCAGCATCCATTGCAGGCATGGTGCTTACCACTGAATGTGTGGTGGCCGATAAGCCGAAGAAAGAAGAGCCGCATATGCATGGTGGCGGTGCACCGGGCATGGGCGGAATGGATTACTAAACCCCGGTCCCTGAAGGGGAGAAACTGATGAAGGTGCCGGTAATCAGGAGCCATGAGCTTAATGACAATAAACGCTGCACTCTGTATTATCGGATCATAAAAAAAGCCCCATCGTCCTGAAAGTGACGGTGGGGTTTTTTTAATAAGATAAATTTCAGAACTGTATAAACTCCGGGTTAGAAAAGAATATTATCAATTATCCTGGCCAAAAGCTTTTAATAAAATGCACCGTCAATGAATGAACTGCAGGCATAGGATGGATAGAGAAATTTTTTTCCCCTTCAATTTGGAAGGGGTTTTTTGTTTTCCGAATTCTTCACAACTCTTTATTATCTTTCCTGCATGGCAAAATTCTCCGTTAAAAAAAATATCGCCAAAGCACGGACTATTTCCAGCGAAGTGTACACATCACCGGAGGCGTATGAACTTTTCCGTGAAAAGCTATTTGCCGCTTCCTGGCAGTTTGCCGGCGATACCGACCGGGTAATAGAAAAAGGAAGTTGTCATCCTTTCACTTTGCTGGATGGCTACCTGGATGAACCGTTGCTGCTGACAAAAGATGAGCAGGGGGAAATTCATTGCCTTTCCAATGTGTGTACCCACCGGGGCAACCTGCTGGTGTATGAGCCCTGTAAGTCGGCTAACCTTCGCTGTCGCTATCATGGCCGCATGTTTCATCTCGATGGCCGGTTTAAATCCATGCCGGAGTTTAAAGAAGTGAAAAATTTTCCTACAGAGGATGACAACCTGCACCGCCTGCCTTTGTTTCAATGGAACAAACTTTTATTCACCACGCTGGAGAAAAAATACAAGCCTGAAGTTTTTTTCAAAGACATGATGAAGCGGGTGGAATTTCTGCCACTTGAAGAATTCAATTTTCGCCCCGATCTTTCCAAAGATTATTTCATTAATGCCAACTGGGCGCTGTACGTGGAAAATTATCTGGAGGGTTTTCATATTCCTTTTGTCCATGCCGGGCTGAATGCCGCCATTGACTTCAGCGATTATACTACCGAGCTGTTCTTCCCTTTTTCCAGCGTGCAGATTGGTATCAGCAAAACCTGGGATAATTATTTTCAGCTTCCTGAATCGTCGCCGGAATTCGGGAAGAGAGTAGCGGCTTATTATTTCTGGGTGTTTCCCAACATGATGTTCAATTTTTATCCCTGGGGTTTATCCATCAATATTGTGCAGCCGCTGGCAGTGGATAAAACAAAAGTTTCTTTTCTCACTTATATATGGAAAGAAGAACTGCGGGCTGCCGGCGCCGGCGGCGACCTGGATAAAGTGGAGCGGGAAGATGAGGAAATCGTGCAGCAGGTGCAGAAGGGAATTCATTCACGGTTTTACAAACAGGGCCGGTATTCGGTGACGAGAGAAAGAGGCACACATCATTTTCATCGGTTGCTTTCAGAGTTTCTGGAGTCTTAATAAAAAAATATTCAATGCTCAATGCTCAATGTTCAATTTTCAGGTTGGAATGGGAGTTCGCATTATTGAACAGAGAGCTTTGAAACTTGAGTGTTGAACGTTTCCCAATGCAAATAGCCACACTAGAAAGAAAGCTGGGTCTGTACACTTGTGTTTCCATTGTGGTGGGTGCCGTTATCGGCAGCAGCATTTTTATGAAGCCCGCTACCATGGCGGCCCAGGTTGGCTCTCCGGTCGCCTTGCTGCTGGTTTGGGTGATTGCAGGTATTATTTCACTTTTCGGCGGTATGATAAATGCGGAAATTGGAACCATTCTGCCCAACACCGGCGGTCAGTATGTTTATTTCCGCCACATGTACGGCGATTTTTTTGCCTTCCTGTATGGCTGGGCTGCCTTCGTAGTGATTAATACCGCTGCGGTAGCGGCCATTGCTTTTGTATTTGCCCAATACTCCGAATATTTTGTGGAGCTGCCGCGATTTTCAGCGGAAACGGAAAAATCATTTCACTTTTATCTGCCCGGCATCGGCAAGCTGTTTCCATTAGAAAATTTTGGCGTGAAAAGCCTTGCCGTTTTGCTGATTCTTATCATTACATGGATAAATTACCGCAGCCTGAAGGCCGGGGGAGCGGTGCAGGTTTTATCAACGTTATTGAAGGTAACTGCACTTCTTATTTTGGTTTTCTTCATTTTCTTTTCCGGCAAGGGATCATGGCAAAATTTTATTTCCTCATCACCGGGCCGTGATACATCATTTGCGGCTACTATTACAGGGTTTATCGCTGCCATGTCCGGGGCACTGGCAGCTTACGATGGCTGGAACAACCTCGGCTTTGTGGCCGGTGAAATAAAAAACCCCAAAAAAAATATTCCCCGTGGTTTGTTTATTGGATTGGCGGTATGCACCCTGATGTATGTGCTTACCAACCAGGCTTACCTCTATGTGCTGCCTGTTGACCAGATGAAAAATTCACCGCTGGTGGCTTCCGATGCGCTGGGGGTAGTTTCAGGCCTGGCCGGGGGTGGGCTTATTGCCCTGATGGTGATGATATCAACTCTCGGCGCAGTGAATGGTAATGCTATGCCCTGTGCAAGGGTAACTTTTGCTATGGGCGAACAAAAAAGTTTTGCTCCATGGACTGGCCGGGTACACCCGGTTTTTAAAACCCCCGGCAATGCCCTGTGGCTTCATGGCGCCTGGTCATGCGTATTTGTTTTTTCCGGCTCTTTCGATATGCTTACCGATATGTTTGTTTTTATCACCTGGATTTTTTACGGCTTTGCGGCTTACGGAATTTTTATACTGAGGCGGAAAATGCCGGATGCGGAAAGAGCTTACCGGGTTTGGGGCTACCCGGTAGTACCTGCTATATTTATTTTTTTTGCGGCATTCTATTTTTTCGTTACCCTGTACAACGACATACATAATTATTTGTCAGGCAAGACAGAGTTTATCAATTCAGTATACGGACTTTTACTAACCGTAGCCGGAATTCCCATTTACCTGTACTACCGGAAAAAAAGTGAGAAATAGTACAAAAGGAGTATTGCCGGTGCCGGACCATTTAACTATATTAGTATTGCGAACCTATAATCCGATCCTGTTAAACCCGTTAATCCTGCCGGGAAATACCCACCTATCCGATACGGCAGGTATAGTCCGCCCCCGGGCGGTTATTCGGGCTGAACCAAATCAACTTTTAAAAAAATTAAAGCCCCGGCTAATTAACCGGGGTTTCTCTTTTTTAATAATACCTGCCTATTAACGGGTGCTCCACTATGAGTTGCTTTATTTTCACCGGGTCAATGATATTTTGCTTTCCGTAAGCAATTTTTCCGCCGGGTTCAACAATCAATGTGTATGGCAATGCTCCCTGCCATTTGGGATCCACCGTTTCAATCAGTTTGTATTTGTCATCCATATTAAACAAATAATTTTTATTGGAGGCCTGCTTTGACTGAAGAAAATTCAATGCTTTTTTAAATTTCGAGGTATCGTCAAGGCAGATGCTGACAAACTCAAAGTCGCGGCCGCGGTACATACGGTTCATTTCAACAAACGCAGGGAACTCCACTACACAGGGGCCGCACCAGGTGGCCCATATGTTGATAAGGCGGAGTTTATCCGTATTATTTTTCAGCAGCTCATTAATCCCAGCTTCATCAATCAGTTCAAGGGTGACGGGTTCGGCAGCCCAATCCTTTTTTGCTTTTTCAATCCAATTGCTTTTTTCTGCCCACTTGATGGAGCAACCAAATACTTTGGTGGTTTTCACCGTCACTTCTTTTACCTGCAGCAGTTCTTCAATTGCATTACGGGTATCATGTACATTAGGTGTCCGGGATGGTTTTTCCACATCGTCAATGCGGCCCTGGTAGCGGAGTTTTCTTTCTTTATCAAAAATAAAAACATGCGGTGTGGCTACAGGTCCATAGGCTTTAGACATGGTTTGTTTATCGCCGTCGTAGAGATAAGGAAAATTGAATTTCTTTTGTTTTGCACGCTGCTTCATTTCTGCAAATGAATCGCCCAGGTCGGTATAGCCCAGTTCATCCAGCCGGATGGATTCGGGATCATTAGGCGAAACGGCAACAACTGCTACTCCTCTGGGAGCATAATCTCTGGTGAGCTGAATTATGCGGTCTTCATAGGCCTGTGCAGTAGGGCAGTGGTTGCAGGTGAAGATGATGACCAGGATTTTTGATTTGCCGAACGAGGCCAGCGTATATGTTTTTCCATCTATACCTTTCAATGAAAAAGTTGGTGCTTTGGAGCCGATGGGCAGGGTGGGATGCTCCTCGGCAAGAAGGTATTGATTTGTAAAGGCAAATAGCAGAAATAAAAAAAATGAAAGCCGCATAATTTTTTTTTGAAGACACATGAAGTTCGGATATTTCTTTATCACAACAGAACCAGGCGGCGTTGAAATAATAATAACCGGACGCCATCTCAAAAATCATTTTAACCAAATCACTACGGATTACACGGATTTTATTTCACTGATTTCTCAGATTTTAATATTAAAGCCGTGCAATCTGTTTGCTTACTCTGTGAATTCTGTGGTCAGAAAATACTTTCAAGTGGCTTGTAATAATTTAACACAGCGTAATTATGAAGGGGAAATGTGCTAAAAACGTTCATATCAGGCGGCGGCAAAATCACTTTCCCGGTTATTGTTATTAAAGCTGTTTCAGGCAAACTGTTTTTTCCACTTACTTTTGAGAAACAAATTTCGCTCTATGCACTACATGCGCTGGATTGGCCTGCTGGCCGTTATTCTCCTTATCTACGCCTGCTTCACTCCCTGGGTTATTATTAAATCAGAAAATATCGTGGTGAGTGGTGTGGATGCATCAGAAACCAATTTTGGCAGGCCAGGCTATTTTCATTTTCTTTTCAGTTTTTTCTTTATCCTCTTTCACCTGCTGCCTAAAATATGGGCGAAGCGCTGGAACCTGCTGGTGGTGACGCTCAACATCGCCTGGGCTGTACGCAACTATTTTATTATTGCAGCCTGCCGTGATGGCGAATGCCCTGAAAAGCAGGTGGGGTTATACCTGGCGCTTGCCGCATCGGTCATCATGCTGCTGGCTGCTTTGTTTCCCGATATTAGTTTACCCGACAGAAAAGAAGAAAATTAATCCAATATCCGCAACGAATTTTTTATTATCCCCGCACATTCCAGTATTTGCTCTTTTGTAATAATAAGCGGCGGAGCAAACCGGATTTTGTCGCCGTGAGTGGGCTTTGCCAGCAGCCCGTTTTCTTTCAGTTCAAGACATAATTCCCACGCAGCTTCTTTGTCCTTGTGTTTGATGACAATTGCATTCAGCAATCCTTTGCCTCTTACAATTGCAATATGCGGAGAATGGATTTTACTAAGTTCTTCTCTCAGCAATTTGCCCATGACAACAGCATTCTCAGTCATCTTTTCATCCAGCAAAACCTGCAGGGCTGTAATGGCCACTTTACATGCCAGGGGGTTGCCGCCGTAAGTGCTGCCGTGTTCACCGGGTTTGATGGTGAGCATAATTTCATCATCGGCCAGCACAGCGCTTACGGGCATCATGCCGCCGCTTAGAGCTTTGCCAAGAATCAAGATATCAGGCCTCACATTTTCAAAATCGCAGGCCAGCATTTTACCCGTTCTGCCAAGACCGGTCTGAATTTCATCGGCCATAAACAGGGTATTGAATTTTTTACACAACGCTTTTGCCTTTGACAGGTAACCATCATCCGGCACCAGCACCCCGGCTTCACCCTGTATCGGCTCCACCAGGAATCCTGCTACATTTTTATCTGCCAACGCTGCTTCCAGTGCGGCTATATCATTGTAAGGAATGATTTCAAAGCCGGGCATGTAGGGCCCGAAGTTTTTTCTTGCCAGCGGATCGCTGCTGAAAGAAATAACCGTGGAAGTGCGGCCATGAAAATTTCCTTCACACACAATGATTTTTGCCAGGCCCTCTTCAATGCCCTTTATTTCATACGCCCATTTGCGGCACAGCTTGATGGCGGTTTCCACCGCTTCTACACCGGTATTCATGGTTAGCACTTTATCGTAACCAAACAAACCGGTGATGAATTTTTCAAACTCACCCAGCAGGCAATTGTAAAATGCACGGCTGGTAAGTGTAAGCTTTTGCGATTGTTCGGTAAACGACTGAACAATCCGCTGATGGCAATGGCCCTGGTTGACAGACGAATACCCGCTGAGAAAATCATAATAGCGATTGCCATCCACATCCCACACATACACTCCCTGACCCCGCTCCAGCACCACGGGAATGGGATGGTAATTGTGTGCACCGAATTTCTCTTCAAGTTCCAGGTAATATTTAGTCTTTTCAGAAAGATGAATTGTTGATTGCATAATAAAAAAACTTAATTGTATCAGGTTATTTGAATAAATCCAATGGAATAATACCCCCTGGGGGGTAGGGGGGCTTATCCTCGGTGATTAAGCAGGTCGAGGTTGAGGGAGAGAAAAGACAGTATGAAAACTTTTGAAATCATTGAGGGCTGCAAGATACAACCAATCAGTCAAATGCTAAAACGGGTCATCTTCGCCGGCATACATTACCCCGGTGGAGGCCGTCTCTTTCAGCTCAATACGGCTCAGGTTGGGAAAAAGGCCTTTAAGTTTTTGCCAAAACCAAAGTGTAATGTTTTCAGCTGTAGGGTTTTCAAGTCCGGGCACATGGTTCAGCGTTTTGTGGTCTACTTCATTGATCACAACGCTGATTTTATTTTTCATTTCTTTAAAATCAATAATCCAGCCAGCTGCGGTGTCGGGTTTCCCTTTTAAATATACCCTGATGCGGTAAGTATGGCCATGCATATCACGGCATTTGTGACCTTCGGGCAGGTGCGGCAAAAAATGAGCAGCATCGAAGGTAAACTCCCGGTAAATTTCCATGCGGCGGAATTTTGGCGGCAAATGTAATGGGCTGCTTTTTACCTTTACATGATAAAACTCATCCGCTTTTTATGAGTTATACAATACCGGCCGGTACCCGCATCGGGCATGTACATTTAAAAGTCAGCGACCTGGAAAGGGCCTTGCAGTTTTACCGCGACCTGCTGGGTTTTGAAGTGCAGCAATACTATGGCAGCAGCGCAGTGTTTATTTCAGCCGGCGGGTATCATCATCATATCGGGCTGAATACATGGCACAGCAAAAATGCCGGGCCTGCACCCGTGAATGCAGCCGGGCTTTATCATATTGCCATTTTATATCCTACAAGAAAAGATCTTGCTATTGCAGTAAAAAGATTGCTGGATGCAAACTATCCTCTTACCGGGGCCTCTGATCATGGTGTTTCGGAAGCTGTTTACCTGAATGATCCTGATCGAAACGGAATAGAATTGTACTGGGATAAACCAAAGGAGCTATGGCCGAGGGATGATAAAGGGAACCTGCTGATGATGACGGAAGCTCTCGATTTGGGAGAGTTGTTGAGGCTGGCGGACAATGCCATACCAACGTTCACCGAAGGGAAAGGCCCACAGCACACCTAACCTTGTATCAGGTCATCACTTCTTTTACAAAATAATTTTCCGGGAACGTGAGGTTGATTTGAAAATCTTTTTTAAAAATGCCATACACAGCCGAACCGCTGCCGGTCATGGAAGCATATACCGCTCCGGCTTCGTACAGTTTTCCTTTAATTGATTTTATTTCCGGATATTTTGCAAAAACCGGTTCTTCAAAATCGTTTTTCAGTTCAACTTTCCAGGCTGCCACCGGTTCAGCGATGATTTCTTTTATTGGTTTTTTACGAACAGCCGGAACAATGTTCATAAAAGCCCAGGCTGTACTTATATGAATGCCGGGGTGAACAATTAAAATTTTGTAAGCAGATAAATCAATGTTTACAGGCTCCAGTATTTCGCCGCGGCCGGTGGCCAAACAGGATTTGTTTAAAATAAAAAAAGGGGCATCGCTGCCCAGCTGAAATGCATACTCCAGAAGTTGATTTTCTGAAAGACCAAGGCTGAATTTTTTATTCAACAGTTTCAGGGTAAATGCTCCATCGGCGCTGCCGCCACCCAATCCCGCGCCTGCGGGTACGGCTTTATGCAAATGCAGCTGTACCGCCGGCAAGGAGGGAAAATCTTTTTTCAGCAAATGATAAGCTCTGGCGCACAAATTGGTTTCAATATCGCCTGCAACCGGGAATCCGCTTATTGAACATTGAATATTGTTAATCGGGGGGTGAACATATTTTTCAATTACTTCTATTGCATCCCTGATACCAATCGGGTAAAACACTGTTTCCAGGTCATGATACCCGTCATTTCTTTTGCCGGTAATATTAAGCCCGATGTTGATTTTGCAATTGGGGAAAACAATCATAATGAACCCAGATAAAACGATTATTAAGATGATTGAAAATACAGGAAATGATGCGGCAAAAAAAACAACAAAAAAAGGGGATAAAATTTTTTATTTACTCTTAATCTTTTTAAGCATGAAAATCGCGGTTATTTCTTCTTCCTGTTATTAATCTCATCCCTGATGGCGATGGCCCGGATATAATCTTCTTTTTCCAGCACATCGTTCAGCAGGTCGTTCAGTTCTTCGATGGTCATGGTTTTCAGGTCTTCGTTGCCGCTGCTGCCGCCTTCTTCCACGGGCACTTCTTTTTGTTCTTTGCCTTTTTTCTTTTTGCCGGTGGTTTCTTCCATCAGTATGCCGGCGCTGTCGAGAATATTTTCATAGGTGTAAATAGGGCAGCCAAAGCGTACGGCCAACGCCAGTGCGTCGGACGTTCGTGAATCAATTTCAATAGTGTCTTTTTCTGTCGAACAAACCAGCTTGGCATAAAAAATTCCTTCCTGTAAATCACAAATGATAATTTCGTGCAGTTCGATGTTGAATGCAGTCATGAAATTTTTCATCAGGTCGTGGGTGAGGGGCCGGCTCGGCTGCATTTTTTCCAACGCCACGGCTATTGCCTGCGCTTCAAAACCCCCGATAACGATAGGAAGCCGGCGCATACCATTCACTTCGCCCAGCACTACGGCGTAGGAGTGAGTTTGTGTGATGCTGTGCGACAAGGCTACTATTTCCAGCTCTATTTTCTTCATTAACACCCTAACTCCCTTCAGGGAGAATTAGATTGTGACAAAAATAAATAATTAAGCTTACCGAAACCAGAAAGAATTTTGATATAATAATTTTAATAAAACCCCTCCGGGTATTTGTAGTTTTATTTATCCTCTGATCTTCTTCACCGCCTCAATTAGTTTCGGTACTACTTCAAATGCATCACCAACGATTCCGTAATCGGCGGCTTTGAAGAAGGGAGCTTCGGGGTCTTTATTGATAACAACAATTACTTTGCTTCGGTTTACACCGGCAAGGTGCTGAATGGCACCGGATATTCCAATGGCAATATAAAGCGAAGGTGCAATGGCTGTTCCTGTTTGTCCCACATGTTCATTGTGCGGACGCCAGTGTGCATCAGCCACGGGACGGCTGCAAGCTAATGCTGCATGCAATGTTTTGGCAAGTTCTTCCACCATGCCCCAGTTTTCGGGTCCTTTCATCCCGCGGCCGGCGCTTACCACTATCTCCGCTTCGGTCAGCGGCACCTCACCGCTCAGTTTATTTACTGCCGTCACTTTTATTTTCGGTTCATCGGTGGCAAGCGCAAGGGTTTCCACTGCTGCTGTTCCTTCGCCTGCTATTACCTGGTAGGCATTGGGATTAAGTGCAATAATTTTTACCTCTGTGTTCAGTGAAATGTTAGCAAAGGCTTTCCCGGAAAAAACATTTTTCTTCACAACAAAACCACTGTTAACATCTGGCAGCGCCACAGCGCCGGAAACAAGACCGGCTTTCAATCGTGCAGATAAACGCGGTGCGACAGCTTTCCCATCCACATTGTTTGAAAATACAATCACCTTTGCACCGGTTTTTTCTGCCACCTGTGCTATTACTTTGGTATAAACCTGCGCATCAAAGTGGTCAAGCGCCGGGATATTTACATGATGAATTTTTTTTACTCCGTATTTGCCCAAAGCAGCTAAATCATCTTTAGCGGAGCCCAGCACCACAGCTTCGGCTGCTGTGCCAAGCAACGCTGCCACTTTAGCGCCATACGTCATGGCTTCCAGCGAAGCTTTTTTTACATGACCATCATTTGTGTCTATAAATATCAAAACTGACATGAGAGAATTTTAGATTTTGGGTTTTAGATTTTTGATTTGTAGTTAGAAGTCGTAGGTCAGATATCAGACCCTCCTTCGTCCCGAATAATCGGGACTTCGGAGGGCAAGCATCAGACATCAGATATCATATCACTTTCGCTTCTTCCTTCAGTAACCTTACCAGTTCTTCCACATTATCCGGCGACACAAGTTTTACTCCTGCTTTTGGTGAAGGCAACTCAAAACTTTTTACTTTAGTTAGTGTGTCATCCGGCACAGGCTCCACCATTTTCAGCGGTTTGGTTCTGGCAGCCATTATGCCCCGCATGTTGGGAATGCGCTGCTCGGCCACGCCTTTCTGGCAACTGACCACAAGCGGCAACTGCACTTCACAAATTTCCACGCCACCTTCTATTTCCCGGGAAACAGTTGCTGTGTTCCCGTTCAGCTCAAATTTGGTTGCCAGTGCTACAAAAGGCATATCGAGCATTTCGGCCACCATGCCGCCGATGGACGACCCGTTGTAGTCTATCGTTTCTTTGCCGGTAAAAATTAAATCGTATTCTCCTTGTTTTGCCACAGCAGCAATTTGTGCAGCTACAAAATAGCTGTCCTCGCTTTCGGCGTTCACACGAATAGCTTCATCGCCACCAAGGGCCAGCGCTTTGCGGATGACGGGATCATAATCTGGCCCGCCGACCGAAACGAGGTGAATGATGAGGCTGGCATCCGCCTCTTTGAGTTCAAGGGCCCGAACCAGCGAATACCACTCGTCGTAAGGATTAATAATCCACTGCACACCGTTACCGTCGAATTTCGTGTTGTTATCGGTGAAGGCTATTTTTGCCGTGGTGTCCGGTGTTTTACTGATACAAACTAAAATCTTCATACACTAAACCCGCCGGAAAGCGGAGATTTTTTGAATAGGTATAAATAAAAAAATAAAAGTTGCATAAACAACCAAAGCAAAGATAGGGGGAGGAAAGTAATAATTAATGATTATTAATTAATAATTGTTCAGATGGACAGAATCAGCAGGATTAAAGAGTTGTTGATGGAAAACCCGGAAGACAGTTTTCTGCAACATGCGCTGGCGCTGGAGTATATCAAGCTGGGTGATGATGGCGAGGCAAGAAGTTTGTTTGAAAAAATTTTACAGCGGGAGCCCGGCTATGTGGGCAGTTATTATCACCTGGCCAAATTGCTTGAGCGCATTGGCAACACTGAAGAAGCGGCGAAAGTGTATGAAAAGGGAATGGAGGAGGCGAAAAGGGCGGGGGATAACCATAGCTTCAGTGAATTGAAAAGCGCCTACGATGAAATGACATTTTAAAACTGATGCAGGAAATAATAAATATCATTATTCCAATTTTTGTTGGCTCTGTGTCGATTCTTCTTTCATTAAAATTAACTGAAAAAAAGAAGCGAATAATTGCAAACGGAATTGAAACAAATGGAGTAATATTTAGTTTTGAATCACCAGAGATTTCTGACTCATCATCTGTGTATCCTGTTATCAGGTTTGTGACAAAAGAAGGGGTTTGGATAACAGAATTGGCTGATATTGCACTACCCCGGTTTCTGTTAAAGGAGGGTCAAAAAGTAAGGGTCATTTATAATGCAGATAATCCAAAGGAATTTGTTTATAAAACCACTTTTGACGTTACAAATTTGAGTTATGTATTCCTGGTTGCCGGTTTCCTTTTTATTGCAGGCGGGTTTTGGATGTTATATAAATATTTTTCAGGATAAACTTCATGAGCTTACTTCAAAAATTTCAGGATAATATCAGGCAACAAAATCTTTTTTCCCTGAAAGACAAACTGATTCTTGCTGTCAGCGGCGGTGTGGATTCTGTCGTGCTGTGTGAATTATGTCACCAGGCCGGTTATGATTTTGCCATTGCCCATTGCAATTTTAAACTAAGAGGAAAAGAGAGTGAAAGAGATAAAGAGTTTGTAAAAAACCTGGCAAAAAAATACAAAGTTGCGTTTCATTTGAAGGAATATGACACAGAAAAGTTTGCTTCCGAAAACAAAATGTCCATCCAGGAAGCAGCAAGGGTGCTGCGGTATGAGTGGTTTGAAGATCTCGTCAATGCTGAATGGTCAATGGTAAATGAGGGGACTCAAAAAAACATTCACCATTCACCACCCGATAGCTATCGGGTCACCATTCACCTGCTCACTGCCCATCACGCCGACGACAATGCCGAAACCGTGCTGATGAATTTTTGCCGCGGCACGGGCCTGCACGGGCTCACCGGTATCCCGGTTTCTTATGGACATATCCGGCGGCCTTTATTGTGGCTTACAAAAGAAGAACTGATTCAGTTTGCAAAAGAAAACAAACTGGATTTTGTAGAGGATACTTCCAATCTTTCTTCCAAATACACCCGCAACCTCTTTCGCAATGAAATCATTCCCGCCATCGGTAAAGTGTTCCCGCAGGTAAAGCAAAACATTGTTGACAATATCAGCCGCTTCAGTGAAATTGAAAAACTGTACAGGATTGCCGTGGCCGATGTGAAAAAGAAACTTGTAAAACAAAAAGGAGCCGAGTGGCATATCCCGGTGAAACAACTGATGGGCTACCACAACCGGGCTTTGATTTATGAAATCATTGCTGATTTTGGTTTTACTGAAAAGCAAATTGATGAAGTAATTAAACTGGCCGGCAGCGAATCAGGAAAATATATTGATTCACCCGCTTTAGCCTGGCGTATTATCAGGCACCGCCACTGGCTTATCATCAGCCCGGTGAGTTCAGCCGGGGCAGCAACCATTATTGAGGAAAAAGACAAATCTGTTTTGTTTGAAAACGGCTGGCTGAAGCTTGAACAACTTCAAACCACAAACTTCAAACCGCAAACATCAAACGACTCAGCCTGCCTCGATGCAAAAAACATCCGCTTCCCACTCATCCTGCGCAAATGGAAAACCGGCGATTACTTTTATCCGCTGGGCATGAAAAAAAAGAAAAAGCTGGCCCGCTTATTCATTGATCAGAAACTTTCGAAAAGCGATAAGGAAAAAGTGTGGGTACTCGAAAGCGACCGGCGCATCCTGTGGGTAATCGGTTATCGCATTGACGAGCGGTTTAAAGTGACGGAAAAATCAAATTCATTTTTGAAAATCACGTTACATCATTCCTAAATATTCTCTCACTTTGGTAAGAAAACTTTCCAGGACAGGATAGTCGGAAAACAACTGTGCGGCTATAATAAGAAAAGCAATTCCATACAGAGCTCCCCAGATATGAGCGGAGTGATTGATATTATCAGCCGAACGCTGTTCAGCCCAGTAAGACAGGCCAAGATAAATGAGACCGAAAATAAAACCAGGGAGCATTACCGGAAGAAAAATGATTCCGAGCTTTTCCAGCGGGAAAAGCAGGATAAATGAAAAGATGACTGCGGAAACAGCACCTGAGGCGCCCAGGCTCCGGTAATAATAGTTCTCTTTATTTTTTTTATAAGTGGGGAGCAGGCATACAATGAGAGATGTTACATACATGAGCAGGTACATGAGTCCGCCGTTGGATCCGAAGATGGAAAAAAAAGCTGCTTCTACATACTTGCCGAAAATATAAAGACCATACATATTCAGCAGCAGGTGAATAAAATCGGCATGAATCAGCCCGCAGGTGATAAAGCGGTACCATTGATTATGCTGAGAAACGGCCGGCGGATAAAAAATAAGATCATTAATGATTTTCTGGCTGGAAAAACCACCAATTGAAACCAGTGAAGTGATAACGATTATGATTAATGTAATTGTCAGTTCCATCCGGTAAATCTAATCCTGATAAAGATCGGGACTGAAATCTGAAATCTGAAATTATTTATGATGATACTTTTCATTCTTCAAAATGGTGCAGGCCCGGTACACCTGCTCGGCCAGCATCAGCCGCACCAGCTGGTGCGGAAAAGTAAGCTGTGAAAGACTCCATTTGAAATTGGCTCTTTTCAATACCGCCTCGTCCAGCCCGAAAACGCCACCAATGAGAAACACAAGATTTTTTACACTTTTATTTCCCCGGTTGCCTAAAAAAACGGCCAGCTGTTCCGATGTCATTTGTTTGCCTTTTTCGTCCAGCGCTATCAGCCAGTCGTCTTTTTGCAGCCACTCCAGCACTATTTCCCCTTCCTTCTTTTTCAAATCCATTTCACTCATCATGCCGGCATTTTTTGGTAAAGGAATGAGTGTCCATTCCACCGGGTAATACTTTGCTATCCGGCGGGTAAAATCTTCCACGCCGGCTTTTATATAAGCTTCATTATTTTTTCCTATGCTCCAGAAATGGATTTTCAAATCACACCCCCGACCCCCTAAGAGGGAAATTTTGTGTTTCAAATATATTGAGGAAAAAATTCAGGGATAAAAAATCATTACCGGCAAAACGCCTTTCCTATACATTATGCACCCTGAAAAATGCAACCATCAATAGTCAATTTAGCAATGTAACAATTCAACCATCAGGTCTTTACTTAATCTCAAAATCTTTTTTGAACGACATAAACACAAAGCGGTAAGTAGTATTGGTTGGCGCCAACTGTGTAGCTTTCATGTAGTGGTTATAAGCTTCCACCAGGTAATGTGCTTCTTCCATCAGGAAACCCATCCTGAAGTTGAACTCGGCTTCGGTTTCTGCCGCATCTGTATTTTTTAGCTGGTTGTAAACATTACCGAATTGCTCCCTGGTCATATAATTCAACACTTTCTTATCCTCGTTATCAGGTTCTCCTTTCACCATGGCGGTCCAGTGGTACGATTTGCCGGGCTGGATGGTTTTCAGCAAATCAGAAATATCCACGTGTTTTTTCTTTACGGTTTTTGAAATCAGTGTGCTGCCGGTTTCATCGTACAGTTTGAACTCAAACTCTTCGGCGTCGGTATACGATTTCCACGACAGCGGAATGGTGCCGCTCACATAGTTGATGGTATCCAGCCGGGGGTCAATCCACACATTGTTGATGCCGCGGCTGACGGCGCCCACATTCGACATAAAATGCTTGCGGTTTTTTTCCGGTGTGCCTTTTGACTTGGTCAGCTCAGCCCAGATATATTTCATATAATTGGCGCTGAGCGAACTTTTATTTAAAATGCAGGAATCTTTGAGGCCGGTAGTAGTATAACTGCCGGCTTTGTTTAAGGAAAACATGCGGGTTTCGTTGCACAGTAAAGTAGCAAATGAAGAAGCGCCTACTTTTATAGTGGCATTGCCGTTGATAATCGTTCCGATTTTGGCTTTTGTTTCTACTTTATTTTCCAGTACCGACACATTTCCTTTGAGGCTATAAACTACAAACATATTATCCTGGGCCGAAGCTGCCGTGAAAATTAAAATAAGCAAAAAGAAGCAGGTTGGTTTTCTCATTTTCAGAATAGTTTAATGATGATTTTGATGCGGATGATGCTGTTGCGTGTGATGCGGCTGGCCCTCGCCCGGGTGATGATGATGTGTGAAAACGGTCCGGTACTTAAACTTCCGGTGCAGCCATACTACAAACGCTTCGTAAAAATAAATAATGTCCACCGCCAGCACAATCACATACAGCGTATATTTCATGTCCAGTTTGATGTCAAATTTATCAAAAATCAGGATGCCAAGGTAGGCAAAAAAAATGGCGGAGAATACCTGGGCCAGTTTGGCTACCAGGTGAAACCAGATATGGCTTTCAAGATAGTAGCGGATAAAAAGCGACATGTGTACCCAGCCAATAACAATAGCCACCAGCCAGGCCACCCACTTGGGCATTTTGTGAATGTAGTTGCCATCGAGCACCATGGAAATTATGTTGGCATGTACAATTACTCCATTCATATCGGGATGTGTTTTACCAGCAAACTTATCGTTCATGGGAGTAAATTTTTTATCCTCGATATTGTTCGGATCAAGGTTGATATATCCCAGTAAAACAATTTTATCTTTTAATAATGCTGAGTCCACATTGTCCGTCATAAGGTCATCCGCTTCAATAACCTGGTACCTGTCCACTCTTCTTTTATAATTGATAGTTTCAACAGCCTTGTGTCTTTTTTCCAGTTTTTCATAGGCTTCTTTATCATATTCTTTTACTATTGCAGAGGTGATATGGGGGTATTTATTGCCATTTACTTTTTCAAAGGGCGAATAAAAACGAATTGTGCCTATATCCTCGCCAATTACATTGGCATATCCGCGTTTAGTATTTACGTCGTCAAAATAGTTTTTCATCACATTGAAATTTTTTTCTTCCGTTTCAAGCACACTAACAGAGACCAGATTTTTTACCTTTTTAAAAGTTTCCCTGAGTATTGAGTCTTTTTCCGGCTCTTTGGCATCAAGGAAATAAATATCAAGGCCGATAACCTTAGGTTGATAAACACTAACTTTTTCTACCAGGAAACCAAGTTCGGCCCGATCGAGCTGCCCTGTATTAATTACTACAATTCTTTTATCAGGTTCGGTATATTTTCCTTTTTGTCCTTTGGAGTAGCTCATATCATTAAAGTCAAAATCCTTTAACGCCAGCTTCATCGGGTTCAGCACATAAAAATTTATCGGAATCATGCCCAGCAGCACCAGGAATACAAATACAGAAATGGTAGCAAAAATGGTGTCCCGTTCATACAGGTATTTGGTTACATGCCCCACATAGCGCTTGGTGTGGCGGGCAATATGTTTGTGCAGCATATAGCAGAAATTTTTTTGGGGGTTAAAATAAAACCGGATGCCACCGGTTTTTCATCAACGTCGTCATAATCCCGTTTATTAGAAAATTTTCAAGCACTGCCTGGTTCTTAAAGGGGATTTACGGTCATTTATCTTGCTTAAAACCTGTAAATTAGCAATTATATGCCAAAACTTGTTTCCGCTTTCATTGCGGTCGTATTCTATGTGTGTATTACCGGTGCAGAGCTGTCCGGCCAGGCAGCAGCGCTACCAAAAGACAGCGCCGGTAACCGCACATTTGCAATGATCATGGGCATATCTACCTATAAATACATCCGGCCGCTTTCTTTTGCCGACAGCGATGCCGAGCTCTTCCGCGATTTCCTGAAATCGGCGGGGGGCGGCAAACTGCCTGACTCGAATATTTATTTTTTAAAAAATGAACAAGCCAAGGCAGCCAACTTCCTGGTAAAGGGAATGAGCTGGCTGCGCAATAAAAACCTGAAGGCCGGCGATCGCCTCTACATTTACCTTGCCGGCCATGGCGATGCCATCAACCAGGATGAATATTTTTACCTTACTTACGATTGCAATCCTGCCGGCGATAAAAACAATTACCTCATCACAGGCACTATTCAATTGTACAATCTGAAAGTGCGGATTGCCGAGGCCAGCCGCAAGGGAGTGGAAGTAATTTTTATTATGGATGCCTGCCGCACCAACGAACTGCCCGGCGGTGGCGAAGGACAGCAGCAATTGCAGGCGGCTATTTCTGAAAAACAGGCGGGTGAAATCATCATGCTTGCCACCGGCGCAGGGCAGGAGTCGCTGGAAGATGCCAGCATCGGTACAGGGCATGGTTTATTTACCTATTTCCTGGTAGAGGGGTTGGCAGGTATGGCCGATACCATGGTGCACCAGGATAACCTGGTGACACTGGAAGAACTGCAGCAATACATCAACCTGACGGTGCCTTCCATAGCCGAAGGGAAGTACAAGCGCAAACAAAATCCCTTTCTCTGCTGCGACGAAAGTAAATTAAAGGTGATTTCAAAAGTGGATACTGCTTTTTTACGCAAATGGATGCTTTCAAAACAACTGAGAGGACAATTGCGGGGAAATGAAATTGATTTTATTGCTAGAAATTTAAAAACCCGTGGCAGCGTTTACGAAATTGCCGACACCAGCATCCTGGAGCTTTACAACTCTTTTAATACAGCACTGAAAGAATTCAATCTCACCGGCAATGGCAACTCTGCTGAAGCGCTTTTCCAGCAGATGGTCAAACTGGATCCCAACAACAACTACACCATAGATGCCAGGCTGAACCTGGCAACCGAATACATCAATTTTGCGCAAAGCAAAATAAACCTCTACCTCGAAGGAAGGGATGTGACCACCATCCAGCGTATCCGCTCACAACTGGATGCTGACGATAAGTCGGATGAAATTACCAACAGCCTCGACCGGATGGAAAAAGTAGCCCGGCAGGATTTTTCAGAGGTAGGCAATATGCTGGAAAGAGCCATCGGCTATGCCGATGTGGATGATGAAAGATTCCGGCTCAGCCTGATGGCTAAAAGATTTTTTTTTAAAGCACATGGCTACCTGGAAAAAGGCGGAACCACTGCCGGGCTGAAGCAGGCTATACAGGATGCCATGGAAGCTTATAAAGCAGACCCTGCAGCCGCTTATATTCTCAATACACTTTCTTCCCTGCAGTTGAATAATGAAAAACCTGACAGCGCAATTTATTTTGGCAAGCTGGCCGCAGCCGCGGCGCCTCAGTGGCGGTATCCTTATGTAAATATTGCCAATGCTTTCAGAAAAAAAAATCAAACTGATTCAGCCCTGGCATATTTTAAAATGGCCCTGGCAGTGGATAACAAAAGAGCTGATGCCTATGTTGACATTGGCTATTATTACTTCCAGCAGCGCAAACTCGATTCTGCTAAAACTTATTACGAAAAAGCCCTGCAGCTGGAGCCAGGCAATGCTCCGGTACTGAACAATATGGGCTGGTTGCAGCGGGAGTATCGCCATTTTGACCAGGCCTTAGTTTATTTCAAAAGATGCCTGGGCAGCGATTCCACATTTTTCAACGCCTACAACGGCATCAGCCGGGTATTTACCGACATGAAAAAATTTGATTCGGCCCGCATTTATTACCAGAAAGCAATGCGCTATTATCCCGATAAACTGATTACAGCTAATTACCTCGGTCAATTTTACCAGCAAATGAACATGGTGGATTCGGCGCGGGCCTATTTTATACAGGCTGCCGTGTACGACCCCAGCTACGATGCGCCTTTTATCAACCTCGGCAGGTTGTACACGCAAACGAAAAATTATGATTCGGCAAAATATTATTACAACAAGGCTATTGATCTCAACCGCCGCAATTTCCGCGGCTACAACCTGCTCGGCTCCATGTTTTATGAAATGAAAAATTTTGATTCGGCATTTTATTATTACCGCAAGGGATTGGAGCTGAATCCCGGCAACAGCATAGTGATGAATAATATCGGGCTGGCTTATTATGGTATTGACCGGCTGGACTCTGCCGCCAGTTATTTCCGCCGGGTTATTAATGTAAGTCCTGAAAATCCTTATGCCGTCAATAACCTCGGGCTGGTTTATTTTAAAATGAAAAAGCCGGATTCGGCCATGATCTATTATAAAAATGCACTGGAGCTGAAGGCTGACCTGGAATCGGCATTAAATAACCTGGGGCTGGCGCTTACCGAAAAGAAGGATTACGACGCGGCAAAATATTATTTCCGCCTGGTGGTGGAAGCACATCCTGAAAACACACAGGCGCTGGGCAACCTGGAATATGTTTTCAAACAAACCAACCAGTTTGATTCGGCCATTTATTATTACACAAAGTCCATTGACCAGGGCGTATCGGGCTCCTATATTTTCAATACACTGGGCCGCCTGTACTTTGAATCAGAGAAATTTGACTCGGCTGCGCTCTGGTATAATGTAGCCATACAAAATGAGCCACGCAATGCAGTTAGTTATAATAATCTCGGCGCTGTGTTTGCCAACCTGCAGCATTACGATTCGGCTGTGGTGATGTATAAAAAAGCATTGGAACTGGATCCTGGCTATTACAATGCCGGACTTCGCCTCGGGCTGGTTTATCACGGCATGAAACAGTACGATTCGGCCATTGTGTATTTTAAAAAGGCAATACAAATCAATCCCAAAAACAATCTTGGTTATTATTACCTGGCATTAAGCCTGGCTATGAACAACAAACCGGATGAAGCCCTGCAGTACCTGGAGCTGGCGCTGGAGAGGGGTTACGACAGCTATGATTATATCATCATTGAACCCGACCTGGAAAGCATCAGGAAATACCCTGCTTATAAAACGATGATGAAAAAGTTTTTCCCGAACCGGTATAAGGAAGAGGATAACCAGTAAGATGGCTGGTTAAGTTTTTCCCCAAAAGAGTATCAGGAAAGAACAAAAAGTATGGCGGGAAAATCTGGAGCAAAAATTTTTCATCCTTCATCTGCCGAATCCTCAGTAATTTTCTTTTTTTAAAACAATGCTATGAGAAAATATACAGTTCTGTTGTTTGCTTTAGTATGCCTTGCTGCCAAAGCCCAGGTAAAAAAGGCCCCTGAAGTAAAAGAAGGCGACGGTCCGTGGCCGCAGCTCATCATCCGCGGCGTTACCCTCATTAATGGCAACGGGGCGCCGCCCACCGGCCCGGTGGATATTGTAGTGGAGAAAAACCGGATTGTGCAAATAGTCAATGTGGGCAATCCCGGTTTGCCGATAGATACGGCCCGTCGCCCAAAGCTGAAAGAAGGCGGCAGGGAAATGAATTGTGAAGGCATGTACCTGTTGCCGGGTTTTATTGATATGCACGGCCATATTGGCGGCACGGCGCAGGGTACACCTGCCGAATATGTTTTCAAGCTATGGCTGGCACATGGCATCACCAGCATCCGCGACCCAAGCTGCGGCAACGGGCTCGATTGGGTGCTGGATCAAAAACAAAAAAGCAACGAAGGAAAAATAACGGCGCCAAGGATTTTTGCCTACACATCATTTGGCCAGGGCGCCAAACAAACTATCAGCACTCCTGAGCAGGCCATAGAGTGGGTGAGAGAAAATGCAAGGAAAGGCGCCGACGGAATAAAGTTTTTTGGCGCAGCTCCGCTAATAATGGATGCAGCAATTAAGGAAAATAAAAAACTCGGGTTGCGCAGTTGCTGCCATCATGCACAAATGAGTGTGGCCAGGTGGAATGTGCTGCATTCGGCGCAGGCTGGCCTCACCAGCATGGAGCACTGGTACGGTCTGCCTGAAGCTTTGTTTGAAAACCAAACCGTGCAGAACTACCCGCTTAATTATAATTACAGCGATGAGCAGCACCGCTTTGAAGAAGCCGGCAGGCTGTGGAAGCAGGCATCGCCGCCTTTTTCTGAAAAATGGAATGCCGTGATGAATGAACTGCTGAGCCTCGACTTTACACTTGATCCCACTTTTAATATTTACGAAGCCAGCCGCGACCTGCACCGTGCAAGAAGACTGGAGTGGCATGAAGATTACACACTGCCTTCGCTCTGGAAATTTTATGAACCCAACCGTAATTCGCACGGCTCATACTGGTTCAACTGGGGCACGGAGCAGGAAATTGCCTGGAAAGAAAATTACCGGCTGTGGATGATTTTCGTAAACGAATATAAAAACCGCGGTGGACGGGTGACTACCGGCAGCGATAACGGGTTTATTTACCAAACCTATGGCTTTGGATATATAAGAGAACTTGAATTGCTTCGTGAGGCCGGTTTTCATCCGCTGGAAGTAATACGTTCAGCTACTTTGTATGGAGCGCAGGCATTAGGTGCCGAAAAAGATTTGGGCACTATTGAAGTAGGCAAGCTGGCTGATATGGTGATTGTAGAAGTAAACCCGCTGGAGAATCTGCAGGTGCTGTATGGCACCGGCGCCATTAAACTAAATGAACAGAACAAGGCGGTACGTGTAGGTGGCGTGAAATACACCATCAAAGACGGCATTGTTTACGATGCCAAAAAACTGCTGGCCGATGTAAAGAAGTTAGTGGATGAGGAAAAAGCGAAGACGGGTTGGAAGTTAAGGCAGCCGGGAGCGGGGGAGTTTTGAAATGTTGCTATATGATAAGTTGATTCAAAAGTTTTTTCTAAAATGAAGCGTACAAAATTATTTGCTTTTGTTTTAATCACCCTGTTGTATAGGGCTGAAGTATCCTCACAGATACATACTCAATTGAGTGATGCTGTTTACCGCCCCCAAATCCACTTTACCCCCAAAGAAAAATGGATGAATGACCCTAATGGGCTGGTTTATCACAAGGGCACCTATCACCTGTTTTACCAGTATCACCCCTACAGTTCAGTGTGGGGGCCCATGCATTGGGGGCACGCCACCAGTAGCGATTTGATTCATTGGAGTCATCAGCCGGTTGCTTTATACCCCGACAGCATCGGTACGATTTTTTCCGGCAGTGCTGTGGTGGATGTAAACAATACTGCCGGCTTTGGGAAAAATACACTGGTAGTCATCTTTACCCAACACAATGCTGATGGAGAAAGAGCGGGGAAAAGCGATTTCCAAAATCAAAGTATTGCTTACAGTGTAGACAATGGAAAGACATGGACGAAATATGCCGCCAACCCGGTATTGAAAAACCCGGGCACAAAAGATTTCCGCGACCCGAAAGTGATGTGGTACGAGCCGATGAAACGATGGATAATGTCGCTGGCGGTGGCCGACAGAATTTATTTTTATTCTTCACCTAATTTAAAGAACTGGACCAAAGAAAGTGAGTTCGGTGCATCGGCCGGGGCGCATGGCGGTGTGTGGGAATGTCCGGATTTGTTTCCATTGGAGTATGAGGGCAAAACAGTGTGGGTGCTGATTGTAAATCTGAATCCGGGCGGGCCCAACAGGGGTTCGGCCACACAATATTTCCTTGGCGATTTTGACGGAAAGAATTTTAAACCGTACAACAGCGGAATCAAGTGGCTTGATTACGGGCCGGATGAATATGCGGGCATTACCTGGGAAAACACAGGGCAGCGGAAAGTATTCATCGGCTGGATGAGCAACTGGCTCTACGCAAACGTGGTTCCCACCGAAACATGGCGAAATGCAATGACATTACCCCGGGAATTGAAACTCGCAAAAGCCGGCAGCGAAATGTATATAGCCTCAATGCCGGTAAAGGAAATTGAAACAATCAAATTGGTTTCTGTTTCGTTAAGCGATATTTCTCTTGCAACAGATTTCCGGCTTGAAGAAAAAACGGGTAAGGTAATGTTTCCCTGCCTGCTTAACCTTTCGATGGATATCATAAAAGATTTTTCCATAACATTAGAAAATGAAAGTGGCGGGCAACTGCTGATTGGATATGATAAAACGGCGAACCGCTATTTTATTGACAGGTCAAAATCAGGTAAAACGGATTTTCACCCTGAATTCTCAGCCAGGCATACAGCACCACGCTTTTCTACTGAGGCTAAAATGAATCTTACACTGCTGATTGATGTAAGCTCAGTTGAACTGTTTGCCGACAATGGGCTGACGGTGATGACAGAAATATTTTTTCCCGATAAACCCTACAGCAGGTTGGGCATTCAGTCAAATGATAATGGCGTAATAAAAAAACTGGAGTACACAGAACTGAAAAGCATCTGGGAGTAAAATCCTTTTTTGCTGGTAATCCTTTACGGTTACCTGGTTTTTATCTTTTTCTTTTCAGCATCACCGCTGAGCTTTTCTGAAGGTCGCCTTCAAAGCGGATTTCGTGTCGCTGGTCGCCGTCTTTTATAATGAGTAAGCCCGTGTTGGGTGGAATGGCGCCCAGATTTTCAGCATACATGATTAGCAAAAGTGAATCGCCGGGAATGCCTGCAACCAGTAATACAAACCGGTAAGCATCTGCAGAAAGCGCTGCTTTATCTACGATGGTTTTGCCATTTGCAACAATGCTCACCGTGTCGCCATCAATAGAGCCGTTGTCAACAATGCTGAGCAAAAGACTGTCGGAAGAAAAGAATAGGGTGTTGATAATGTCGGTTTTTCTTGTTTCGGTTTTTTTTATTTCCGGGGATGGCAGCACAATAACCGGTTTTGTAACGGAAACCATGGCGGCAGTGTCTTTTTGTTTTGCTGTGGCAATAACTTTCTTTTGTTCCGGGGGATTGAGAAAGGAAAGAGTGTGCAGCAGGTTCAGCAACTTCAGTTTGGCGATGATTTTTGTGGTAAGGGGCTTGTTGTTTTTTTGCAGAAATACTTCGCCTTCAAAAATGCGGGTGTCGCGGAAATCGAGTGAACGGGTTTTAAAAACACCGCTGAGCGTCATCAGCGAATCCTTTCCTTGCAGGATGACAGAGGCCATCAGTTTTACACGGCGTGGAGTGCTGCGGTAGTTTTCATAAATCAGCTGGCCGTCTTCAAATTCCAGCTCAAATTTCTTTTGTGAAAACCGGGTGATTTTAACACCGCTGTTTTCAAACCCGTCAACCGTATAAATAGTAAGGGCATAACCGGTGAGTTTACCCTTTGTATTACTGATGGCCAGTTCGTATTCCAGTTTACTTTCGGGTGTTTTCAGGTAGCCTGTCCACACGCCGGTGATGTCCTGCGCAGTGCCGGGTAGCGAAAAGAATAAAAAAACCGGTATGGTAAACAATGCCCGCAAGCGGTAATGGCTGGTTAAAATAGTAAATTGATTCAGGTTACGGGTATTGAAATTAGAAATTCCTGATGATTAGCGGAACAGATTAACAAATACACCAAAAATTATCTTTTAATTACTTCAGTAAAAGCATTCTGAATTAAAGCCCAAGCACATCCTTCATCGAAAATATACCCTTTTTGCCGGCCAGAAATTCGGCGGCCATCACTGCGCCAAGTGCAAAACCCTTGCGGGTATGGGCTGTGTGAATGATTTCAATATCATCAATGGCGGAGGAGTACTTTACTTTATGTGTGCCCGGGGCAGGGTCAATGCGATCGCTGAGGATTTCCAGTTCTTCCGGGTTATCGCTGATGTGGTTCACCCATTTTTTCTTGCGGCTGACATGGTGAAGTACCTGTTCGGCCAGGGTGATTGCTGTACCGCTGGGCGCATCTTTTTTTTGTGTGTGATGAATTTCGGTGAGCTGTATTTCATAATCACCATGCGGGTTCATCAGTGCAGCCAGTTTTTTATTTACTTCAAAAAAAATATTTACTCCCACACTGAAATTGCTGGCATATAAAAAAGCGCCGTTGTTTTTGATGCAAAGCTCATGAACAGCCGGCAGGTTTTCCACCCAGCCGGTGGAGCCGCAAACAGTGGCAGTGCCAAGCTGCATCAGCTTTTTTGCATTTTCAAAAGCGCTGTGCGGCCCGGTGAATTCAATAGCTACATCGGCGGTTGCAAGATTTTCTTTTGTAAGCTGCTGCTGGTTGTCAATATCTATTTTTAAAACAATGCTGTGACCCCGCTGCCGGGCAATTTCTTCAATGGCTTTGCCCATTTTACCGTAGCCGATAAGTGCAATGTTCATAGCGCAGAAAGTTTCCGGGTTGAGTATTAATTACAGCTTATTGATTGCATAATAAGAAAGAATCAAAGGTAAATGATAAGATGTGACGCCGGGAAATTTACTTTCCGATTTGAAGTACAAGACTGATTCCATTGGTGCCGGCCATTTCACTGCGGCCGGGTTTTATTTTCAGTGAAAGGTCGGGGCTTACGTCAAAGCTTTTCAGATGGGCATCCACCGAGGCATCAATTACATTCAGCCCCCAGAACAGCAGGAAGAAGAGCACAGTGTAATCTACATCACGCCGGAACTGGTCGCGGTTGAAGCGCAGCGACTCTTCAGAAAGAGGAAGCAGTTCGGGTTTTATTTTTTTGTATTCAGTGGAGTCGCCAAAAACCCTGAGATTGTATTTGCCGGTATATGCCTGCCTGAGGTCTTTATAATTTTTGAGATTGTAAAAGAAAACACCTGCCGTGGTGCCCAATGCTCCATACACAATAGGCAGTTTCCAGTATTTTTTATTGTAAATCTGTCCCCAGCCAGGCAGTATAGCTGAGCGGATGGCGGCAGTTTTGGGATTATGGGGTTTCTTTTTTGCAGCCGTATCAGGGCCTTGCTTTTTTGAAACCGTGTCTTTGACCAGTGCAATTTTTTCGGCAGGCTGGTCTTGAGAAAACAAATTGCCGGTAAGGAGAAAAAGTGACAATATGATAATGCAAACACATTTCATTCAAGGATTCATTTTTGCTGAACAGGCTTGATGCCGTACAAGTGTGTGACACAACCGGTGCTTAATAGCAGCACTGCAGCCTGGTACATAATCAATGCCTTCAATTTTAATGACTGATTTTTTCAATGAAGTTTGCTTCAACCTGTTTTTCTCTTTCTGGGAAAGGGGTTTGGTTTCTAATCTATCGACACATTCAGCTGACCGATTAATTTATTGAGCTCCTCAAGAGAATAATATTCGAAAGTAATGTTGCCGCTGTTGCTCTTGCTGCTGTGTTTCAGTTTTACACGGGTGCTGAAATGCGATGCTAATTTATCTTCAATTCGCTGAAAACCGGGTGGCAGGGAAGTTTTTGTGTGTTTTTTAACGCCGCCTGCTTCGCGGTAAAGTTTTCGAACAAGCGCCTCAGTTTGCCGAACTGAAAGTCCCTTTTCTTTTATTTCTTCAAAAATGAAGAGCTGCTTGTCAATTGAATCCACATTAATGAGTGCCCGGGCATGGCCCATGCTGATTTCGCCGATGCGCACAGCCACCTGTATATCAGGCGGCAGCCTGAGCAGCCTGATAAAATTGGCTATGGTGCTCCGGTCTTTGCCCATGCGTTCGGCCACCTGCTCTTGTGTAAAACTGAGCTCTTCCATCATACGTTTGTAGCCAAGGGCAACTTCCATGGCGTTGAGGTCTTCACGCTGCAGGTTTTCGAGCAGGGCCAGTTCAAGCAGCTGCTGGTCATCGGTATGGCGAACATAGGCGGGAATATCTTTGAGCCCTGCAATTTTTGCTGCACGAAGACGCCGCTCGCCGGTAACCAAACGATAGCGGCCTGAAGGCATTCGGGAAACAGTGATAGGCTGAACAATGTCATGCGTTTTGATGGAATTGGCAAGTTCATTCAGCGCTTCCTCATCAAAATAGCGGCGTGGCTGTTTGGGATTGACATCAATAGTATCGAGCGGTATTCGCATAATACTGGTGGCCGACTCCACCACGGAAGGCTTCAGTGTGCCGGTGCCGGTTTTCAGATCGGCATCAATGCTCTGCAGCAGGGAGCGGATTCCTTTTCCCAGCGCCTCTTTATTTTGAGATTGTTTTGGGGTGTTCATTTGATTTTAGATTTTAGCCCCGATAGCAATCGGGATTGGATTTCAGATTGTACATTAAAAATCTGCAATCTAAAATCATTAATCAACAATACTATAATTCCAGGATTCTTTCTTCCTGTTTAATCTTTGTTAAGTCGTTTTTCTGTAAAATTTCTTTTGCCAGGTTCAGGTAATTCATAGAGCCTTTGCTGTGGGCATCATAAAGCACCACCGGCTTGCCCACGCTGGGCGCCTCGCTAAGTTTTGAATTGCGGTGAATAATGGTATTGAACACCATTGAATCAAAATGTCTTCTTACTTCACTTACCACCTGGTTACAAAGCCGCAGGCGTCCATCGTACATGGTCATCAGTATTCCTTCTATTTCCAGGTTAATGTTCAGGCGGGTTTGAACAATCTTTATCGTGTTAAGCAGTTTGCCCAATCCCTCCAGCGCAAAAAATTCACACTGCACAGGCACAATGACTGCATCGGATGCCGTAAGGGCATTTACTGTAATGAGCCCCAGTGATGGTGAACAGTCAATGATGATGAAATCGTAATCATTTTTGATGGGGTCAAGAATATTTTTAAGTACCAGTTCCCGGTTGGGGTAATTTATCATTTCAATTTCGGCGCCTACCAGGTCAATATGTGAAGGAATAAGGTCGAGGTTGGGAATTTCTGTTTTCAGCAGCACATCCTTTGCGCCGGATTCATTCACCATACAGTCGTACAGGCTGTGGGTGATGTTATGCAGGTCGAAACCCACACCGGTGGTACTGTTTGCCTGCGGGTCGGCATCAACCAGCAGGGTTTTAAATTCAAGAACGGCCAGGCTGGCTGCCAGGTTAATGGCGGTGGTGGTTTTTCCCACGCCTCCTTTTTGATTGGCTACTCCAATGATTCTACCCATATTGCCCCTCCAATCCTTCTGCATGTACAGAAGTAAGTTTTTATAGAGTTAAAGAGTTATAGTATCTCCGATTTTAATAAGTAATAATTCAAACCCTTTGTCTGCAAACGCCGTCTTTGCTTTTTCATGATCAATTTTTATAAAACCAAAAGTATCGTAATGAACACCAATAATGGTTTTACAATCAATCATGGCCGCACATTCGGCTGCATCGGAAGCGTCCATGGTAAAATTGTCGCCGATCGGTAAAACGGCAAAATTAAGTTTTGCCCATTTCGGGATAAGCGCCATGTCGGCAGTAAGTGCGGTATCGCCGCTGTAATAAAAATTGCCTTCACGGCTCATCACAATAAACCCCATCGGGTTGCCGCCATAGCTGCCATCAGGCAGGCCGCTGGAGTGCTGGGCCGCCGTGCATTTTGCCGTAAAAGCCCCGAAGTTCCATTTGCCGCCGGTATTCATCGGGTGTGTGTTTTTAATACCATTCCGGTTGAGCCATTCATGTATTTCCCAGCTGCATATTACTTTGGCTCCGGTTGTCTGGGCCATGGCTATACAATCGGCAATATGATCGCTGTGGCCATGCGACACGAGAATAAAGTCGGTGGTGATTTTATCAAAATCAATATGGCGGGCCAGCTCGTTGTAAGTGATAAAGGGGTCAAATAAAAGTTTCTGGCCGGCTGTTTCTACCCGGAAGCAGGAGTGGCCATAATAAGTAAATTTCATATTGCTTGTTGAGTTTTGTTGTTGGTTGCTCTACAACTATAATTAATAAATTATTGCAAGGCGCCTGCTCCTGAGAAAAAAAAATCATTATGACGGTATCTGCTGCTGCTCTTTGCCACAAAAATAAGTTTTCATCATCAATGAAGAATTTACGATTTACAGGCTTCAGGATGAATTGCATTAATTTTGCCCAATGCGGAATACTGTTTTCTGGTGGGTGTTTATCGGGTTCATGGTTTTGCTCGACCTGTACTTTTTCCAGGCCCTGAAGACCATTACTCAAAATATAAATGGCAAAGCCCGTCTTTTTATTTTTATCAGTTACTGGACTGTTTCTGTATCTGCTATTGTCGTGCTGCTTATTTTGCCTTATTTGCATTTTGAACAGCAGAACAAGCTTTTTCGCAACACACTATTTGCATGCATAGCGGGTTTGTTTTTTGCAAAACTGATAGCTTCTACCATTTTCCTGGTGGATGATGTGCGCCGGGGCATACAGTGGGTGGCAGGCAAAATATTTTTCTCAAATACCGAAGGTGAAGCGCTGCAGGCGGGTGAAAAAATTTCCCGTTCGCTTTTCCTGAGCTGGACGGGCATGCTGATGGGCGGCGGTTTGTTCGGCTCGCTGCTGTATGGTTTTGGTAATAAATACAGGTACCAGCTCCGGCATATCCGGTTGGCATTTGAGAAACTTCCGGCTTCATTTAAAGGTGTAAAAATTGTTCATATCTCCGATATTCATTCTGGTAGTTTTACTGATAAAGACGCGGTACGCCGTGGTGTGGAAATAGTGATGAACGAAAACCCTGACCTGGTGCTGTTTACCGGCGACCTGGTAAATAACAGGGCCGACGAAATGGATGACTACATGGATGTTTTTAGTAAAATAAAAGCGCCGATGGGAGTATTTTCCATTCTTGGCAACCACGACTACGGTGACTATACCAGCTGGAACTCAGAAGAAGAAAAAAAGGCCAACCTGGAAAGATTGAAACAAATTCATACGGAGATGGGCTGGCGTCTTTTGCTGGATGAAAATACAGTACTGAAAAAAAATGGGGAGGTTATAGCATTAATCGGTGTTCAAAATATTAGTGGCAAGGCAAGGTTTAAAAGTTATGGAGATTTGACCCGGGCATATAAGGGAGTGGACCCAACGCATTTCAAAATACTGATGAGCCACGATCCCTCACATTGGGACGCCGAAGTGAGAAAATTTTATACTGACATTGACCTGGTGCTTTCCGGGCATACCCATGGCATGCAGTTCGGGGTGGAAATTCCGGGTTTCAAATGGAGCCCGGTGCAATATGTGTACAAACAATGGGCAGGGCATTATAAAGATGGTGTCCAGCAATTGTATGTAAACAGGGGTTTTGGATTTATTGGCTATCCCGGCAGGGTGGGTATATTGCCTGAAATTTCAGTAATTGAGCTTGTTTAAGACAAAAATTCAGTGCCCGGTTAAATAAAGCAGCCTTTTATGGCGTTTTTAGGTCAGTTCTTAATGAAAGTTTAAACCATCTAAGTATTTATAAGTCACAGAATTTGAATTTTTTTGGCCCTATACCCCCGAAGCCGGGACACAACTGCCGGATGTTGAAAAAAGTAGTCACCATACTTCACTTACTTTTTTCGGGAATGCTCTTGTATTCTCAATCTTCCGTTATTGATACCACACGCAAGGAAATTAAGAATGAAGTAGCCCTTGATTCTACTATTGATTATGATTTACTGCTGCAGGATATGGAAACTTTTCTTGATTCCATTTCTTCCCCGCACAGTTATTTTATGGGCAGTATGGCTCTCGGTAAGGGCTATTTCAATTTTACCAGCAAGACAAGTGTGTTTCTTGAAACTACTGAACGTTTTACCTACACACCCATGGTTGGTTATTTTCACAAAGGCGGACTGAGTATGGCGGCCACCGGCAATATTGTAAATGAAGAAGACAAGCTGAACTTTTACCAGTTTTCCATAACACCCGGCTACGATTATCTTGAAAATAAAGACCTGGCTACCGGCCTTACCTATACAAGATTTTTTACCAAGGACTCACTATCCTTTTATACTACTCCCTTACAAAATGAACTGTATGCTTATTTTACTTACCGCAAGTGGTGGGTGCGACCTACACTGGCAGTAAGCTATGGCTGGGGCAGCCGTACTGACTATATGGAAAGAGAAGCGCAGCTTCTCGATTTGCGATTAAGAAGGGATGGAGTGGTCAGAATAAATTCAACTGAATCCATCAGCGACTTTTCAGTCATCACTTCGTTGCGGCACGATTTCTACTGGCTGGGTGCCTTTTCCTACAGAGATCATTTCCGCCTGACACCGCAGCTATCATTTATCAGTGGCACACAAAAGTTTGGGTTCAACCAATCGGCCAATACGTATGCAACCGTAATCCGTACGGGCGCCAATGTGCTGTATAATTCTGAAAATATTTATCTCGATGACCAGCTTTATTTCCAGCCGCTTTCCCTCACTATGTTCCTGAGAGGCGAATATTCCATCGGCAAGTTTTTCATTCAACCCCAGTTGGTTCTCGATTATTATTTCCCTACAGAAAAAAACAATTTCAGCACTCTTTTTTCCTTCAACCTTGGTTTTATATTCTGATATTTTTGCAATTTGTTATCATAGCGGCGGTACTAATTTTTTACCCGATCAGTTAATCATGGGTAGTTAATACAATTTAACAGCTGCCGGCTGTCCATGGCATTATAGTTGAAATTTACCGGCGTAATAGTCTTCATACCTGATTGACCCTATGACCATCTTTTATGATGGCCACAGACCAACAGGGTCAATTCAATTATTTTAAACAAAAAAAAATTGCACATGAAAACAAAACTTGCTATCATGCTGCTGTGCCTGCTGCTGATGCAGGGCGCATCAGCCCAATTCAGGATCGGCGCCAAAGCCGGCTCCAACGTGGTAAAGGTTGACGGCGTTTCTTTCAAAGATCAGTTCAGGTATGGCTACCACCTTGGTGGGTTTGCCGAAATTGTTCTCACTCCCGACAAAAAACTTTCCCTGCAGCCTGAAGTTTTATTTAACCAGTATGCGACAACACTCGACAGCAGCTACAAATCCATTTACCAGAACATCATCAATTCTTCACAAAGCAAAGTGAAGCTGAATTATCTTTCCATACCCATCCTGCTTAATTATAAACTCATCGGCCCGGTGTACCTGCAGGCGGGCCCTGCATTCAGCATCCTGATGGACCAGGACAAAAACTTTTTGCAAAACGGGGCAGATGCATTTAAAAAAGGTGATTTTGCCATGATAGGCGGCGCCCAGGTAAGGGTGGCAAAAATATATTTTACCGGACGGTACGTAGTCGGTCTTAACAACATCAACGATATTGATGATAAGGATAAATGGAAAAGCCAGGCCATACAGCTTTCTGTAGGATTGTCGCTCTGAATTCAAATTTCTATTGAAACATCCCCCTGGCTGATCCGGGGGATTTTTTTTGTCTTACCGCTTGCTTTTTACTTCCTTATAAATATTTACTGAAACGTCGGGCATGAAACTTGACAGCTATACAATCCTAATGTATTTTTATCCCCTTGGCCCAGGTTGTGTCAGGTTGTCAAACGGAGAATTTACCAATGAAAGATTTGAAAAATTATTTGCGGGCGGAAGATGAGATGGATTTTCTTCCCATAATTCCCCTGAATGAAAGTGAAAGCGAAACCGGCGATGGTTCTGATATTCCGGCCGAACTGCGGATTATTCCATTGCGTAATACAGTCCTTTTTCCGGGCGTTGTGCTGCCGATAACTGTAGGCCGCGACAAAAGCATCAAGGCAGTGAATGATGCCTATAAGGCTGACAAATTGATAGGTGTGGTGGCACAAAAAGACAGCTCGGTAGAAGACCCCGGCATTCTTGATATTGAGGTCACCGGCACGGTGGCCCGCATTGTGAAGCTGATAAAAATGCCCGATGGAGGCACCACCGTAATCATACAGGGCAGAAACAGGTTTAAGATAAACCGGATAGTTTCAGACCATCCGTATTTTAAAGCCAATATTGAAATCATTAAAGATGAAGAAGCGCCAAAAGACGAAAATTTTGCCGCTTATGTGTCTAATATTAAAGACATCGCATCAGAAATCATCCAGCTTTCTCCTTCCATCCCGGCTGAAGCATCCATCATTTTGCGCAATATTGAAAACCCTTCTTTTCTTATACATTTTATTTCCAGCAACCTGAGCGCCGACCTGAAAGAAAAGCAGCAGTTGCTTGAAACGAGCAACATCCGCGAAAGAGCCGATAAACTGATGAAGCTGCTGCAAAGAGAACTTCAGTTTGCCGAACTGAAAAATAAAGTAACCACCAAAACAAAAACCGAACTGGAAAAACAGCAACGGGATTATTTTCTGCAGCAGCAACTTAAAAGCATAAAAGAAGAACTGGGCGGCGATACCAACGAAAGAGAGCTGAAAGAGATGCAGAAAAAAGCCGATGCCAAAAAATGGACCCAGGCCGCCAAAGAACTTTTTCAGAAAGGTATTGAAAAGCTGGAGCGGATGCATCCCACCACGCCTGACTATTCCGTTGTGTACAATCACCTGGACCTGATGCTCGACCTGCCTTGGGAGGAATACACCGAAGATAAATATGATTTGAAAAAAGCAAAAAAGATTCTCGACCAGGATCACTACGGCATGGATAAAATAAAAGAGCGGATTCTTGAATATCTCGCTGTGCTGAAACTGAAAGGCGATATGAAAAGCCCGATTCTTTGCTTTGTAGGTCCGCCGGGCATCGGTAAAACTTCTTTGGGCAAGAGTATTGCCAATGCCATCGGCCGCAAATATGTACGGCAAAGCCTTGGCGGGCTGCATGATGAAAGTGAAATCCGCGGCCACCGAAAAACGTATATCGGCGCCATGCCGGGCCGCATTCTTCAGTCCATACGCAAAGTACATTCCAGCAACCCGGTGATGATACTGGATGAAATTGATAAAGTGGGCAGCGATTTCCGCGGCGACCCCTCTTCGGCCCTGCTTGAAGTGCTGGACCCCGAACAGAACAACACGTTTTACGATAACTATCTTGAGCTGGAGTACGACTTGAGCAAAGTTCTTTTTATCGCTACTGCCAATACGGTTCAGAGTATTCAGCCGGCATTACGTGACAGGCTCGAGATAATAGAGCTGGGCGGTTATGCGGTGGAAGAAAAACTGGAGATTGCCAGGCGCCACCTGATTCCGAAACAAAAGGAAGCGCACGGGTTGAAGAATTCTGATTTTACCATCAACGATAAAGTGATTGAAAAAATAATCCAGGAATATACAAGGGAAAGCGGTGTGCGGGAGCTGGACCGTCATCTTGCATCCATTATGCGCAACCAGGCGAAGGAGCTTGCACTGAATGAAAAAGTAAGGCCCAATATTACCGGGCAGGATGTGGAAAGAATTCTGGGCAAACCCAGGTACAGCAATGATATTTATAAAGCCGTAAATATGCCGGGTGTCGCCATCGGGCTTGCGTGGACCTATGTGGGCGGCGATATTCTTTTCATTGAAACCAGCCTGAGCGATGGCAAAGGTGAGCTGAAGATTACCGGCAACCTGGGCAATGTGATGAAGGAAAGCGCCAGCACGGCGCTGAGCTACCTGCAGGCCAATGCCAAAAAATATGGCATCAATACTAAAGATTTCGAGAAAACAAATATTCACATCCACGTTCCAGAAGGTGCAGTGCCAAAAGATGGCCCCAGCGCCGGCATTACCATGATGACATCGCTGGCATCGGCATTTACCGCCAAAAAAGTAAAACCCTATCTTGCCATGACCGGTGAAATTACGCTCCGCGGCGAGGTGCTACCTGTAGGCGGTATTAAAGAAAAAGTGCTGGCGGCAAAAAGAGCGGGCATAAATGAGCTGATTCTTTGCTGGCAGAATGAAAAAGATGTGGAAGAAATTGATCCCCAGTTTATCAAAGGCCTGAAGTTTCGCTACGTGAAAAAAATGAACCAGGTGCTTGACCTGGCGCTGGCCTGATAAAATAATTTAATTGGCTGAGGCAACCCGGCGGCGCATTTCCGCAATTATTTATTGAGAGTATAAATTTCTCCAAGTTGGTTGTTGAAAACCTGCCATGAGAGGCAGGTGGGGTTAAAAAGAGTTTCCCCCGAAAGAATCGGGGGAAATTCATTTTAAAGGGTTTCCGACTCTGAAGAAGATTTCTCAATTTAGCTTTCCTGCAAAAACTTTTCATCATACCAATCCTGCTTGTTATCTCAACTGGTTATGCACAAACCATTGGCGGCAGTTCTGTATTTAATTTTCTGAAACTACCGCCTACTCCGCAGCTTACAGCGCTGGGTGGTGTGAATGTATCTGCGGCCTCAAGCGACATTGGTCTTGCCATGAACAACCCGGCGCTGCTGAAAAAAGAAATGCATACACAGTTGCATACAGTATTCAACAACTTTTATGCTGGCATCAATGCTTATCATTTGTCGTTTGCTTACCGGCACCCGAAACTGAAAACAAATTTCGGTTGGGGACTTACTTATTTTGACTATGGAAAAATTTCAGAAACTGATCCTTCAGGTAATGTTCTTGGTTTATTGAGGCCCACTGACTGGGTAATGCAACTGTCTGCATCACGCAGTTATTTACAAAGATGGAATTACGGCGCTTCAATAAAATTCATTTCTTCCAGCTACGGTATTTACCGCTCCAATGGCCTGGCTTTGGATGCCGGGGTTCTTTATACCGATTCATCAAATCTTTTCACCGCCTCAGTGGTTGCAAAAAACATGGGATTTCAGCTGAAGCAGTACGCCGGCACTGAAGCGGAGGAACTGCCTTTCGACCTGCAAGCCGGCATTACCAAAAAACTGAAAGAGGCGCCTATCACATTTTCTTTCACGGCACAGCATCTTCACCAGTTTGATATCCGCTACAACGATACTGTGTTTAATAACGAAAATGGTTTTAACCAAAACAAATCAGGTGACTTTACTTTCGACAAAATTTTCCGGCACTTTGTTTTTGCAGCACAGGTATTTCCCGCACCGCAGATTGAAGTAACACTTGCCTACAATCACCTGCGCCGGCAGGAACTGAACATCAGCAATACCACCAATGGCCTGAATGGATTTTCAGTGGGAGCGGGGCTGCTGGTAAAAAAAATTCAGGTGCGGTATGCAAGAACCTATTACCAGAACAACACGGCTTACAATCAGCTTGGCCTGAACCTGAAGCTGAATGAATATTTCGGCCTGGGAAAATTCGGCGAAAGAATCGGCTGGTGATGTTTACGAAATGAATAATTTTACCTTTTGCCGTGCAGCGCACCGGCTTTTCTTCTGAATAGTAATTATGAAACTGCTGCTTGTGATACTGGCGATTCCACTTTTTATTTTTCAGGCAGATGCTTACGGCCAGAAGGGAAAAAACAAAAAGAATAAACAGCTGAAATCCGAACCGAAAATACTGGAAGTGTATGGCGACAGCCTGCGGAGCGATTCCGTAGTTTATTATGAAACGGAGATCGGTTTTATAATGACCGACTTCAGCGATAAATTCAAGGGCAAATGGAACATCAGGGTGATGCGCCGGCAGGCAAAAGCCGTTCCCGATTCGCTGCAGCAAAGCTATATCGAGTTTAACGAAGACACCCTCTTCACCGCTTTTGTTGGCTGCAATAAGCTTTCCGGGAAATACATCATCAAGGGTCCCACCATTAAGTTCACTATTCTCGATACTGCGTTCACTGCCTGCCCGGGTGAAATTGAACAATGGTTTATCAAACTTATCCAGGAAAGGGTGAGCTATTTCGGCATAGATGAAAAAATTCTATACCTCAGGGACCAGGCCTATAATATTGTTTTCGACTGTGCCCGGATGCCGGTAGCAGTACCTGACCGGTAATTTTTCAATCCCCGGGATTCATTTCAGGTAAAAGGATTTGTATTCCAGCAGCGGGTAATTTTTTTTGAAAAAAACATTCAGCGCAATGCGGAAGCTGTTTACATTGTGCGTACTGTCTGTAAAAAAGCCATACTCCCTGTTGGAAAAATAAACTGCATGAAGGTTGCTGAAGTACCTGTCACTCTCCGGTTCATTTTCATAAGCCGCTCCATGATCGCCCTGGATGATGATGACGCAGGGCCTGCTTGTATAAAAAAGTATACTGTCTGTTGCCTGTTTAATCAGTTTGTTTATAAAAGCAATGCTGTGAACATAACCTTGCTGCAGCGATACTGCTGATTTGAAAATATTACCAAGAGAGTCTAGGTAAAAAGGCGGATGCGGTTCTATAAAATGCGCATAAACAAATTTAGGCTGGTCGGCTTTCATCTTAACTGATTTCATTAAATGCGCTGTCACTTCTGATGCCATCCGCTTTCTCGCCGGCGGTTTGTTGATGTCGAAATCAGCTTCCCTGAAAATTGCCCGCAGCTTTTCCGGCAACTGATGCCCGGCATCACGGACAAGTTTAAAAGCAAGATTGTACTGGTCAAACAAACCCCGGATATTCCAGAAATCAATGCCGGTGACAGTAGTGGGCGCATTTTTAAAATCAAAAATGGAATGATTGCGGATGAGATAATTTTCTTTTTGCAAAAATTCAACAAGATGATTTTTGTAAACAAGACCCAGCGCCTGCAGGTAAGTGCGGTCGGTTGTTTTGTGCAGCGTATCCACCCCGTCCAGGTAATCCAGGTTCAGAGTGCTGCCGGTGGAAAAAGCCGTATAATTATAATTGCTCCTGCTTTGCGGCATGATGATAAATCCCTTGCTGCGCAGGTCTTCTTCCATCAATGTATTTGCATGATTAAAATCTTCTTTCAGCACGGCGGATGAGGTATATGCATCCACAACTATATAATAAATGTCGGGCCGGTGGCAGGTATCACAACCGGTGACGGCAATTTCCTTTTCCCTGACGGGGCTGTATTTCGGCAAACGGGGTTTAAAGATAATGCCGGCTACATCGGCGGCAATAAAAAGCAGCAATGCCAGGTTGATAAACAAAAATGCGCTTGAAAAATGTGATTTGCTTTTTTTGATAAAAAAAAATATTGCAGCCAGCAGCATAAGCAAAACCGGCAGCAGAAAAACATACCGCGACCCGACCTGGCCGGGAAAACTGCCGGCCAGCTTATTTTTTATATCGCCGGTAAAACAGAAAATCATCAATAAGGCAACTGCCATAAGAGATGCCTTGCGTGCCGACCGGTAAGAAAAATAAAACAACAGGAAGAAAAGCAACGGCAGGATAAATAAAATTATAATGCGGTCGTAAATGAATTCGTAACGAACAAAACGGTGAAACTCTTTTTCAAAATGAATAACCACAAAGGCGGGCAGCAGCAGCAGGAAAATCGGGAACCGCTCCATGGTTTTTTTCATAAAAACGACTTTGTGTTTTTATCTACGCTTCATAAAGTAAATTGACCGCCGTGTGTCGCCAGCCATTTCTTTATTCTCAATCACAAACTTTTCACTGAAAATTTCCTCAAAGCGGGCAATGCTGTAGCTGGGAAAAATATCTTTTTTGTTTTGCAGCAGCAGTTGTGTTTTTTCATCTTCCTTCGCCACAAACTCAATGATGAGTTGCGGGGCCAGCCGGGCAAAATAGCCTGCCAGCATTTCCAGCGGAATATTTTTCCCGATGCAAAGATGATGCAGCAGCGCCAGCGCCATCAGGGCATCCGGTTTTATTCTTTCTTCAAACGAACTTCTTTCCTTGTTGGCAAAACCCGTGGCCGGCGTCGGGCTGATTATATTTATACAGAGCGGCAGTACGCCGGTAATGTTTTCTGCTTTTGTTTTTTTATAAAAACTATTGATGCACTGCTCGTCGTTGTCAATGGCAATTACATCAAAACCCGATTTAGTGGCTAAAATGGAAAAATGCCCGTCGTTGGCGCCAAGGTCAAGCAGGTGTTTCCCATTGATTTTTTGCAGATATGCGGTAACAATTTTTTCTTTCGCCTGCAGGTAATCAGTTCCCGGCACTGATTCTGCATAATAATCCCGCCACGGTGATTTCGAAAAGTTGCTCAGTCTTTCAACCGTGCTTTCAAGATGATTCAGCAGGTTCATCATTTTTTTTTCAGAAAATGAAACGGGTGATGCAGCAGCCGGATGTTTATTGCTGAATTTGTTTTGAAGGTAAACATGCAGCCAGGCTGCGGCATTGAACCTGCTTTTATATGGCAACAGTTTGGCCGCTGTGTGCACGGGTATTCCTTCGGCAAAACCCTGCATCAACGGGACAATTCCCATTTTATCATAATGCGCAATCATTAAAGGAAAAAGAAAGGTTTCGCAAAACTGCCGGTAGGCCACCCAGGGCATGGAAGGGTTGTATTTTTCAAAGGATAATGTATCAATAAATACAGGCCTGCCATGTATAAATTGAATATTAAAAGCTGTGGCGTCTTTCAGCATCATGCCCTTGGCAATAGCAATTTTAGCCACCCGCAGTGTGAGCAGTGCTGCATCTTTCAGCTGTTCGAAACACCATTCCGAAGGATAACTGGTGAAGGGAATTTGTTCCGGCAACAGCGTGATGTGCCAGTCGGAATCATTCCGTATGTTTTCATTGATTTCTTTATGCCGCAGCAGCAGATTCTGTTCGCAAAGCATATGGTATAAACCGGATTGCATTAGCCGGTTGTAATCCCCGGCATACACTTTATTCACCTGCCGGTACAGCCTGCCGGCTGAGTGGTAAACAAAGCCTGAAGGATCTCTGTACGATGCAGGATGTCGGGTCATTGGCGGTTGTTGCTGTTTTCTTTCCTGTTGCGGTTGAAAAATGATTTGATGCGCAGGCGGATATTTTTAAAGTAAAAAATAACACCCAGAATACCTGCAATGATTGCCTGCACCAGGTAACTGCCGCTGCCGGGATCAATATAGAGCAGGTGCTGCAGCATGTCAGAGATATTTCAGGTTGGTTTTGGGCGTCAGGGTCAGCAGGGTTTCATACATCAGCCTGATGGTATTTTCGATATCGTCGCGGTGCAGCATTTCCACCGTGGTGTGCATGTAGCGCAGCGGAATAGATATCAGCACCGAAGGGCAACCGTCGTTTGAGTACGCAAAAGAATCCGTGTCGGTGCCGGTAGTACGGCTGAGCGTTCGCCATTGCACAGGTATTCTTTTTTTCATTGCCACTTCTTCCACCAGGCCCAGTAGTTTGTTGTGAATGGCCGGCGCATAAGCCAGCGATGGTCCTTTGCCGCAGGCAATTTCACCTTCAATTATTTTGCTTATCATGGGTGTGCTGGTATCGTGTGTCACATCGGTGATGATGGCCACATCGGGTTTTATTCTTCGTGCAATCATTTCGGCGCCACGCAGCCCGATTTCTTCCTGCACCGCATTCACCACGTACAGGCTGTAAGGCAGTTTTTTGTTGTTTTGTTTTAAAAGTCTTGCCACTTCCGCAATCATGAATCCGCCCACACGGTTGTCAAAAGCACGGCCCACGTAATTTCCGTTGGCCAGTTCATCAAAACCTTCCTGGTAAGTGACAACGGCGCCGATGTGCACACCCAGCGCCTCCACTTCCTTTTTGTTCCTGGCACCACAATCAAGAAAGACATTATCCACTTTTGGCTGCGGTTCTTTTTGGTCAGGGTTGTTCAGCCGGGTATGAATGGCCGGCCAGCCAAATACGGCTTTTACTGGCCCTTTTTTCCCGTGAATGATGACCCGCTGCGCCGGGGCAATCTGTGCATCCACACCGCCATTGCGCTTCAGGTAAAGCAGTCCTTCGGGATTGATGTAGTTTACAAACCAGCTGATTTCATCGGCATGCGCTTCTATCACCACTTTGAATTTTGCATCCGGATTCACAACACCCGCTGCAGACCCATATGGGTCAGTAAAATGTGTGTCTACCCAGGGCTTCAGGTATTCGAGCCATATTTTTTGCCCGCTGGTTTCAAAACCAACCGGCGAAGCATTGTTAATATAATTTTTAAAAAATGCAAGTGAAGTATCGGTGAGGATGGATTTTGTTTTTTTAACACTCTTCCTTTTTGCCATGGTAATTGTTTATAAGGTTCAAAAATAGTTAAAACCTGTTCACCACCCATAAAAGCAAAGCGGAGAGCATAGTCAGCCCATCAAGCACAAAATAATAGAGGTAGTCAGAAAAATTTTTCTTTGCATGCCTGTACAGGACAGCAAGAATAATGGCGGGTAAAATAAGCAATGCAATATTGAGCCAGGCAAGCCCGGTACGCTTCAGAAAGAACGTAATAACAACAAACAGGCAAAGCGAAGTATCGAAAAGAATATCAATGCCCCGCTCGTTAAAATAAGTTATCATGCTGCGGATACCGCCGGCTTTGTCATCTTCCCGGTCGCGGTAGTCAAACAGGATGCAGATGGCATAAATAAAAAAGAACTGTCCGCAGCAAAAAAGTATAGCCCGCTGTGTCCAGTCATTTCCCTCAATCACTACCGGCAGTACGGCGGTCACATAAGTCCACACCATGGCAAGGAAAATGGTTTTACCGATAGCCACTTTTTTCAGCCACTGAAACGGCGGGAACGAGATTTTCGGGGCCGAGTATAAAAAAGTAATCAGCGCAGCCACGCCAAGGTAAACCCAGTGTTGCTTTAAAAAGAAAAACAAAATGAATGCGCCGGTGAGACCTATGGCCGACAGCAGCAGGTGATAAATTTTATGCTGCATATCCCACTGCAGCCGGTGCGAAGGAGCAAAGCTGTGCGGGGTAAGAAACCAGTGAAAATTGTAACTGCAAACAGTGGAAAAGAAAACAAAGGCTGCGAATGAAAAGTTGACTGGTTTACCAACGATGAGAGTATAACTCTGGTAAACCATCATCACGGCACAATAGGCAATAAAAAAGCTGGTGAACAGAAAAAAATCAAAAACTTTCCTGGTCAGCGGGTAACTCAAGGAGAAAGAATATAGAATCAATTACTGCCTGTTCACGACCACACGGGTGCTCACGGTATCGCTTTTATTGCCGGCTTTATCACGGGCAACAAATTTCAGGGTTAAAGTATCGGGCTCAAACTGGGCCGGATTGCTGCCGGGGATGCGGATAGGCGACAAGCCGACAACCAGGTCAAAATTGAAACGGAAGTTTACTTCAAACTCGCCTTTTTTGAAATCAGGAAAGCTGGGGATTTTATAGGGAGAGGGAGGGGGTGTCACCGGGTTGCGCACATTTAATCGTTGCCGCACCACAATCAGCGAATCGTCCACATCGCCTTCTTTGTCGGTATATTGAAGCGTCACAGTCAGGTTGCCGTTGAAGGGCACCACATCGGTGCTCTTTGATTTTATCTTTAATTGAGGCACGGTTTCAAACTTATCTTTGCCGCAGGCAATAAATGCAAACAGGAGCAGCAGCGCAAAAGCATTTCTTGTTTTCATATCATGAATTTAACTGTAAACAAATTTAAGCTTTAACCCGATACCCTACTATAATGACCTGTGAATGGCATGATAAAATTTTTTCAACGGATGACGCCGGTTTCGAACCGCTGGCGCTGGATATTTTCCGCTACCAGTACAGCAACAACCGGGTTTACAGGGCGTATGTAAATGTGCTTGGAATAAATGCCGAAGTAGTCAGCTCGGTCGAAAAAATTCCTTTCCTGCCGGTAAATTTTTTTAAAACACATGAAATAAAGACCGGCGGGTTTGATGCCGCACTTGTTTTTGAAAGCAGCGGCACCACGCAATCAATCAACAGCCGGCATTATATAAAAGATAAAAAGCTCTATGTTGATAGTTTCACACGGTCGTTTGAAAAAAATTATGGAAAAGCAAATAGCTGGTGCATTATCGGCCTGCTGCCATCGTACCTCGAAAGAAATTCTTCCTCGCTGGTATTTATGGTAAATGAACTGATAAAGCAGAGCGGTCATCCGCAAAGTGGTTTTTATTTAAACGATTTTCAAAAGCTGGCTGATACAATAAAACTACTTGAAGAAAAAAAACAGCAAACAATTTTGCTGGGCGTCACATTTGCCCTGCTCGATTTTGCAGATAAATATCCCATACCGCTGCATCATACCATCATCATGGAAACCGGCGGCATGAAAGGCCGCAGGAAAGAAATGACGAGGATGGAAGTGCACGATATTTTAAAAAGGGCTTTCGGCAAAAAGGAAATTCATTCGGAATACGGAATGACGGAGCTTCTTTCACAAGCTTATTCAATGCGGGACGGCATTTTTCATTGCCCACCATGGATGCGGGTGCTGTTGAGGGAAGAAGATGATCCCCTGGCAGTCGTTAGACATGAGTCATTAGTCAATAGGGAGAGTGAGTTTCAACTCACCACTCACCACCCGATAGCTATCGGGTCACCACTCATCACTCACGACTCACGGCTCTACTTTCAAACCGGCGCTATAAACATTATTGACCTCGCCAATGTGCACAGTTGTTCTTTTATTGCCACCGATGATGTGGGTAAATTGTATGCCGACGGCAGCTTTGAAGTGCTGGGCCGGATGGATGGCAGCGATCTGCGTGGCTGCAGCCTGATGGTACCATAAAAAGTTTCACTGATTAGGCCGAATCTGATAAATTTGCATCCCGCAAAACAAGTTCTTAAAACAGTTTAAATGCCCGGGTGGCGAAATTGTCCCGACGTTTACAGTCGGGATTTGAGGTGGTGGCGCCCGAAAGGGTGAGTCCTGACGTTCACAGTCGGGATCCCGGGCACAAAGGAAGTAGTTCTTATTAAGATTGTTTTTTTAAATAAAAAAAAATGCCCGGGTGGCGAAATTGTCCCGACGTTTACAGTCGGGATTTGAGGT
>CAZDUO010000019.1:0-2044 GCA_964508655.1 uncultured Chitinophaga sp. | reverse complement strand
TCCCGGGCACAATCAATATTTTTCGACATTTTAAGGGCGTGTCCCGACGTTCACATTCGGGATCTCGGGCACTCAAGCTCTGAAAATATTGTCAGAGCTTTTTTTATTTCATGAAATTCTTTGTTTACATACTGTATTCTGAATTGCATAGAAAATTCTATATCGGCCAAACCGATAATATTGAAAGCAGATTGGCAAGGCATAATGCCGGCACAGTTAAGTCAACCAGCCCGTATCGTCCCTGGCTTTTGAAATTGACAATAGAAAAATCAAGCAGGGCTGAAGCAATGTCATTGGAAAAAAAACTGAAAAATCTTTCAAAAGAAAGAATTGAATTTTTTATCCAAAAGAATTCAAAGGGATAAATAACAAATTTTACTCAAACTCTGATTTGATGGCTCTAAAAGGGTGTGTCCCGATGTTCGCAGTCGGGATCAAGGGTACAATGGAGTAGTTTTTGATAAGTTTGTTTTTTAAATAAAAAAATGCCCGGGTGGCGAAATTGTCCCGACGTTTACAGTCGGGATTTGAGGTGGTGGCGCCCGAAGGGGGTGTGTCCCGACGTTCACAGTCGGGATCCCGGGCACAATCAAAAAGCTACATTATTATTAATTTAAACGGCGTGTCCCGACTTTGAACGTCGGGATCTCGGGCACGAATAAAAAGACCAGGCTTTTAATGCTGGTCTTTTTTTAATTTAAGAAATCAAAAAACAGGGAATTTTTTGCAGATAAAAAAGCATCCCGACATAGCAAAAGTTTTGAAGCCGTTAGCAGCCAGTAACCAACAAGCAACAGGATATTTCACACACTCACATTAAAATCACGCAGCGCATCATTCAGGCTTGTTTTCAGATCGGTGCTGGGTTTTCGCTGGCCAATAATCAGTGCACAGCCCACGCCAAACTCACCGGCTGGAAATTTTTTACTGTAGCTGCCCGGTATCACCACGCTGCGGGCAGGCACACGGCCTTTCATTTCTTTCGGCTCCGGTCCGCTTACATCAATAATTTTAGTTGACTGCGTCAGCACCACGTTGGCGCCCAGCACCGATTCTTTTTCCACAATCACACCTTCCACCACAATGCAGCGGCTGCCGATGAAACATCCGTCTTCGATAATCACCGGGCTGGCCTGCAGCGGTTCCAGCACACCGCCGATGCCCACGCCGCCGCTCAGGTGTACGTTTTTCCCAATTTGTGCGCAGCTGCCCACCGTGGCCCATGTATCCACCATGGTGCCTTCGTCCACATAAGCGCCAATGTTCACATAGCCCGGCATCAGCACCACATTTTTTGCCAGGTAAGCGCCGTAGCGGGCCACGGCATGCGGCACGGCACGAACACCTAGTTCCTTATAATTTTTTTTCAGCAGCATCTTGTCGTAAAATTCAAAAGGCGCTACATCCCATGTCTGCATCGGCTGAATGCCGAAATACAGCAGGATGGCCTGTTTCACCCATTCATTCACATGCCAGCCTGTTTCCATTGGTGAAGCCACACGTAAACGACCCTTGTCCAGTTCTTCAATCACCGCCCTGACCGCACCGGAGTATTTTTCTTTTTTCAAAAGCTCCCGGTTATTCCATGCTTCCAGTATTAATTCTTTCATTGAAGTTTTTTGAGACTGCGAAAATAGGGAATTGTAAGTGGCGAAAGGAGGGGGGAGAATGGAGAAAGGAATATGGAAAATGGGAAATGGGGTACCAGTTTATTCAGCTTCGGGTGTTGCGTGGGTTCTTTAAAATTCCCCGGTAAAAATTTTTTATTGCCGGGAATATTGACTGTAGTTGAGGATTTATTATTCTGTTTTGTTTTTTCCGGAATTGAGTAGCCTGGTCTGCAGGCTTAAGATTTTGCATTCCGGTTGAACGAAGCTGAAAGCCCGGGAATTCTGTCATTGATACGTTTTGAATCCATTTGAAAACCATCAACCGTGTTTAGACTGAGACAATACAAAAGCTGAAATAATATTCTATAGCTCATCCGTGTTACGTCAGCCGGATATGTAGCTGATAGTAGCACAAAGATGAGATTTTATTCGTC
>CAZDUO010000018.1:8712-52356 GCA_964508655.1 uncultured Chitinophaga sp. | reverse complement strand
ATTTCATCCGTTGCCTTGCACAAATTGTTTTGGTTTTGGGCAAATGCAGCTTGAAAAAACAAGAGGAGGAGAAAAAGACAATTTCTCATATTTTAATACCCCGTAATTTATTAAAACTTTTTTTGTCCCGTAGGGATCCCGGTCGCAACCGGGAGTGGGTAGTATATGTTCAATGAACCATTCATGCGTTCCATCGGAACGCCGGGTGTTTGTTGCCATAGCACCCAACGTTCCTACGGAACGTCAAAAAAAATCTTCGATTTATGCTACCCACCTTTCGTTCCTGCAGAATGAAAATAACCTGGATTTTTTTTAAACCCAGCCATAAAGCTGAGTTGATGAAAAATAACGTATCTATACTCACATTCTTACATAAACTTCAGCAATCCACTTCAGAAAAATTTACCGGAGTATTAATATTTGAAAGTTACGACAAAGACGTAATGCAGGAAACAATATAACAAGGATGAAAATTATAATCAGTGTTTCAGTGAATCAGTGGCAAAAAAAAAATGCCGTTGAAGCACCGATCTTCAGAAATCAGCAACACGGGTGGTTATTGTTTTACTCCATAATCACTTTCTTCAGATAAAACACTTTCGGATCAATAACCAGGGGCGTTTTACTTGTCACCGTCATTCCTTTTTTATCCAGCATCATTCGTTTGATGCCGGCATCGGTTTGCACATCCAGCGGAATGGCCATATCCAGGTTGAGCAGTTTTACGTTGTATTCATTATCTCTTGTTTGCCGCACATGCACTTCCAGTTTGTCTGTTGTGTAAAGAAAAAAATGAAACAGCGGCTGCAGGCTTTTTCCGCAGGCGTTGCTGAAAAGCTTCTCCACATCGTCGGTGGTTACGGTATTATCGTAAGTGTATTGCGGGTCGGTGGCCAGTTTTTTCAGTGTGGGAAAAAAGATGTCATCACCCATCACATAACGCAGCGTATGCATAAAAAAAGCCCCCTTGCCGTAAATATCGCCATGATAGGCGCTGTCCGAATCCACTTCTTCGCCTCTCACGATGGGAAATTTGTTCTGTGTGTTCCTGGCAGTTTGCTGCATTCTTTTTAAATAGGCCGCTTCGCCGGCCAGTTCTCTTGTTGCCAGGGCATCGCCAAAACTGCAGATGCCCTCCTGTATCCACATGTGTGCCCAGTCGCGGTTGGTTACTTTATTGGCCCACCACTCATGGCCAAACTCATGATGCAGCAGCCAGTCAAAGTCTTTGCTGCCCAGTTTTTCGTAGCGGTATTTATTGCCATAGGCAATATTGGTTTGATGCTCCATACCTAAATGCGGGGTTTCTGTAATCCGGATCGCTTCTTTTACCCAGGGGTATTCACCAAAATATTTTTCCAGTATCCTTGCTGACTGCGCATACAGATCAAGCAACTTCTCTGCGTTATCAAGATTTTCCTCCAATACGTAATACTCCATCGGCACTTTATTGCCATCCACTGTTGTATATGTTCTTTTCACCAACTTGTAATTCCCCACATTGAAAAGGATGCAATAGTTGCTGATGGTATAATTTGTTTTCCAGTGATAGGTTGATTTATTTCCTTTTGTTGTTACTTTTTGTAATAAACCCGGCGCCGTTGCCACCAATCCTTTTGGAACTGAGATGATCATATCTGCTCCTTCATTGGGTTCATCACTTGGATGATCTTTACAGGGAAAATAAATTTTGGCTCCCTCACCCTGGCAGCTAACAGCGATCCATGGATTTCCTTTGGAATCTTTTTCCCATTGAAAACCTCCGGTCCAGGGAGCTCTTTCCGCAATACCCGGTTTGCCGCCATAAGTGATCTTTACCTTTACTTTTCCTGCTTGTTGATTTGAGCTTATTCTTATAAGATCATCATCACCATGAGTGAAATTTTCTTTTTTACCATTCACCAAAATTTCTTTTGCGGTTAACCCATGCCAAAAATCAAAAAGCAAAATAGTTGTGGATTTTGAAAGATTAAGATCGATCTCGGTATATCCATTAATAGTTTTATCAGCTGGATTCACATCTAATGCAACGGTATAATGGCGAATATCCATAATGGCTTGTTCGGGTTTTAGTACGCCGCCGGATTTGAGGTTTTGGGCTGTAGAACCAAAAGTAATGATGAGGGCAACGATAAGCAGATAGATTTGCATATTATAGATAAATTGGTAGAGTAATACTATGTGAACTTGTTTGTCTGCTGTTACTATGTCGTAAATTTTTCACCACATAGGCACAATAGAATCATAGGGACACATAGAAGAAGCCTGACTGAAGTTACCTTAATATCTTAAACCCTTCAAACTCCTCGAACTCCCGTTCTTCCACAATTATTTCATCCACCCTTGCTCTTGGCGGGCCATGTTTGCACCAGTCAATGAAATGCTGCAGCACTTCATGCGGTGCTGTGGCGGTTATTTCCACATTCATGTCGGGAAGATTACGCACCCAGCCGGTTATGCCGAGCTGATTGGCCAGCTCCTTGGCAGTGGCCCTGTAAAACACTCCCTGCACTTTGCCTTTAATAATGAGGCGGACGGTTTGCATAGGGCTAAATTAAAAAACTATTCTTTTGAGAAGATTGTTGCAGGCGTTGCTCGTTTTGTGATAAAAAGTTTCCGGGGAAGAATTACGAAACACAATGGACCCGGAGCAGACGGGCCGATCAGTATAAAGGAAGCTTAATACAACCAGGAATTTTTCCGTTGCAACCCTTACCGGATCCTCAGCGCTTTCCTGCTTTTCACAATCTGCGCCTCACGGTGTGTGACCGAGTTGTTGGGAATACCCATAATCAAACCCCGGCAGTTGGGCGAGCCGCAGTTGCAATGGAAGGGCTCCATGTTTTTATCGAGAAACTGGGCATAATCGAGTGTCAGCTCTTCGCCTTTTTTAACAGGGCGAAGTGTCACCACGTTCAGCCCATCATAAGCGCAGTTGGGATCGCAGCTGTGGTTTTGCGGCGCCCATTCGGTGGGGTCGGCATCCCAGATGATGAACACTTCTTTGCTGATGGGATAAGCATAGCGACGGAAATGTTCTTTATCGTTCTCATTCCAGTTTTCCATCACATGCCGGCGGGTGACAAGGCGCTGGGCTTTTTCTTCGCCATTAAAAATAATATAGCCATGCGGCAGATTTCGGTTGGCATAAATACCAAAGCCGGCAATGGAATTTCCCTTTACATCATAACATTTCTGCAGGCGGCTGTGGCGGTTCATCGCTTCCCGTACAATCAGTTTTAAAAAACCCGCCTGGCCGATGCCGTCAAACTTCAGAATAAAATCGGCCGAGCCTTCATACCCATCGGTATAAAAGACTGAGCAGGTAAAATTCACTTCGAGAAAAAAGATTTCCTTTTTATCATTCACCCTGAAATCCATGCGGGCATAGCCCATACCGCCAAAGCCGAGAAAGATTTTTTTTGCTGCCGCTCGCAGTTGCTTATCAATTTCAGGGTCATCACAAGGAAAATTGCAGTCAGGGTGCAGCTCCGAAGTTTTCAATGCATACGTTTTGAACTCACGGCCTTCGGGAAATTTATATTCAACCGGTATAAAAGCAAGACAATCTTTTTCGTTATCCGGGTCGGCAGCCACCAGCACGGTAAACTCACGGCCGGCAATGTATTCATCAATCATCAGCGGGCCGTATTCATCAATTATCTCCGCACATTTTGTCATCAGTTCTTCCCGGTTGTGCACCAGCGAATGTTCATCCACGCCAAGACTATCGCCGGCATGCGCCGGTTTTACAAACAGGGGATATCGTAAATGCCGGATGGCGCTGTCAATTTCATCCAGCGAATCAATTAATGCATAAGCAGGAATGCGTACGCCTTCGCAGTAAGCCACATATTTCATTAGCGCCTTGGGCACATCAAACAGCTTGGTGCCGGGCCCCGTTACCGGGATATTCAGCATATCTGCATTAAAGTAGATATCATAGCCGGGAGTTTCCCAGTCGGGATAGCCTTCGCAGAGGTTTACAAAACAATCATAGCCTTTTTTCTTCAGCTCCTTCAGCTGGCGGTGTGCAGTCAGTTTGCTGATGAGCACATGATCCATCTGCGCTTCAGGCCATAAAGAGGAAAGATTGCGGACGGGGTCGTAATACTGGTAATCAACTTTTGAATGTGAATAGTCGGGCTGCAATACACAAAGCTTCATACAATCAATTTCGGTGAACAATAAAAGCAACGGCTGTTTTTAATCCGGTTTTACCGGGCAATCAGAGGGGCGGTCGTTTGGTTTTTCAGTTTAGTCTGCAGGGCATTTTCCAGTACTGCTTCTATCATATCGGCAAAATTTTCTTTACCCAGTCTTACCATAGCGCCTATCGAAGTATAGTTTTCATCTTCGCTGAGCCCGCATTGGGCATTTACTTCCAGTACATACATCAGGCCGGTGTTTTTATCCATGCGTAAATCCACCCGGCCATAACCTGTGCCACGTACAGCGCAATAGGCATCCATACTCAGCCTGCAGATTTCATCGCACAATGATTCACCCGGTGCATAATACTCCCACAGGTTTTCATATTCAATGCCGCCTACCGGTTTTTCATTTTCATAAGTATCCCACAGACGGTCGAATGAAAGAAACTTTTCTTTATCAGGCAGCTTATCGTTAAACACCCTTTCCACCGGCTGGTAAACTTTCATTTCACCAGGCATATCGTAAGAGCCGGTAATGAAAACAGTGAACTCGGGTCCGGAAATAAATTTTTCGGCCACCAGCCCGCCGTAGGTAAAATCCCAGCCATGATAGCCTTTATATAATTCACATGCCACCTGGCGCAGTTCTTCATCATTGTTTACTACATTTTTTAATCCCAACCCCATGCTGCCACCCGATATAGCGGGTTTTATTATCACCGGGCAGCCAATAAGCCTGCAGATGCCATCCGTATCACGTTTCGGATTCAGAATTGCCCGCCATGGCGCTGTGGCAACAGCGGCTTTATCAAAAGCCTGCTTCATGGTGATTTTGGAAGTAGTGAGATGATAATAGTCTTCTCTTGCGCCGGAATAGAGAAGTTGTTTTTCTTCGAGGTAACGGAGGACAGATAAACCCGGCGCCCCATTTACTTCATCGCCGTCGCACAGGTTCATCACCAGCGGTATGTGGCCATTAGCCGAATCGGCAATTTTATCAATGACTGCTTTATAATCATGCACGGTAACATACTGCCACTGCCAGGGTAACCGTAACTCATTAAATGCCTTTTCAAATTCTTTGATGTTGGCATCAAAATCGTAATAGTATTGCAGATTGGGATCGTCGGTTACCAGTTGGGGAGCCAATACCCACACATAATAAGGTTCTGCTTTCAGTAGCTTGTTATGCTTATGTGCATCCTCCATGCAGTATTTCAAATGGGGTTAGTTAAGCAGTTTTAATAAAACACTGTAAACTTAATTATAAACTTTATATAACAAAAAATATTGACCCTATTATTTATAAAGATTAATGATAAACACACCCTGTTGCGGATAATGATTAATTTCAATCAAACCAATACATGATGCTTTACCGGTTCATGATACCCTGCCTGCTGGCGATTGCATCGTATGGCCAGCAGCCCAATATCATTTATATTATGAGCGATGATCATGATGCCGATGCCATCAGCGCTTATAATAAAACACTTATTTCAACCCCGAATATTGACCGGCTTGCCGCTGAAGGCATGTTGTTTACCCGTTGTTTTGTGGGCAATTCCATATGCTCACCGGTAAGGGCTACGGTGCTTACGGGGCAGCATTCGCATCTGAGCGGTGTAAAAGATAATCGGACGCCCTTTGATGGCAGTAAAATCAATTTACCCAAACTATTGCAGCAGGCCGGTTATCAGACAGCCCTTATCGGTAAATGGCATCTTCATTCATTGCCCACGGGTTATGATTACTGGAAAATATTGCCGGGCCAGGGGCTTTATTATTCCACCCTGTTTATCACCATGAATAATGATACGGTACGGTATACTAGCTATGCCACCACATTGATAACCGATGAAACGATTGGCTGGTTAAAAGAAAAAAGGAATCCGGCCAAACCATTTTTCCTGATGATGCATCATAAAGCGCCGCACCGAAACTGGTTGCCGGAGCTGAAATGGCTGGAAGCTTTCAGCAAAAAAACAATTCCTGAACCGCCCACCCTGTATGCCGATACAATAGGTAAAGGCGCTGCTTTCAGGCACCAGCGGATGAGTATTCTTAATGATATGACACTTTGCACCGACCTGAAGATTGATCCGCAATACCTGGCCGATATACCACATTTAAAACCCGACTCCAATGAAATCCACAGTTATCATTTCCTGGTGAATACTATTACGCCGGAAGAAAGAAAGCAGATGCTGGAAATTTTTGCCCAACGAGGCAAACTGCTTCAGCAGCTGAAACCTGCGGGCAAAGAATTACTCAGGCTGAAATACCAGTGGTATATGCAGGATTATCTTGCCTGTGTGGCTTCAATAGATGAAAACGTTGGCCGCCTGCTTGATTACCTGGACGAAAGCGGTTTGGCTGAAAACACCGTGGTTATTTATACCAGCGACCAGGGATTCTTCCTGGGTGAAAACGGATGGTTTGACAAACGATTTATGTACGATGTAAGCATGCAAACTCCCTTGCTGGTTCGGTGGAAGGGTAAAATAAAACCGAATTCGGTAAACAGTTCTTTAGTTCAGACCATTGATTATGCCCCCACCATGCTGGATATAGCCGGAGCAAATATTCCCGGCTGGATGCAGGGCCTGAGTGTAAAGACCCTTCTGACTGGTCAGCTAAACAATTTGCAAAGAACAGAACTATATTACCGCTATTATGAATACCCGATTGACCATTATGTTTTCCCTCATTTGGGTATAAGAGAGCAGCGCTATAAACTGATTTATTTCCATACAGTAAACGAGTGGGAATTTTATGATCTTCAAACCGACCCGCAGGAGCAAAACAACCTGGTTCATTCACCGGTACTCCGGAAAGAGATTGACCGGATGAAAATACTGCTGAATGAAGTAAAGCAGAAGTATAGGGACACCGAACCGGCCGGCGAGCTGAAATGAATTAATTTTCCGGTTCAAACTTCTGATGTGCGTTATTTCTGGAAACTTTACCTGCATGTTGGCGGATGGAAAGCCGTGAATGAATTTCCTTATCATTTAAAAAAAGCAGTAATCATTGTGGCGCCGCATACAAGCTGGAGGGACTTTTTAACCGGCATAGCTTTTCGCTCAGTGCTGAAAATAAAGCATGCCCGCTATCTTGGAAAGGAAGAGTTATTCAAAGGTCCGTTTGGTTTTTTATTCCGCTGGCTGGGCGGCACGCCGGTTGACCGTTTCAGCCAGCATGGTGTGGTGGAGCAGGTAGTGCAAAAATTCAATAAAGCCGAAAAGCTTTATATCGCCTTGTCGCCGGAAGGAACCCGGAAAAAAGTGGATCGGCTGCGAACCGGTTTTTATCATATTGCTAAAAAAGCCGGCGTACCCATTGTAATGATTGGACTTGATTATGCAAAAAAAGAACTCAGCATTGCCGAAGCTTTTTATCCTTCGGATGATGAAAGAGCCGACTTCAGAAAGATCATTGAATTTTTTGCGCCCGTAAAAGGTTATCATCCGGAAAAGGGGCTGGCGCATTTGCTGGATGCATATAATAGCTGATTATTTAATTTCTTCAAACACTCCCGTTTCTTTATTCTTTCGCACATTATCCCATGTGAAGTAGCGTCCGTTCATGGCAATGTAAATACCGTGTGGCAGTGTTTGGGCAAAAGCCAGGGCGCTGCCGAGATTAAACAGACCGTCGCTGCTGCCGAATTTAATGGGTATCATGGCGCCGGTAAGTACAATGGTTTTGTTTTTTACCTTTTCGGCCAGCAGCCGGGCAGTATCAGTTATAGTATCGGTGCCGTGTGTAATCACAATTCTTTCTTCCTCGCAGTGGTTGCACTGGTGGGCAATCAGTTCACGATCATGGCCGGTCATTTCGAGGCTGTCTATCATCATCAGGGTGCGGATTTTTACCGGCACCAGGCTGCGGCCCATGGCCAGCAGCTCGTGCAGGTGTGTGTCTTTGAAATAAAGCTGCCCGTTCAGTTCATTGTATTCTTTATCAAACGTGCCGCCGGTGATGAAAATGCGGATGCTCATGTGAAGAATTTTATAGTGAAATTATAGAATCCGGTTGAGGCGGTGACGTTTATGAGTGAAGATTACCCAAAATCAGCTGCCGGGATGTTCAAAATCATCTTTTGTTTTGTAAATAGTGGTAACTTACTGAATGCCGGAATTTTTTTAAGGTGAAATTCCGGGGGGTATGAAAAAATTATTATTGTACCCGGTCATCGTGATGCTGACTGTAGAAGCTGCGGCGCAGAAATGGACAAAAGAGTATGAGTTTGTAAATGAAGTGTTTTGCGGTTTATCGCTGGTAGAAAAAAACGGCAAACAGGGATATGTAAATAAAGACGGCAAGGTAATTATACCATTAACATTTGATGAAGGAATGAATTTTTCAGAAGACAGGGCCGCTGTCCGCAAAGAAGGTAAATGGGGATTTATTGATACCGCGGGAAAGGAAATAACAAAAATTCAGTACACCGAAGTTTATTCATTCAGCGAAGGCAAGGCGGTGGTGGCTGTGGGTGAATCTTTCGGCTTCATTGACACGGCCGGGGCGCTGGTGATACCCATGCGATTCAGTAATGCACGCAGTTTCGGGAGCGGGCTTGCACCGGTATGCAATAATAATTTTCAGTGGGGTTTTATTGACCCGAAGGGTAAACTCGTTATTTCCTACCAATATGCATTTGCCGATCGCTTCAGGGATGGAATGGCCAAAGTAATGAAGAGCGGTAAATGGATGTACATTGACAGCACCGGCAAGCTGGTAAAAGAAGGCGATTAATAATACCGTTTTAAATTTTTGTGAGTACCCGGTAAAGACTCAGCAGCGATAATAAAAAGCTTATTAAGGATAATGCAAAACTCCACCAGTAAGTAACAATCCGGTAGTGGGTAAATTTTAACCCGGTTTTTTTTAATTCCACCTTCAGTTGTTCGCTGTGCCTGTCTTTATCCGCTTTTATTTTCTTTTCACCCTCTTTCAGGTAAATAAGAAACCCTCCATGTGCCATGCGGTACCTGCCGAAATTGGTAATGCTTGGTTGGGTCTTTTAACATCAGTGTAGTTGGCCAGGTCATCGCCCCTGGCTTTGCAGCGAAAAAAAAAGTTTCTTTATCGTTCTTCCATTACTCCGCACAGTAATCATATACGTTCAGCATCCCGCTTTTATACACGGCATTGAACAGGCGACCGGTTTTTTCTTCCGGCAACATTTCCTTGCCGGTTATTTTCTTTTGAATTGAATGGCTGCCTGCGCCGCCGCCAGTCGTGCAATAGGCACACGGAAAGGTGAACAGCTTACATAATTCATACCGATGCGGTGACAGAATTTTACACTCTCGGCATCGCCACCATGCTCGCCGCAGATACCCACTTTCAGCTGGGGTTTAGTTTTTCGGCCGCGTTCGGTTGCAATTTTTACCAGTTCGCCCACACCCTCCACATCAATTGTCTGGAAAGGATCGTCGGGAAGAATTTTCTGTTCCAGGTAATTAGGTAAAAAGCTGCCGATATCATCCCGGCTGAAACCAAAGCTCATTTGCGTCAGGTCGTTGGTGCCAAAGCTGAAAAAGTCGGCCACTTCAGCCATCCGTTCTGCTTTCAGCGCTGCCCGCGGTATTTCAATCATGGTACCGTATAAATGCGGAATGCTTTTCATGCCATACGCTTCGCAAACTTCTTTATACACACGGTCCACAATTTTTTTCTGGTGTTCCAGTTCATTCGCCGTGCAGGTAACCGGCACCATGATTTCAGGAAATGCTTTCTTGCCCGATATGATGATTTCTGCCGTTGCTTCCAGTATGGCTCTTATCTGCATTTCGGTTATTTCGGGATAGCTAATTCCCAGCCGCACACCCCGGTGCCCGAGCATCGGGTTATTTTCATGCAGGGCCATCACTCTTCTTTTCAGATCATTCAGCCTGATGTGAAGCTCGATGCTCAGGTGATGCAGTTTTTCTTTATCATGCGGTACAAACTCATGCAGCGGGGGGTCAAGCAGGCGAATAGTAACCGGGAAGCCCCGCATCACCAGCAGGGTGTCTTTGATGTCTTTTTTCACGTATTCAAACAACTCATTCAGCGCTGCCCGTCGTTCACTCTCTGTTTTACTCACAATCATTTTGCGCAGCAGAAACAGGGGCGCTTCGCTTCCTTCGCCATAAAACATGTGCTCGGTTCGGAACAAGCCGATACCTTCGGCACCGAATTTTTCAGCCTGCAATGCATCAGCCGGTGTTTCTGCATTGGCCCTTACCCCCATCACTTTTATTTTATCCACCAGCTTCATCAGGTCTTTGTACGATTTGTTTTTGTCAATATCAATATCCACCAGTGGCAGGCTGCCTTCGTACACAAGGCCGCGGGTTCCGTTCAGGCTTATCCAGTCGCCTTCTTTTATCACCACGCCATCGGCATGAAAAGTTTTTGAGTCGGGATGAATTTCAATTTCACCGCAACCGACGATGCAGCACTTACCCCAGCCCCTCGCCACCAGTGCGGCATGCGATGTCATACCGCCTTTGGTAGTAAGTATGGCCTGCGACTTATGCATGCCGTCCACATCTTCAGGTGATGTTTCTTCACGAACCAGTATTACCTGTTCGCCCCGGTGTGCCCATTCCACTGCGTCATTCGAGGTAAAAACCGCACGGCCCTTGGCACCGCCGGGGCCGGCAGGCAGCCCTTTGGCAATGGCACCTTTTATTTCTTCTGCTTTCGGATCAAGCCGCGGCAGCAGCAGTTCGATAAGCTGGTTGGGCGCCACCCGCATGATAGCCGTTTTGACATCAATCAGTTTTTCTTTATACATCTCTGTTGCCATCCGCACGGCAGCTATGCCGTTTCGCTTGCCTATGCGGCATTGCAGCATATAGAGCTTTCCTTTTTCAACCGTGAACTCAATATCCTGCATATCCTTGTAATGTTTCTCAAGCCGTTTCTGGTAATTGAATAATTCCTTATACAGTTTCGGCATTCCTTTTTCAAGCGTTGTAAAATGTTTGCTTTGCTCATTCTTTGAATATTCATTCACCGGTGCGGGGGTTCTTATACCTGCCACCACATCTTCGCCCTGTGCATTCACAAGGTATTCGCCGTAAAATTTATTTTCACCGGTGCCGGGGTTTCTTGTAAATGCCACGCCGGTGCAGCTGTCGTCACCCATATTGCCAAATACCATGGCTTGTACATTTACAGCAGTGCCCCAGTCGTCAGGAATTTTTTCAATGCGGCGGTATTCTACAGCCCGTTTGCCGTTCCAGCTGGAAAACACGGCGCCTATGCCGCCCCACAATTGTTGCAGCGGGTCATCGGGAAATTCTTTACCCAATACCCGCTTTACCGTTTTCTTAAACTCTTTCACCAGTTCTTTCAATTCATCCACCGAAAGCTCGGTATCGCTTTTATATCCTCTTTGACGTTTGATGTGCTCCAGTTTTTCATCCAGTATTTTGCGGATGCCTTTGCCGTGTTTCGCCTCGATGCCTTCTGCCTTTTCCATCACCACATCGGCATACATCATGATAAGGCGGCGGTAAGCGTCGTAAGCAAAGCGTTCGTCATTGCTTTGAGCAATCAGTCCTTTGATGGTGGTTTCATTCAGGCCCACGTTCAGCACGGTTTCCATCATGCCTGGCATGCTGCGCCGGGCGCCGGAACGCACCGATACCAGCAGTGGATTTTTTTCATCGCCAAACTTTCTGCCGGTCAGCGCTTCCACTCTTGCAAGCGCTGTTTCCACCTGGGCTTTTAATTCCTGGGGGTAATTTTTTTTATGTTGGTAATAATAGGTACAGACCTCAGTAGTAATGGTAAATCCAGGCGGTACCGGCAAACGAAGATCCGGGTGGCCCGCCATTTCGGCCAGGTTGGCGCCTTTGCCCCCCAGCAGATTTTTCATTGATTCATTGCCGTCGGCCCGTCCGCCGCCAAAAAAATAAACATACTTTTTTCCTTTGAGCTTTTTTGCCATACGTTTCAAATTTTGAGGTACATAATTAATCTGAACCTGAGTAGTTTTTTACCGGGCAAGATCAGCAGCCGGTGTGATTCATATCATCTATAAATATAAGTCACTTTTAAGTGCCATGATTCCCCGGTGTTCATTTTATAAGCAGGATTAAACTATCCCTCCCTTGCTGCAGATTTTTTTTAGCCAAAAAAATTAACGTACATACGTAAGAATAAACCCTGTGATGGGTTGATAAGCCCGATTATTAATCTATGAAGTAAAAGAGGATTACAAGCAGTGTGAATACTGCCCGGGCTCTGAATTTTCCTTTGTAAATTGCAGGCAAATAAAAAAGCCCCCCCGAAGAATCGGGGCGGCCTCTAACGATTGCTTGCCATATGAAAAGTCAGTAAATGTTTTGTTGTGGTGGTTGGGATTTCTGAAAAGATTACTCTCCTGACGATTGTCCCTTTTATACTTTCAAAGACCAGGTCAAAAATATTCAGCCTGTATCTTATGCTCAAAACATCCTTCGGGAAGTTTTATTATGCCAAAAGGGGGACTGCACATTTAAAGCCTTGCCAGTGAAGGATTTCACCAAAAAATTAATATCATGTCCAACCGGTTTTCCGATATATTATTTCACATGGTTCACTCGCTTGAAAAGTCAGAAAAAAGGCATTTTAAGCTTTATATAAAAAGGAGCTCAGCCCGTGAGGATCTTAAAATCGTACGGCTGTTTGATGCGCTGGATAAAATGCAGGAGTACGATGAAAAGCTGCTGTTGAAAAAATTGCCGGGCATCAGCAAAACGCAGCTGGCCAACCTGAAAAATCATTTATACAAACAACTGCTGGCCAGCCTGCGCCTCCTGAAAACGGCCGACAACATTGACCTGCAGTTGAGCGAACACCTCGACAATGCACGCATACTTTACAACAAGGGCTTAAAAATACAGGCGCTGCGCATTTTGGAAAAAGCAAAAGAGCTGGCCAGGGCCAATCAAAAATTCAATACACTGGTGCAGCTGCTTTCGCTGGAAAAGAAAATTGAAACCCTGCACATCACCCGCAGCAGTACCGAAAAAACAAGGCTGATGGCGGAAGAGGCGTTTGAAATCAGCCGGCACATTGACCGGGTCACCCGCTTATCCAATCTTGCACTGTTGCTGTACCGCTGGTTTGTATTGTACGGCCATGCCCGCAATGTGCAGGATGAAAAAGAGCTGAAAACCTTTTTTAAAAATTATATTCCCGCTGATATAAATGAGGTTAACGGCTTTTATGAAAAGCTCTATTTGTACCAGGGCTATTGCTGGTATGCATTCATCCGGCAAGATTTCCTGATGTACTACCGCTACAGCCGGAAATGGATGGATCTTTTCGAAAAACAACCCCAGATGATGGAAGTGGAGACAGGGCATTATGTAAAAGGCCTGCACAACCTGCTGAATGCATTGTTTGATTTGCGGCATTACAAAAAATTTGAAGAAGTGCTGAAGCAGTTTGAAGCATTTGAAAAAACCAGGGTGGCGCAGCGGCATGATAATTTCAGGGTGCACACTTCCATTTACATCAACAGTGCCCGCATCAACCAGCACCTGATGAAAGGAACATTTACCGAAGGGCTGAAGCTGGTTCCTGAAATAGAAAAGAAACTGGATGAATACGCATTGTATGTGGACCATCACCGCATACTTGTTTTCAATTACAAAATAGCCACGCTGTATTTTGGCGCGGGCAGGTACGAGAAAGCAATTGATTACCTGCTGCGCATCATCAATGGCCCCATGGACCTGCGCATAGACCTGCAATGCTATGCCCGCCTGCTGCACCTGATGGCCCATTACGAACTGGGTAATTATGAAATCATGGAATCGCTGACCAAATCGGTTTACCGCTTTATGGCCAAAATGAAAAACCTGACCGTGGTGGAAGAAGAGATGTTCCGTTTTATCCGTCGCTCATTTGCTGTGTCGCCCAAAAACCTGGAGCCGGAGCTGGAAAAATTTTTGTATAAAATAAAACACCTTGAAAAGAACCGGCTTGAAACCCGTTCATTCGCTTATCTCGATATCATTTCGTGGGTGGAAAGCAAAGTGTACAACAAAACCATGGGCAGCGTCATTTATGAAAAATACCTGAACAGCAGCCGGAGCAGGCATCCGCATCCTGCGGGAGTACAAAAAACTTTTACCTGATTCAATGCGGGCAATTATTTTTCAAAATAAGATTTAATGGCTTTGTCAAAATATTCCCAGTCGAGCTTATAAGGATTCTTGGCGCTGGCGGGGTACCATTCAATGGCGCCTTTTGAAATGGTCAGCGTACCGAATTTTTCTTCATCGCTGAATACTTCAATGATAATATCGGAGTAGCCCAGCTCCCGGGCCGGCAGGTTGAAATAAACATTGTGTTTTGGCATATAGTGGAAATTGAATAACCGGGCAGACGGAAGAACACCACTTATGTATCACTGCTTTTCAAAAAAGGCTTCAGCAAATCAATCGGCACCGGGAAAATGGTGGTTGAATTTTTTTCCGTGGCAATCTCCCGCAGTGTTTGCAGGTAGCGAAGCGTTAAAGCGCTGGGTTGTGCCGCCAGTATCTCTGCTGCTTCGGCCAGCTTTTTCGATGCCTGGAATTCGCCTTCGGCGGCAATCACTTTACTGCGTCTTTCTCTTTCTGCTTCCGCTTGTTTAGCCATAGCCCGTTGCATTTCCTGTGGCAGGTCAATCTGCTTTACTTCCACGTTGGAAACTTTTATTCCCCACGGCTCGGTTTGCGCATCAATAATCTGCTGCAGCTTGTGATTTATTTTTTCCCGCTGTGACAGCAGGTCGTCAAGTTCCGATTGTCCCAGCACACTGCGCAGCGTGGTTTGCGAAATTTGTGACGTGGCGGCCAGAAAATTTTCCACCTGCACAATCGCTTTCTGCGGTTCAATGACCCGGAAATAAACCACTGCGTTTACTTTGATGGAAACGTTATCATGTGTGATGATGTCCTGCGGCGGCACATCCAGCACCACGGTGCGCAGGCTTACTCTTACCATTTTATCAATAACCGGTATCAGTAAAATAAGACCCGGGCCCTTGATGCCTCCACCGCCGATGAGCCGGCCCAGCCGGAATATTACACCACGCTCATATTCCCGCAACACCCGGATGGCGCTGGAGAGTATGATGATGGCAAAAAAAACAATGACAAGCGTTACTACCGGATACTGTTCCATTTTTTCTTTTTTTAACTGTTATGAATCGGTTCTACATACAAGGTAAAGTTTTTCATTTCTTTTACTCTTATTTTATCTCCCTTCTGCAGGGTGCCCCCCAATGATTCAGCCTTCCATATTTCGCCCTGCACCCGCACGGTGCCGCCGGGAGCAAGCATTTCCAGTACTTCGCCGGTTTCCCCAATCATGGCCTCCAGGCCGGTTACCGCTTTTCTTCGCTGCGCTTTCAGGCCGAGCCCCACCACAAATAAAAAGAACAACGCCGTAACGGCTGTAGCCGTAATGATTACCGCTCTTGATATGCGGGTCATCTCCAGCGATGAACCCGATTTTATCAGCATCATCGAACCCAGCAGCAGCGACACGATGCCGCCGATGGCCAGCAGGCCATGACTGACAATTTTTATTTCAAGTATAAAAAGTATGATGGCAAAAATGATGAGGGCAAGCCCGGCATAATTTACAGGTAAAGAATGCATGGAATAAAAAGCAAGAATGAGGGCAATCACTCCTACAATACCCGGCAGTATGGCGCCGGGATTGTAGAGCTCAAAGAAAATTCCGTACATACCCAGCAGCAGCAGAATGTAAGCAATGTTCGGGTCGCTGATAATGTCGAGCAGTTTTTCCAGAAAACTCATCTCATAGGTTTCAATCTTTGCGCCGCTGGTCTGCAATGCTTTTTTACCGGAGGTTAACTCTACAATTTTGCCATTAATCATCTCCAGCAGTTCCTGTTCGTTTTTTGCAATCATGTCAATCACTGAATCCTGAAAGGCTTCTGTTTCGGTGTAGGAATAGCTGCGGCGCACAGCTCTTTCGGCCCATTCAATATTGCGGTGTCTTTTTTCAGCAATGCTGCGGATAAACGCGGCTGCATCGTTGGTGGCTTTTTCATTCATGGTGGTGTCCATCTGTGCCTGCATGGTCACCGGGTGTGCCGCACCTATATTGGTGCCCGGCGCCATAGCGGCAATATGAGCAGCCAGGGTGATAAACACACCGGCCGAACCTGCATGCGCCCCGCCGGGCGAAACAAACACAATCACCGGCAGCGGCGATTCCAGTATTTCACTTACAATTACTCTTGTTGACTTCAGCAAACCGCCGGGTGTATTGAGCTGGATGATGATGCACTCGGCATTTTCGCTGTGTGCTCTTTCAATACTGTTTCGGATAAAATCGGCAGTGACCGGGTTGATGCTGCCGTCAATTTTTATAGATACAACTTTTTGCGCAGCAACAAAAACCGGGAGCAGAAAAAACAGGATACAATATGATAAGCAGCGCTTCATAAGAAGGAATGGCCGTTAAGAGAATATGTAATTTACAGAAATCCCGGCATAAACCTGTGGAGAGTTTGAAAACATTGCTATTCAAAAAACGGGTTATGCTTTGGTAAAATTACATTTGCCCAAATGAACTTACCTTTCTTTAAAAATAAGATGCTGAGAGTTTTATTTTTATCGCTGGTAAGTGCTATCTGTATGCCTGCAAAAACACAAACTAAAAGAGCCACTGATTTTGACATCCGCATCGGGGTGATGATGCCGGGAAAGCTGAATGCCATCACCGATGTAAGCGATGTGAAGGTGGGGCATACCACTTTGGTAAAAGGCGATTCCATCCGCACGGGTGTGACGGCGGTGCTTCCGCATGGCGGCAACCTGTTTCAGCAAAAAGTGCCGGCAGCCGTTTATGTGGGCAATGGTTTTGGAAAACTCACCGGCACCACGCAGGTGAAAGAACTTGGCAATATGGAGTCACCCATTATTCTTACCAATACATTGAGTGTGGCTGCGGCTATCAATGCGGTTGTTTCTTACACGTTATCGCAAAAGGGAAATGAAACCGTGCAGTCAGTAAATGCCATCGCAGGTGAAACCAACGATGGTTACCTGAATGACATCCGCGGCAGGCATGTAACAGAAGCTGACGTTGTGAAAGCAATCAGTAATGCAGAAGCGGGACCGGTGGCTGAAGGAAATGTGGGCGCCGGTACGGGCACGGTTTGCTTTGGTTTCAAGGGAGGAATCGGGACCGCATCAAGAGTGCTGCCCGAAAAACTAGGCGGCTATACAGTAGGAGTGCTGGTGCAAACCAATTTCGGTGGTGTGCTCACTATTGATGGAGTGCCCGTGGGTGAAGAACTGAAAAAATATTACCTGCGTGACCAGCTGAATGAAAATGCCGATGGCAGCTGCATGATTATCGTGGCCACTGATGCGCCATTGGATGCCCGCAACCTGGAGCGGCTGGCAAAAAGAGCCTTTATGGGCCTGGCAAAAACCGGTGGCATTGCCAGCAACGGCAGCGGCGATTATGTAATTGCGTTTTCTACCGACAGCAGTTTGCGGGTTCTTTTTAATGCACCGGCTATTTTACAGCAAAAAGTGTTGAGCAATGATGCTGTATCGCCCCTGTTCATGGCTGCTATTGAAGCCACAGAGGAAGCCATTATCAATTCGCTGCTGGCAGCCGAAACCATGAAGGGCAAAAACGGAAGAACAGTGGAAGCGTTGCCGCATGATAAACTTACAGCGATTTTGAAAAAATATAACCGAATCAATCAGTAAGTATGGCTGTTTTTTTTAACGACAGGTTTTTGGAAAATGAAGAAGCCCTGCTGCATGTTTCAGACCTGTCCATGCAAAGAGGCTATGCCGTATTTGATTTTTTCAGAACGGTAAACGGTGTGCCGCTGTTTATGAATGACCATCTTGAGCGGTTCTTTGGTTCTGCTGCGGGCATGCATTTACCGGTAAACAAAAGCAGGGAGGAGTTATCTGCCATCATTACGGAGCTGATAAAAAAATCAACGCTGCCAGAAACCGGCATACGCATCATGCTTACCGGCGGTTATTCGGCTGACAGCTATCTGCCCGCATCGCCAAATCTCGTTATTTCCTGCAACCCGGTGAAAACGGCAACACAGGAAGATTTTGAAAAAGGAATTTCCATCATTACTTATAAACACCAGCGGGAGCTGCCGCATATCAAAAGCATCAATTACCTGACGGCGGTGTGGCTGCAGCCGCTGCTGAAAGAAAAAAAGGCGGATGATGTGTTGTACTGCAACAACGAAAGCATCACCGAATTTCCCCGGAGCAATGTATTTATGGTAACGGATAAAAATGTACTGGTCACCCCGGCCAGGAATATGCTGAAGGGCATTACCCGCAACTATGTATTAACCATTGCTGCTGAAATGATGCCGGTGGAAGAAAGAGACATTGCCGTTGATGAACTGATGAATGCCGCTGAAGTTTTTTTAACCAGTACCACCAAAAAGATTTTACCCGTAGTAAGGGCAGATGGTAGAATGATAGGTGATGGCCGGCCGGGAAAATTTACAGAAACCCTTTATCAAAAATTTCTTGAGCATGAAAAACATGCTGCTCACCTTGTCAGCCGGTAAATCAGCAGCGCCGCTCTTTTGATGAGCTTTGGATATTCATTCAGGTTGATGGTTTCGCCTGGCGCATGTGCCCCGCGGCCCGAAGCGCCGAGACCGTCGAGGCAATCAAGGTATTCCGCTACATACGAAATATCGCCGGCGCCTCTTGCCCCGGGGTTGCCGGCTTTCACTTCGCCATAGCCCAATGCCATGCTAACCTCATTCACGGCTTTCACCAGCGCTTCATTGCCCGCAGTGGGCGGCATGGAAGGAATGCCGTCTTTAAAACTTATTGTTGCTTTTGCATTGGCAAGATTTTTTGCCACAATCTGCCGCATATTCTCTCTTGCTTTTTCTTTTTGCTCTTCGGTAAGAAAACGCAGGTCGCCGATGACAACCGTTTTGGGTGAAATGATATTTGTTTTGCCTGAGGCTTCACCTTTTTGCGCTGCATCATTATAACTCACTTCGGAGCCGCCAAGAAAAAGACCCGGATTGAATGTGAGGTATTGTTCATTGCCCAGCTTTTCCCGGAACTCATTGATGATGCGGGCCGCTTCGTAAATAGCGCCGTAGCCTGCATTGCCAAACACACCGGATGAATGCGCCTGCCGGGCTTCCACTTCCAGTTTCCAGCTGCTGGCGCCGCGGCGGGCAGTGGCCACAATACCCAAACTATTAGCCGTTTCAAAAGCAAGAGCAATATCATGCTGCTTTGCTCTTTCAATAAAATCGCCACGGCTCACTTCCCTGGGATCGCCGGCATTTTCTTCATCGCCGGTAAAATAAACCGTGATGTTTGTATCATCCAGCAATCCTTCTTTGTGCAGGGCTTTCAGCGCAGCTATTACCAGCACATCGCCGCCTTTCATATCGTTCACGCCCTGCCCGGTTGCCGTGCTGTCGTTGAGCATGGTAAACGGATTCGGCGTCATATCGGGCTCAAACACGGTATCGAGATGGCCGATGAGAAAAAGTTTTTTTCCTTTCTTCCCTTTTCGCCAGGCAACAAGATGACCGGCTCTTTTCAGTGAATCGGGCACAGCAATCCATTCCACCGTAAAACCAAGTTTCTTCAGCTCTCCGCCATACAGCTCACCCACCTTCTTCACGCCGGCAGTATTGAAAGTGCCGCTGTTGATGTTCACCGATTCTTTCAGCAACTGAAGGGTGGCGGCATAATCTGCCTCGATGTTTTTTAGCACCTGCTGCTCGGTTTTGGAAAGTTGCTGCGAACCAGCGCTGAAAGCAACTGCAATGAGAGACGAAAGGATAAATATTTTTTTCATCCGGATTTTTTTTTGAAGCTGGCAATTTAAGTATTGCCGGCGAAAACCGGGTGAAATTCAGAAATAAGCAACCCTCATCGTGTCACCACTATGATTGTGCCCGTCATGTTTGAATGGTAGATGCAGTGATAGGGATAAGTGCCGATGGCATTGAACGTTGTGCTGAAGCTGGCATTCACCGCCATATCGCCGCTGTGGAAGCTCCCGTCATCAGCGGTCACGGTATGCACCTGTGTGTCGTCATTTACCCAGGTGACTGTAGTGCCAACGGTGACCCGCAGGCTTGTATTGGAAAAAACTGAATTCTTCATATAAATTTTGTGCGGGTCGTTGTTGCTGTCGTCATTACCTGAGGTTTCTTTTGTGCATCCCCCGTAAAGCATTGAAGTAAGGAGGATGGCAGATACGGCAGTTAAAAATTTACTTTTCATATACTTCAATTTATTTATCCGGGATAATCATCCGCCGGTAAAGCAGCAACATCAGGGCCAAAATGAAAAATTGCCGGCAGATTGTGTGTTAGCATTTGTATTTCAGTTAAAAAAAATAATCAATTGATGGTTTAAAACCCAGATTAATTGATGGTTTGTAACTTTAGTGTCATGCCGTCAAAAACAATCACTGAATTTTACAACAGCACACGCATGGAAGCCGACAGGCTGGAGCAACATGTGTTTCAGCTGGAAAAAATCCGCACACAGGAAATCATTCTGCGTTACCTGAAGCCTGCCATGAATATTGCCGACATCGGCGGCGCCACGGGAGCCTATTCTTTCTGGCTGCACGATTTGGGCCATACTGTTCACCTGCTGGATGCGGCAGCGTTTCATATCCGGGAAGCCAAGCGCATTGCCCGGGAAAATAACAAACCCCTTGCATCCATTACGCTTGGTGATGCAGGAAATCTTCCTTACGGCGACAGCGGGTTTGATCTTGTGCTGCTTTTCGGCCCCCTCTACCATCTGCAGCAAAAACATGACCGGGTAAAAGCGATTGCCGAAGCTAAAAGAATTTTGAAACCGGGAGGAATATTACTGGCTGCCACCATTGCCCGGCATGCTTCGCTGTTCGACGGTTTCTGGCAAAATTTTATTGAGGACGCTGATTTTGAAAAAATCCTGCAGCAGGATCTTGCGGATGGCAATCATTTCAACCCGGTGAACAACCCGGTTTATTTTACCGAAGCACATTTTCATACACCGCAGGAACGGGTGGAAGAATTTGTCGCAGCCGGGTTTGCTCATTCATCCACCATCGCTATTGAAGGTTTCGGCTGGCTGGTGCCGCATTTTATGAAAAAATGGAATGACATTACGTGGCGGGAGAAGTTATTGAATTATATCCGGCAAACTGAAACTGACCCGGTGATGATTGACATCAGTGCACACGTGATGACGGTGGCGGTTAAATAATTCTCTCCTGTAATTTTACAGCATGGCAAGAACTCCCTCCACGATGGCGCCATTGGGCACGCAGGCTCCGTTCTTCACGCTTCCCGATACTGTTTCCGGAAAAAATATTTCGTTGGATGAGTTGAAGGGAGATGTGGCGACGGTCGTGATGTTCATCTGCAATCATTGTCCTTTTGTGCAGCATGTGAATCATGAACTGGTGCGCCTGGCCAATGATTTTAAAAACAAAGGCACTGGTTTTGTGGCCATCAGCTCCAATGATGTGCTTGCCTATCCAGATGATGCGCCGGATAAAATGAAAACAGTTGCACTGCAGTTAAAATATCCTTTCCCCTATCTCTACGACGAAAGCCAGGATGTGGCCAGGGCTTATCATGCGGCCTGCACTCCCGATTTTTTTATTTACGATAAAAATCTGCGGCTCGTTTACCGCGGCCAGCTTGATGACAGCCGCCCCGGTAATGGAATACCCGTGACCGGCAAAGACATCCGCCGGGCACTGGATTGCCTGCTCAATAACCAGCCGGTGCCGCCGGAGCAGCGGGCAAGCATCGGGTGTAATATCAAGTGGAAATGAGATTTATCACTTGTTATTCATGAAATAAAACTGGTCAGTTATATTTCTATCCAGACAGGGTTTTAGCTAAAAGCTATTCGCAAAAAAATATGAGTGAAGTAAAAAATCCGGGAAATCTTTAAGTTAATGGGTTAATTCATCGATTGCCTGTTTTGTAAAATCTATTAATTCGGGTATATTCTCTTCTTTGATTTTCCATACCTGTTTGTAGTCAATTCCAAAATACTCATGAATAATCCGGTTACGGAAACCGATTATTCGCCTCCATTCAATTTCGGGGTGGTTAGATTGAAATCCCTCCGGAACCCGGCTGGCAGCCACTCCGATAACTTCAAAGTTTCTGACCACAGCATCAATGGTTTTCTCATCCTTGAGAAAATCTTCAAAACTCATTCCGTTTGTGTAAGAGATAATTTTACCTGCTGCTTCAAGAATATCTTCCAGCAATAATTTTATTTCCCTTTTAGATATTAATAAGATCGGGTTCGATAACGGCAAAATACCGAGGCTTGATACCACCGCGGGATACAAGATCCACTTTCATCCGCAGCAATTCTTCCAGTTCATTGGCCAAATCAACAAAAGCAAGGCCGATGGGCTGCGAAAAATCAACCATCACATCCACATCGCTTTTGCCGGGAACCGCTTCATGGCGGCTGTAAGAGCCAAACAATGCCAAATCTTTCACACCGTATTTTTTTGCAAGTGAAGGCTTGGCGCTTTTTAGTATTGTCAATATGGTTTGCCTATCGGGCATACCACGAATTTACAATATAATTTAAGCGAATGAAACAGGATTATTCAGTTGATTTTTTAAAAATCAAAAATATTTCTGCCTTCGCGACTGAATTAATTTACTCTTTAACAAGTGCCAGCCTGTTCAACTCGGCAGTAATAAAATCAATTTCCTCTTTCCCCAGTTTTACATTCACGGCTTTTGCATTTTCTGTTGCCTGTGCAGCATTTCTTGCGCCCGCAAGTGCAATAGTGATGCCCGGCTGCTCCAGCGTCCAGCGCAGCACCAGTTGCGAAAGCGTGGCTTTCTTTTCTGCGGCAAGCGGTTTTAATTTTTCAAGAAAGGCATTTGTCCGTTTGATGTTTTCGTCTTTGAAATAATACAGGTTGGCCCGGTGATCGCCTTCGGCAAACCGGTGGCCGGGTTTTATCTTGCCGGTGAGCAGGCCCCGCTCCAGCGGGCTGTAGGCAAGAATGGATAAATTATTTTTCATGCAGTAAGGCACGGTTTCTTTTTCAATATCCCGCTTTATCATGCTGTAAGGAACCTGGTTGCTTACAAGCGGCACATACTGCTGCGCTTCCTGCAGTTGCTCCGCATTGTAATTACATACACCGGCATACCGCACCTTGCCCTGCTCAATCAGTTTGGCCACTGCCTCCATTGTTTCGGCAATGGGAGTGGTTTTATCGGGCCAGTGAATCTGGTACAGGTCAATATAATCGGTACCGAGGCGGCGCAGGCTGTTTTCACACTCGGTTACGATGCTTTCTTTTCCTGCATACCTGTAAATTTCAATATCCCTGCCATTGTTGTCTTTGCTTTTAAAAGAAAGTTCGCCTTTGGCAAGGTCCCAACGCAGGCCGTATTTTGTAAGCAGCTGCACTTTATCTCTCGGCAAATCTCTGATAGCTTCACCGACAATTTCTTCGCTCAGCCCCTGCCCGTAAGCCGGCGCGGTGTCAATGGAAGTAACGCCGAGCTCGTACGCTGCACAGATGGCATCCACTGCATGTTTGCGTTCGGTGCCGCCCCACATCCAGCCGCCGGCGGCCCATGCGCCGAAGCTGATGAGGGAAAGCTGTAAGTCCGAGGTTCCGATATTTTTGTAGTCCATAAAAATTTCTGATTGACAGCTCAAAGTAAAAATAAATGCCGGATGTGCAGGCTGAACATCTGCACCGGGTTGGATTTTTGAAGCCTGCCCGGCTTCCTGTTCCATGAAGGAGAAAGTGAGGCTGTGTAAAAAATTTTTCAACACAGAGTTTCGGAGAAACGGAGAAACACTGAGTGCTGGTTTATCGGGATGGAGCCGGGGTCGCAGTTGTATGCTGAAGAATCCTACTGAACTTTTTCCTCTGCCCTGATCAGCTTTACAAGATTCGGTAAGAATTTCAAAAACCATCCTGGCTGATATTTAATCGGTGTAAAAGATAAAATTTTTGGTGACCGGTAATGTAATAAAACCTGGTGTTGTAAGCTTTCAGAAGTGTCTACGACCAACAACTCATTAAAAAGTTTGTAATTTCTGTTAAGCATTTCAAGATTTCCAAAAAAATTTAATTCAATATCATATGGAGGCACATTGTGACCTCCGTGTTTTGCCCTGTCAATAACTCTGAGTCCGGATTGATGAGGATCAGCAAGCCCCATAAAAATCAGACTTAGATAATAACCATTTCTCTTAAACCTGCGCGGAGTTACCAAAGTGTCTTTATCTCTGAAATGTCCTTCGTATGCAAAATGATCTTTTGATTTAAGAGCATTCTTTACCTGATCTTTAAATTCCTTCATCATCCATTCATCGGCAGCCTTTCTTGCTTCCTTCAATGATCTTATATGATTGGGGAATAATTCTCTCTTTTTTAGAAGTGAAATTTTATCACCGTCGAAAACAGTATAACGTTTCTGAATTTCTTCCGGCAGATAAGTAGCTCCTACAGCAGATTTACCGGCGCCATTAGGGCCGGTTATAATAAAAAGAGATGGCATTAATTGATGAGCTTCAGTTTTCTTCTTACAAACTCAATGTCAAAATATCCAAGTTCTTCAATTACTTTAAAATCTGATCCTTTCGGATCAGCTTCAACTATTTTCATTGAACCGTCAGGATATTCCAAATAACACTGGTTTGAAGGCAACAGGTCTGAATTAATCATAAAAGGAAGCCCCTGTTGTAATCTATTCTTACGCAATTGTTTTATAGCTTTGGACGCAGATTTTTCAAGTTTTTTCGCTGTCATAGGACAAAAATTTCAAAATTTAAATTACAAATTTATCTGATTAAACAGAATAGTGCAAGTCAGTTATCGGTTTGGTTTTTTAAAGTTCCTCCTACTTTTACATTATGGCTGATGTGCATGATAAGAAAACCCGCAGCTATAACATGAGCCGACCTCACCCCTAACCCCTCTCCAAAGGAGAGGGGAAAATGTGCCTGGTTTTTATGACAGACGTACTAACACCCCGGCAGCGCAGATTTAATATGCAGCAGATAAAGGCGAAGAATACAAAGCCCGAAATGCTGGTGCGGAAATTTTTACATGCCGCCGGATTCCGTTTTTCACTCCACAATAAAAAGCTGCCCGGCAAGCCCGATATTGTTTTACCAAAATACAAAACTGTCATCTTTATACATGGCTGTTTCTGGCACGGGCATAAAAGCTGCAGATACTTTGTAGTACCCAAAACCCGCACCCGCTGGTGGCTGGATAAAATAAACCGCAACAAAGCCAACGATGAAAAAGCGGTGAAGGTGTTGAGGAAAGAGGGATGGAAAGTGATTACGGTGTGGGAATGCGGGTTGAAGCCGGCAAAAGCGGAAACCACATTGTTAAACCTGCTCCCAAAGATTAAGAACAGGACTTACGCTTTGCACTGCCGGATTTAAATGCTAAATTTGAACAGCATGCTTAACAAAGTCATTAATATTGATCCTGAAATTTTAGGTGGCACTCCGGTTTTTAACGGCACAAGGGTGCCGATCAAAAATCTTTTCGATTACCTCGAAACCGGTGAAACCATTGAAGGCTTTCTCCGGGATTTTGACACGGTTACCCGTGAGCAGGTATTAAAAGTGCTCGAACTCTCCGAACTATTAATTCAGTCATCAAGCACCATCCTGCATGAAAATATTACTTGATGAATGCGTGACCAAACGGCTCAAAGCACATCTTTGACGATTTGAAGTCAGCGCCGCAGCAGAAATGAGTTGACAATATTAAGCCTGCGCTTGGGGTGAGGAAATGTTATTGAATTTTATCTCTTTTCTGAAGATTATGTCTTGCGCAAAGAAGTTGAATATTTTCTGCTTTTAAAGATGTTCCTCCTTTTGAATATGGCAGTATATGGTCAAAATGTAAGTTGTCCTTACTTCCACATTGAATACATTGGCCTTTATCCCTTTTCCAAACTTCAAGTTTTATGGATGTGGGGATGATTCGGTTATGATCTAAATCTTTTATCTCTAAAACTTTTTTCTTCTTTTGATGAATTGTTTTGTCAGTAACCCGAAGTTTAAATTTAAAAACATTTCGTCCTTCGGATTTTTCAATCCAACTATCGACTAATTCGAAAACTCCGTTATAAACCCATATCCCGTTTTTTATTTTCTCATAAACCTTTATTAATTCTGCCTGTGCCTTACCATCTTTAAATTTCATGGCCGCTTGAAAAAATTTTCCATTTTCAGTTAAAGTTCCTCGTGGCGTATAGTCAGGTTGATCGACTGATTTAGGAAATCTCGCAAGATTTCGAGGTACATCATGACCTTCATAAATGAGTGTTTCTCCATTATCTTCCACTCGATCGGCATAGGGAGCCCCTTTCCTTAAAGACATTAAAATGACTGTTGTTTCGCCTTTAATCTTAAAATTCATTCCCTTCTGAAGACTTACACCTTCTTCTAGACACATTTGAGCATGAGAAATAATATCGCCAGGTTGAATTGACATTATTTCTTAAACTCTTTACTATTAAAAAAATCAGCAATCGAAGTATTCAGGGCCTTGATTAGTCTCTCAAGAATTTCAAGAGAAACATTGCGTCTTCCATTTTCAACATCTGTCACATAGGTTCTATCTACTTCCGCTTTGTACGCTAATCCTTCTTGAGAAAGTTCAAGTTCTTTGCGTAGTACTCTTATACGCTGACCAACTTTTTGTTTTAAATCCATTCCTGGAAGGTCTGACATTGTGGCTTTTAAGTCAACGGACTTTAAGGGTCATTTATTAATTTGCGTTATGAGAAAGGATAAAAGGCTTGAGAAAGCCGCAAACAAAGCAATTAAGTTGTTACGTAAACAAAAGCATAGACAAGGTTTGCATTTTATGATAAACTCTGATATGTTAGAAACGCATCAATGTTTTTTGGAATTTCCGAATGGTATTATAAAAATTGTTGAAGCTGATTCAACTCGAATAGATTTTAAAGTTGTATTTGAATATAGCAAACAAGAGTCAAGAAGTCTTCGAAGATGGTTACTTTTAATCTAACCAAATTGATGTGGTGATTGCTGAACAAAATTATCGAACCCCAAACGGAGCGCCGCAAACAAAACCCAATAACACAACTACACCTACCCCCGTCAAAAAAAAGAAATAACCCTACCTTTCTTACCTCATTTATCAATCACGCCGCATGACGAATCCCTTTCTCCAGGTACTTCTTTTCCTTCTCGCCGGTATTGTCCTCATCATTTTACTTACAGCAAGGTGGCGGGTGCATCCTTTTTTTGCATTGCTTATTGCCTGCTTCGTGCTGGGGCTGGGCGTGCAGATGCCCGTGGCGGGTATTCTCACTGCCATCAAAAACGGGTTTGGTCAAATCATGCAGAGCCTCGGGCTCATCATTGTGCTGGGCACCACGCTGGGTGTGCTGCTGGAGCATAGCGGCTGCACACGGGTGATGGCAAATTTTATTTTGAAAAAAACCGGTGAGAAAAAAGCGCCGCTGGCCATGAGCATCACCGGCTTCATCGTGGGTCTTCCTGTTTTTTGCGATTCGGGCTATATTGTTCTCAGCGGGCTCAACCAGTCGCTGGCCAAACGCACCGGCATCTCCGTTGCTATCATGGCGGTATCGCTGGCTACGGGTTTGTATGCCGTGCATTGTTTGCTGCCGCCTCATCCCGGCGCCGCGGCTGCCAGTTTTATTTCCTACATTTGTTATTAATAACAAAAAACAGAAATATTTTGACCTGGACAGAGTTCAGAAATGCCTTGAAGGGATATAAGGTTTTCTCTGTCGGCGATGCCCGTAAATACTTTCCGGGTTTTGATACCCGCAGGCTGGTGGAATGGCAGAAGAAAAATTATATCCGTAAACTGATCAATAAATGGTACCTGTTTGCCGAAATACCGGTAGATGAACTGTTACTGTTCCGCATCAGCAACTGCATTTACCGGCCCTCATATATTTCGCTGGAATCGGCGCTGGCGTTTTATCATTTCATTCCGGAAGCGGTGTACAGCCAGCAGGCCATTAGTACACGCAAAACAGTCAGCTGCAAAACGCCGGTAGGCAATTTCATTTACCGGAATATGAAACCGGCTTTTTATTTCGGCTACCGCATTCTGAAAAAAGATGATTTGCCGGTGCTGCTGGCCGAACCCGAAAAAGCGCTGCTTGATTTTCTTTATCTCAGCGCCGGCCTGAATTCGCTGAAAGATATAAAAGCGCTGCGCCTCAATGTGGCTGAAATACAGCAAACCATTGACTGGAACAAACTGGAAGACTATGCCCGGGTATTCAGCAGCAAAACGCTGGACAAAAGAATCAGGCTTCTGAAAAAATCATCCCTGCATGCTCAACCTGCCTGAAATAGAAAAAAATTATCCTGAACCCCTGCGGGCTTTCAAGCGGTTTATCCTGCGTGAATACTTGCAGCATAAAATGCTTCAGATAATTTTCGACAGTGAATATGCAGGAAAGTTTGCCTTTCTTGGCGGCACCTGTCTGCGTATTGTGCATGGCAACACCCGTTTTTCTGAAGACCTCGATTTTGATGCACTGGGAATAAAGGAAAATGAGTTTGAAAAAGTTTCATCGCTAATCAAAAAACAACTGGAACAGGAAGGATACAAAGTGGAAATGCGGACCGTGTACAGCGGCGCTTATCATTGTTATATCCGTTTTCCCGGCCTGCTTTACCGGGAAGGATTTTCCGGCCACACCGGAGAAAAAATTCTGATACAACTGGATGCCGAACCGCAGCACTTTGATTTTACACCGGAGCGGTATATCCTGAACCGGTTTGATGTATTTACTACCCTGTTCATAACGCCACTTGACATTTTGCTGGCGCAGAAATTTTTTGCCATCGTGAACCGTGAACGCAACAAAGGCCGGGATTTTTATGATGCGGTATTTATCCTGTCCATGATTGATAAACCCAATTATGATTACCTGGAGATGAAATTAAATATTACCAATGCCCGCCAATTGAAAGAAGCTGTGCTGTCAAAATGCAGTAAAACAGATATGAAAGAAATGGCAAAAGATGTGCAGCCGTTTTTATTTGACCCGGCAGATGTAAAGAAGATTCTTTCCTTTGAGGATTATATCCGGCAGGTGAAGCTGAGATAAAATAAATTGTATACTATCTTAAAAAAAAATATTACCTGCTTCCCCATGACCCACTCTTTTCTCCAGGTACTTCTTTTCCTGCTGGCCGGTATTGTCCTCATCATTTTACTTACGGCAAGGTGGCGGGTGCATCCTTTTTTTGCATTGCTTATTGCCTGCTTCGTGCTGGGGCTGGGCGTGCAGATGCCCGTGGCGGGTATTCTCACTGCCATCAAAAACGGGTTTGGTCAAATCATGCAGAGCCTCGGGCTCATCATTGTGCTGGGCACCACGCTGGGTGTGCTGCTGGAGCATAGCGGCTGCACACGGGTGATGGCAAATTTTATTTTGAAAAAAACCGGTGAGAAAAAAGCGCCGCTGGCCATGAGCATCACCGGCTTCATCGTGGGTCTTCCTGTTTTTTGCGATTCGGGCTATATTGTTCTCAGCGGGCTCAACCAGTCGCTGGCCAAACGCACCGGCATCTCCGTTGCTATCATGGCGGTATCGCTGGCTACGGGTTTGTATGCCGTGCATTGTTTGCTGCCGCCGCATCCCGGCGCTGCGGCTGCAGCCGTTACCACCGGTGTTGATTTCGGAAAACTGATTGCAGTGGGTATGGCTGTCGCCATTCCCGGTATGCTGGCCGGCCACCTGTGGGCACGATATGCCGGAAAAAAAATTCCGCATGTGGCGGCGGAAGAAGAACATATTATAGGTCGTGCGGCAGCCCCGCATGTATTCATGGCTTTTCTGCCGGTGCTGGTGCCGGTGCTGCTGATTGCCGTCAATTCTTTTTTTGCACTGGAAAAAAACGGGGGCCATGCAGTGCATAAAATTTTTGCCGTGCTGGGCGAACCGGCCATTGCCCTTGCTGTTGGCGTGCTGCTGGTTTTTACATCGGTGCGCAGCGGGATGATTCAAACCATCAGTAAGCAGTTGCAGGAAGGGGCGGAAAAAGCCGGCGGCATACTGGTCATCATCGGCGCCGGCGGCGCTTTTGGCGCTGTGCTGGCGGCCACAAAGATCGGCGAACATTTTGGCCGGTCGCTGAATCTTGGCAGCATGGGTATCTTCTTTCCCTTCCTGCTCACATTTATTTTAAAAACGGCGCAGGGCTCTTCCACGGTGGCCATCATCACGGCGGCTTCCATCGTTCAGCCCCTGTTGCCGGCCCTTGGTTTGAATTCTGAAAACGGTAAGCTGCTTGCCGTACTGGCCATGGGCGCCGGTTCCATGATGATTTCGCATGCCAACGATGCTTATTTCTGGGTGATATCAAAATTTTCAGGACTGGAAATGCGGCCGATGCTGAAAGTGTATTCCCTTGCCACGGTATGGATGGGGCTGGTGACTCTGCTGGTGGTTTATATTTTATCGTTGCTTTTATTGTAGTGCTGTGCCTGCTGCTACCTATCTCCTTAAAAAAGTTTGATGCAGTTCAGTAATTTTAAATGATGAACCAGATTGAAATATACCGAACAAAGGACAAGCAGACCCGGATTGAAGTAAGATTTGAGGGGGATACTGTGTGGCTAAACCAAAAACAAATAGCAGATTTATTTGGCACTCAAAGGCCAGCCATTACGAAACACCTGGCAAACATTTTTAGATCCGGAGAATTGACTGAAAAATCAGTTAGTTCCATTTTGGAACATACTGCCAAAGATGGCAAAACCTACAAAACACAATTTTACAATCTGGATGCAATCATTTCGGTAGGATACCGGGTTAACTCAAAGAACGCAACCCGATTTCGTATATGGGCAACCCAAATTTTGAAAGATCACTTGTTAAAAGGCTATACCCTGAATGAAAAACGGCTGCAGCAAGTGGTGCAAAATATGCAACAGTTGGAACAGGCAGTAAAGCTCATTCAACAATCAGGAAAGGCAGCAGAGTTAAGTATTGAAGAAACCAAAGGTTTGCTGGATATCATTACCGGCTATACCGAAAGCTTTATTTTATTAAACCGTTTTGATAGCAAAACTCTCTCAGATGAAAAGCTGAATGAAAACATTACTTACGAAATTCAGTATGATGAAGCCGTTGCTGCCATTGAAGAGTTGAAGAAACAGCTGATAAAGAAGAAAGAGGCTTCTTCTTTATTCGGCAAACGCAAGGATGAAAGCTTTTCAGGCATTCTTCAAACGATCGTACAAACTTTTGACGGGGAGTATTTATACAAAAGCATTGAAGAACAGGCAGCGCATTTATTATACTTCGTTATCAAAAATCATCCATTCACTGATGGCAATAAACGGATCGGTGCCTTTTTATTTGTCTGGTTCCTGGAAAAAAACAAGCACCGGTTTAAAAAAACAGGAGAACTGAAGATTAATGATAATGCACTGGTGGCTTTGGCATTGCTGGTGGCCCAAAGCAATCCCGATGATAAAGAGCTCATGATAAAACTGGTGATAAACCTGGTCCGATAAAAAAATACAGGAAATATTTCCACAACAGGTGTAACGTTTTTCCGAATGCATATACTCATTGCTCCCAATGCCTTTAAAAACAGCCTTGGCGCTGCCGAAGCTGCTGCTGCCATCAGGGAAGGTTTGATGGAAAGCCGCCTTCGCTGCACCTGCGAATGTTTTCCCGTGGGTGATGGCGGCGACGGCACGGGTGAATTAATTATTAAACATTGCGGGGGCGTTGAGGTGCCGGCTGAAGTGCATGACCCGCTGGGAAGAAAAATACATTCATCATTCGGGCTGATTGACGATGGTAAAACAGCGGTGGTTGAAATGGCCAATGCCTCGGGCCTGCGATTGCTGAAACCCGGTGAATATGACCCGCTGCATGCAAACAGTACCGGCACCGGCGAACTGATGAAGCATGCTTTGGATAAAGGCGTGAATAAAATCATTCTCTGCATCGGAGGCAGCGCTACGGTTGATGGCGGCACAGGAATTTTACACTCCCTGGGTATTCATTTTTCAGATGCACAGGGAAAAATGCTGAACCCTTTGCCTGAAAAATTAAATGACCTTGACCGGGTTGATGATTCAGGTCTGGATAAAAGAATTTTGAATAGCCGGATGGTTGTTCTTTGCGATGTGCAGAATGTATTGCTGGGAAAAGACGGCGCTGCTAATACATTCGGCCCGCAGAAGGGAGCAGGGCTGGCGGAGATTATTAAACTGGAAGAGGGATTAACGAAGTTGCGTGATGTGGTGTTTCAAAAAACGGGATCCGACATGGCGCTGATGAAATATGGCGGAGCAGCGGGTGGCATGGCGGCAGGTCTTGCCGCTTTGCTGAATGCTGAGCTGGTAAGCGGAATTGAAGAATTTCTCTCCCTTACTCATTTTGAAAGAGCACTAAGTCGTGCCGACCTTGTCATAACCGGCGAAGGCAGTATTGATATACAAACGCTGCAAGGCAAAGCGCCGTTTGGTGTGGCCCGCATGGCAAAGGAAAAAATCCGCCTGCCCGGTGGCCGGGAAATATCAGTGATTGGCCTGGCGGGGAAAGTGCCTCTAAAAACTCCGCCGGAGCTGAAGCATTATTTTGATGTACTCTTATCCATTAATCATGAACCGATGGAGTTACCAGCAGCATTGGCCAATACAAGGCATAACCTGTACCGTACTGCAAGGGCACTCGGCAATTTGCTTTCGCTTGTTAGGCATTAATGGTGCTCTACACCAAGCCGGGTATTGTTATTACCTTTATATGCTCATTTCAGAAATAAGGGGTGTATCAATTTTTTTTTTAAAACAAAAACTGATGGAAACTCCCTCACTCCAATTGAAGCTGCAGGCCCCCTGGGAAGAGGTAAAGGAAAGAATGAAGGAAAATGATTTCCGCCTTACCGATGATGACCTTGCTTATGAGCCGGGGCAGGAAGAGGAACTGCTGCAACGGCTGGAAAAAATTATGAATAAACCCCGCCACGAGATTATTGCCTACATCGAAAGCATTTCATTCAACAGTGGTATTGCCGGGTAAAACAACTCTTGTTCTTAACGAAAGCCGGGTAGTGTCTCAGTTTGAATTTTCATTTTTGAAATTAAATGAAAATATTCTGTATTCCAGAATCTCTGTGGCAAATTGAACTGCCACTGTAGCACAGAAATACTGAAACTGATACACTACCGAAGGCCGGAACATTCATCCGGAACAAATTATTTCCTCATTATTATTCATCCTGCTGAAAAGTAACCGGCTGCCGGAAATAATTTTTAACTTTCCGGTTCTGTGCAATGGCCGGTTTCCATGCAGGGCTGTTTTTTATGATGCGCAGGGCTATACTGTCAAATTCTTTGTGAAAGGGCACCGTCACTTCCGCTTCCTGCACCTTGCCTTCTTCGTCTACCACGAAAGAAACAACCACCACCACCTTGTTGGTGTTTTTTATGGCAAATCCCGGTGGCCAGTAAAGATTTTTTTCCATGTATTTCACCCAGCCTGCTGTGCCTCCGCTTTTAAATACCGCATCGCTGTTTGCCCTTGATGTATCAGGCTGCTCTGCGCCATCGTCATTATAATATTTCACCGAAACGATTTCCCCTTTATCAAAAACCAGTTCGCCGGAAAGGCTTCCGTTGCGGTGAAAATATTTCCACTTGCCATGTTTTTTTTCTTTTAGCAAATACCCGGCAAAGGAAATGCCGCCGTTATCAAACCAGCCGATATGCACATTCATGCTGTCATTTACATGAGCGATGGAGTCGGACATATAACCGTTGTGATGCCACATGATGCGGCTGCCGGCAGGTACACCATTATGATACATAGCCGAATCGGCCATCATGCCGTTGGAATAATAGCGTACATAAATTCCCTCCTTTTTGTTGTGCAACACCCGCCCAAGGGTGGAAGGTCTTCCATTCGGATGATAATAAAATGCATAACCGTTTATTGATTTGCAGGCAGCATCCTCGTACAGGGCCTGCATCTGGAGCTGCATATTGCTGAGGTAATAATCGCGGCGCAGCCAGCCACTGTCGGTTTTTTCCACCGTGCTGTAAAATCTTGCATCCTCCGGTTCGCAGGCTTTCCAGTTATAGTCATAATAGTTTTCCTGTTTTTGGCCGGCAGCGCTAATGCTGATCAGAAATGAAAGCATGTAAACCAGGCGCATGGTTGTGTTTTTGCCTCAAATATAAATCGGCTTTCGGCATCACTGATATCGAAGCAAATGGTGAATAATATTTTCGGCAGGCACGGCAATGAAACTTTAACAATTAACGTCTTAACCGATTTCTTCCGACCTTTATCTTTACGACCTTCAAAATACAAAATCAACTTTTTTTAATTTTTAAATATTGTGTTATGAAAGCAAAAAACTTTTTTACACTGCTGGTATTGCCGTTGGTGTTTATTTCCTGTGTTAGCAGCAAGAAATTCAAAAAATCACAGGCCGACTATGCACAGCTGCAAACAAAATATACCCAGCTGCAGGGTGACCTGAGCACCTGCCACAACGACCGCAATGAGCTGAGCAGGCAGCGTGAAAAACTGGAAGAACAAAATGCGGCGCTGGTTGCAAAAATCGCCGACATGAACAGGCAGATTGATTTTCTGAAGGAAAACAATACTACCGTACTGAAACAACTGCAGGACCTGGCGGTGCTTTCCACATCGCAGGCCGAAAGCATCAAAAAGTCGCTTGAAAATATCGGCGCCAAGGATGCCTATATCCAGGACCTGCAATCGGCGCTGTCACGCAAAGATTCATTGAACCTGGCACTGGTGATGAACCTGAAAGGCGCCATCGGCAACCTGGCCGATGAAGACATCAACATCAAAGTGGATAAGGGCGTGGTGTATATTGATATTTCAGACAAGCTGCTTTTTAAAACCGGAAAATATGAAGTGACCCCGCAGGCTAAAACTGTGCTGGGCAAAGTGGCTACCGTGCTGAAAAGCCAGCCCGATATTGAATTCATGGTGGAAGGTCATACCGACAATGTGCCTTACCGCAGCGGCGTGCTCCTCGACAACTGGGACCTTAGTGTAAAGCGGGCAACATCGGTAGTGCGCATTTTGCAAAGTGAATACGGCCTTGACCCGAAAAAAATGGCCGCTGCCGGCCGTGGCGAATACAACCCGCTGGCAGAAAACAGCACGGCAGAAAACCGGCAGGCAAACCGCCGCACAAGAATTGTGATTCTGCCGCAGCTCGACCAGTTCTTCAAACTGCTGGAACCGAAAAAGACTTAAGCTGAAAGGAACAGAAATAAGGCGGAAATAAATACAGGTATAGTAATGCGGTGAAAATTTGATTATTCACCGCATTTTTTGCGTAAAAAAAATTTAAAGGACTACGCATTTAATACCGCAGCATATTTTAAGTAGTTTATTATTTACCGCCCACGTTAACGTAATTTGCACTCCTGATTTTACCTAAAACAAGGACGCCAACTGACATGATGAACTATCTGGAAGGGCTGAACGAGCGGCAACGTGAAGCCGTGCTGCATATGGACGGGCCACTGATGATTGTAGCCGGCGCCGGCAGCGGCAAAACCCGTGTGCTGACTACCCGTGTGGCTCACCTGATGGCCAACGGCGTGGATGCATTTAATATTCTTGCCCTCACTTTTACCAACAAGGCGGCAAGGGAAATGAAGGAAAGAGTGGAACTGATACTGGGTAACCACGAAGCAAGAAATTTATACATCGGCACTTTTCATTCGGTGTTTGCCCGCATCCTGCGCAGCGAGGCGCTAAAGATCGGCTACCCGAACAACTTCACAATTTATGATACCGATGATTCGAAGAGTGTGGTGAAGACGGTGGTGAATGAACTGAACCTCGACGATAAACATTATAAACCCTCCACGGTGTACAACCGCATTTCTTCAGCAAAAAATGCACTGGTGGGCCCGGCAGAATATGCCAACGATTATTACATTCAGCAGGAAGATATGCGGGCCAACCGCCCGGCCATTGCGCAGATTTTTGATGCATATGTAAAACGCTGCTTCAAAAACGGCGCCATGGATTTCGACGACCTGCTGCTGAAATTTTATGAGCTGCTGAAAACTTTTCCCGACAGCCTGGGCAAATACCAGCGTAAATTCAAATACATCCTGATTGACGAATACCAGGACACCAACCCGGCGCAGTACGAAATCATAAAGCTGCTGGGCGCCATGCATGAAAACGTTTGCGTGGTGGGTGATGATGCGCAGAGCATTTACAGCTTTCGCGGCGCCACCATTCAGAACATCCTGCAGTTTCAGAAAGACTACGATGAAGTGAAAGTGGTAAAGCTGGAACAAAATTATCGCAGCACCCAAAACATTCTGAACACAGCCAATGAGCTGATAAAAAACAACAAGGGCCAGATACCAAAAGACCTGTGGACAGAAAATGCAGCGGGAGAAAAAATACGGCTGGTGCGAACAATGACAGACAATGACGAGGGAAAATTTGTGGCCGACACCATCCAGGAGCAGAAGCTGCGCAATCATTTTTTCAATAAAGACTTTGCCATCCTGTACCGTACCAATGCACAGAGCCGGGCTTTTGAAGAAGCGCTGCGGCGTATGGGTATTCCTTACACCATTTACGGCGGCATCAGCTTTTACCAGCGCAAAGAGATAAAAGATTATCTCGCCTACCTGCGGGTCATCATCAATCCCAAAGATGAAGAATCGCTGAAGCGCATCATCAATTACCCGGCACGCGGCATAGGTAAAACTTCTGTTGACAAAGCCATTCTTGCCGCCAATGAAAATAACCTCAGCATGTGGCAGGTGCTGGAGCAGGCAAAGAAATATAACTTTCGTGCCGGCACGCTGGAGGCCATTGAAAACTTTGTAATGATGATTAAAAGCTTTCAGAGCATGCTGCAAAAGCACACCGCTTATGAAGTGGCCTTTCACGTGGGCAAGCAAACCAGTTTTGTAAAAGAGCTGTTTAATGATAAAAGCGCCGAAGGCGTGGCCCGCTATGAAAATATCCAGGAGTTGCTGAACTCGATTAAGGAATGGGTGGAAAGTCCCGATAATGAAGAAGGCGAACTGGTGGATAAGAGTTTGGGAGGTTACCTGCAGCAAATCACTTTGCTTACTGACCAGGACGAAAAAGACCCCAATGCCGATACGGTGAAGGTAATGACGATTCATTCGGCAAAGGGGCTTGAATTTCCCGTAGTGTTTGTAGCCGGGCTGGAAGAAATGCTTTTCCCCAATGCACTCAGCATAAATACCCGGGAGGAGCTGGAAGAAGAACGCCGGTTGTTTTATGTGGCCATAACAAGAGCCAGGAAAAGATTATGGATCACACTTGCCAACACCCGCTACCGCTTTGGCAGTTTGGTGCAGAATGAACCGAGCCGGTTTATTGATGAATTGCCTGAACTATTTATTGACCGAAGTTATGCCGGTGGTGGATTGAGAAACCAGGCAAGCCCACGTTGGGCTTCAGAACCGGCATTTGAAAGAATGAATAAGCCATTTGGCGGTTCGAAGTTTGACGTTGGAAGTTCGGGGCCGGGCAACAATAAAAAAGAAAAACCAACCTATTTAAACCCCAGCATCAAACCCCAAACCATCGAACATGTTCCTTCAGCTGATTTTAAAGCAAGTGATACAAGCAACCTGCAGGCAGGACAACGGGTGGAGCACCAGAAATTCGGTTTTGGCGAAGTGATAAAAAAAGAAGGTGCTGCGCATAATCCTATTGCCACTATCCGGTTTGAAAATAACGGCGAGAAGAAGATTATGCTGAATTATGCGAAGCTCCGGATAGTGGAATAATTGCTTTCAAAATAAATGATTGAAACGTTTGATGTAATCGTCATCGGTGTGGGCTCCATGGGAGCGCCAGCCTGTTATTATTTATCAAAACAGGGATATAAGGTGCTCGGTATTGAGCAGTTTGCCATCACCCATGAATTCGGTTCGCATGCCGGGCAGAGCCGCATTATCCGCAAGGCTTATTTTGAACACAGCGATTATGTACCCCTGCTGCAACGGGCCTATGTAAACTGGAAAGAGCTGGAAAACGAAACCGGCCGACAGGTTTATTTTAAAACCGGTTTGTTGTATGCGGGTGTGCCGCACCATGAAATAATAAGAGGAGTAAAGCAATCCGCTTCACTATACAATATTGAACTGGAAACGGTGACGGATGCCGAAAAGATTTTTCCTGAGTTTACGTTCCCTGAAAATTTTGAAGTACTCTTTGAACCCGAAGCGGGATTTGTGACTCCCGAACAGGCTATCCGGCTTTATGCAGAACAGGCAACAAAACATGGCGCTGCCATTCATACCAACGAAAAAGTTTTGGAGTGGAAGAAAGTCGGGGATGGAATAGAAGTGATAACTGACAAAAAAATTTACCGCTGCGGGAAACTGGTAATTACAGCCGGGGCATGGGCCGGCAAAATGATACCCGGCCTGGCAGATAAAATAAAAGTAACCCGTCAGTTTGTTGCCTGGATGAACTCCACCGATGAAGATAATTATGCACTTACCCATTTCCCCTGCTGGCTGATTGCTGATGATGTTAAACCCGGTTGTTTTTATGGCTTTCCGGTTTTGCCGGAAGAAAAATTTGGCAGGCCGCATGGGTTAAAACTGGCCCATCATTTTCCTGCCAGCGCCACCGACCCGGATAACGTGAACAGGCAGATGAGTGACAAAGATTTTTTGAATCTTGAATACTGCCTGCAAAAATATTTGCCCGGTGTAAAAGGCAAAATGACTGATTACAAAATTTGTCTTTATGCCAACTCGCCTGATGAGCATTTTATCATTGACAAATTACCGGGCTTTGAAGAACATGTCTGCATTGCCTGCGGCTTCAGCGGGCATGGTTTTAAGTTCGCGTCGGTGGTGGGTGAAATTCTTGCTGATATCATCACAACAGGAAAAACCAGTAACCCCATCGGTTTTCTGAATGCAAAACGCTTTATTTAAAAATTCGTTTCCCGAAGCAGTTGATTTCAGTAATTTCACCCAACAAATCTTTTTAACCATGTCATCACGCCGCCGCTTTTTAAGAACAGCTTCACTGGCTGCTGCCGGTTCAGCCCTGGTACCTGCATTCGGCAACAGGACATTTGCTTATGTCAAAAACAAATGGATGCCCAATGAGCAGCTCAACATCGGCGCCATCGGTATCAACGGTATGGGCTGGAGCAACCTTACAGCCGCTTTGAAAATTCCCGGCATCAGCCTTGTTGCCCTTTGTGATGTTGACAAAAATGTGCTTGATAAAAGAATGGCCGAGCTGCCAAAGCTGAACGTTGATGCATCGGGAGTGAAAACATACGGTGATTACAGAAAATTGCTGGAGCAAAAAGATATTGATATTGTCATCATCGGCACGCCTGACCACTGGCATGCTTTGCAAATGATTCATGCCTGCGAAGCGGGCAAGCATGTGTACGTGGAAAAACCGGTGGGCAATACCATAGAAGAATGCCGCGCCATGGTGGCTGCACAAAGGCGGTACAATAAAATTGTACAGGCAGGGCAATGGCAAAGAAGCCAGCAGCATTTCAGGGATGCGGTAGATTTTATCCGAACCGGCCAGCTTGGAAATATCCGCACGGTAAAAGTATGGTGCTACCAGGGCTGGATGAAACCAGCGCCGAAAGTGGCCGACAGCGAGCCGCCAGCCGGTGTTGATTATGACATGTGGCTCGGACCCGCACCAAAAAGAAAATTCAACAACAGCCGTTTTCATTTTCACTTTCGCTGGTTTTGGGATTATGCCGGTGGCCTGATGACCGACTGGGGTGTGCATTTGATGGACTATGCCGTGTTTGGCATGAATGCCGATGTACCCAAATCGGTTTCAGCACTCGGCGGAAATTTTGCTTATCCTGAATTGAGCCAGGAAACACCCGATACGATGGGTGCCTTGTATGAGTTTGACAAATTCAATCTCATCTGGGATCACGCCATGGGTATTGATAATGGCCTTTTCGGAAAAGATCATGGCATTGCATTCATTGGCAACAACGGTACCCTGGAGCTGGACCGTGGCGGCTGGGAAGTGATTGCTGAAAACAAGAGCAAGGAAAAGGTGATGGTGGAAAGAAAGAAACCAACCGATAATGGTCTGCAAAAACACTGGGAAAATTTTGTGGCCGCAATCAAATCGGGCAGGCAGGAAGAGCTGACCTGCCCCATCAGCACCGGTGCACATATTGCCACGGTGTGCCAGCTTGGAAATATTGCCTTCCGCAGCCAGCAAAAAATAGTGTGGGATAAAGCAAAAGGAAAACTTACTGATGAAACATTAAACGCCAAATACCTGAAAGTAAAATACCACAACGGATATGTGTTGCCGAAAATACTGTAAGGTCATATATGTCATAAAAGTCAAATGAGTCAAATATCGGCCGTCATAGTTTTGACTTATATGACCCGGTTCACCATTTTGAATCACATGAATTTCCTTATCGCTTCTTTCGCTGCCGCTACGGTTTTTTTTCGCTGCCTGTAAAAATTTTATTATCAATGATAATAACGGGGCGTTTTAAAAAAGTGTATTCATCAAGAATATACCGGCAATAATCTTTTTCGGTGAGTTGTTTATCCTTCAGTTTCCATTCTTTGTATTTAATGGCTCGCCGGCTGAAAAGGGCTTCGTAACTGCCGGTCATTTTTTTCATCTCATCCAACCGGGCCGGTGTGATTTTTTCAAATTTTATATTCTGAAGAGCAACGTTTTTACCGATTAGTTTATCGAGGCCTGTTTCTTTAAACATGGCCAGGCTGGTAGTGCAGTGGCCGATGGTGTAAATCTTTTTCATAAGGATAGCCGGTGATGAACAAAAATACTATCCGAAGAGAATAAATAGATGAGCAGAATTACCGGACGATGAACGGATTGCGACGCAACGATGTATCATCAGGGTACAAAAGCCGGTATCAACATCTCTTTTCTTCATTCGTAAACAAGGCGGCAAGCGGCTTGTTATATTTGCATATTAATTTTCAGTTATGATTAAAACAGGCAACCCGATAATCAGCATTTATACCGAAATGACGCCCAACCCGGAAACGATGAAGTTTGTTGCCAACAAGCTGCTGTACCCCGGCAAAAGCATTGATTTTCCCGACATGGAAAGCGCCAAACCCTCGCCATTGGCAATTGAGCTGTTTGGTTACCCTTTTATCAAAGCCGTATTTATCGCCAGTAATTTTGTGACGCTGACTAAAACCCACGATACCGACTGGAATGATGTGATACCCAGCATCCGCCAGTTTCTGAAAGAATACATGGAAGAAGGCAAGGTGGTGATAAACGAAGAAGAAGTGGTAATGGTGAAAAAAGAAAGCAGCAATGAAATAAGCGCCGACGACAACGATGTGGTGAAGCGCATCAAAGAGCTGCTGGAAAATTATGTGAAGCCGGCCGTGGAAATGGACGGTGGCGCTATTCAATTCAAGAGTTATGAAGACGGCGTGGTCAACCTTATGCTGCAGGGCAGTTGCAGCGGGTGTCCTTCCAGTATCATTACACTGAAAGCCGGTATTGAAGGCATGATGAAGCGGATGATACCCGAAGTGAAGGAAGTGGTAGCAGAAGCGGAATAGAAACCCCCGCCCCTGAAGGGGAGTAAAGAAATTTTTTAGTTGGCAAGAGCGAACCCTCAGGTTCGCTTTTTTATTATAGATGGTTTTTTTGCAATAGTTTAATTTTTTACCTTACGGCAAACAAGGCCTATGACTGTAGTATATATCCTCCTCGGAATTATTGCAATCATATTACTGATTTCCCTGCTGATGCCATCGAGGTACTACGTGGAAAAATCTGCTATCATAAAAAAAACAGTGGCAGAAGTGATGGATAAGGTGGGCAACCTGAATTTTTACAGCCAATGGAATCCCTGGCAAATGATGGACCCGACTGCTAAGGCAACAATAACCGGTGTGCCAAAAACACCAGGACACAAATATGCCTGGGAAGGAAAAAAGATCGGCATCGGAAGTCTTAGAGTTAATTCGCTTGATGCAAAACATATTCATTTTGATCTTGAGTTTATAAAACCATGGAGCAGTAAAGCAAAAGATAACTGGCTGTTTGAAGAATGGGGTGATGGCGAGTGTAAAGTAACCTGGCAAAACAGTGGTGATCTGCCCTGGCCCGTGGCCCGGCTGATGGGACCCATGATAAATAAACAACTCCATCACCAGTTTGAAGTGGGGCTCGGCAACCTGAAAAAAATGTGTGAAGGGGAATAAAAAAAGTCTCACCCCGCTGCTGCGAAATGAGACTTACTAACCCACTTATTTTGTCAGTAAAAGAATTGCTCACTCACGATTTTTCCGTCTTTCACTTCATAGAGGGCAATCTCTTCCATTTTTAAACGGCCTGCGCCTTTCATCGTGGCGTCCATTCCCATGGTCACCGCAATGTGATTGCCGGCTACAATCGGTTCTCCCACCCAGCCGCCATGCATTTCTTCTACCATGCTGTTAAAGTCGGCGCCTTTCTTTTTAATGGCCGGCATTCCCTGCACCGATTGCAGCCCTACTGCATGTGGTGGTTCAATGCTCCGGGCATCGGGGCTGAACAGTTCATCCTGCGCCTGGTCCCATTTGTTTTCTTTGAAAAGCTCAGAAAGCCGGTTGGCAATTTCTTTTGTCGTCATTACTTTTTCTGCAATCATGGTTTTTGGTTTTAGTTAAAAAAAGGATGTAAAAGATAGGCCGATTTGCGGGAATGCAGTATTAAATATTTTAAAAGTGGCAAATTTCCGGGATGAAATAAATGATAACTCTTTCAGGCTCCCTTTTGCTTCCAAATTACTTTTCTTTCCTGCAGGTAGCCGAGCACAAAATCAAAACAGGCTTTGTGCTTTCCTACCAGCTCCGGGGGAAATACTCCCTTATCTGAAAAAAGATTTTGGGCAATGAGGTTGACGGCGGCTGTGCAGGTGTAGCCCGTGGTGCGGGCCATGGATGAAATTTTTGTTTCCTTGTCGAAATAATCCAGCAGGCGCCATTCAATGGTGGCGGGATGGCCGTCTTTATGCCCGTGAAGCAATACTTTCATCACGGTCAGCTCTTCTTCTTCCAGCCCCAGTTTCCATTCGTTGAAAAGTATTTGCGAGGTTACTTTCAGTGGTGAAATTTTAGAGCCGTTTACTTCAATGGGTGTTTCACTGAAGAAGCCGCTTTCTTTCAGCGAAAGAATAATATCCACATGGCCGGGGTAACGCAGCGTTTTTTCCTTCTGGTTTTTTATGTGCGGCATGGTGTAAAGCAAAGAACGCAGGCCATCGGTGTTAAACGCTTCCAGTGTTCCCACTTCTTCAAAATGTATCCACTCCACTTCGCTCAGCGCCGGGCGGGTTACGATAAACCCGTTTTCCATCAGCCGGGCAGGCCGGGTGTATTCTTCAATTACATCGGCGGGGGAAAA
>CAZDUO010000018.1:0-8612 GCA_964508655.1 uncultured Chitinophaga sp. | reverse complement strand
TTTCCATCAGCCGGGCAGGCCGGGTGTATTCTTCAATTACATCGGCGGGGGAAAAGGGGGCTTTGTACTGAAAGGGTTTCTTTCTCACCTTGGGCAATCCGCCTACATAAACTTCCAGCGCCTCAATTTTCATTTCTTCATTGTACCGGCCGATGATAAAATTGCTCATGCCCGGCGCCACGCCGCAATCGGTGATGACAGTTACACCTTTTTCTTTAGCAAGCGTATCCAGTTGAAGCACATCTTCGGGGAAAAAAGAAATGTCAACAATATTTTTGCCACAACTGATGGCGGCTTCAAGTGTTTTATATCCCATAAATCCGGGCACGGCAGTTACCACCAGGTTAAAATCCTGCAGCAGTTGCGGATAAGATTCATAATTTCTTAAATCCGCTTTTAGTGTATCAATACGCGGATTCCTTTTTTGGAGTAAAGCAAGGTTACTTTCCTTTACATCAAACACAGTAACATAATAACGGGCTGCCAAATCAAGTGCAATGGCGCTGCCCACCATGCCCGCCCCCAGTACGGCAATCTTCATCCTGAAAAAATTTTAGGACTGCAAAGATGGGGAAAATAAGGGTGAGTTTTTTTCTGTGCCCCTGTGTTTCTGCGGCAATAAGCTGGTGAATAACTGAAACACTGCGAATTTTTATATCCGCTGCAAATCTTTCAGTGTTTTTTCATTCACAGTATTACCGGTGTTCAGTGTTGAAGCAGGCTCAAATAACAGTACATGCACTTCTTCTGTTGCATTGGGCCGGTGCTCCACGCCGCGGGGCACAATGATGAATTCACCGGCATTTACCGTCACAGTTTTGCTGCGAAACTCCATATCGAAACTGCCTTTCACCACGTAAAACAATTCATCTTCATTTTCGTGATAATGCCATACAAAGGGACCTTTGAATTTTACCAGCTTTACCATCTGGCCGTTTAATTCGCCGGCAATTTTCGGACTCCAGTATTCGGAAAAAAGAGATAGTTTTTCTGCAAGATTTACTTTTTCCATTCTTCAAAGTTACTCCGCCGATAATTGAGATATTATTATTTTTAGTGAATGGAAAAATGGATGATCGTCTGCCTGGCGCTTTTAACGGGCTGTGCCGTGAGCAACAATCCCCAGCGCTGCGAAATAAAGCGGTTGCAGAAAGGACTGATAAAGGACGATACCAGTTATGTGTACGGCCTGCCCTTTGAAAACGGCAGGTCGCATTTCCTGGTGCAGGGCTATTTCGGAAAATTTTCACACAAAGAAAGAGCAGCACTGGATTTTAAAATGAAGCGGGGCACAAAAATTCTGGCGGCCAGAGACGGCGTGGTGATACGGGTGAAAGAAGATGGCAATAAAGGAGGCTGGAACAGAAAATACCGCTCCTACGGCAACAATGTTATTATACAGCATGCCGATAATTCACGAAGCGGTTACTGGCATATTAAAAGAGACGGTGTGCTGGTAAATGTCGGTGACTCGGTAAAGAAGGGACAGGTAATTGCTTTGAGCGGCAATACGGGTTATACCGCATTTCCCCACCTGCATTTTATTGTTTGGACTTCCCGGGGCAGCCAGTGGCAGCAGGTTCCAACGCGGTTTTTGACAAAAAAAGGAATCCGGTATCTGAAACCATGGCGATGGTACAAAAGCCTGCCGTAATCATTTACATTTGAAAAATTTTTCTTCTTGAGTTTCCAGGAAATCTGGCAGCAGTTTATTACTGGCATGAAAAACACCGGCTGGCCTGAATATATTGCCGTGTTTGCAGGCATTGCCAGTGTGTGGTTCAGCCGCATGGAGAATATCCTGGTTTACCCGGTAGGATTGATCAACACTACCATTTACATCTGGCTAAGCCTGAAGGGAGATTTGATTGGCGAAGCATCCGTCAATTTTTATTATACGGTAATGAGCATTTACGGCTGGATGCTCTGGGCCAAAAAAGATGCAGCACAGCATCATGTGGTGAACATAAAATTTTCTGACAGGCAATGGTGGCTGTACCAGCTTGGTTTCTTTGCTGCGTGTTACCTCGCTATCTTTTTTTCACTCATTTTTTTAAAAAAATCTTTTGCTCCCGGTGCCATTCCCTGGGCCGATGCTTTTGCGTCGGCCACCGCTTTTACGGGTATGTGGCTGATGGCAAAGAAAAAAGTGGAAAGCTGGTATTGGTGGCTCCTTACAAATATTGCCTCCATTCCTCTGTATTTCGTAAAGCATTATGTCTTTACCAGTGTGTATTACCTGGTATTGCTGCTGATGGCTGTATTCGGTTTGCTGGAGTGGATGAAAAGAGCAAAAAAATAATGCCTCACCGGCTGCATGGTTTTATTTTTAAAAATATATTATGGCGGAAATAAAAACCTACTGCGATTACATTCCCTTAATGAAAAAAGAAGAGCAGGCCGTGCATAAAGAATACCACGACAGGCATTACGGATTCCCCATTCATGACGACAACGAACTTTTCTGCCGGCTGATACTGGAAATCAACCAGGCAGGGTTGAGCTGGACCACCATCCTGAAAAAACAGGAAAATTTCAGAAAAGCCTATCACCAGTTTGACATTAAAAAAGTGGCAGCGTATAAAGAAAAAGATTTTAACCGGCTGATGAACGATGCCGGCATCATCCGCAACCGGCTAAAGATTCATGCGGCTATTGAAAATGCTAAAATCATTTTGCAGCTGCAAAACGATTCCGGCTCATTTAAACGCTGGCTTGAACAGCATCATCCCAAAACAAAAGATGAATGGACAAGGTTGTTTAAAAAAACTTTCCGCTTTACCGGCGGCGAAATCGTAAATGAGTTCCTGGTAAGCACCGGCTATTTGCCCGGCGCACATGCTGAATGCTGTCCTGTGTATAAAAAAGTGCTTAAATCAAAACCCGCATGGACAAAAGCAATGTAAACTGCATCCGCAATTAATTATGTTGTTCACCTGTTCAATTCCATTTAAAAAAAATTAACATCCGGGTTTGGAAATAATATGAAAAGTTTTTTCAACACTTTGCCGTTCAGCGGTTTTCCTTCCGGTCATTCGGTTTGCAAATAAATTTAAGCCGCTGATTTGGGTTTTTACAATTTACAAAACCGGTTTATGTTTGTGCTGAAAACAGAGACACTTTTGCAGAACATTCATTAATACCCTTGCGGGTACCTGCTCAAAAAAATTCCTTTCAACATTGCTGCCTTTCAACGTATTGCTTCCATGAAAATTTGAAAAAAGATTTTTTAAACCTAAAAACTTTAATTTATGAAAACGAAACACGTATCAATGGGAGCACTTGCACTTATTTTTGCAGTCCTTTTTTCCGCCGCCTCAGCACAGCCGCCGAAAGAAGAAGCTCCGGCTGTCAAAGTGGTTTACCTCGGAAAAAATGACGACCAGTCCATCTTCCGGCTGCTGGTCGAAAATGTTTCGGGGGAAGATTGCCTTATTTCACTGAAAGATGAAACCGGTACTACCATTTATTCTGAAAAATTTTCAACCGCTTTGTACAACAAAAAATTTTATATCGAAGAGCCGCTGATTGAATCGGGTGAGCTGACACTGAGCATCAGCTTACGCAAGACCGGGGCGGTGCAAAAATTTGTAATCAATAAAAAAATCACCACCACCGAGGAAGTGGTTGTGAAAAAAGAAAGCTGATTTCCCCGATAAAGAGTTTTTAAGCTGCCGGTATTCCGGCAGCTTTTTAATTTAAAGGCATTCATTCCTACTTTTGAGTATGCTAAAAAAAGTGGTGGTGATCGGCCCGGAAGGCACCGGCAAAAGCACCTTGTGTGAAAAGCTTGCGGAACATTACCACACAAACTGGTGTCCTGAATATGCACGTGCCTATTTGCTTGAGTATGGCACAAAGTATACGTATAACGACCTTCTCACCATTGCAAAAGGACAGCTGGCGCTGGAGGAAGAGTATGTTCAGTCGTTAGTCTTTAGTCAAAAGTCAATAGTGACTGACTCACGACTACCGGCTAATGACTATAGACTTCTCTTTATTGACACCGATATGTACGTGATGAAAGTATGGTGTGAGTTTGTTTTTGGCAAATGCCATGGCTGGATACTGGAACAGCTGGCTAAAAGAAAATATGATTTGTACCTGCTCTGCCATACCGATTTGCCGTGGGTAAAAGATGAGCTGCGTGAATATCCTGAACTTGAAACAAGAAAAAGGCTGTTTGGCATTTACAAAAATTTAATGCTGCAGCAAAGCACGCCGTGGGTAGAAATCAGCGGGCAGCCGGAAGAGAGACTGCAAACAGCAATAAAGGCTGTGGACAACCTTCTTGCAGGTTAAAATAACCGTTGTACATTCGGCAGCCATGAATCTGTTTTTCCAAAAACATCACCGTCTTCTTTTTTACAGTACCTGGCTTTTGCTTGCCCTGTTGCAATCGGCCTCTACCGAACTGATTGCCGACGAAGCCTACTATTGGGTGTATTCCCGTTTTCCGGCATGGGGATATTTTGATCATCCGCCCATGATAGCGCTGATGATTAAATGGGGGTATGCATTATTTCAAAATGAAGTGGGTGTGCGGCTGACGGGTGCCGTGTTGAATACCGCTACCGTATGGATTGCTGAATCTCTCACTGAAAAAAAGAATCCTTTCCTGTTTTACAGCATCGTACTTAGCATTGGCGTTTTGCAGGTGGGTGGTTTCCTTGCCGTGCCTGATACGCCGTTGTTGTTTTTTTCGGCCCTGTTCTTTTATTGTTATCGCATTTTTCTGCGGCAGCAAAACTGGCGCGGCGCATTGCTGCTGGCTATGGCCATCTCCCTGCTTTTTTACACCAAGTATCACGGGCTGTTGATTGTGCTGTTCACATTTTTATCTAACATAAAACTACTGGCAAAATGGCCAGCATGGCTGACCGCTGTATTGGTTATACTGTTGTATTCTCCTCACCTGCTTTGGCAATGGGAACACAACTGGGTGAGTTTCCGCTATCATCTTTTTGAAAGCAATGTAAGCGACTACAGATTTTCTTACACCGCTGAATTTATACTCGGTCAACTGCTGCTGGCCGGCCCGCTGATGGGTTTTATTCTTTTGCCTGCTGCCTTTATTTACAAAACAAAAAATAAAACTGAAAAGGCGCTGAAGTTTACGATGGCCGGCATTTACCTTCTTTTCTTCATCAGCTCTTTTCGTGGCAAAGTGGAAGTTAACTGGCCTATGCCGGTGTTGATTCCTTTACTTGTGCTGAGTCACCAGTTCATTACCGAAAAAATTTCTTGGGCAAAAACAGTAAAGATTATTGCATTTGTTTCGCTGCTGCTCATCATAGCAGGGCGCATTTACCTGGTAGTTGATATCGGCCCGGATAATGCAGTGAAAAGAAGGTTTCAAGGCAACCGGGCCTGGGCGATAGCTATTGCAGCAAAAACCGGCGACAAACCAGTGCTGTTTTATAATTCGTACCAGCGGGCATCACTCATCTGGTTTTACAGCGGTAAGCCGTCACACTCCATCAATAATCCCGGTCAACGAAAAAATAATTTTGATTTCTGGCCCACGGACGATTCTTTGAAAGGAAAACCGGTGTTCATGGCGGACATTTATGACGTGCATACTTATCCCGATTCAGTCCTGACAAAAAAAGGCCCTGTGGGGTTGCGGTTTGTATCCGCATTTACGGGCAAATAATTTCACTTTGAAGTTTTTGCTGAAACAATTTTTTCACCTTTAATAATTTTCATTATATCGGTATCGCCTTCCAGGTTATTCATTTGGCGCAGCACCCATTGGCTGCGGGTTGCCACATAATTTGAAAGCGGTTTCACTGAATATCTTTTCGGGTTGGGCAGGCTTGCGGCAATCATTGCAGCTTCATGTCGTGCCAGGTTTTTTGCCGGTTTATTAAAATAAGCCTGTGCTGCGGCTTCGATGCCGTACACAGCTTTTCCCATTTCAATCACGTTCAGGTATACTTCCAGGATTCTTCTTTTCCCCCAGGTAAGTTCAATCATAAAAGTGAAATAGACTTCGAGTCCTTTCCGTATCCAGCTGCGGCCCTGCCACAGGAAAACATTTTTTGCCACTTGCTGGCTGATGGTGCTGGCGCCGCGGATGCGCCCGGGTTTTCTTTCATTATACTTCATTGCCTTCTTTATGCTTTTCCAGTCGAAACCCCGGTGGTCGGCAAACAACTGGTCTTCGGAAGCTATGACAGCCAGCTTTGCATTATCTGAAATATTTTTCCGGCTGACATAATCCCGCTTCAGTCCGTCGCCGGAAAAATAACTGCTGAGCTGCGAGATGGTTATGGGCGGATTCACCCATTTCAACAATATGATATAAAAAAGCTGGAAGAAAAAAATAAAAAGGACAATCCGCTTTGTCCATTTCCACAGCTTTTTAAAAAATTTTCCTGCCTTCATTTGTCTGCAAAATAAACTTTAGATTTTGTCGCTGTAAAAAACCAGGCCCCAGAGCAGCACCATGCCAAAGCCAAGCAGGATGAGCCCGTTGATTCGGCTGAGGATTTGAATATTGTGGGGCGTAAGTTTTTTCCTGATTTTCTGCGCCATCATCACTTTCAGTATGTCGGTACCCAGCACAAAAGCAAGACAGGTGACAAAGGCAATAATGCGGTGCTGCACCGGCATGGTGATGAGTGTGGAGGATGTGGTAAACCAGAAAAGAAAAACTGCCGGGTTAAGTGTGTTCATGAAAAAACCGGAAAAGAATGTTTTTATATAATCTCTTTTCCTCAGCAGTATCACATGCACCCCGCTGTCGTCCACTTTTATTTTTTTAAAAAAAATAAAAAAGATGCCGAGCCCGATGAGAAAAATACTGCCAGCAATGCCTATCATGCTTTTGTGCCTTACCAGGTAGCCAAACAACTGGGTAAATATGTTGCTGATTAAAACAAGTGAAATATCTGATGCCGACACGCCAAAAACAAATGTCAGCCCGCCGCGGTGACCGCTGTTGAGGCTTTGCTTGATGATGGAAAAAACCACCGGACCCACTGAAATGCTCAGCAGCAGGCCGAGGGTTAATCCTTTAAGCAATGCCTCCAGCACAGTTTTTGAAAATTAATTATTGATTATTGGCTCTGCTGCCAGATGGGTTATTATGATTTTTACACCGGCTACCAACACCTTTCCTTATTTCCAATTAATAATAAAAATTATTAATGGTATCCTGCTTCAAATATTTTCCGTTTCCAGGAACCGGCTCCAGTCTTCCAGCATTTTTCCTTTCATCACCCGGGGAAATTTGTGCTGGCTGCCCAGCTTGCCTTTCAGTTCCATAAACTTCAGGAATTTTTCTTCGGGAAGTTTTTCCAGAAAAATTTCTTTTAAGGCGCTGTCTCTTTCAGTGGCATAATCGTCGTTCAGGTGGCGGAGGTGCTGGTCAATTTTGTTTTTCAGCAGTTCGGTATCGCAGTTGTCGTTGCTGGCCACATACCATTTGTGTGCAAAAAAGTTGTTATAAGGAAACCCTACAACGGTATATTCGGGAATGCAGATATTCATTTCCTCGCTTACCAGCTCGATGGCCCTGTTCATGTTTTCCACGCTCAGGTGTTCGCCGGTGAGGCTCAGGAAATGTTTGGTGCGGCCGGTAATCAGCACTTCGCAGTGATCCAGGTCCACAAATTTTAATGTGTCGCCGATGAGGTAACGCCAGGCACCGGCATTGGTGCTCATCAGCAGGGCATATTCCCTGCCTTCCTCCACTTCGTGTATCATCAATGCCTCGGGGTTGGCAATGATGTTTCCGTCGTGGTCGAAATTTTTTTCATCAAAAGGCACAAACTCGAAAAAGATGTTGTTATCAAGTATCAGCTTCATGCCCCGGGCATGCTCTCTTGTTTTATACCCGATAAAACCTTCGCTTGACAGATAGTTTTCGATATACACAATCGGTTTGCCCAGCAATTTTTCAAATCCTTTTTTGTAGGGTTCAAATGCTACGCCGCCATGAACAAAAAAGCCGAGGTTGGGCCATATCTCGTGAATGTTTTTCACTTTGTAATGTTCAATCACCATTTCCATGCACATCTGGCACCAGGCCGGCACACCAACAATATAACCAATGTCCCACTCACGTGCATGCTCCACTATTTCGTGCAGTTTCTGGTTCCAGTCTTTGATGGCGGCAATGCGTCCGCCGGGTTTATAAAATGTCTGAAACCAGAAGGGGCGCTTTTTTGCAAGAATGCCGCTGAGGTCGCCGGCATACCAGCCGGCTTTTCCTTTTTGCAGATCGGTAGCGCCGCCCAGCATCAGGAAGCCTTTGGTCATGGCATGGCGTGGCAAATATTCATAACCCAGCAGGGTGATAAATTGCTTGATATAATTAATGGTGTTGCTGCGCAGCATTTCCTTGGTGACGGGTATGTATTTACTGGCTGCTTCCGATGTGCCGGAGCTGAGAGCATAGTATTTTATCTTGCCCGGCCATGCCACGTCGGGTACGCCTTCAATGGTTTTTTTCCACCAGTCATTATAAATTTTATTGTAATCATGTACCGGCACCAGTTCCTGGAATTTTCTTGCGGGATGGCGGTCCAGCAATATTTCATCAAAGCGGTATTGCTGGCCAAATGCTGTAAATCTTGCCTTATGCAGTAATTTTTTTAAAACCC
>CAZDUO010000017.1:25308-53345 GCA_964508655.1 uncultured Chitinophaga sp. | reverse complement strand
GCATTGCTTCAGCAAACAACTGGTAAAATGCCTTTGAGCATTACCTATTTTGGCAATATGGTAATTGATGCCCGTGATAAAAGTAATTTCAGGTATGGTGTTCACCGTCTTTCTTATTTTAACCAACTGATTATCGCAAAGAAAATAACCGAAAATTTTTCAGCACAGGCAGCCCCCAGCCTGTCGTGGTACAACAATGTGGAAGCGTATGTAAACAGCAAAGGAGAAATAGTAAAGAAGATGAATAACTATCATTTTGCTTTTTCTTTATCGGGTCGTTATAAAATCACGGATAAAATGGCGGTTATCGCCGGGTATGATCAGCCATTGACACAGCACCTGACCAATAACCCCGACCCGAATATTTCTTTTGGAATTGAAATAACCACCAGCTCGCATGCCTTCCAGGTATTTGCCGGCAATTATTATAGTATCGTTCCTCAAAGCAATAATGTTTTTAACCAGAATAATTACAGGGATGGTCAGTTCCTTATTGGATTTAATATTACCCGGCTATGGAATTTCTGAAAAAAATAAATCAGTACCAGGTTCACAAAAAAGAGATTGCTCCGTTAGCGTTTCACAAGGGCAAACGCTAACATCGCTTATTAATCCGGGGTTTCTTTTTCGTAGAGCTTTCATGCCTGAAAACTGTACTCATTGTCTAAGTTTTTCTTAACAGGAAAATTGCCGGAATGCATTAAACCATATAATAAAAGTGGGAGTGCAATACTCAACAAGCTTTCAAAGAATCGGGAATATTAATTACTTGTTTTGTATTAATAAATAAACAAGTTGTAGGTTTGAATCCGAATCTGGTTATTAATTACACCTGCAAGATTTCTGATGGGCGCTGAAATGATTTCATACCTTCAACAGCTTGAGTTGCTGGCTTTCTTTTCAGGCTTTCCGCTTATTTATTTGGTAGTGCTTTCACTTGCCGGCCGAAAGCATGGCAGAACAGCATGGAAACAGCGATTAGTAAGTTCTTTACCCATTGGGTATGGCCTTACGGGTTTATTATACTGGGGGTTATTACTAAAATCTCTTTATCCCAATTTTTCGTTTGACTATATAAAATCAGAAATTCAAAATCCATTTTTGACCTTATGGGGCCTCGGTGTTGTAGTTTTCCTGTTGCCCTTGTTTGCCAGGAAACCGGTATTTGGTTTTTTACACAGCCTTGTTTTTTTTGCACTGCTGGTAAAAGATTTTTATGTACAGCTAACCTCAGCCAATCCCGACAACAATATTTTGCGAAATGACATGAAAGTCTATTCCGACAGCATACTCTTAAATGCCGGTACTTTGATTGCTGTCACCCTGATTTATTATTGTATACGCAGCTTGCGAAAAATAAAATCTTCTTCTTCCGGCTAACTTATTCTGCATTAAAGTATTGCTTTTACTTACGCTTGCCTGGTTTCTCCGTTTTTGCCGCACCATTGCCTGACCTTAAGCGATAGCTTTTGTGATGAAGTTCACAAAACATTTTGATGAATATCATGAAAATGCCCTCGTTCGCAAAATAGGTTTGTGGCGTTCATTAATAGATTGTTCACTAATAAAATACTTCATATGAAACTCACAAACAGCAAGCTGCTTTTGATACTGCTCATCCTGGCCAGCGGTTACGGGTACATGATCAGTTGCACACGCAATGACTCATTGATTGTGCCGATTCAAACCACCGAACCTTTTGTGCCGACACGCGGCAATAATGTTCACCTGCCCGGAAATATGACAACCGGCGATACGACTCAATGGAAAATGGATAAATCACACTCCAGCGTACTTTGGACAACTTCCTACGTAGGCGCTTCAGGATTACTTACCGGACGTTTCAATCAGTTTGGCATGCATGATGTAACCTCCGCAAAAATGATATACTATTCCGGCAACGGCCAGCCGCTGAAAGATACTTCCTGGGCTTTTTATGAAAATGATCCGGCCAAGACCTATCTCAATGGCTATGTTCAGATCAATACTTCCAATACGGGTGAACCCGGCAGGGATACCGGTTGCAATATCAGTAACCTGGGTACTATAAAAATCATTGCCAGTCAGCACAACCTTACTGACAGCAACCTGGCCAAAATCAAAACCACCAAAGTGGAATTTGACCCCAACAGCAACGGCTATATTGTAACGCTGGATCTTACCTGGAAGGGGAAATTAACAGCCCCGCTTACGAAAACCTATGTCGGCACCCTCAAATACATTCCAAAATCAAGGGTGCAGTTTGGAACGGCCGCCGCTTACAGTGTATTCGGGCTGCAATTGAGATTTTCTTTCAATTGCCGGGATTTTGGCATCACCAGCACCAGTATATCGGACCGGATTGATGTGGAATGCAACATGAATTTCCATAACAAATAATCAACCTCAAAACTTTCAAATAATGAAACGCCTATCAATATTTACAGGTTTGATCCTTGCTCTGCTGATGGGGCTTACGGGTTGTTACAAGGATATTGTAATACCGGAGCTGGCAGCCGACCCGGACGGACCACCCAAACAGGTGAGTTTTAAAAACGAATTGGCGCCTCTTTTTACAACCAATTGCGCTTTGGCGGGATGCCATGTAACCGGGGCACACAAGCCATACCTTACCGGTGATATTGCCTACCGTGAAATTGTCAATGGCGGTTTTGTAAACCTGGCGCTGCCAAAAGAAAGTATTCTTTACAAAATGATAAATGGTGAAATGGCGCAGTACATTCCTTCTGCTGCTGACAAGCAGAAAGTGTATGACTGGATAAGAAACGGCGCCCCGAATAATTAACGACTAATAAAATTACTGCAATGAAAAGTGAAATATTAAAACTGGGAATGCGGCGGGCATTTGTTGCAACCTGTCTCTTATTCCTGCTATTGCCGGCGGGCATCCTGATAGCACAGGACAATCCTGCCGTTGAACAAACGGAACCGGCAGTAAAAAAACCAAAACCTGTAAAGAATACTTTCCAGAGTGTTTGGATAATAGACAACCAGACCATACTGGTGCCGGTGAAAAAAACTTTTGAAATGGACATCATGCACCGCTTTGGACTGTGGAATAAAGGTTATGATGATTTCTGGGGATTCTTTGCTCCCTCCAATATAAGGCTTGGTTTCAGTTATGTACCAATTGACAGGCTGAATGTAGGGTTGGGTGTTACCAAATCTTCCATGGCCATTATCCCTTATGCCGAAAAGCCCTCTTCAGTGTCAGGACCCATTTGGGATGGCAGTGTGAAATACTCTCTCATCACGCAGACAAAAGGAAAATACCCGGTCAGTGTCAGTTATTATGGCAATGCAGCCTATAATACCAGGAAAGACAAAAACAAAGAGATCTTTAAAAATTACAGCGACCGGTTGACTTATTTTCACCAATTGCTGATTGCCCGTAAGGTTACCGACAAGCTTTCGGTGCAGATAGCCCCCAGCCTGTCGCATCAAAACCTGGTAAACGGATATCTGGTGAAGGTGAATGATTCCACTGCGAAAGCCAGGCCCGAAATGCTGCATGATCATTTTGCCATCGCACTATCTGCAAGGTATAAACTAACGGAAGTAACTGCAGTGACAATGAATTACGACCAACCAATTACAAAACATACCCGCAACAACCCCAACCCGAATTTCTCACTGGGTCTTGAATTCACCACAAGCAGTCACTCCTTCCAGGTATTTTTTACCAGCTACCAGAATATGATACCGCAAATCAATAACCTGTACAACACCAATGACCCGCTGAACCATAAAATAAAAGCTGACGGCGGATATCCCTGGAGCCCGGAATTTCTGATCGGATTTAATATTACAAGACTCTGGAACTATTAAACTCTGTTTTCAAGGATAAGAAGGAACACTATGAATGGATAAAAGCCCCGATTAATACAACCGGGGTTTTTTCTGCCGGCAAACCAGCCACCGCCCCGGAAAATTTAAAATCATGTAAGTTTATGCGTGTTATGAAAACAATTCTGCAGGGTTTTATCGGCCGGCAAGCGATAGTCAAATGCACAATACCTGCGGTTCTTATCAGTTCAGTGCTGTTCTCCTGCAAGCATAGCTCAAGCAAGAATGATGTGCCCCGAGAAAAAAAACAGGATAAGCAGGAAATTAAAACCAAACCTTCTTCGTCCTTTTCTGATACATTAATTATCAGTTCCCGCTCGGCAGTCTTTTATTACCCCGATTCGCTGCAACTGGAAAAAATAAAAGAAATGACGGATAAAAATATCGTTGAATCTTTTCTGCATGATTATTATTACCAGGTGCGTTTCGGACATCTTGTTTTGAAAAAGCAATGGCCCGGGATAAATATTGTGGAAGCAAGGAATGTGCGGTACCTGCTCTTCCTGAAAAAAGACACAATTCCCGAATGCATTGACCTGGATACAAAGAATGATGCTTACGGGTTGTTTGTATTTGATCCCCTCAAAAAACCGGTTCAGGTAGACCTTACCAATGCGGAAAGCGAGATCGGATTCTATTTCAACGACAACAACTGACCGGGACTGAATGACGCTACCGTTTTTTCTTCTCGGAGCCAGAACAATACAGTAATCTTCACTGCAGATAAAAGTCACTTTTACTTCTGACCAAAATCATGTTTGTCTGGTCATTTCATCAAATCATCAACCTGGTGTGCATGTTATTTTTACCGGAGAAAAAGAATTAATAAATCAAATCAATTACAGCAAACATGAAACCCCTCTTAATCACAGCCATCATTACAGGAATCTTAAGTGCCGGATTTACCCACCTGCTGCAGAAAGAACCCTGGCCGGTGCCAGACAAATATGTAAAAATGGTTAACCCCGTGAAGTCTGATGCCGAATCGCTGAAAACCGGTAAGGAACTCTGGGTAAAGCATTGCCAGAGCTGTCATGGCAAAAGCGGCGCCGGTGATGGCCCCAAAGCCGCCCAGCTGAAAACCGAAGCCGGCAACTTCACTACCGCCGAATTTCATAAACAAACCGACGGAGCTATTTTTTACAAAACAGTAGAAGGAAGAGAAGATATGCCAAGCTTCAAAAAGAAGATACCCGACCAGGACGAAATCTGGAGCATTGTAAACTACGTCCGTACCATGAAGAAATAGGTTCTTTGTTTTGTGATTCAAATGATCAGACCGGCTCAGAAGCCTGGGCCGGTTTTTTACTTGAAAAAATAGTACGTTAAAAACGAAACCATGTCAACCGGAAAAAAATTTTTATCCCGTAAAAGATTTCTCCTTGGAGGATTAAGTGCAGCCGCCATTTTCACGGGCATTAAAATGATTACCAGGAAAAAGAAAACCCAAACGATAAAAATGCTCAGCGAAGATGGACGCCTGGTGGAAGTGGATCCCCAACTCATCAACCGAACAGGAGTAAAAGTTTCAGATAAAGACATCCATAGCTGGATAAAAAACAAACCAACGGTTCAATAATTTTTTATGGAAAAGAAAAACACATCGAGAAGAGATTTTCTTATTACCGGATTGCTGGCAGGTGCAGCAGCAGGTTGCTCGGGCAATAACCCGTTTACTCCCGGCGCCGACCAGGAAGTGACACCCTCCGGCGAAAAAGTAAAACTGCTTTCGGCCGACGGCGAGATTATTGAAGTGGATAAAGCTTTTCTGAAACCCGTACCAGATGTGTCGCATGTGACCAATGCGGAAGCAAGAAAAGGAATTGCGGGAAAAAAATTTGTGATGGTGATTGATCTTTCCCGCTGCAAAAACCTGAAGAAATGCCAGGAAGCCTGCAACCACATGCATCATGTGCACCCCGGACAAAACTGGCTGAAAGTATATCCCATGCAGGATGCAGAACATACTGCTCCTTATTGGCAGCCTACCACCTGCATGCACTGCGATGAGCCGCCCTGTGTAAAAGTTTGCCCCGTGGATGCCACATTCAAGCGCCAGGATGGAATAGTGCTGATTGACAGCAACCGCTGTATTGGCTGTCGTTTCTGTATGGCTGCCTGCCCTTATTCTACCAGGGTTTTCAATTGGGAAAAACCGGATATACCTGTTGAAATTGCCAGCCGGCCATACAACTGCGAAACCAGCGTGCCACAGAAAAAAGGAACGGTGGGCAAATGCGATTTCTGTCCTGATATGGTTCGGAAAGGTGAATTGCCCCATTGCGTCACCGCCTGTCCCAATGGTGTTTTTTTCTTTGGCGATCTGAATGAAGATTCGGTGACCAATGGCTCAGAAACTTTCCGGTTCAGCGATTTGATCCGTGATAAATCCGGTTACCGGCTTGAGGAAGATTTAGGCACCAAGCCCAGCGTATATTATTTGCCGCCGGTAAACAGGAACTTCAAATTTGAAGAAGGATTGAAAACAGAAGAAAAGAAAACAGCTCATTCATAAAAATTTCACACCGTGGATACCCCAACTGTTTTAACTGCGCCGAAAACCACTGCAATTGATCCCGCCGGGCAAATAACCCACGACCTGCTGCCACAGCCTTTCGGCAAAAAGGGAAAAATATGGACGGCGATTCTCATTGCTATTTGTCTTGTCGGTGCATTTGCATATTACCGACAGCTAAGACACGGCCTGGTAGTAACCAATATGGGCGACTATGTATCGTGGGGCATTTACATTTCCAACTTTGTTTTTTTTGTTGCCATCAGCCTGGTGGGTTCGCTCATCACAGCCATTTTCAGGCTCGGCAATGTGCAATGGAGCACTCCGCTTACCCGCATTGCCGAAATCATAGCCGTATCGGCCATCGTATTTGCATCCATCATCATCATTGTTGATATGGGCCGGCCTGAAAGATTGCTCAACCTTTTTGTTCATGGCCGCATCCAGTCGCCCATTATGTGGGATGTGATAGTTATCGGCACTTACCTCATCATCAGCCTGCTGCTTCTTTACCTCCCTTTACTGCCCGATTTGAAAATAATGAACCAGGTTAAAATGAAGAATCCAAAATGGCTTTCAAAGTATTACCATTTCATTGGTTCATTCTGGAAAGGCACAGTTGAACAAATTAAGATTAACAACAAAGCCATTCACCGGCTTTGCATACTCATTATCCCGGTAGCTTTTTGCATCCACACGGTTACTTCCTGGCTTTTTGCCACTACTTACCGCCCCGGATGGGACAGCACCAACTTCGGAGCCTACTTTGTTTCCGGTGCCTTTCTGGTAGGCGCAGGTGCTGTGGTGGTGGCTATGTACGTTTTCCGCAAGGTGTACAGCCTGGAAAAATACATCACGGAAAAACATTTTGACCGGATGGGCAAGGTAGTGGTGATGCTGGCCATGCTCTACCTCTATTTTAATGTGAACGAATACCTGGTGCCGGCATTTAAAATGAAGAGGCATGAAGAATCGCACCTTTCCAATCTTTTTGCCGGAGAATTTGCGCCGTTATTCTGGTTTGCCATCCTGGTGGGTATGGTTATACCTATTCTCATTATGCTTTTCCGGTCGGGCCGTAAACCCCTGCCCATGTTTATTGCCGGAGTAATGGTGGTGGTAGGCGCCTGGTTCAAACGTTACCTGATAGTAACCCCCACCCTGCTGCACCCCATGCTGCCCATGCAGGATGCGCCTGAAAGATTCAAACACTATTTTCCCAGCTGGGAAGAATGGGCCATCGCCATGGGCTCGCTGGCCGGGGCCCTGCTCATCATAACTTTTTTTGTACGGATATTTCCCATCATTCCTATTCACGAAACAATTGTTGAAAAAAATGAACCCGCTGAAAAATAAATTCTGGCTGCCGCTGTTTTTCTTTCTGGCAAGTTTTACTTCACTAACCGGCCAGGACTCTACTGTTCATACGCTGATACTGGGCATCAGTTATTATTTGCCTGCCGATAATATTCCTTACCTGAAAGTGAAAGCAACTGAAAAAGTGGAGAGAAAATTCATCCCGCAAAAGGACATCATTGCTTCGGTTTATATAAATGAAGAAACGGAAGCAAATCTTTTGAAAAAAACCAGGACGGATGAAAAGGGTGAAAGCATTGTTTACCTGCCCGCAGCGCTGAAACCCTTATGGGACAGTTCGGCTTTGATGAAATTCATTGTAAGCTCCGAAGCAGCAAAAATCTTTGAACCGGCAAGCAGTGAAATAGAAATCACAAAAGCGAAAATCGAAATTGACACATCTACAGTGGATGAAGTAAAAAACATCACAGCAAAAGTATTGGAGCTGAAAGACGGCGACTGGCAGCCCGTAAATGAAGCGGAACTGAAAATTGCAGTAAAGCGTTCATTGGGTATTTTGCCGGCCGGCGAAGAAGAATTATATACAACTGATTCCACCGGTATAGCAGTGGCTGAATTTAACAAAGACAGCCTGCCTGGCGACGACAAAGGCCAGCTCACTCTTGTAGCATACACCGAAGACAATGAACTCTACGGAAATATTTTTGCTGAAATGATTGTACCATGGGGCGTAGCGCCGCAACCTGATACAACTTTCTTCGATAAGCGTTCGCTTTGGGCCACCCGGTTCAGAACACCCTATTGGCTGCTTACTCTGGCCTATGCTGTTATCGGCATCGTGTGGGGAACACTCATCTACCTCTTCTTTCTGCTTCTGAAAATCCGCAGGCTGGGGAAGGTTTCAGTATAAAAGATAAATTTTTTTTAACGCAAAAAATTAAAAGAACACTGCTCAATGTCACTTCATTGTCCTGCATATTTTACAATTGGTTTTCCAATGCCATTTTGGAAGTAAAGTATTGAGAGAATCAACAGAATTCTTTTACAGATATCTTACCTGCACTTTACAACTTTTCACTATCTTCCTTTTTTACTTTTGACTTTTTTAATTTCAACCTGATGTCTCAATACATTCTTGCCCTCGACCAGGGCACTACCAGCAGCCGCAGTATTGTATTTGATAAAAAAGGAAACATCATCAGCACGGCGCAAAAAGAATTCCGGCAGATATTTCCTCAACCGGGATGGGTGGAGCATGATGCGGAAGAAATCTGGGCTACACAGGCTGGCACAATGGCTGAAGCATTGTCCAAAGTAAATATCACTATGAAACAGGTTGCCGGCATTGGCATCACCAACCAGCGGGAAACAACTGTGCTGTGGGAACGCAGCACGGGCAAACCCGTTTACCATGCTATCGTGTGGCAGGACCGGCGAACGGCATCGTATTGCGATGAACTGAAATCAGCAGGACATGCAAATACCATTCAGCAAAAAACCGGTTTGGTGATTGACGCTTATTTCAGCGCCACCAAACTGAAATGGATTCTTGATAATGTGCCCGGTGCAAGAACAAAAGCTGAAAAAGGCGGACTGGCATTTGGCACCATTGACAGCTGGCTGGTTTGGAAACTGACCAATGGCGCTGTGCATGTCACTGATGTATCGAATGCTTCCCGCACCATGCTGCTGAATATTCATACCTGCACCTGGGATGATGAGTTGCTCAGTCTTTTCAACATCCCGAAATCAGTTTTGCCGGAAGTAAAGCCGAGCAGCCATATTTACGGAGTAACGTCACATGCCGGGTTCAGTCCGCAGGTTCCGATTGCAGGCATTGCCGGCGATCAGCAGGCGGCCTTGTTTGGCCAGATGTGTACCCGCCCCGGCATGGTGAAGAATACGTACGGCACCGGTTGTTTTATGCTGATGAATACAGGGACAAAAGCCATTGCCTCAAAAAATAATTTATTAACCACCATTGCCTGGCAGCTTGACGGTAAAACGGAATACGCACTGGAAGGAAGTGTATTCATCGCCGGCGCGGTGGTGCAGTGGCTGCGTGATGGTTTGAAAATAATCCGCTCATCAGCTGAAGTAGAAACTTTAGCGTCTTCCGTCAATGATGCTGATGGAGTTTATATAGTTCCTGCATTTGCTGGTCTCGGTACACCGCATTGGAACCAGCATGCACGGGGCAGTATTTTCGGGCTCACAAGGGGCAGCACCCATGCCCATCTTGCCAAAGCTGCGCTGGACAGCATTGCCTACCAGGTTTATGATGTGCTGAAAGCCATGGAAGCCGATGCGGGAATCTCCATTGCCGAACTGAGAGCAGATGGCGGTGCCACCGTTAATAATGCCCTGATGCAGTTTCAATGCGATATACTGAACACAAAAGTGATTCGTCCCAAAGTGACGGAGACCACGGCGCTGGGCGCTGCCTACCTCGCCGGCCTTGCAGTTGGCTATTGGAAAAATATTGATGAGATACAGCAGCAGTGGCAGGTGGATAAAGAATTTTTACCGGCCATGAACGATCAAAAAATAAATGAACTTGTAAAGGGATGGCAGCGGGCGGTGAATACTGCTATTTTGTGGACAAATGATAAATAAACCAAATGTTCAATGCTCAATGTTCAATTTTCAATACGCAAATTTGATGAATGCTATAAATTGAAAATTGAGCATTGATAGCTGAGCATTGAACATTTCTATGCATATCAAATAAGTAATGTATGAAGAGGACAAAGATGATAGAACAGCTTAGTGCCACACAGGAATTCGACATCTGCGTCATCGGTGGCGGCGCCACGGGCCTGGGCATTGCCGTGGATGCGGCATCACGGGGATGTAAAACTGTTCTGTTCGAAAAATATGATTTTGCCAAAGGCACTTCCAGCCGCAGCACCAAGCTGGTGCATGGCGGTGTGCGGTATATGCAGCAGGGCAATATCAGGCTGGTGATGGAAGCATTAAAGGAAAGAGGATTGCTGAAAAAAAATGCGCCGCACCTGGTCAAGAACCAGTCTTTTGTAATTCCTAATTATAAATGGTGGGAAAATCCGTTTTACGGCATCGGGTTGAAAGTGTACGACTGGATGGCAGGCAGCCTGGGACTGGGTCCTTCAAAATTTTTAAGCAGGGAAGAAACCCTGGCATTGGCTCCCAACCTGGATGCGGAAGGATTGCGGGGCGGCGTGCTGTATCACGACGGGCAGTTTGATGATGCCCGTCTCGCAATTCATCTGGCAATGACCGCAGCCGGCTATGGCGCAGTCGTATTAAACTACATGAGTGTTGAGGGGCTGCTGAAAGCCGACGGAAAGGTTTGTGGTGTGGAAGTGAAAGACAGTATCCATTCAAAAGAATACAGCATCAAAGCCAAAGCCGTTATCAATGCCACGGGAATTTTTTCCGACAATATTGTACGAATGGATGACCCAGGCGCAGCACCGATGATAACGCACAGCCAGGGCATTCACCTGGTGTTTGATAAATCTTTTTTACCCAGCGATACAGCCATCATGATTCCAAGAACGGACGATGGCCGGGTGCTGTTTGCTGTGCCCTGGTATAATAAAATAATTGTGGGCACTACCGATACGCCGGTGGATTATGCCTCGGAAGAACCGGTGGCATTTTCGCAGGAAATCGAATTTGTCATGCAGCACATTCACCGCTACCTGAAAAAAGATCCATCCTATGATGACATACGCAGTGTGTTTGCCGGTTTGCGGCCGCTGGTGAAGAGCGGCAACAAAATCACTTCGGCCATTTCGAGAGATCATCATATTGCCGTTTCCGGTTCGGAACTCATCAGCATCACCGGCGGCAAATGGACTACTTACCGCAAAATGGCGGAGGATGTGATGGAAATTGTCGTACACAAAGCCGGTATCCACGACAAAGAATGTGTGACAAAAAACCTGCATATACACGGGTACAGCGAAAACGTAGATTACAGTTCGCCGCGATATTATTACGGGAGCGATGGTGAAAAAGTGGAATCCATTATAAAACAATTTCCGGGTATGGCCACTCCCATTCACCCGTCGCTACCTTTTATCAATGCAGAAATTCACTGGGCTGTGCATCATGAAATGTGCATGACATTGGAAGATGCGCTGGCCCGCAGAACCCGTGCCTTATTGCTCGATGCCAAAGCCGCTATGGAAGCTGCACCGCTGGTGGCTTCCATCATGGCTAAAGAATTGCAGAAAGACAATGAGTGGATAAAAAATCAAATTGATAATTTTAATAAAATTGCAAGGAACTATCTTCCAACTGCAAACCCTAAACTAAAAACTATAAACTAAACTGCTTATGTCTCCATTCACAGGCGAATTTATCGGCACCATGCTGCTCATCATTTTAGGGGATGGCGTAGTGGCCAATGTAGTTTTAAACAAAACCAAAGGCCATAACAGCGGCTGGATTGTGATCACATTCGGCTGGGCCATGGCGGTATTTCTTGGTGTATATGCTTCTGTAAAACTCGGCGGCAGCGGCCATCTCAATCCGGCTGTCACCCTTGCTATGACTGCATTTAATGATTTTGATTCATCACTGCTGCTTACTTATATTGGTGCACAATTTGCCGGGGCCATTACCGGGGCCATCATAGTATGGCTTGCTTACAAACAACATTTTGATGCAACAGAGAATGCCGATGCCAAGCTGGCCGTGTTTTGCAATGCACCGGCCATCCGCAGCGTGGGGAACAATATGATAACAGAAATCACCGGCACATTTGTGCTGGTGTTGGGCGCAATGGCCATGTCACAACCCGCCTCCACACTTGGTACACTGGATGCCTTGCCGGTTGGTTTGCTGGTGCTGGGTATTGGTTTATCTCTTGGTGGCCCCACCGGTTATGCCATCAATCCGGCAAGGGATCTCGGACCTCGGATTGCACATTTTATTTTACCTATAAAAAATAAAAGAGACAGCGATTGGGGCTATAGCTGGATACCTGTGGCCGGGCCTGTCATCGGCGGTTTAATTGCTGCTTATATATTCACACAATTATAGTCACCACTCCTTTTTTGTTCTTTATCTTTTATCGCAATATTTCACTAAGAGATAAAAGGAGAAAAGGAGATAAAGAGAAGGCTTATGAAGAAGATTTTTGTATTGTTTATGGTTAATTGCCTGATGTCACTTGTACTACTGGCACAGGACCCTGAAGCCAAACTGAAAGAAAAAGGCATTGTATTAAATACACCGGGTAAACCGGTTGCCAATTATGTAAATGCAGTACGTGTTGGTAATCTTTTATACCTCGCCGGCAAAGGACCCACCAAACCGGATGGCAGCAACATCACGGGTAAGGTGGGTAAAGATTTAACTATTGAACAGGGTTATGAGGCTGCAAAACTTACGGCGATCAACCACCTTGCTGTATTAAAAGCAGAACTGGGCGATCTGAAAAAAGTAAAGCGCATTGTAAAAGTGCTGGGGATGGTGAACTGCACGGAAGATTTCAAAGACCAGCCTAAAGTAATTAATGGTTACAGCGATTTGATGGTGGAAATATTCGGCGACAAAGGGAAACATGCCCGCTCGGCTGTTGGCATGTATGCATTGCCATTGGGAATCGCCGTGGAAGTGGAAGTGATTGTGGAGGTGGAGGAATGAAAAGGCCAACCTGCAAAGATTGGCCATTTATAAAATTATTTACCTGGTAAAATCAGGCTGCTACAAAGGCGACAATTACAATTACTGCATAAATAGCCCAGCCTATCCAGGCCCATTTTACACGGTTTCTTTTGTAATCATCTTTTATAAGATAGGCAATCAGAACACCGATAAGCCCAAGCAGGAAACCTAGAAAAAATCCTCCTGCATGAAACCCGCTTTCTCCGCCGTAATAATTACTTACAAATTTTTCCAGTTTTTTCTTATTGATAGTTCCGTCCTCATTAATGCTCTTCTTCAGTTTTTTTTGCCCCGCTTTGAAAGCAAGCCGTTCAAAAAAATTCATCTTCCGGTTTGTAAGTGTTTGCAGGTCATTCATTGAAATTCTCGAAAGCTCCATGAGGGAGATTTTCTGACCTGTTTTGCCTACCGGCAAATAAATGTGATTGGCATTAAGGACTGGTTTTATTTCACTGGTGCTTGTTCCGAAGGAAACTGTGAACACTACAAGTGAAAAGACAAGGAGAGATAATTTTCTCATAACATGTGGTTTTGGTTAATAATAGGACTAATATAAGAATAATAACAAATTACCAAACAAGTTCCACCGGGAATTTTTTAGTAAAAATTAGTTATCCATAAGGTGCCCGAAAGCAGTATTACCCGCCGGCTCTATGAAAAATAAAGCCGGGGAGATACAGTTCAGCTTATACTTTGTCCAGTAAGCCTATCAACCTGTTGCAGGCAGTTTTAATCAGTGCTTCAGTAATAGTCAGGGGTGGTGAAATACGCAGGCACTGCGGGGCAAATAAAAACCAGTCGGTCATCATACCGTCAGCGATGCAGGCAGTAATCACTTTTTTGTTTGTTTCAAACGAATCAAACTCCACGGCCATCCACAGGCCGAATGAACGTACTGCTTTTATTTTATTATGAACCAGCAGGGAACGGAACAGCGCTTCTCTGGATTTCACTCCTTCTGCCAGTTTCTCATCAAGCAGCGCTTTCATTGATGCCATGCCGGCCGCACAGCATACCGGGTGACCGCCGAAGGTAGTGATGTGACCGAGCACCGGGTTTTCGGTAAAAGTATCCATCAGCTTTTTATCCGCAATAAAAGCCCCGAGCGGCATGCCGCCGCCCAATGCCTTGCCAAGTACCAAAACATCGGGCACTATATCAAATTGTTCAAAAGCCCACAGCTTGCCGGTGCGTCCAAAGCCAGCTTGTATTTCATCAAGCATTAATAACGCACCTGTCTCCGTACATTTTTTTCTCAGCGCCTGCATCCATTCTTTTGAAGGAACGATGATGCCTGCTTCGCCCTGCACGGTTTCAGCCATCACGCAGGCTGTATTTTCTGAAATTTCAGGCAGCGACCCGATAGTTATCGGGTTGAAGTCAAGATGCAAAACACCCGGCAGCAAAGGACGAAAAGCATTGCGCCAGTACTCATCACCCATTATACTCAATGCGCCCTGTGTGGAGCCATGATAAGAATTCTTAAAAGCAATTATCTGCGTTCTGCCGGTCACCCGCTTAGCCAGCTTCATGGCACCTTCCACGGCTTCGGCGCCGGAGTTGGTAAAATAAACTGTGTTGAGCGAAGAAGGTAAATGTTCTGTCAGCAGTTTGGCATACTGCACCTGCGGGCTTTCCACAAATTCGCCGTACACCATCACATGCATGTAGGTATCAAGCTGTTTTTTGATTGCCTCCATCACGTTGGGATGGCGATGACCGGTATTGGCCACACTGATGCCGCCGATGAGGTCAATGTATTCTTTTCCTTTTTTATCATACAGCAAACAATCTTCCGCTTTTGCAATTTCAAAAGCAAGCGGTGCCGGAGAGGTTTGTGCAATATGTTTCAGGAAAAGTTCCCGCTCTGTCACAGAAGAATTATTTCACGCAAAGAACGCAAAGCGCAGGCAAAGACACAAAGAATTTCTAATTTGCATCTGATGCCACGGAGGTACAAAATATCCGGAGTATGGCTGAACAGAGTTCAGAAAGATAAACGGAGCCCCGAACGTTCGGGGCAACAAAAGCCTGATAGCAGTACAAATGCTGATAACCAAAAACTATAAACCCCAAACCATAAACTTGATTTATGCCAGTGATACTTCCTGTAGAAGAAAAACATCCGCAGTTTGGAAACAATTGCTTCATAGCACCGAATGCCACTATTGTGGGTGATGTGGTGATGGGTGATGACTGCAGCATTTGGTTCAATGCCGTGGTGCGGGGCGATGTGAATTTTATCCGCATGGGCAGCAAAGTGAATGTGCAGGATGGGGCCTGTATTCATTGCACCTACAAAAAATTCGGCACCAGCATCGGCCACAATGTTTCCATCGGTCACCATGCCATTGTGCACGGCTGCACACTGCACGACAATGTGCTGGTGGGCATGGGCGCCATCATTATGGACGGCGCTATGGTGCACAGCAACACCATAATTGCGGCCGGTTCGGTAGTGCTGGAAGGAACGATTTGTGAAGCAGGCAGTGTTTATGCCGGAGTGCCGGCGCGGAAAGTGAAAGATATTTCGCAGGAAATGATCAGCGGCGAAATCAACCGCATTGCCAATAACTATGTAAAATATGCCGGTTGGTTCAGGGAGGAAAATGTTCCGAAGGGTTAAGGAGTTTTCCCAAGAATAACTACCAGCTCCTTTTTTAAACAATCAACTATTTAAACCTGCCGGATCTTTTAATCATCTTCTTCCTGGTATATTTACTCTGGCAAATGCAATTTTTCCTGCGTAAATTCGTTGAAAGAAAATGCAGTCCATGAAGACCGTCAGAACACTGTTGATATTTATTAGCCTGGTGATAATCTTGTCCTCCTGCAACCTTTGGAATAATCTCTTCAGACCGAAATATGGCTGCAAAACCGACGGCAGAAACATAGGCGCAGAAAAACTGGTAAGCGGTGATCCGGAATCGGCCAAGGCTGCCAAAAAAGCAAAGAAGTTTAAGTCATAGCAAAAATACTTTGCCTTAAACCCGGCTCCAATATCCTTTTCTAAAAACTAAAACGTACAAACTATGAGCCTTACCCTACGCATAGCCCTTGGCTGCACGGAAGCCATTATTGATGACGACGGTGGACTGAAGCGCTTCTACCAGGTCGCCGATATTCTCAGCAAGGATTTCCATATTGATTTCCGCCGCAAGGAAGATGACTTTGACAGCATTGACTGGAATTTCAGTTTCCATGGCAATCACCTGACGCTGCATTACAACATTTACACCGGTGTATCGCTGTACCCCACTTACACCAATAATGCAAGCCGCAATGAAAACAAAGCCGTGGTGGAACTGGCCAATGTGCTGGAAGGAAAACTGATGAATGTGGACCTGCAAAGACACACAGCCTGAACATCGTCAGCAAATAAATTTTACTTTAACCCGCACCAGGTTGTGGAATGGAATTCCTTCAGCCTCCCGGACTCCTGCAGGAATCCGCCATCTGGTTTCCCGGATTTTTCTCATAGAAATTCTAAAATAATTTTTCCTGGTACCAGTATTAATTAATGTCCCTTTTGAGATTTTGATGCCTCGCAATCACCCCTGGTAACTGTTTCTCCCCGCCCGGTAATGTTGTGGTATTTACCGTAACCGAAATTGTAATAAATTCATGGCATGAGAAAATCCATCAGCCGCAGGCGGTTTATTCATCTTTCCTCGTCGGCTGTGGCGCTTTCTTCCTTTTCATCCATTTTACCCAAACCCTCTTTTGCCATGAACAATAAATACGAACTGAAAATAATGGCTACCAGCTGGGGCTTCAGCGGCACCCTGGATGAGTTTTGTGCCAAAGCAAAAAAAGAAGGATATGACGGCCTTGAAGCCTGGTGGCCTACCGACAAAAAAAAAGCCCAGGACGAATTGTTTGCCGCACTAAAGAACCACGGGCTTGAAGTGGGTTTTCTCTGCGGCGGCTGGCAAAGCAATCCGCAGGAACACCTCGATTACTATAAAAAAATGATTGATGCCGCTGCCAGACAAAATATCCAGCGTCCGCTTTACATCAACAATCATTCGGGCCGTGATTATTTCAGTTTTGACGACAACCGGAAATTTATTGAACACACACTTGCGCTGGCACGCATCACAGGCATCAGCATTTGCCACGAAACACACCGCTCCCGTATTTTATATTCGGCACCTGTGGCAAGGCAATACATTGAAAAATATCCCGACCTGAAAATAACTTTCGATGTGAGCCACTGGTGCAATGTGCATGAAAGCCTGCTGGCCGACCAGCAGGAAACTGTGAACATGACGCTGGAAAGAGTGGAGCATATTCATGCCCGCATCGGGCACCCCGAAGGACCACAGGTGAACGATCCCCGTGCGCCGGAATGGGACAACGCAGTGAAAGCTCACCTGGCATGGTGGGATAAAGTGATTGAAAGAAAAAAGAAGAAGGGAGAACGTATGACAATCCTCACTGAATTTGGTCCGCCGGATTACCTGCCGACGCTGCCCTACACCCGGCAGCCACTGGCCAACCAGTGGGAGATAAATGTGTACATGATGAAATTATTGAGGGAGAGATATAGTTAACTAAATGTTCAGGTTAAGGACTCTTTGAAATTGAAAAATGAACATTGAGCATTGAGCATTGAACATTTAATTGAGTAAGTACAACTGATTTAGTCATGAATTTTTCTGAGCTGATAGGAAGATTGCATCCCGTGCTGGTTCATTTGCCCATTGGTATTTTGCTGCTGGCAGCATTGTTTTATTTCCTCTCGAAAAAAGAAAAATTTGCGGTGCTTCAGCCGGCCATCCGCATAGCATTGTTCTGGGGAGTACTCAGTGCAGCGGCTTCCTGCATCAGCGGGTTGCTGTTGTCACGCAGTGGTGACTACGATGAACAGCTGGTGAACACACACAAATGGTTCGGGATTGCAGTGGCTTTTGTCTCGCTGCTTGCTTATTTATTTCACAGTTGGGAAAATGGTTTTGAAAAATGGCTGGTACCTGTTTTGGTTTTGCTCATCTTCATCACCGGCCATCTTGGCGGCTCACTCACTCACGGGCCCGATTATCTCATTGCAGCTTTTAAAACTGATACCAGCGCAACAACGGAGCCGAAGCCGGTACCCGATGTGCAGGAAGCAGTGGTTTATTCCGATATCATTCAGCCGATTTTTCAAAGCAGGTGTTATACTTGCCATAGTGCCAGCAAAAAGAAAGGCGGCCTTCGCCTCGATAAACCTGAACTGATACTGAAAGGTGGTAAAGATGGAATAGTCATCAAACCCGGCCATGCTGATGAAAGCGATATGATAAAACGCCTGCTGCTGCCACGCCATCACGAAGACCACATGCCTCCAAAAGAAAAACCGCAACTCAGGGAAGCACAGATAGCTTTGATTCACTGGTGGATCAGCACCGGCGCTTCATTTGACCGAAAAACAAAAGAACTGGAACAGCCTGAAAAGCTGAAACCGGTTTTACTGGCCCTGCAGCAACCGCCTGCGAAGAAAGCGCCGCCCGAAGTGCCGGAAGAACCCGTGGCAGCGGCTGATGAAAAAGTATTGCAAAAACTAAAAGCAAGAGGTATTGTAGTGCTGCCGGTGGCACGCAACAATAATTATCTTTCGGTGAATTTTGTGGCGGCTGATTCTGTGACTGCTAATGATATTTCACTTTTGCTGCCACTGAAAAAGCAGGTTGTATGGCTCAGGCTGAGTTATAAAAATATTGCGGATAGTTTATTGAATATAGTCGGACAGCTCAGTAATCTTACCCGCCTGCAACTGGATAACACCCCCGTAACTGACAAAGGGCTTGCTCATCTTTCATCCCTGAAAAAGCTGCAGTACCTGAACCTGGTGAATACGGCTGTAACAGGAAATGGAATTATGCAATTGAAAAATCTTCCTGACCTGCAGGCCGTTTATTTATATAAAACAAAAACCGGCAAAAGCAATTGGGTGAATCTGAGGAACGCTTTTCCCAATGTAACCCTGGACACAGGAGGATATGTTGTGCCCTTTTTGGAGACTGATACAATGATCGTGAAGCCCCCGAAAAAGAACTAAGATTTTTTTTTGAAAATCAATTACTGAATGAGAGTCTTACTGTTTCTTGTTTTACTTTTTTTCACATGGCAGCTCATTGCTCAACCTCAGTCAAAACACAATCTCGTTTTTGATTCGCTTGCAAAACGGTGGGACGAAGGAATTCCGCTTGGCAACGGCTGGCTGGGTGCCCTGGTTTGGCAAAAAGAAAATAAACTGCGCCTTTCGCTTGACCGTGTTGACCTGTGGGACGACCGCCCCATGCCGGAGATTGACAAACTCAAATTCAAATGGGTGGTGGAGCAGGTGAAGAAAGGAGTGTATGATACAGTGCAAAAACTCGGCGACCATCCTTATGAAAAATACCCGGCACCGACAAAGATTCCCGGCGCGGCGCTTGAGTTTGATTTAAATAAAACCGGCCTGGTGAAAAATGTTTCGCTTGATATTTCAAACGGGCTGTGCACGGCAGAATTTGCAAACGGAATCCGCTTCAACTGTTATATACATGCCACAAGACTAACCGGCTATTTTGGATTTGAAAACACAGATGAGGAATTTGTGCCTGAACTCATCACTCCAAACTACAATAACAGTAACAATGAAAACAAAGCTGGCAGCAATGACCCGGAAAGACTCGGTTATGAAAAGGGCCTGGTAAAAAAAGGATTCGAGTCCATCCATTACCATCAGCCCACCTGGAATGGCAATTACTATGAAGTGCTGGTGAAGTGGTACCGCTTTCCGGGCAAAAAAATCATCGGGCAATGGACCATTACCAATAACCAGCCCGCCGCTATTCCCGATCTGAATGTGCTGCACAAAGAACCCACCGGCTGGCCCTCGCATATTGCCTGGTGGAATGATTACTGGAAACGTTCTTCCGTTTCTATTCCCGATTCTGTTTTGGAGCGGCAATATTACCGGGACATGTACAAGTTTGGATGCGTTGCACGTAACAATACGCCGCCTATTTCTCTGCAGGCAATATGGACGGCTGACGACGGCAGGCTGCCGCCATGGAAAGGCGATTTTCATCATGACCTGAACATCGAGATGAGCTACTGGCCCGGCTATACCGGCAATCATCCTGATTTGACGGAAGGCTTTACCAACTGGCTTTGGAATGTGAAAGAAGAAAACAAACGATGGACAAAGCACTATTTTGAAGTGGATGGACTGAATGTGCCGGGAGTAACCACCATCAGCGGCAAACCGATGGGCGGCTGGATTCAATACGCCATGAGCCCGACCACTTCGGCCTGGCTGGCGCAGCATTTTTACTGGCAGTGGAAATACAGTATGGATAAAAATTTTTTAAAAGAAAAATTATTGCCTTATTTGAATGAAGTGTGCAGGTATCTTCAAAACATCACACAATTAAACGACAGTTCGGTCCGAAAGCTTCCTTTAAGTTCTACACCTGAGTATAATGATAACAGCATTAAAGCATGGTTTCCCGGTTGGACAAATTATGACCTGGCATTGGTAAAAAATGCTTTTGAAATGATGTGGACAGTTTACCTGAAATTAAAAAAAGAAGATGATACCAAATACTGGTTAAACCAATGGACCACCCTTCCTGATTTTCTTACAAATGAAACCGGCCTCCCCATTGCAGTGAATCAAAACCTGGAATACAGCCACCGCCACCAGAATCACCTGCACGCCATACACCCGCTTGGCCTGCTGAACGTGGAAGATTCTGATCAAAGAATCATCATTGAAAATTCGCTGAAGCATATTGAAAAACTCGGAACCCGGAAATGGGTGGGTTATTCTTTTGCCTGGATAGCCTGCATTTATGCAAGAGCAAAGAATGGCGACTCTGCTGTTGCCCATCTGAAAAAGTTTGCGACCAACTTTGTTTCCTCAAACAGTTTTCATTTAAATGGTGACCAGCAGGGCGGTCAGTATTCCGACGCCACCTACCGGCCCTTTACCCTCGAAGGCAATTTTGCTTTTGCACAGGGCCTTCATGAAATGCTTTTGCAAAGCCATAAAAATTTTATTGACGTGTTTCCGGCAGTGCCTGCTGCATGGAAAAATATTTCGTACAAAACACTGCGGGCCGAAGGCGCCTTTTTGGTTTCTGCCAAAAAAGAAAACGGTGTGGTAACGGAAGTAAAAATAAAATCAGAAGCCGGCGGCATCCTGCGGATAAAACTCCCCTTCAAAACATGGACCCAGGAAGGAATCGGACGCAGCGAGATAATTGAAGTAAATGGAATTGCTGAAATGAAAACAGTAAAAGGCCAGACGGTGATTTTTAAAAATGCTTTTGAATAAGTTATTTGCCACGGAAGCACGGAAATCACGGAGTAACATTTCCATTAACTTCCGGGCTTCTTTGACACATTTTTACAGTTTATACAATTCAATGGCATTTTCGCCAAATACTTTTCGCCAGTCATCCACCGAATATTTCTCCATGTATTTTTCCAACAGGCTTTTCCACTGCACATACATGCCCGACAGTAATAGCACGGGCCAGTCGCTGCCAAACATCAGGCGGCTGGTACCGAAAGCTTCAAACACCACATCCAGGTAGGGATAAAAATCAGCAGCGCTCCACTGCTTCCAGTGCGTTTCGGTAAACAGGCCCGACAATTTGCAGTAAACATTCGGCCGCCTTGCAATTTCCTTCATCAGTGTTTTCCATTCGGCAATCTTTTTTGTCCCGATTTCCGGCTTGGCGCAATGGTCAATCACAAACTTCTGGTCCGGGAATTTTGAAACAAATTCTACTGCCGCCAGCAACTGGTGGTGATAAATGAGAACATCATAAGTACATTCATACGGCGCCAGTGCACGGATGCCGTTTTGAAAACTTTCACGCAGCAAAAAATCATCCGGCTCCGACTGCACAATATGCCGCCAGCCTTTGATGACGGGATACTGTGAAAAATAAGTCAGCCTGTCCACAACATTTTTATTTCCCAAATCCACCCAGCCCACCACACCCTTTATTTCCCGGTGTGTTTTGGCCAGCTCAATCAGAAAATGTGTTTCATATTCACTCTGTCCCGCCTGCACGGCAATGCATCCATCCACCTGGTTTCTTTTCAACGTCAATGAAAGATGCTGCGGCAGGTAATCCTGCTTCAGGATTTTCATTTCATCCGTAATCCAGGCATCCCTTTTTTTATCGTATTTCCAGAAATGAACGTGAGAATCTATGATCATAGTAATTAAAAAATTTTGTCCATCAGCACCCATTTCTCTCCCGGTTTGGCCCACGGCAGTGCCTGCTGAAATTTCCACATCAGTGTTTCCCACTCCTGCACTTTAGGGTTGGCGGCATCCATGGCCGCTTTCTTTTCAAAACTAAAATCATCATTGGCCTCAATTATCATAAAGAGCCTGTTGCCCGTTCTGTAAATATCCAGCATTTCAATTCCTGCATCTTTAATGCTCTTAATAACTTCTGGCCACACCTGTTGATGATACTTTTCATACGCAGCAATCAAAGCAGGGTCATCTTTCAAATCCAGAGCAAGACAATATTTCTTCATGATGGTGTTTTTTAATAACTAATAATCAGTAATTAATAATTATTGATTATTGTACGCAACAGCAACCTGCCTGCTGCTGCCCAATCCGTCAATACCCAACTCCACCACATCACCCGGTTTCAGAAACACGGGTTCCGGTTTTTGACCCAGCCCCACTCCCGCCGGCGTGCCGGTTGAAATAATATCGCCAGGCAGCAGCGTCATAAACCGGCTGATGTACGAAACCAGTTGCGGTATTTTAAACACAAGATTCTTTGTATTCCCATCCTGCATCATTTTTCCATTTACAGTGAGCCAGAGACGCAGATTGTTTACATCGGCAATTTCATCCGGCGTAGCCAGCCACGGCCCCAGGGGCGCAAATGAATCGCAGCTTTTTCCTTTCACCCACTGGCCGCTGCGCTCCAGTTGAAATTCCCGTTCGCTGTAATCGTTGTGCAACATGTACCCGGCTACATGATCCTGGGCGTCAGCTTCATCCACATACAATGCTTTTTTGCCAATCACAACAGCCAGCTCCACTTCCCAATCCGTCTTCTTACTGTTCTTTGGAATGATAAGATGGTCGAATGGCCCCGCTATAGCCGAAGTGGCTTTAAAAAAAATAACCGGCTCATCCGGCAACTTCATTCCGCTTTCCGCTGCATGATCGGAATAGTTCAAACCAATGCACACAATTTTGGAAGGCCTTGCTACCGGTGCAGCCCACCTTGCCTTTTCATTCACCTTCTTTAATTCTTTTGCGCTGGTGAGCTCATCCAGCATTGCCAGGCCATCCTTTCCGAAAAACTGCTCATTGTAATCATAAATGTATTCCGACACATCATAGCGGTAATTGCCGATGAGCACACCGGGCTTTTCATGCCCGGCATCGCCAAAGCGTATCAATTTCATTTTACTTACTTTAATTCAATCTGGATAATGGTATCTATATCGTCAAGCTGTATATCTTCAAGATAAATAAATGTTCCTTCGGCCTGTTGTTTATATTTTACTTCTTGTCTCCCGTCAAATAAAAAAGCCTTTGCTATTTTATCTTTCAGCCCGGGAACAAAAATATAAGCAGGATTCTCCGGCTGGTTGAGTATGTGCAGGTAAACGGTTTTGTTTTTCATCGTCACCATGCCCCAGTCTTTCGGCGCAATCACATTGCCACGTGTGCCGTAAATCGTTTCGCCGTATTTCGCCATCCACTCCCCGATTTTTTTAAGTGTATCTACAAACTCAGGTTGGATGCTGCCATCGGGCATGGGGCCCACATTCAGTAAAAAATTTGCATTATAACCCGCCGCTTTCACCATGTACTGAACCAGTTTTTTTACTGATTTATAATTCCGGTCGGTGATGTTGAATCCCCAGCTGTCGTTCATCGTTTCGCAGGTTTCAAGCGGCAGTTCCGAAACCGATGCGCCGCCAAAGCCCGTTGTGTTATGCCCCGGCAAATCTTTTTCAAAAGCCTGGAAATCTTCGCCGGGAATGGGAGCCAAATGATGATTGTTGCTGATAAGGCATTTCGGCTGCAGGTGGTGAATCAGTTCATAAATTTCTTCGTAATGCCAGTTCACTTTCGATACGGCTTTTTTATCCTGGTCATTTTCCAGCTGGTCCCAATGGCCATCGAACCATATACCGGCAATTTCTCCATAATTGGTAAGCAGTTCGGCCAGTTGTGCTTTCATAAAAGCGATATAACTTTCCCAGTTGCTCATTTCTGTGCGGCCCGTGCCCTTGCCCGTGCGGCCGGTTTCGTACTGGTAATCGCTGCGGTACCAGTCGAGCAGCGAGTAATAACAAAACAGCTTGATTCCTTCTTTATGGCATTCATCGGCCAGCATCTTCAGCACATCCTTGCCATAAGGCGTGTTGGTAATCTTCCAGTCCGACTGCTTCGTGTCCCAGTTGCTGAATCCGTCGTGGTGTCTTGTGATGAAGGTAATGTACTTCATACCGGCGGCTTTGGCTGTGACCACCCATTTCTTTGCATCAAAATTCTGCGGGTTGAAAATCTGCAGCAACCTTGAATATTCATTCACTTTTATATTCCGGTTGTTCATCACCCACTCGCCGGCGCCCAGCACACTGCTGGCGCCCCAGTGAATGAACATGCCGAATTTCATATCCTGGAACTCTTTTCTTGCTGCCAGGTTTTCCGCCGAAGGCGTGTAGCCTTGCTGTGCCGATACAAAAATTAAAGACAGTATAAACAACGAACTGAATAAAACTTTTTTCATAATAAATGTATTTACAGTACAGGTTTGCTGATAAGAATTTTTATTATGAGGTCATCAGCATTACTACTATTGAGCTTTCGTTGCGCCTGTCCTCCGTATCCGCCACAGGCGGAGCAGGCGGGTCGCACTCTTCAGCGTCCGGTAATTCTACTGAGCCTGTTCGCAGCCACTGCCTGTTCTTACACTTTTCTTCCTTCAGCAATCCAATTATTTTACTTATCCCCCATCTCCTGCCAATCCATTCCATCCTGCAAATCCCGGTTCTTAATTGTTCAATTTCACAAATCCCCCGTCAATAGGGTAGTCGCAACCCGTAATGAACGACGCTTCATCGCTGCACAGGTATAAGGCCAGCGCTGCCACTTCATCAGGCGTGCCCATGCGGCCAATGGGTTGTGTTTTGGAAAGCCTGTCAAACATTTCCTTTTCCCTGCCCGGGTAATTTCTTTCAATAAATCCATCCACAAACGGCGTATGAATGCGTGCCGGCGAAATAGAATTGCAGCGGATGTTTTCACTGATATAATCTTTGGCCACACTCAGCGTCATCGAAACCACGGCTCCTTTTGCCGTGCTGTATGCAAAGCGATCGGGCAGGCCCACCAGTGCCGCCACCGAAGCAATATTGATAATGGAACCGCCGCCCGATTTTTTCAGTTGCGGAATGGCAGCATAAATGCAATTATAAACTCCTTTCACATTCACATTCATCACCCGGTCAAAATCTTCTTCCACGGTGGTATCTGCTTTGCCCACATGAGCAATACCTGCGCTGTTCACCAGCATATTGATGGCGCCGGTTTTTTCAAAAACGGCCAGCACTTCTTGCTGGTTAGTTACATTGCATACATGCAGCGTGACACTACCACCGGCATTTTTTATTTCTTCAGCAACAGACTTACCGTTTACTTCATCCAGCTCGATGATGTGAACCGCAGCGCCCTGATTTGCAAATGTGAGGGCAATAGCTTTACCGATACCGCTGCCGCCGCCTGTAATGATTGCAGTTTTATTATCAAGACGAAACATAATTATTGTTTTGCATTACCAGGTTCTCCGCATTTACCAACCTCTTTTTCCCAAATCCTTTAAAGTGACTTTTGACTTCCGGATAAAACAACAATCCCTGAAAACAGGAAACTCTCCGAAAGCCCCCTTCAGGGGGTTGGGGGGTTAGTTTATTTTATATCCCCGCCATCCATACCAGGCTACCACCACAAAACAGAGTAAAGGTATGATATAAGCTTTCTGCATGCTGCCGGTATAATCGGAAATCAGTCCCATGAGAAAGGGCGCCAGTGCACCGCCAACAATAGCCATTACAATAAGCGATGAAGCCATCTTGGTTTCTTCACCGATTTCTTTTATGCCCAAAGCAAAAATTGTAGGAAACATGATGGACATAAAAAACGGAACCGCCATCACCGCATACACCGGTATGCGGCCGGATGTGTTCAGTGCTACCAGCAGCAAACCGATATTGATCAGCGCATACAGCAACAGCAATTTTTGCGGCCGGATAAACCGCATAAAAAAAGTACCGGCAAACCGGCCCACCATAAAACCTACCATGGCAATAAATCCCCACCAGTATGCTGCCTGTTTTTCGGGCAGGTCCATCACTTGTTTTGAAAAACGGATAAAGAAACTGCCCACCCCCACCTGTGCGCCGACATAGAAAAGCTGCGCAATCACCGCCCAGCGCACATGACTGTGCCGGAGCACCTTCAAAGAAAACCCGGTATGCGTATCCATGCTGTCTGCTTCTTTTACTTCCGGCAGTTTCACCAGGAAAAAAAGAATGGCTACCAGTGTGACAACTCCCGCTATAATTAAATATGGAAGATTGACGGTGGAAGCTTCGCTCTGCAAATACGTATTCAGCTGATCAGGAGTCATGGCATTCAGTTCATCCTTGCTGTGTTCAATTCCCGAAAGAATAAACCGGCCGCCGATGACCGGGGCAATAAAGGCCCCCACGCCATTGAAGGATTGCGCAAAATTCAGCCGCTGCTCCGAAGTTTCTTTCGGTCCGAGAATCGTGATATATGGATTGGCTACCGTTTCCAGGAAAGTGGTGCCGCTGGCAATGATAAAAAGAGCAGCGAGAAAAATAAAATAACTGCGCTGCGATGCGGCGGGCAAAAACATCAAAGCGCCGATGGCATAAAGAACCAGGCCCGTGATGATTCCTTTTTTATAACCAAACTTATGCATCACCAGCCCGGCAGGTATGGCCAGCAGAAAATAACCAAAGTAAACAGCCAGGTCAATAAAAGAAGATTGTGTGTCGGTAAGCTGCAACGCTTTTTTCAGATGCGGGATTAAAATGCCGTTTGAATTATGCAGAAAGGCCCATAGAAAAAAAAGACTGGTCACCAGTATAAAAGCAAACAGGTAAGAACTTCTTGTGTTATTCATCGCACCGGGTTTTTATGAAAAGCTTATGTTTACTGTTGTCTGAATGGCTAAAAATAAAACATTACCATGAACCCCCGGCAAAAATGCAGCAATCGTTTGCCTACCTTTGCGGCACCACTTTTTAAAATCTCACAATTGTTATGGACTACAGGATTGAAAAAGACACGATGGGAGAAGTGAAAGTTCCCGCCGATGCTTATTTCGGGGCGCAAACCCAACGCAGCATTGATAATTTTAAAATCGCACAGGACATCAACCGCATGCCCAAAGAAATCATCCGGGCATTTGCTTACCTGAAAAAAGCAGCCGCCATCACTAACCGGGAAGCCGGTGTGTTGTCCAAAGAAAAATGCGAACTGATAAGCCGGGTGTGTGATGAAATACTGGAAGGCAGGCTCGACGAATATTTTCCGCTGGTAGTGTGGCAAACCGGCAGCGGAACGCAAAGCAACATGAACGTAAACGAAGTGATTGCCTACCGCGGTCATGTGCTGAACGGCGGCAAACTG
>CAZDUO010000017.1:0-25208 GCA_964508655.1 uncultured Chitinophaga sp. | reverse complement strand
TTGTTACTGCATTGAACACGAAAATCGGTTATTACAAAGCAGCCGAGATTGCACAAAAAGCCCATAAGGAAGGAACCACGTTGAAGGAGATGGCAGTGAAATTGGGATATGTGACTCCGGAACAGTTCGACGAATGGGTGAAGCCAGAGAATATGGTAGGAAAAATTTGACTTGTCCTCCGAAGCTTTAGCGCAGGAGGACGAATGGGTGAAGACAGAGAATATGGTAGGAAAAATTTGACTTGTCCTCCGAAGCTTTAGCGCAGGAGAATGGATGGGTGAAGACAGAGAATATGGTAGGAAAAATTTGACTTGTCCTCCGAAGCTTTAGCGCAGGAGAATGGATGGGTGAAGCCAGAGAATATGGTAGGAAAAATTTGACTTGTCCTCCGAAGCTTTAGCGCAGGAGGACGAATGGGTGAAGCCAGAGAATATGGTAGGAAAAATTTGACTTGTCCTCCGAAGCTTTAGCGCAGGAGGATGGATGGGTGAAGCCAGAGAATATGGTAGGAAAAATGGTGGGAAAGATTGATTAACAGAAGAATTCGAAAATTTACGATGCAGGCAGGGAAAAACCCTGCCTTTGTTTTTAAAAATAGCTATGAGATGCAACATAAAATTTCTAATTTAACGTTTCCAATTCATGCTATGAAAACATCAGCCTTAATCCCTCCTATTATGAAAAAGTTAACCGAACCCAATTTCAACTTTACAGCTTACCCGCTGAAGGCGCTGAACCTGCCCGAAGGTGAAATCAAATCCACGCTGCATATTTTTACAAAGCAAAAAGGCAAGGCAAAATATGCCCTCGATACAAAAGTGTTCCCTATGGTGAACCCGTACAAAGAAATACCTGCGAATACCACAACAACCAACCCGGCAGAAAAGCCCCAACCGGATAATGTAGAGGAAAGAGAAGCAGAATGGTTTGCCAGTTATGAATAAAACCTTGAACCGATAATAGAAAAGCCCCCATTTCTGTTTGGGGGCTTTATTATTAATGCAGGTTATTTTTTTACTTTGTTAGAACCATTTGCTTATTGTCAATTTTCCTTCCATCAATTATCAGGGAGTAAATGTATGTACCGGAAGAAAGTGTGCCGGGTGTAAGTATCACCTGACCTGTACCTTTAATACTAATAGGAATGGTTTTTAATGTAACCCCATACAGATTCGAAATGATTATTTCTGCGCTACTACTTTTTAACGGAACATTATACCGGATAACAGTATTACTATTAAATGGGTTCGGCACATTTTGCTCCAAAGTTCCCGCATCGTTAATAATTTCATATTGTAAGGGGATTTCTTTACCACCTTGTTGCTTAAGCAAAAATTCGATTGCTGTTAATCTTTTTTCAAATTCATTGAGTTGTGATAGGAGCTTTGCATTATCACTTTTGAGACTATCATTTTGGGCACATAGTTCCTGTACTGCTTTTACCAAGGGAACAACAAATTCAGAATAGCGCAAACCGTAAAGATCCTTATTGTTTTTGGCAGGGTCAACTCCACTAAAATTGTAGCCCATTTTTTTAGCAACCGCTTCCACTTCCTGAGCAATAAAGCCAGTTTGAAGAATGCTTTCTTTCTCCCAAATCGAACCACTCTCATCATAGAATGAAACTAATGAGCGATGTGTGTTTGTATCCTTGGGGTGGTATGGATGCAGAAACTCGTTGATTCCTACTATATCTAGATTGTAAGTAACCGGTCGAAGTTGCCTAATAAAATCCAGCCCTGGAACATTTTCTTTTACATTTTTTTTGAATCGCCCATCAGAAATGTTTGTCCAGTTTGCATAACCACCAATACTTGTAACATTGGAGTTGCCAATGCGGACTTGGTTGCTGGCTGTACCAAGAGTAGAATTCCCAATAACAGTAGAATTTGCATAATTACCATTCATAGTAACAGAATAACCCACGCCAGTATTAAAATCGCCAGGATATTGATATAAAGCATCATAACCTAATCCTGTATTGCCTGTTCCTGAATAATTAAGTTGAAGTGATCCAAATCCTACGGCTGTATTTCTGTCGCCATCTGTATGATAATATAGAGATAATACACCTATAGCAGTATTCGCACTAGAAAAGGGACCGGTGCTGGAATACAAAGCTCCATAGCCAACTGCAGTATTACTTAAACCATCAGTAATTGAAAAAAGAGTATTCCCGCCCAATGCTGTATTATTAGATCCTACTCTATTTGAATAAAGTGCATTATATCCAGTTGCAGTATTATTATCCCCGGAATTAGTGTAAAGCGCTTCATAACCATTTGCCGTATTATATGATCCAATATCATTTGAATAAAGTGCATTGTAACCTGTTGCTGTGTTATTTGTTCCCGAAGTGTTAGAATAAAGAGCATTAGCACCGATAGCTGTCAAACCGGAAGTTGATGAGTTTGTATAAAGAGAATTATACCCTATAGCTGTATTTGAAGTTCCGGTTGAATTATTGTTACCGGCTGTAATGCCATAAAATGTATTAAATCGTATCGGGTCAAGCCTTCCGGCTTTTAAATTATTTACCCGGATATTAAATGGAACATTATCTGTTGTACCTATAAAATTTGTGCCATCAATTGTTCCAGCATTTCCTGTTAAAGACCAATTATTTCCACTGGCAGGTAGTGTTTGCCAGGTTGCATTGCCAAATGCATCTGAAGTAAGCACTTTCCCGGCAGCGATTGAACCACCAGTAACTTGCAATCCTCCTGTGATAAACTTCGAATTTATTCCTACACCACCATATATTGTCGTTACAGCTGAATTACCTAATTGTATTGAGTTACTGTTATTAACAATTGCACCATATCCTATTGAAGTTGCATTTGTTAAACCATCAACTCCTACATCTGCACTATGCCCTAAAGCGGTGTTACTGCTTCCAAAAATATTAGTCCATAATGCTAAATAACCTACAGCCGTATTTGAGCTTCCAAATAAATTAGAAGATAATGAGCTCCTCCCTATTGCTGTATTCCTGTTTCCAAGGCTATTACCAGCAAGAGCGTAATAGCCCATGGCAACATTATCTACCCCATCAGAGTTGTTAGAAAGTGCATTCTGTCCAAAAGCAGAATTACGTACGCCATTTATAGGAATAGAATTTAGATTATAAGAAGCATTACTACTTTGAGCTACTACTTTAACGTTAAGCAAAAGAAAGATGGCTATAACTTTTACTTGATATCCAAATGAATTCAAAAAAAACTGTTTCATAGTTAATAGTTTTTGGTTTAAAAATAGAAGTATCACCGAAAATAAGAAAATACTTTAACTTTCATCAAAACAAAAATCCTCCGTTTTTCGGAGGATTTTTATCATATCAGATAATATTAATTTAATAAATCACAAGCCGCCTCACATCTTGGACATAAATTGGAGCACCAGTGTTTTGAAATAAATCTTCTTTAATGAGACCTTTATCCCTGGCATAATAGCGCTCAAAATATGCTACAAGCAACCAGTTGGTGCCTACCAGTTGTCGTAATTCCTGTTTCACTTTGATTGTGTTCGCATAAGAAGTACTGCCCACTGTTACAGTTACATTTTGTTGCAGGATTGACAAATCCCATCTCAGTGTAATGTTAGTGGTCATCCCGGTGGTTGGATCAGTATAAGGCCCGGAAAACTGTGGCGACTGCCATGTGGTTCCTAGTGTTTGATCATCCTTTAAAAAAGTATATTCAATCCGGTAGGGATCATCAAGTATTCCATAACTTATATCCCCCCATTCAAAATAATTAGGCCCAAATCTTCTGTAATAACCCAGTGTGTCAAAACCAAAAGCTGCATCATCCGTGTATAGGAAAATATTATAAGGATTCCCTGATACAGTATGTGTTCCAGGAATTACTTTTACCAACAACGAATCATCAGGATCGCCATCATACTCATAGCTCCAGTTGCTGTAAGTAGTGCGGGGGAAATAATCAGGAACAGCAGTAACAGTGACACTGAAATTGCAGGTGGAGCCGCCAACCGTAACCGGGAAGTTGAAACTGCCCGCTGTTGATGGTGTGCCGTTGCCGGTCAACGTAATAGTTTGAGCGCCGGTGGCAGTAAAAGTGCCCGAGCCGGTAAAAACAATTCCATTTACAGCCGGCGCCGTGGAAACACTCCATGTGCCGATAGTGGTAACATTTACATTTAAAGTGACAGTGTTGGAAGCAGTAAGTGCAGTACCCACCTGGTAAACTCCGTTTATCACCGGGCTGGTGCAGCTTACCGTAAATACAGCGCTGCCGCCGGTGGCTGCTGTTACGGTTACTGAAAATTCGCAGGTAGTGCCGTTGTAAGTAACGGTAAAAATATTGGTGCCGGTGTTCAGCGGTTTGCCGCTGCCAGCCAGCCGGACGGTTTGGGTGCCGGTGGCAGAAAAAGTACCGGTGGCGCTGAAAGAATACCCGTTTACATTATCGGTGGTAATGGAATAAGTACCGGCCGTATCAACTGTTACGGTGATGTCGACATAATTGGAAGCTTTTAACGTAGTGTCTTTATAATAAGTGCCGGATACAACGGCGCCAAGGCAATTGCCCGAACCATCAACCGCCAGTGACCCAACTGACACACGTGTATTACCCCGCTCAAAACTTACCTCCTTCTGGCAGGCAAAAAAAAGTACTGACACAAGGGCCAGTAGCGATGAAATTCTGATAATCGTCTTCATGAGGTGATATTTGGAACTATGAAAGTAGTAATTTTTTCCCATTGAAACCGGCAACGGGTTTACAGGCGGTTTATTGTACCTGCACCTTGTCGCTGATATCGGCGCTGGTTTCAACGGTGCTGAAAGTTTCCTGCTGTTTTTTCCGGTGAAAAAACCGTTTTTGAAAAACCAGCAGGGTAATGACACCAACAGAGATGGATGCATCGGCAATATTGAAAATGGGGCTGAAAAATTCAAACTGCTCGCCTCCCCAGAAAGGAACCCAGGAGGGTAACGTGGTTTCAAAAATAGGGAAGTAGAGCATATCCACTACGCTGCCATGAAGAAATGAAGAATAGCCATTGGAAGAAATAGAAGCGATACCGGAATAACCGATATAATCCTTCACGTTCACCGACGGGTCAAACACAAGTCCCTTGTCGAAAATCATTCCGTAAAACATACTGTCAACCAGGTTGCCAAGTGCGCCGGCATAAATAAGCGCTGCGCAAACAATAAAACCGCGGTGATAATGATGCCGTACAATCCGGCCCAGGTACCAGGTGCCGAAAATAACTGCTGCCAGCCGGAACAATGTTAAAACAACTTTCCCGGTTTCATTGCCAAACTTCCAGCCCCAGGCCATGCCGGGGTTCTCAATAAAATGCAGGTGAAACCAGGGAAATATTTCCATCACCTTGCCGGTAGGATAGCTGGTTTTAATCCAGATTTTTAAAACCTGGTCGGCAATAATGATTATCGCAATTATGAGTACGACTGTCCTGAGTTTCACTGCGGTGGTTTAGTGGGCAAATATAAGCAGAATGGGAGAAGTGTTTTGGAAAGTAAAAAGTCAAAATTAAAAAGCAAAAACAAGTGACGTGTATTTTTTGAATTTATCAAATCATTCCTCAAAATACACCCTCTTCACACGTTGCGAAATGTCGGTCATGATTTCGTAAGGAATGGTGCCGGCCCATGTGGCAAGGTCCTGTATGGGAAGTTCATTTCCGAAAATAATCACTTCATCGCCTTCTTTTACTCCGGCGATATCGGTCACATCAATCATCGTCATATCCATACACACTGTGCCGGCAACAGGCGCCAGTTGTCCACGCACCAGCATTTTACCCACGCCGTTGCCCAGCCTGCGGCTGTAGCCATCTGCATAACCAATGTTTACGGTTGCAATCACAGCGTCATTAACCAGTACTGTTTTCCTGTTGTAGCTCACAGATTCGCCTGCTTTCAGGTATTTGAGTTGGGCGATGGTTGATTTCAGTGTGGCCACCGGTAATAAATTCAATTTCCCCGAACCGGCGCTGTCAATTCCGTAAAGACCGATACCCAGTCTCACCATATCGAGGTGCATGTGCGGAAAGCGAACCATGGCGGTTGTATTGGCAATATGACGGAGAAATGAATAACCCAATTTTTTCTGCAAATCATCACAGGTATTTACAAACTTTTGATACTGCTGTTGTGTAAAGGCATCCTGTGCCGGTTCATCGCCGGCAGCAAGATGCGAAAAAACAGACTGCACCCTGAATGAAGAAGTGGACCGCATGGCCGAGATCAGATTTTCCAAATCAGCAATCGCAAATCCAAGCCGGTTCATTCCCGTTTCTATTTCAAGATGCACAGGATAATTTTTTATTCCTTCCTGTTTCAGCAGTGCATCCAGTTCTTTCAGTTTTGCAAAAGAAAAAATTACCGGTTCCAGCTGGTATGCCAGCAGGGCCTCAAATGTTTCCCGCTCGGTGTTCATCACCATTACCGGCAGGCTGATGCCCGCTTTGCGCAGTTCCACGCCTTCATCGGCATAAGCCACTGCCAGGTAATCCACATTATGAAACTGCAGGCTGTTGGCAATTTCAGCGCCGCCGCTGCCATAAGCAAAAGCTTTTACCATCACCATCATTTTGGTGGATGGCTGCAGCAGTTGCTGGTACTGCACCAGGTTGTGTGCAATGGCGTTCAGATTAATTTCAAGTTCCGTCTGGTGCACTTTCTGTTCCAGCAGGCGTGCGATTTCTTCAAAATGAAACACACGGGCTCCTTTTACCAGTATGGCTTCTTCCCTGAAATCGGAAAACCGGAAATGCGAAATAAATTCTTCGGTGGAAAGAAAGAATTCACGTTTTACCAAATGCCCGTTGTGAAATGAGTCAAACTTCAGGTACTCCGAAATATGCAGCCCGATGCCGATAACACGATTGATATGATGCTGCACCAGCTCGGCCGCTATGCGGGTGTAGAGTTCCTCGTTGTTCATACCGGTTTGAAAAAAATCGGAGAGAATCACGGTTCTTTTTGCCGTGCCGCTTTTGTGGCGCAGAAAATTCAGTGCCATATGCAGCGAGCTCAGGTCGGCGCTGTAGCTGTCGTTGATAATGGTGCAATGGTTGATTCCGCTTTTCAGCTCCAGCCGCATGTTTACCGGCTGCAGCATTTTCATCCGTTTTGCAATCATGCCGTCGGGTATTTCCATGTGCAGCATCACACACCAGCAGGTGATGGCATTCTGAATGGATGCTTCGTCGGTAAAGGGAATGCTGATGCTGATTTCCGCATTTTTATACAATGCTATTATTTCGGTTTCGGCAATGTCTTTATTTATTTCCAGTATCTGCAGTTCTGCTTTTTTTATTTTACCCCACGAAAAAATGCGGAAGGGGTAGCGGCCCGTACGGTGATAAACGGATTCCTGTTTCATGATAACGGCCTTATCGGCCAACCAGTCGTCGCCGGGGTAAATTACCAGCTTTGCATTGCCGAAAAGCTTAATTTTTTCTTCCGCCTTGCGGTCGGCGCTTTCAAAACCCTCGTTGTGTGCTTCGCCGATATTAGTGAGAATGCCGATGGTGGGCTGGATGATGGCATCCAGGTTTTCCATTTCACCCGGCTGTGAAATGCCCGCTTCAAAAATGGCAAGGCTGTGATGCCGGTTCATTTCCCACACACTCAGCGGCACGCCAATCTGCGAATTGTAGCTCTTGGGGCTGCGAACAATGTTATAATTTTCGTGCAACAGTTGCCACAGCCATTCTTTTACCATCGTTTTGCCATTGCTGCCCGTGATACCGATGACGGGGATATGAAATTGCCGGCGGTGAAAGGCTGCCAGCTGCTGCAATGCTTTTAATGTATCATCAACTTTTAAAATATTGGCTTCGGGAAAATCATCAGGCGGCAGCGCTTCACTCACCACAAAATTCCGGACACCTTTTTTGTACAACTCCGGAATAAAACTATGTCCATCTCTTCTTGTTCCTTTCAGTGCAAAAAACAAAGAGGTGGCGGGAAAAAAAACCTTGCGGCTGTCGAAGAGAAGATGCTCCACCGCCGTGTCAGAAACAATTTTTGTTTCTGCAACCAGTATCCTTGCAATATGACTGATAAAGTAAACCAAGAAAAAACAGGAATTGTAAAGCTAAGATTTGCCTCTCTCCTTTTCAACCACTTCCGGCGGAATTCCTTTTTTCTGCATAAAAATGGAATAGAAAATTGAGCCTGAAATGCAAATCATGATAACGCCGAGTGAAATGAAGACCTGTGTGGTTTTGTCGAGCCACTGGTTAATCCAGTATTCGCCCAGCATTTTCAACCCGATAAAACCAAGCACAATGGCGATGCCCTGCTGCAGGTAATCAAATTTACTCACGGCGCTGCGCAGCAGGAAGAAGAGCGAACGCAGGCCAAGCACAGCAAAAATGTTGGATGTGTAAATTACCAGCCTGGCATCGGCCCGGTGTTCGGGAGAATTGTCCACCAGGCCCATTACGGCCGGTATGGAATCGAGGGCAAACACAAGGTCAATAAATGCCAGCATCATCACTACTACAAACAGCATGGTGTAGCGGCGCTTACCCCTGTCGTCTTTTACAATAAATTTCCCCTGGTGATCACCGGGTATCAGTGGAAGAAAGCGTTTGATAAAACGATAGGCTTTGGTATGGTGCGGGTCAAATTCTTCTTCCTGGTTCGAAGTAAACATTTTGAAACCTGTGTAAAGGAGAAATACACCAAATACATAAAGCACCCAGTGAAATTTCTGTACCAGCGCCACACCCACCGTGATAAAAATGATGCGGAAAAAAATGGCCATCAGGATGCCGATGAGCAGCGAACGCCCATAATCTTTTTCTTTTACATTGAAGGAAGCGAAAATGAGAATGAAGACAAAAATATTGTCAATGCTCAGACTCCATTCCATCAGGTAGGCGCTCAGGTATTCCAGCCCGGTGCGCTGGCCCCGCTCAATCCACACAAAAACAAAAAATGCAAGCGCAAGACCCACCCAGAAAAAAGTCTGGATTAACGCCTGTTTAATGCTGATGGTTTTATTTTTCCTGCTAAGTAGCCCGAGATCAAAAGCAATAGCCAGGATAAGAACAACGCCGAAAACAAAATAGCTAACCTGCCCGGGTGTCATTTACAATTTTTAGGAATGGCAAAGATAAAGGAAAGGCGCATGGGACAAGGTATAGGGTAAAAGGTATAAGACAGAAGGGAAAGGAGAAAAGCAGAAAGACAATTGCAATAGCAACGCATGGCTTTGTCAACGAAATTCCACAGCAGCAGGATGGAGTATTTGTAAAATTATTGTCAGTTTACACGGTGTATTTCCTTCTTCTTGCCTGCTGGTAAATAAACCCGGAAAGAATAATGAGTAAAACCGGGGCGGCAATATTGATAAGCTGCCAGAAGGATTTTTGGGTATCAACTTTTTTGGGGTCAAACAAACGAAGCGTATAATCTTTAGCTCTTGTTTCCAGTATTCCCGATGGGTTTACAAGGTATTCAAGCGTATTTAAGAAAAATTCGCTGTTGGCATAGGTATAGCGTGTATAAAAATTGTAACCCATCGGCAGCGGGCCGTACTGCGGGCTCACCTGGTTAAGGGCAATGTCGCCATCAGCTACTACCACTATTTTTCCGGGTTTCTCTGCTTCGCTTAAAAAAGGCAGGTTCATTGCCCGCAACGAATCAGACATCAGTTTTGACACCCGTGCAGCATAAAGTGATTTGAACTTCCCCTCCAGCAGCACGGCTACTCCTGTGTCTTTTACTGTAAAAAGCCTGCTATCCGGTGCAATCTGCAAAAACCCGAAGTCAACCTTTGCCGGTGCCTGCAATGTTCTTGCATTGGAGGATGATTTTAAAAGGTAAGTTTTTTTAACCCCTTCTGCCTTTACCGTGTCCAGTGTATTGGGAAACATGGTCAGCACCCCGTCAAGATTTTTACTGATGGGATGATGGGTGCCGTTCAGTATGGGAAAAAATGGCCAGTCAACCAGCCGTGCCTGTGGATTATCCGGATTACTGCTCATCTGTCCCAATTTATCACACTGCATATCCTGCAGCAGATTCTGGTTTAACCTTACTCCATATTTGAATAAAAGGTCTTCGAGATTAAGGCCGCGGTCAAAGGCGATAAACCCGTTTGATTTGTACAGGCTGTCAAACTCCGCATACATATTGTCCACCATCATAAATACCCGGCCGCCCCGCAACAGGTACTGATCTATCTTGAGCTTATCATCATCAGAAAATGATTCGGTGGGTTTTAAAATAATCAGCGCATCAGCCGAAGCCGGTATATAAGGCACCTGCCTTATATTAATTGTATCAAAGCGGTATTCCCTTACCAGGCTGCGCACGGCATCATCTGCATTATAGCCCCATGCTTCGCCATGACCAAGCGCATAAGCCACTACCGGCTTTTCTTTGGCAATAATTTTTTGAATAGCGCCGGCAAAGCGGTATTCAAGTGTTGCTTCTACGTTGTTGTACAAAGCAGCCCTTTGCTCCCTTTCGCTTCCAAACCCTTTCAGCCCTTTTAAAAAATTAATGCCGATAGTTGTATCCCTGTACTTTGCAACAGCCCCATGTATCACTTTACTTATTTCCAGTTTGTCGCCCACTTTTTCGGGGGCATCCAATATAGAAGGATATAGCCCGTAAAAATAGTTGAGGGAGTCTTCCAGTCTTGTTTGCAATGAATCGCTCAGCCCGGTATAAGGATTGATAAACCGGAATTGCAGTTCTCCTTTGCTGTACTCCCTGCAGGTAACCAGGAATTCATTGATTGTATTTTTCAATCGCCGCACTTCCGATGGCAGCCCGGATCCTTCAATGAACACATCTATCATTACCGGCTCATCCAGGCCTCTGAGCAAATCCCTGGTGGCTTTGCTCAGGGTATATCTTTTTTCTTTTGTCAGGTCAAGGCGTGTATGAAAAACAGAAGCAAGAAAATTGATGAGAAAGAAAGATACCAACAGGGCCAGCCACCAGGATTTTGAAGACCATATTTTGACAGTAAACGTTTTCATCGGCAGGTTATCTTTTTACCAGGTTACGGTTGGTGATGGCAAGAAAAAGAAAAATAAGGCTGAGAAAATAAACCAGGTCTCTTGAGTCCACCACCCCGCGGCTGATGCTGCGGTAATGAAAATCTATGCCGGCCATTTCCACATAATAATCAGCCCCGCTGTTCAACCCCGGCAGCCGGCTGATGGCATGAAAGCCGTAATAAAATAATGCGCAGCCAAGCAGGCTGGCGATAAAAGCAATCACAGCATTGCTGGTAAAACTGCTGGCACAAACGCCCATGGCAGTAAATACGGCGGCAAGAAAAAATAGTCCGATATAAGAGCCCATCGTGGCGCCGGTGTCAATGCCTTCGCCGGAAGAAAGCCGCTGCACAGAAAAATAATAAATGATGGTGGGCAGCAGGGCAATGAGCACAACCGCCAGGCTGCCGAAGTATTTTCCAAAAATGATTTGCCAGCGGGTAAGCGGCCGGGTTTGCAGTATTTCGTAGGTGCCCGTTTTGAATTCTTCGGCAAAACTGCGCATGCTGATGGCAGGAATCAGCAGCAGTAAAATCCACGGTGCCAGCTGAAAAAAACGGTCGATTGTCGCATAGCCAAAATCAAAAATGTTGTTATCAAAAACAAATAGCACCAGCCCGTTTACCCCAAGGAAAACGATAATGGCAATGTACCCGGTAAGACTGCTGAAGAACTGCCTGAGCTCTTTTTTGCAAACAGACCACATAGGCATGGATAGTATGGTGCAAAATACGGCTTTGATTTTTGATTTTGGATTTTGGATTGCGGATTTATTGTACACCATCAGGCAATAAGCCTTACTGGAACAAAAAAAATCTCCCTGGAAGGAGATTTCATCATAATAAAAATCAGGAAAAGAAATTTTCTCTGCTCTCATGCGGGAGCCGTGTGTTAAACGGCAAAGCTTTCCCCGCATCCGCAGGTGCGGCTGGCGTTGGGATTGCTGAAGTAAAATCCTTTCCCGTTCAGCCCGTCAGAAAAATCAAGCGTGGTATTTACCAGGTAAAGAAAACTTTTCAGGTCGGTCACCACTTTCAGACCATTATCTTCAAACACCTGGTCCATGGGTTTTTGTTCGTTGTCGAAGTCGAGTTTGTAGCTGAGACCCGAGCAGCCGCCGCCCACCACACCTACCCGCAGAAAATAAGACGGTTCGTTGGCAATGCCGGCATCAGCCATCAGCTGCTGTACTTTGGCCTTTGCCTTATCGCTAATATAAATACTATTTTCCAGTGCTACACTCATAGTAAGTTATAAGTCAAAAGTGAAAATTCAAAAACATCAAATCCGGAGTTGTGTTTTTTACTTTTAACTTTTTAATTTTTACTTTTTAATGAACCACACTTTCCTCAAACTTCAGTTCCGGCAGGCCATTCTTTTTACGATAGTCATTCACAGCTGCTTTGATGGCATCTTCGGCCAGCACTGAGCAGTGAATTTTTACCGGCGGCAGGTGAAGTTCTTCCACTATTTCCATGTTGTCAATCTTCACCGCTTCATCAATGGTTTTGCCTTTCAGCCACTCGGTAGCCAGCGACGAGGAAGCAATAGCTGAGCCGCAGCCAAAGGTTTTAAACCTGGCATCCTTAATCAGGCCGGTAGTATCATCCACTTCAATCTGCAGTCGCATTACGTCGCCGCATTCGGGAGCACCCACCAGGCCGGTGCCCACATTTTGTTTGCTTTTATCCAGCGTGCCCACATTTTGGGGGTTCTGGTAATGGTTAAGCACTTTTTCTGAATATGCCATAAAAAAATTTTTTAGGTTTTCGTTTCAATACAACGTACTGAAAATTTAATGATGTGCCCATTCAATCGTATTCAGGTCAATGCCTTCCTTATACATTTCCCACAGGGGGCTCATCTCCCGCAGGCGATTTACCGTCTTGGATACCTGCTCTATGGTGTAATCAATTTGTTCTTCGGTGGTAAACCGGCCCAGGCCAAAACGAAGCGAGCTATGTGCCAGGTCATCGCCAAGCCCCAGGGCTTTCAGCACATACGAAGGCTCCAGTGAAGCCGAGGTACAGGCTGAACCTGATGAAACGGCAATATCTTTATTAAAACCCATCAGCAATCCTTCACCTTCCACAAACTTGAACGAAATATTGGTTACATGCGGCAGGCGATGTTCCTTGCTTCCGTTCAGGTGCGCTTCTTCAATACTCATCAATTCATTTTCAAGCTTATCTCTTAAAGCGCTCAGTCTTTTCGATTCTTCTGCCATTTCATTATAGCAAAGCTCACAGGCCTTGCCAAAACCCACTATACCCGGCACATTCAGTGTACCGCTGCGCATGCCTCGTTCATGACCGCCGCCATCCATCTGCGCTGTTACTTTCACCCGCGGATTTTTCCGGCGCACATACAAAGCGCCGATACCCTTTGGCCCGTACATTTTATGTGCGGTGAACGCCATCAGGTCAATGCCGTCTTTATTCACGTCCACCGGAATTTTGCCCACGGCTTGTGTGGCATCGCTGAATACAAGCACCCCTTTCTTTTTTGCAATGGCGCTGATTTCCCTGATGGGCATCACGGTTCCTATTTCATTATTGGCATACATGATGGCCACCAGGATGGTGGTGGGCCTGATGGCGGCTTCCAGCTCATGCAGGTCTATCAGCCCATCATCCGTTACCTTTAAATAAGTAACCTCCGCTCCTTCCTTTTCAAGATGCTTGCAGGTATCCAGTACGGCTTTGTGTTCGATATTGCAGGTGATAATATGATTGCCTTTGCCGGCATACATTTCAAACACACCTTTCAGCGCCAGGTTGTCGGCTTCGGTGGCGCCGGATGTAAAAATGATTTCCTTGGGGTCGGCACCAATGAGCCTGGCAATCTGCTCGCGGGCATAATCAACCGCTTCTTCAGCCTGCCAGCCAAAAGGATGATTGCGGCTGGCTGCATTGCCAAAGCTGTTTGTAAAATAAGGTATCATTGCCTCCACTACCCGCGGATCGCAGGGAGTAGTGGCGTTGTGATCAAGGTATATGGGAAGTTTCAACATAGTTTTTTCAGATGATAATTTGACCGGCTACAAAATTAGCCTCAAAGTGGCTTAACCGGAAGGCAAATTTCATTGAGTAACAGTAATTTTACCAAAATCGTAAAGCTTTCCAGAACCTGAAATAAATTTTTATGCAAAAAGCTGAACATATCGGGATTGCTGTAAAAAGCCTGGCTCTGTCGGTACCGCTTTTTGAAAAGCTGCTGAACAGCCGTTGTTATAAAACAGAAGTGGTGGAAACCGAGCAGGTAACCACTGCTTTTTTCCAGTGCGGCGACACAAAAATTGAACTGCTTGAAAGCACCATACCCGGCAGCATCATTGCCCGGTTTATTGAGAAAAAAGGCGAAGGGCTGCATCATATCGCTTTTGAAGTGGAAAACATTGAAGCGGAAATGAAGCGGCTGAAAGCGGAAGGATTTATTTTATTAAATGAAATACCAAAGCGAGGAGCCGACAATAAACTGGTTTGTTTTCTTCATCCTAAAACAACGGGCGGGGTACTTGTTGAATTGTGCCAGGATGCGGTATAATTAGTTTTACTTTTCTTCCTCCGCATTCGTTTCGTTTTCCAAATTCATTATTCCCAATATTTCCACAGCGCTTTGTGCCGCAATTTGGGAAGCATCTTTTTTATTAAAAGCCTTCCCTTCGGCTATTTTGTTTCCATCTACTACAGCGGCAATGGTAAAGAGGCGGCGGCCGTTTTCCATTTTTTCCTCAATCGTTTCAAACTCCAGCACTTTACCGTTTTTATTGGCCCAGCCATACAGTTTGTTTTTGTGATTTATTTCCAGAATCTCCAGGTCGTCGATAAACATGTGGGGTAAAATAATCCGTTCTGTCACCCATTTGGCTGTTTTTTTATACCCCCGGTCAAGGTATATAGCGCCAACCAGCGCTTCGAGTGTGTTGCCAAAAATCTGGCTTATTTTCAGCGAGCCGTCAGATTTGTTGTAAAGGGTAATTTTTTTCAGTCCCATGCGCAGGGCAATTTCATTCAGCTGCTGGCGGTTAACCATTTTGCTGCGCATTTCAGTAAGAAACCCTTCTTCGCGGTAGGGATACCGCTTGAAGAGATAATCCGCAATCAGGGCGCTGAGCACTGCATCGCCAAGATATTCGAGCCGCTCGTTGTTTTCATCGGCGTTTTCACGCACCGAGCGGTGTGTTAGTGCAGTTTGATAGAGTGCAATATTTCCGGGACTGAACCCCAGCACATTTTTCAACTGCTTTTTGAATGATGTCCCGGTTTCTTCCTTGAAAAGCTGTTTGAAAAAATCCACGGAGAAAAGCTACGAAAAATTTTCCGAAGATTTTCAAATGACGGCCTCAATGAAAATTTTGATTCTGAAAAGTTAATAGCTTATAAAATGACACGGATTTCAAATTGCGGTTTGATGTTTGTTCTTTTTGTTGGAATTTGTGATTTTCTACTGGTATTTTTTCACAATCACACAGGCATTGTGCCCGCCAAAGCCGAAGGTATTACTAAGTGCTGCTCTTACTGTTCTTTGCTGTGCTTTATGGAAGGTAAAGTTCAACCGTGGATCAAGTTCAGGATCGTCGGTAAAATGATTGATGGTAGGCGGTACGGTATCATGTACTACGCTTTTGATGCAGGCAATTGCTTCTATCACACCGGCAGCGCCGAGGCAATGGCCGGTCATTGATTTGGTGGAGTTGATATTTAATTGAAATGCCTCTTCGCCAAAAACATCTATGATAGCTTTTACTTCTGCCACATCGCCCAGCGGTGTGGATGTGCCATGTGTATTGATATAATCAATGTCACCGGGTTTCATACCTGCATCTTCCAACGCTGCATTCATTACATTTTTGGCGCCGAGGCCCTCAGGATGTGGCGCTGTAATGTGATGTGCATCAGCAGTAGCGCCACAGCCGGCTATTTCACAATATATTCTTGCACCTCTTGCCTTCGCATGTTCCAGTTCTTCCAGCACAATTACACCGGCACCTTCTCCCATCACGAACCCGTCGCGATCTTTATCGTAGGGGCGGCTGGCCGATTTGGGATCATCGTTTCTTTCGCTCAGGGCTTTCATGGCATTAAAACCACCTACGCCGGCTTCGCTAATCACACTTTCAGAACCGCCGGTTAAAATAATACGGGCAAGGCCAAGGCGAATCAGGTTAAACGCTTCCATTAATGCATTGGTAGAAGAAGCACAGGCGCTGACCACGGCAAAGTTGGGACCGCGGAAACCATGGCGCATGGAAATATGCCCGGCGGCAATGTCGAGAATCATTTTTGGAATAAAGAATGGATTGAACCGCGGCGTACCATCGCCTTTTGCAAAATTCATTACTTCTTCCTGGAAGGTTATCAGGCCGCCTATGCCACTGGCAAAGATGACTCCCACTTTATCCGTATCCACATTCTCTTTTGTAATGCCTGCATCTTTTACAGCCTGGTCGCTTGCCACCAGGGCCGTTTGAGTGAACCGGTCTATTTTGCGGGCCTCTTTCCGGTCAAGAAAGGCGGTGGGTTCAAAACCTTTTATTTCACAGGCAAACCGTGTTTTGAATTTGGACGCATCGAACAGGCTGATCATATCAGCACCGGATACACCATTAACAAGGCCGTTCCAGTAATCATCAACGGTATTGCCGAGTGGGGTTAATGCACCCAGCCCTGTAACTACTACTCGTTTTAAAGCCATATTATCCGGCAAAAATTTTATTAAAGATACTGATAGCAGCCAGTAAGTAAAACCGCCTTCGCTGGATGCCAGTCAGAAGGCGGAGTTAATTTTTTCCTGCACTCACCCAGGGTGGGCCGGAATTTACTTTGCGTTTTCTTCCAGGTAAGCAATAGCCTGACCAACCGTGGTAATGGTTTCGGCCTGCTCGTCAGGAATGGAGATATTAAATTCCTTTTCGAATTCCATAATCAGTTCTACTGTGTCGAGTGAATCGGCGCCTAAATCATTGGTAAAAGAAGCTTCATTGGTAACTTCAGCTTCATCAACACCTAATTTGTCAACAATGATTTTCTTTACTCTTGATGCAATGTCTGACATGATGAGTTGGTTTAGTTAAATATGGCTGCAAAAATAGAATATTTGAACTAATCACCGCATTTGGAGCATTTTTTTTTAAACCCCAAAAAGGCCTGTATATGAATCAATAAACATAAAATCAGCCTGGAAAAATTAAATGGCAAACAGTTGATAGTATTGATATAAGTTGTAAATTGAAAACCTGCATTGATAACCCGCAAAACCAACCAATGGCTCTGAAGATAATAGATTATGGCACGCCGGAATACCGTCAAATGGTAAAGCTGAGGGATGATATATTGCGTAAACCCCTTGGCCTTAGTTTTACTGCAACAGAACTGGAAGAAGAAAAAAACAACCTGTTGATTGGCGCTTTTGAAGATGAGCAGATGCTGGGATGCTGCATGATTGTGGAACTGAAACCTAAAATTGCCAAACTAAGACAAATGGCTGTGCTGAATAACCTGCAGGGTAAAGGTATCGGCCGGGCACTGATTCAATTTGCCGAAAACCTGGCAAGGGATCACGGATATAGAATTATGACCATGAATGCCCGGAAACCCACCGTCCCGTTTTTTGAAAAAATGGGTTACAGAGTCTGCAGCGATGAGTTTATTCATATCACTATTCCGCACTATGTAATGGAGAAAGAACTTTGAGAGGCTGACCAAATCGCTTCCGTACCAAATTATTGATGATTTTTTTCTTCCACGTTTTACCCTGAGGCATTATTGCCGAACGGCCATTCAACCATCCAACCTTTACACAATTATTTCCTGATTTTTGATTTCAAAAGATTTCGCAACTGAAAAATTTCATCGGTGGTTTTACAGCCGGATTTGGGAACCAGGAAAAAAGAACGGCTGTCGAAATAGAGGTGAAAAAAATGAGGACTTTCTGTATAGGTGCTCAGCGTTTTCCAGGGCCAGCTGCGTGAGCCCCGTTCATTGCCCAATGTAAATCCATCTTCTCCAAAATTCATTTCAAAATGATCTCTGAAAGTTGCGGTTCTCCTGTATATCATGGCCGGCATGATAAACCAAATGCTGATCATAAGCATGAACCACAACACTGAAGAAATCATAAAAGCTAGCGGTGTTACTTTTTTAAAATAAAACAATGCAGCTGATACCAGGGCAAATACATTGACAAGAATAATCATAAAGCGCAGTTCGGGCCGGGTGATGAAATGATAGCGCAGCGCCTGCATCACTTTGCTTTTTTCATATGTAAAATGTATAGTCATAGCCATGGTTGCTGGTTATTGGTTTCTGGTCAGCGGTGTTTTCAATTCTTTTTCATTTACACTCCACCGGCCAAGCGGTTCACCATTCAGGCCACGAAATTCAACGGTAAGCATCCTTTCATTTCTATTGCCTGTAATACTTACCCGTGCATAATTCTGTTTTTCGGGCAGGCCAAATACACGATAAGGATTATTGGCTTCTTCCATACCGAATTTATGGGTTGCGGAGGTAAGCGGAGAAACCGTAATATCATACAGCGGGTAAGTGCCCGGCCTCTCTGCTTTTATTATTTCACTGTGATGCCGGTCGCCGGTAAGAAACATCACACCGTTGATTTTATTTTCTGCAAGAAAATTCATCAGTTCATCATATTCGGCGGGAAAATTTCTCCATTTGTCAAAAGGAGAAACGGGATTCAGCACCTGGCTGCCCACCACAATAATTTTAAACGTGGCGCCGCTGTACAGCAATGCATTTTTCAGCCATTCCATCTGCCGGATGCCCAGCATTCTTTTTCCAGGATTGGGTTTGCTATCCACCGAATCTTTCATACGGTCGGCGCTGCGCCACCAGCGGTCGTCGGTAAGAAAAAAATCCACATCGCCCCACGAATACATGGTGTAGATGCCTTCTTCGTTTTCGCCACAGGAGGGGTTGCACCAGTACTGCTTCCAGATAGTGCGGCTAACATTTTTAAGTATATAATTTTTCCCAATGTCGTTCGGGCCATAATCATGATCATCCCAGGTGGCCACATGCGGCATGGCTTTCCAGAAGTTTTGCAGCACGGGCTGCGCCCTGTCTCTTTGCGCCCGATACCAAAGGCCCCATTCACTGAAATAATCAACTTCTCTTGTATACCAGTTATCGCCCAGCCACAGCATAAAAGCAGCTTTTTCCCTGGCCATGCTTTCAAAAATGGATGAATCTTTTCCGTAAGGTGTGCCGGGCCGGTCATACACCGACTGGTTGAAGTAGGCACAACTGCCGGTAAGAAAAGAAAAATCCGGCGCCGGTTTCCGGTATTGCCACAGGTCTTTTGTGGTAAACCCGCCTTTTGCTGCCGAGGGTTTTCCGTCAATAATAAATTGATATTCGTAAGCCGTATTGAAATCCAGCCCGCCGATAGTTAGTTGCAAAGGGTTGAATTCATTTCCAAGCTGACCTTTGTAAACTATTGTCCTGGTTTTTATTTCTCCCTTTTTTTTATACTGAAGCGAAACCGATTTTACTGCCGGCGACACTTCAATCCAGATTTTTGCATCCCGCAATTCCACCGGGCCAAGCAGGGGGCCGGAAACTATACCGGAAGATTGAGCAAAAATGATCAATAAAAAAAATTGGCAATAAAAGGCAGTCAGGGTTTTTTTCATAATTTAAAATTGCTGTCACAAGGTAAGGCAGAATAGAAAAAAGAATAAAAAAAGAAAAGCCGTCCTGCACTAGGCGAGACGGCTCTCTGATTATATTATAAATTTATTGCGGAATATTCAGCAAACTGCAGATTTGAGAATATGGCATGGCCTTTAACTGGCTTTCAGTATATAGTTGTCCGTTAATTTCTGCTGTTGGCTGTGAAGTGCGGCCTCCGGCCACTCCGCCGGGAATGATAACATAGCGATATTCAAATCCGAAAGAGGTGAAACCGCTGGCATCACCATCAAGTAAATCATTCCAGTAATACATGATTTTTCCAACCTGAAGAATAAAATTCTGTTGCATAGTTGTTCCAGAGGTAAATAATGTCCATGGTAACAGTTGTGGTTCTACAACACTGGTCCCGCGAAGATAGCTCAATACAATACCCTGATTAATTATAGATGAAGTAACACCAGGTGCAGCCTTTATCGCTCTTGATACAGTACCTACAAAAGTCAAAACAGTATCTGCCCATGTTGGACTGAATGTTGCATCGCTAAACCAGGGAGAATAAATCACATTGGCAGTACCTGCCGGGCCTTGCGGACCAGCCGGGCCTTGCGGACCCGTGGGACCTGTGGGTCCAGTAGGGCCGGTCGGACCGGTGGGACCTGTTAATCCCGGGGCGCCCTGTGGACCTGTAGGACCAGCAGGACCTTGCGGCCCTTCTTTAGTACAATTTACAATAACAAATGTAAAGGCTACGAGAAGCAGTGAAAGCAATCTGTACTTTCTCATAATAGTTAGTTAGAGGTTTAGGAATGATTTTCAGGTTAAATGTAAAGCCTTTCATTCAAACCGCCAATACCCGAAACCAGATTACGGAAAAATTCTTTCCGGTGTGAATAAATTGCCCGTGCTGATAGTTTGCTTATTTTCGGCTGCACTTTCAGCATCAAACTAAGTTTATGAAAAAAATATTCTTTCCCGTTTTTTGGCTTATGCTTTTTAGTTACCAGGCGGCTGCACAGTTTAAGAAAGGAAAGAGAATGGCCGGTGCTTCTGTTGGCAGCATTCTGTTCAGTTCCGGAAAATCGGAGTACAGCTATCCGGCTCCCACTACCGGATTTACTTCCACCAATAATCGCTTAAGTATATCCGCCAATCCAGGTATGGGATGGTTTGTTTCTGATAATACCGCTATCGGTGCCCAACTGGTTTTCGGCTACACCAACAGTAATATAACTGATGAGTCGGCCGCTAACGGAAATACATTTAATAAAAATAAAAGCAGCAGCTTCACCCTGGGTATAGGCGGGTTTGCAAGAAATTATTTTTCTTCCGCAGGCCAGGCAAAACCTTTCGGGCAGTTCAGCCTGAATTTTGGCACCGGTTCATCCTCCAGCGATGGATTTTATTTTGCAGCAAACGATAAGAGCACTTTTGATGGTAAATCGTCAGGTGATTTTTTTATCAACGCATCGCTGGCTTTCGGGTTTACCAGGATGCTGAATGACCATACCGGTCTTGATTTTTTTGCCGGCTACAATTATTCTTACAACAAGACAACTTTTAAAACCACCACGCAGGTTGACTTGGGCAATAATGGAAGCATTGACCAGACCACCGTTTCGGAACCTGCCAATAAATTCACCGGTCATGGCTTTACTATTGGCGTGGGTTTCCAGGTATTTCTTGACAGTAAAAAATAAAAAAGTTCAAAAGGAGTCTTTTGAACTTCGGCATTGAATTAACGGGCAAAAATTATTTATTCATCATCTGCTTGGCTTCGATGCTGAGCGTGGCATGCGGCACGGCACGGAGCCTGGCTTTATCAATCAGTTTGCCTGTAACGCGGCAAATGCCGTAGGTTTTATTTTCAATGCGCATCAACGCTTTTTCAAGGTGATCAATAAAAGTAATCTGGCGACTGGCCATCTGGCTCAGTTGTTCCCGCTCCATACTTACGCTGCCGTCTTCCATTGTCATATAGCGGCCTTCATCCATATCGCCGCTTTCATCTTTACGGGTAATGAGCCCTTGCAGGTAAGTCAGTTCTTTTTTTGCTGCATCCAGCTTTTTCATAATTATTTCACGAAACTCGGCCAGTTCGGTATCGGAATACCGCAGCGCCGGTGCGCTGGGGTCCTGCATCTGCGAGTCCAGTACGGATTTGGTAAATTCGGGCTCATATTTTTTTACTGACTTGGTTGTTGTTTTCGGAATCACAACTTTCACGGGCTTGGGCGGTTCTTTTTTCACTATTGGTTTTATTTGGGGTTTTACTGAAACTAATGACCGGACTGCAACACTTACCGGTTTTTTTTCTGACGGTTTTTCGGTTGATTTTTTTGCTGCAGGTTTTACATGTGCTTTACCAGCTTTCGGGTGTGCGGTTTTTTTTACAGCCGGTTTAGCTGGTTTGTGTGAAGCATTTTTTTTGGCCTGCTTTTTTGTTGCCGGTTTTTTTGCTGCTGTTTTTTTCACTGGCTTAGCCGCTTTTTTCGCTGCAGGCCCGCCTGCTGTGCGGGCAGGCTTTTTCTTGTTAGCCATACGATTAAGCTTTTTTTGATACAAACACTTTCAGTTGAATATCATTCACTTCAATCTCAATTCCGCTGTCGGTTTCGGGTAAAAACTCCAGCTTATCCGCCAGAATTTCGGCGCAAATATAGTCTTTAAACTGAGCTAATGAATTTTTTAATCCCTGTCCGTTAGGCAGACCGGCATTGCTGGCTGCTACTATTACTTCAATCCTGTCAGTCAGTTCATAGCCGCTGTCTTTTCTGATTTTTTGAATACGGTTAACAAACTCTCTTGCGTTGCCTTCGTGTTCCAGTTCGGGAGTGATGGTAACATCAAGCGCCACCGTCAATGCCCCTTTTCCCGCTACCAGCCACCCGGGAATGTCTTCGCTGGATATTTCTACTTCCGAAGCCTGTAATATTAATTCTTCGCCATCAACTGACAAATTATATTGACCATCTTTTTCCAACATTCTTATTTGTTCCTGGGTAAACAGGCTCAGAAGCGAAGCAACAGTTTTCATTTTAGAACCCAGCTTTTTACCAAGCGCCACAAAATTGGGCTTCACTTTTTTCCTGATAAAAGTATTATCGGCATTGAGGTACTCAATTTCCTTTACATTCACTTCGGCTTTTATTAAATCTTCCACCCGTTGCAGTTGTTCTTTCATCGCTGCATGTACTACCGGTATCAATACTTTTTGCAGCGGCTGCCTCACTTTTATATTTTGTTTTTTGCGAAGAGATAAAATAAGGGAAGATGCATCCTGCGCCAGTTGCATTCTTTCTTCCAGCTGTTCGTCAATGGCTGCTTCATTTGCAATGGCAAAATCCAGGTGATGAACCGATTCAGCATTGAAACGCCTGGTTACTGCATTCAGGTTTTGGAAAATGGCATCGCTGAAAAAAGGTGAAATGGGCGCCATCAGCCGTACTACTATTTCAAGACATTCATACAAGGTCTGGTATGCACAAACTTTATCATGCTCATACTCTCCTTTCCAGAAGCGGCGGCGGCAAAGACGGACATACCAGTTGCTCAGGTGCTCATCCACAAAATCCTCAACAGCACGGCCGGCCTGCGTGGGTTCGTAGTCATCCATGTAATCATTTACTTTCTTTACCAGCGTATTTAAGGAGGAAAGAATCCAACGGTCAATCTCAGGTCGTTCACCAGGCGGTACATATTTTTCTGAAAAAGAAAATCCATCCACGTTTGCGTACAGGGCAAAAAACTGGTATGTATTGTAAAGTGTACCGAAAAATTTGCGCTGTACTTCTTTAATGCCATCGAGGTCAAACTTCATATTTTCCCACGGCGATGCATTGGTAACAAGATACCACCGCGTGGCATCGGCGCCGAATGTTTCAATGGTTTTGAAAGGATCCACTACATTGCCGAGGCGCTTGCTCATTTTGTTTCCGTTTTTATCAAGTACCAGCCCGTTGGACACGCAGGTTTTGAATGATACAGAATCGAAAACCAATGCGGCAATGGCATGCAGGGTGTAGAACCATCCTCTTGTCTGGTCCACGCCTTCGCAAATAAAATCGGCAGGAAAATTCTGTTCAAATGTTTCTTTATTCTCAAAGGGGAAATGCCATTGGGCATACGGCATGGCGCCACTGTCGAACCACACATCGATCAGATCGGGAACCCGCTTCATGGGTTTGCCTGATTTGCTCAGTAATACAATTTCATCAACATAAGGCTTGTGAAGATCGATTTCAGATTTCTGATTTCGGATTTCAGATTTGTTTAAATCACCGGCTTTTTCAATTTCATTTCGGAGTTCCTCAACTGAACCAATACATATCTCTTCTTCGCCATCTTCCGTTTTCCATATCGGCAAGGGCGTTCCCCAAAACCTGCTACGGCTCAGGTTCCAGTCCACCATATTCTCCAGCCAGTTGCCAAAGCGGCCCTCGCCGGTTGATTTGGGTTTCCAGTTAATGGTTTTATTCAATTCAACCATTCTATCCCTGATAGCCGTGGTTTTAATAAACCATGCATCCAGCGGATAATAAAGAACGGGTTTATCTGTACGCCAGCAATGCGGATAGCTGTGTTCGTATTTCTCTACTTTAAAAGCACGGTTTTCTTTTTTCAGCTTCACGGCGATGTCCACATTCACATCCACATAATCTTTTTCGTCTTTATAATTTTTTACATAGCGGCTGCTGAACTCGCCGAGACCGTCCACAAACTTTCCTTCACGGTCCACCATGGTGAGGATGCCGATATTATATTTTTTACCGATTTTAAAGTCATCCGCTCCAAAGGCAGGAGCTGTGTGAACAATGCCCGTGCCTTCATCAGTTGTAACAAAATCGCCCAATAAAACTCTGAAAGGATCACCTCCTGCCTTGTCAGGGCTATTTGCTTCAAAGGAAAGCAATTGCTCATACCTGCAACCTTCTATGTCAGCGCCTTTGAATTCCTTTACAACAGACCAGGGAATTATTTTTATCTTCTCATTGTAACCGGCAAAATCGCCATCCCTGCCTTCCTCTTTAAAATATTTTCCTATCAATGCTTTTGCCAGGATAACATTATTTGGCAAATGAGTATAGGGATTAAATGTTTTTACAAGTACATAATCTATACCGGCTCCCACTGTCAATCCAAGGTTGGAAGGAAGTGTCCACGGAGTGGTGGTCCATGCCAGGAAGAAAACTTCAGCGCCATGTACTGCATCGTGAAGAAATTTGCTTTTCTCGTCCTGTACGGCCCGAAACATAGCTACACAGCTGGTGTCTTTTACATCTTTGTATGTTCCGGGCTGGTTCAGTTCGTGTGAACTCAACCCCGTACCTGCGGCGGGTGAGTAAGGTTGAATACTGACGCTTTCGTACAGCAACCCTTTTTTGTACAACTGCTTCAGCAGCCACCACAGCGTTTCGATGTATTCATTTTTGAAAGTGATGTAGGGATCATCCAGGTCCACCCAATAACCCATCTTGCGGGTCAGGTCGTCCCATTTGTCTTTGTAGCGCAGCACCGCTTCGCGGCATTTTT
>CAZDUO010000016.1:50664-53371 GCA_964508655.1 uncultured Chitinophaga sp. | reverse complement strand
TAAAAGCCTTCCTTTGCAAGCAGCTCATCGTGGGTGCCGGTTTCAACTACTTCGCCCTTATCAAGCACAATTATCTTATTTGCCTTGCGGATGGTGCTCAGCCGGTGAGCAATTACTATCGAAGTGCGGCCGGCAATCAGTTTATCAATGGCATGCTGAATCAGCATTTCACTTTCCGTATCCACCGATGAGGTGGCTTCATCAAGAATGAGGATGGAAGGATTGTAAAGCAGTGCACGGATAAAAGATAGCAGCTGCCGCTGGCCAAGCGAAAGCGTGGCGCCACGCTCCATCACATTAAAATCATACCCCCCCGGCAATTGCATTATGAAATCATGCATTTCGATCATCGTTGCCGCCTCCATCACCTTTTCCCGCGGAATATCAGGATTGCGCAGGGTGATGTTGTCAATGATGGAGCCGGAAAAAAGAAAAACATCCTGCAGCACCACGCCTATATTTTTCCGCAGGGTTTCAAGGTCGTAATCTTCAATATTGTTGTCGTCAATTTTTATGGCGCCCTGCTGAATGTGATAGAGCCGGTTGAGCAGGCTGATGATGGTGGTTTTGCCGCTGCCCGTATGGCCTACTATGGCCACTGTTTCGCCGGGCTTCACAGTAAAGGAAACATTTTTTAAAACCGGGCTGAGCGGCGAATAACCAAACACTACATTTTCAAAATCAATTTTGCCATGTATGTGCATCGGTTTGTATGCATTCATCGGCGAAGCGGGCAGAAAATCGTCATTGTCCAGCACCTTAAATACCCTTTCGCTTGCTACCATACCCATTTGCAGCACGTTGAATTTATCGGCAATCACCCGCAGCGGACGAAAGATGAGATTGAGGCAAAGAATAAAAGCCATCAGCGTGCCCTGCTGGCTTTGCTGCAGGTTCAGCGCTTCTTTCGATGTCCACCATACAATTAACCCGACGGATGCAGCCAGCACAATTTCCACCACCGGGAAAAAAATGGAATAAGCCCAGATGGCATGGATGTTGGCATTGCGGTGTTCCTTGTTTATCTTTTTAAATTTTTCAAACTCTCTTTCTTCTGCCGCAAAAGCCTGCACCACCTGCATGCCGGTGATGTGTTCCTGCACAAACGCATTCAGGCTGGCCACGGCATTCCGCACCCGGTGAAAAGATTTGTTGACACTTTCTTTAAAATAATAAGTGGCCAGCAGCAGGAAAGGAAATGGCACCAGCGCAATGAGGGTGAGCCGCCAGTCGGCCCAAAACATATACCCGAGCACACAGACAATGGAAAGCAAATCGGCAATGATGGGTATCAGCCCGTCGGCAAACACATCATTGATGCGTTCAATGTCGTCAACAGTTCTTGTAGTCAGGGTGCCGATGGGTGTTTTATCAAACTGCGAAAGGTTTAAGCCCAGCACTTTTTTATACACTTTCACCCGCAGGTCTTTTACCACGGTTTGCCCCAGCCAGGCAGTGATGAATGAAAAATAAAACCGAAGCCCGGTTTCAATAAAAAGAAAAGCCACCTGGATAATGGTAACCAGCAGCACCATTTCCCATATGCGTCCGCTGATGTATTTATCAACCGTCACCTGAATCAGTATCGGCCGTACGGGAGTAAATATGGCAAGAACGACCGCCAGCAAAACAGACAGGAAAAACCTTCTTTTGTAAGGCGCTGCAAAACGTATAACTCTTTTCAGGAGCTCAAAGTCAAAAAAACGGTTTCGTATCCCGTCCGGCACGTGCAGAATTTTAATCAACAAAAATAAAAAGAAGAACAGGAACGGAGTGGAGAAAAATGGTTTGATGGTTGGATGGCTTGATGGTTAAATTGCTAAATGGTTGAATTGACGGTGCATTATTCTAACCAGGTAAATTTTCGGGTTGTTTATTAGCAAACAATTTAACAATTAAACAATTTAGCAATGCAGCTCTATTTCCTTGCTGCCAGATCCTGCTCCGTCTCACCCATTGCAATTTTATAAGCTTTGATAAAAAGTGCGCCGAGGTTTTTATGCGGGGGAATGTAATCTTCGAATCCTTCCACTTTTACTTTCTGCTGAAACTCTTTCCAGAAATTTATCCATTCGATATTGCTGCCGTTTCTCACTTTTTCCATCAGCAGCTCGAAGAAAGGACGGTTGATGGCCGTTTTACCGATTTGCTTGGAAGCAATGATGTGAGCATCCGGCGCATTTTTCAGAATGTCGTGAATGAGATGATACCCGCCGCAGCTGCCCATAAATACAATCTTTGCCCTGGGTTTTATCTGGTCAATGGTGTAAGGAGCATAATAGCTGTGCCCGCGGTGAATGACTATGGCGGGCTGAATTTTTTTTGCCGCAAGAAAAGAATCCAGCGCCTTTTGCGCTTTTTCATCTTCGCCAGTTTCTTCAGGCAGGGGCCGGTTGGCATAAATGGTCACCGGCTTTCCTTTCAGCGAGCTGATGGTAATCCATTGTTTTGACGGGCTGATTTTCCAAAGTGAAGAAGAAAACATTTTCTGAAACCCGCCGAAAATATTCTGCCCGTCTTTATCGCCGTAAAAGAATACCTGCATGGCCACCATACCCGTGTCGTTTGCCAGCGAGGAATAACTGACATTATACACAGGCGGTATGCCCAGTTCACGGGTCAGGTCAATATTTCTTGTGGTATCGGCCGAAAGAAAAAGTTTTTCCAGCAGGTTATAAATCACCATTCCTTTTTTGTTGTTGCGGCT
>CAZDUO010000016.1:28507-50564 GCA_964508655.1 uncultured Chitinophaga sp. | reverse complement strand
TTGATGAATTTGCGGTAGCGGTCAAACATCACCAGCCGCAGCACAGAGTCGCCGCGATTGCCCGCCTTGCTCATCATTAGCGGAAAAACACCTTTTACAAAACTGGAAGTATAAATAATTCCGTCGCTCATCACGGCGAGGTAATACAGTTCTTCGGCACTCAGCGGCTGAATGATACGGAAGCGGGTGACATCATCCCGGTCGTGCAGGGCATTGATGGTATTTACAAATACATCTCTTGCTTTTTTACCCAGCATAGCCGTAAGTGCAGCATATTCAAATGCTGTGTCTTTATGCATCAGCCGTTCAGTGTAATCAAGATGTGTTTTTACCAGCAGGCGGTAATACTGCAGCGAATCATTTTTCACCGCATCTATTTCGTCCAGTGTCATTTTTCCTTTCACCAGGTTGTCAAGAAAAGGAAAATAAAGCTGGCCATGCCCTCCGCCGGTAGCCATTTTCGAAATCACCTGCACCAGCGGGTCATTCACTTTTTTTATACGGTTGCCCAGTACATTATTGGCAGCAGCATAATCATAGAGTTGCTTCGGGTTGCGATGGCCGGCAGCCGTGATAAGGCTGTCGGCAAACGGAAGATCGGGTTGCTGTGGCAGTGTTCGCAGCAACGTGGCAAATACCTGGTCAGGATAAAGGACGCAGTATTTTCTTACAAGAATATTTTTTGAAATTTTAAACCCGGGATTTTTATCAAAGGCGGTGCAGTCGAGCAACGGCCTGGCAATATCATAATGCAGCTGCTCAACGAGGTTTTCGATGCTTTCTTTGCGTCGGTCAAGCTCCATGCAACTTTCATAACCATCCAGCATGGCCGGCAAGTAAGTCACCACAAAGCGATTGGTTTTCCAGTTGGCATTCAGGTCACGCAGCAGGCGTTCCAGCCCGCGGATATAAAGAATTTTTGTTTGCGCACCCATGGCCGAATCTTTTTCAATCTTTTTCTGCAGCTCATTCACTTTCCCTATCAGCGCATTGGTCACGTGTATATTCACTTCTTCATTTTGCGAAACGGCAAACAGTTTATCATCCTTACCGTCGGCCTGTAAAGCTTTTTTTTGTTCGGCATCCACATAATCATGAAAGAGTGCCCGGCTGAATTCGGGTTTCAGGGTGGGGTCTTTTTGCGAAAAGGAAGTTTGTGCCAGGGAAGGGAATACCGCAGACAGAAAAATTAACAGGAAATAAGTGTATTGTCGGGTGGCAATCATAAGGATAGTGCAAAATTAGTTTTTAGTTTTTTGAGTTCCGGATTATTGATAAAGACCAACACCGGTGCCGGTAAGCGGGTTTTCAGATGTTAAAATTATTCAGAAAATATCGAACCGGGAAGGCATTATTAATTTTTCATTAAGTCTGTGTTAGCAGCGGCAGGGTTTGCAGGGTAAAAAACATTTTCAATTAGGTTTGCCGAAATTTTAATTACTACATGGACATCAGGGCCCGAAAAGTACTGATTGCTGACGATGAACCGGATATTCTTGAGATTCTGAAGTATAACCTGGTGCAGGAAGGCTACCAGGTGGTTACGGCCAAAGATGGGGATGATGCTATTGATAAGGCCAAAATGTTTCACCCCGACCTGATAGTGCTCGACATCATGATGCCCAGGAAAAACGGGGTGGAAGTGTGTGAAATATTGAGGAAACTGCCGGCATTTAAAAATACACTCATTTTATTTCTCACAGCGCTTAGCGATGAAGGCACGCAGATCCGCGGCCTTGAAACCGGCGCCGATGATTATATCAGCAAGCCCATCAGCCCGAAAGTTTTTCTGAGCAAAGTGCATTCACTCTTTCGCCGGTTGCAAAAGACCGAAGCCAAAGTGATTGCCATTGACAGGCTCATCATTGACCCCGAAAAATTCATCGTTCAATACAACGGGAAAGATATTGCGCTTGCAAAAAAAGAATTTGAACTGCTCTACCTGCTGGCTTCCAAACCCGGAAGGGTTTTTGTACGCAACGAAATTCTGAGCCAGGTTTGGGGGGCCGATGTCATCGTGGGCGACCGCACCATTGATGTACACATCCGGAAAATCAGGCAGAAGCTCGGAGTGGATTGCATCACTACGGTAAAAGGGGTGGGGTACAAATTTGAATTGTAAAACACCCTGTCTCCGCCGCGGCGGAAGAACTTAGACCGAATCAACTCTATTTGTTCGTAATAATATTTATAAAGAGAAGGGTCACTCTTCCATCCTTATCCCGGATTAAATTAAAAAAACGAACTTGCTTTCTTAAAAGTCCCTTAAGGGATTTAGGGTACCATGCTTTCTCCCAAAAACATTTCTCCCCGCCAGCTTTCATTTTTCACTGCCTTGATTTTATCAGTGCCCATCAGCCTGCTTGTATTTTTGATTGAAAAGGACTGGCGCTGGGGCCTGGGTTCTTTTATTGTAATTCTCGGCGGCAGTTATCTGCTTGTCACCTTTATGCTGGAACGTTTTATTTACCGTAAAATAAAACTCATTTACAAACTCATTTACCAGACCAAGGCCACGAAAAAGGAAGAAATGTATTACAAATACATCCTGCCACGGAAAAGCATTGATGAAGTGCGGGAAGACGTGGAAAAATGGGCCGAGGAAAATATCAGGGAAATGGAACTGCTGAAAAGAAACGAACAGTTTCGCCGGGAGTTTTTGCAGAATCTTTCACATGAATTAAAAACACCGGTGTTTGCCATTCAGGGTTATGTGGAAAGCCTGCTCGATGGCGGCATGCATAATCCTGAAGTCAACAAACGATTTCTTGAAAACACGGCAAAAAATGTGGAGCGGCTGACCAACCTGGTAAACGACCTCGATGAAATTTCAAAACTGGAACGTGGCGAGCTGCTGCTGGCCAAAACAAATTTTGTGGTACAGGAACTGGTGAAAGAAGTTTTCGAAAGTCTTTTAATAAAGGCTGAGAGCCTGCAGATAAATTTCAGCATTAAGAAAGGCTGCGAAGCGCCGCTGACGGTGTATGCCGACAAAGAAAAAATCAGGCAGGTGCTGATCAACCTTGTTGACAACTCCATCAAATACGGAAAGCAGGGCGGGCATTGCGTGGCCAGCATGTACCGGGTAGATGAAAAAAATATCCTGGTTGAAATAAGTGATGATGGCATTGGTATTCCTGAAAAACATTTACCCAGAATCTTTGAACGGTTTTACCGCACCGAAGGCGGCCGCAGCCGTGATGTTACCGGCAGCGGGCTGGGTCTTGCCATTTGCAAACACATCATCGAGGCACATGGGCAGACCATTCATGTACGCAGCACCGAAGGTGTTGGAACCACAGTGGGGTTTACGCTGGAGGGGAGGAAGGATTGAGATTGAGGTTGAGGAAACCTTTAATAATACGGCATTCCCCTCTCCAGTGCATCCAAAAAATCAACTGCCTCGCTGTTCATTTTTGTACTCAGCAGCTTGCCGTTGAGTAAAAAAGCAAAATGATTGCAGGTGTCGTTCTTCATTTTAAAATCCACTTCCTGCACCTGTTCTCCTTTGCTGAAGAAAAGCATTTTTCCGTCGTAGCCGCAATTAAAAAGCATAGTTTCCCTGCCGTCAATAAATTCAATCACCCGCCGGATGGCTTTTGCTTCCGCTGTTTGCACAGTCCTGGTAATTTCTTCCGCCTGTTCATTCTTGAAATATATCACCAGGCTGTCGGCGCCGGAAAAACTTTGTTTTACGGCCGAAGGACTGCAACCGGCAAATACAATAACCAGCATTAAAGCACAGGAAAGATTTTTCATTTATTAAAAATAAAAATAAAAAACCGTCCGCCTGGGGCGAACGGCCACTGCATGAGAAATTGTGACTGACTCATGAACCAATATAATGTGAAGTGCAGAATGGCTGCCTGCGCAGCAAAGAACTGCCTGCAAATTGCAGCGGCTATGTTATCCCGCTTTTATGCCTGTATTATTTCCGTATTAAAAAAAATATCCGCCCGGCAATGGAGCGGATACTTTACCAAACCCTGCTTTTATTAATAATTTCCGTTCTTCGGGTCAAAGAATGTCCAGCCGGTCATCCAGTTGCTGTTTCCAAAAGCACCACGGTAAGCCGTGGGCAGAAAGAATGAGTTGAATAAACTGCCGCTGAATGTGGCCCCGCTCCATGCCATGCTTCCGCCGGCGGGCCTGAAATCGGGATTCAGAAGATTGAACGGGTTTACAAGTAGTGAATTAGCATCGGCACTGTTGAGCAGATTGCAGCCGTCAGTCATTGCTTTTACCAGCATCTGTGCTTTTGTCAACGTATCGGCTGCTACATCGCTGCCGGTGCGCACCGAATCACGAACAGAATAAACAATATTGTTTTTAAATTCTGACTCTCCCCTTTTGTATGCGCCGGCCGTGGCATTGGATTCAATGGAAAAACCGCCTTTCTGGCTGCCGAGCAAAATGGAATTGTTGAAAACAAATCTTGTTCCCCGGCGCCAGCGGTTGCCGAAATTGTGATTGGCTGCCGTGCCAGCCGCATTGTTTGGCCCCACGATGGTAAAGTTGGAAAGTACCGGCTTTGTGTAAGGTGTTCTGCCGGCATAAGGATTTTCATTGTCGCATTCAATGCCGTTGCCTGCATCGCCGGCATCCACAAACTGCGGGTCGCGGATGGCCACGGCAAACTGTATATTGCCGGTGTAGCCAAAATCAAAATCAAAATCATCGTCGGCAGTGGCAAGCGCCACCAGGTGGCGGCAGTTCACGGTGCCGCCGAAAAATTCATACGCATCATCATTGGCATACGACACCTGTATGTTTTCAATTACGGTGCCCCGGCCCACGCCGCCCAGGGTCAAGCCGTTGATTTCAGAATTGGGCTGTGCCGCAATGCCGGCAAATTCGATGCGCACATAACGCAGCACACCGGAGTTGTCATCGTCTTTGGGGTTCATTCCCCCGCCATATTTTCTGCTGACGCCACCTTCAATTGTGGCTTCTCCCCCGGGCTGATTGATAGTGGCCCGCCCAAGAATAATAATGCCACCCCAGTCGCCCGGTGCCCGCTGGCCTGCCGATTTACCTGAAGTAAATATGATGGGCTGCGAAGCTGTACCGCTGGCAATAATTTTTGAACCCCTTTCAATTATCAAAGCTCCTTTCTGTGTAGTGTCGCTCTTGATTACCGTACCGGGCTCAATTTCCAGTATGGCGCTGTTGGTTACATACACATACCCTTTCAGCCGCCAGGTGCGGTCGTTGGTAAGCTTGGTGTAGGCAGTTATTTCGCCTTTCAGCACGCCGGGTTCGGCTGCATTGCTGCTGCCATCATCTTCATTGTAGGTTTTTTTACAACCGGTCATTGCCAATACTACCATTAAAATCCATCCTGAAATTTTCAGTGTCTTCATTTTTTATCGGGTTTATTTTTTTGAATTAAAGTTGTAAGTATATGCAATTGAAATATTGGCTCCATAGCGAACACTGTTCACCACCTGGTCAGCTGCTTTGCTGTACACTTTTTTGCCATCGAGGTTCTGGTAAAAAATTGTTTTTTGATTGAGCAGGTCCGAGATATTCAATTTCACTTCACCGTTTCTGCCAACCTGCCTGCCCAGTTGCACATCCAGCACATCCCTTGCTCTTTCATAGATGTCGGGGTAACCGGCAAAACCCACATCGGCAATTCGTTCGCCGGTGCGGTTGTAAAGCAGGCTGAAGGCAAAGCCGCTGCCGGATGAGTTGTAAAGAATGCCGGCATTGATGAGATAAGGCGACTGGCCCTGCAGCGGACGTTCTTTGCTTTCCAGGTTCAGCGAGGCAATGCTGACGGCTGATTTTATCACAGCAATATTGGCATACACGATGGTATTTTCCAGCCATTCTTTTTCAGCAAGAAAATTGAGTCGCTTCCGCAGTTCCAGTTCGCCGCCGTAGGTATCGGCCTTATCAGAATTGATGAAAGTGCGGATACGGTTGCTGGGTACCGAGCCGGAAAGTATGGCCTGCTCGATAGGGTTTTTGAATGTTTTGTAAAATGCCGAGATGGAAAATATTTCTCCCGCCTGCGGAAAAATTTCATAGCGCAGGTCGGCATTGCTGTTCAGGCTGCGCCGCAGTTCCGGGTTGCCGATGATGGAGCTGTTGGTGACAAAATCATAGTAAGAAAAATTGGCCAGCTCACGAAACTCAGGCCGGCTTAGGGTTTGTGAGATGGCCAGCTTCAGGTTTTGTTTTTTGCTGATGCTGTACGTAAAACTTGCTGAAGGCAGCATGTCGAAATTATCATTATTCACTTCCACTTTTCTTCCGGAAAGATCTCTTGTGTTTACTTCCTGGCTGAAGTTTTCGATGCGTACGCCCCAAACCAGTCTCAGTTTTTCGCTGAAGCGGTTATCAAACAAGGCATAACCGGCATGCAGGGCCGAAGTGGCATCGTAGCGGTCGGTATTGCTGGTAATATCTGCGATAATGAACCCATTAACGTGAATATTTTCTTTTTCAAAAATTTTATCCGGTGGCAGGGTCAGCAGGTTGTTGTCAAAAGTTCCGTAAGGGCTTTTCTTGTAGGTAAGAAATCTTGTCTGAAATTCTCTTTCCTTGTACTGGCCGGTATAGCCAATTTTGAAGACCTGCTTTTCTTTCAGCCAGGTAAAAGGCAGTGAATAATTCAGGTTGCCGCCCATGCCGTTTTCATCCAGGTTGCTGAAGAAGCGGAAAGTATTTTGCGGACGCAGGATAATGGCGTAGGGCGATGAAGGCGAACTGATGGGGCGGAAATAAGAAATCACTGCCAGGTCGGGCTGGTCGCGGTTGGTAGAAATATAATTTACATTCCAATTCAGCCGCTGATTGCTTTTACCCATGCGATGTTCCCCTTCCAGCTGCGAGCTGATCAACGTTTTTACAACAAGATCATTGGCAGTGGTTCCGTTATCGAGATTTATTTCCTGGTCGTTATCGTAGTTGAATCCGTAGCGGGTGGTAAATGTATTTTCAAACCCCCGGTTGAACAGGTTTTTGAATGAATACCTGCTTTTTCCTTTTACAAAAGAAAAGTTGGCAAGTGCGCCAAGGCTGGTAGTGCTTTTATACAAAATATCATCGTAGTCGTAAGATGTGATGCCGGCGCTTTCATAGTCTTTACGGTTGCTTTCGTTAATGGACTGGCCATTCTGGTAGGTAAGCGCCATCACGGTTCCTATGTAGCTCCCTTTTTCAAAATCCCTGCGGCTGCCGAAGCTCAGTTGCAAGTTTTGTGTGGGCATTGCAGCAGTCGTTTTTCTCCATCCGAAATTATTGTCAAACGATTTTGAATACACAATCTGTTCTCCGGCAGTGGTACTGCTGTACTTGGTTCTCGATGTTGGAAATGCAGCCGGCATATTGCGGGTGCCGTCGTCGAAGCCAAGAAAATCCCAGTCGCCCTTTACACCTGATTTAAAATCGCTGAAGGCGGTTTGTGTGTTTGCACCCAGGCCTGCGCTGATGGAAAAGAAATTTCTGGCCGGCACATCTTTGGTATTCACCTGCACCATGCCGCCGCTGAAATCGCCGGGCAGTTCAGGTGAGGCTGTTTTGCTGATAATGATATTGTCAACAAGGGCGGAGGGAATGAGGTCGAAAGAAAATGCTTTGCGGTCGGGTTCGCTGCTGGGCAATACCGAATTGTTTATCATGGCTGCATTGTAGCGGTCGGCAAGGCCACGCACCACCACATATTTATTATCCTGCACGCTGGCGCCGCTCACTCTCTTCAGCACGGCGCCGGTATTGCGGTCGGGTGATTTGCGTATCACATCGGCTGCAATGCCATCGCTCATGCCCGCCTGCGTACGCTGGTAATTGTAAAGCGCATTGATGGATTCTTTTTTTACAGTAGAAGAAACCACTACACCCGTCATTTCTTTCGACTGCACTTCGAGTGAAACATCCAGCTCAACCAGTTCGCCGGCTTTTACCTGTACACCGGTAACTGTTTTTGCCTGAAAGCCGGTAAAAGAAAAAACAACGGTGTATGTGCCGGGAGTTATGGTTAAAACATAAGTTCCTTCCACGCTGGTGGAAACGCCTTTTGCCTGCCCTGCGATGCTGATGCTGGCGCCAACCAGCCCTTCATCTGTCCGGGCATCTTTTACTTTTCCTGAAATTTTTCCGGTTTGGGAAAAGGTGATAAACGAAGTGAAAACTGACAATCCAAAGAGTACAATTTTTTTCAGCATAATGGTTTAATTATGCCGCAAAATTGTTTGCCTGAAATTACCTGACAGTTAACCCCATATTAAGCAATTATGAAGTCAACAGGATATTTATATTAAGCTGTATGGAAGTAACACAATGGTAATAATCCAATAACCTTTCCCTCATAATTTGGTAACCTGTTAAACAAAATATTTGTACCGGTAATGACTGGTTCTTACAATCATTACATGGCCTCAAGATAAGGCATATATTATCTTTTAATTGCAGAGCCCTGGTATTCTTACCGGGGTTCTTTTCGGGAGTTAACAATTTGGTAATACAGGTTTCAGCGCTAATTTTAGGAATATTTCCATTTTTGCCACGCAATTAAAAGATATATATCCGTGAGAATAGTTATAATCTTTATGGTCATACCGGCATTGTTTCCCCTATATAATTTAATGGCTCAGCAACCAACCACGGCGACAAATACACAGGTTAAAAACGAGAAAAAATGGTACGATAACTTTTCTATCCGCGGATACATGCAGGTTCGTTACAACAGATTATTTGAAACAAATGAAAATCTGAAATGCGAACAGTGTGACAGGTCAATCGGCAAAGGCGGCGGTTTTATCATACGCCGCGGCCGTATTATTTTCAGCGGCAATATTCACCCACGGGTATATTTTTATATACAACCTGATTTCGGCAGCAGCACCGGCACCTCGCAGAATATTTTTCAATTACGGGATGCTTACATTGATGTGTCGGTGGATAAAAAAAATGAGTTCCGTTTCCGAATTGGCCAGAGCAAGGTACCGTTCGGTTTTGAGAATATGCAAAGCAGCCAGAACAGGTTATCTTTTGACCGCAATGACCCTTTGAACAGTGCTGTAGCCAATGAAAGAGATTTAGGAGTGTTTTTCTATTGGGCGCCGGTTAAAACCAGAGAATTGTTTTCCGCATTTGTGCGGGACAACCTGAAAGGTTCCGGCGACTACGGAGTATTCGGATTGGGAGTTTATAACGGGCAAACAGCCAACCGGGCAGAGCAAAATGATAATTTACACATGGTGGCCCGCTTCAGTTATCCATTTGCCATCGGAAAACAGTTTATAGAACCCGGCATACAGGCATACACAGGAAAATATGTGCTGCCGGCTGATTTGAGAAGCCCCACTGTAAAAGCGGTTAGTAATTTTGAATTTACTGACCGGCGTGTGGCAACCAGCTTTATTCTTTACCCAAAGCCCCTCGGCATACAGGCAGAATATAACTGGGGCAAAGGGCCGGAGTATAATCCGGCCATTGATTCTATTGAAATCAAAAACCTGCATGGCGGTTACATCACAGTTTCTTTGAAAGTGGAAGGCAAAAAGAACCTTGTATTTTTCCCTTATGCAAGAGTTCAACAGTATAAAGGTGGTAAAAAGCATGAGCTGGATGCCCGCCGCTACAGGGTGAAAGAGCTGGAAGCCGGTGTGGAGTGGCAATTAAATAAAAATTTAGAAATAACAACTTCCTATGTAATTTCAGAGAGAAGATTTGAGGATTCCAAACTAAGAAACAACCTGCAATCCGGAAATTTTCTGCGGCTGCAGGCACAATTAAATTTCTAATTAAAAAGCTAATTATTATGGGCTTTAACTCCATCATGAAAATCTTTGTTCCGAAAAACAGGATTTTCTACGAGCTCTTCGAAAAAGTTTCTGCCAATGTAGCCACTATGGGCGATAAGCTCCGCGAACTGGTAGCTGAACCTGACTATGATAAAAGAACGGCCATTGTAAACCAGATAGAAGACCTGGAGCATGCCAATGATGAACTGACCCACCGTGTATTTACCGAACTGGGCCGGAATTTCATCACACCCTTCGATCGTGAAGACATTCACTACCTGGCTTCCTCACTGGATGATATTGCCGATACCATCAATGCGGCAGCCAAGAAAATAAATTTTTATAAAGTAAATCCCAACGACCTCGGCATCCAGAAGCTGGCCGAAATTATTGACCATAGTGCCCGCCTGGTAAACAGCGCCGTCACCCACCTGCGGGATATGAAAAACCTGCGGGAAGTGACCGAGGCGCTGGTAAAAATAAACAGCCTCGAAAACCAGGCTGACGATGTGTTTGACATGAGCATCGAGCGGCTGTTTGAAACCGAACCCGATGCCAAAGAAGTAATCAAGAAAAGGGAAATTTATACGGTGATGGAAATAGCCACCGACAAATGCGAGGATGCCGCCAATGTGATTGAGTCTATCATTATCAAATACGCCTAATTTCAATACATCCCGGAAACGGCCGGTTTTCAAATCTTGAAATTCAGTTTATGATAACTTTTCTCATCGTAATAATTGCCCTTACTTTACTGTTTGATTATATTAACGGATTTCATGATGCTGCCAACTCCATTGCCACTATTGTTTCTACAAAAGTGCTGACACCGTTCCAGGCCGTACTCTGGGCTGCTTTCTTCAATTTCATAGCCCTGTATATTTTCACGGATTTCAATGTAGCGACAACCATATCCAAAACGGTGCATAAGGAATTTATCACATTGCCATTGATTTTTTCAGGAATCATTGCATCAATTATCTGGAATCTGCTTACCTGGTGGTTTGGCATTCCATCCTCCTCATCTCATACATTGCTGGGCGGATTTGCCGGTGCAGCCGTTGCACACGCCGGCTTTGGTGCGGTCAGCTCGCCGATTATTTTAAAAACTGCCGCATTTATCTTTTTTGCCCCGCTAATAGGTATGGTGATGGCGTTGATTCTTTCTCTTTGGTTTTTAAACTCATTCCGTAAAAGCTATGCCCCCAAACTGGTTTCCGTATTGGTCATTGCACTTGTTGGGGTTTTTCTTTACTATAATCTTGAATTCAACCCGGAAAAAATAAAAAAGGTAAATTTTGATTCCTATTACCTGAAAGTTCTTTTTTACTCACGGAATTTTAAATGGATCCTGCTTTCTACCATTGTCATTGTGCTGGCAATTCTGAGTTTATATTTAAGTACGTTAAATGTGTACCGGTCCAATCAATGGTTCAGGCGCATGCAGTTGATCTCTTCTGCTGCATTTAGTATTGGTCATGGCGGAAATGACGCACAGAAAGCTATGGGTATTATAGCCGCTGCCATGATAGCAGCCGGACAAATTGGCGACGCTAAAGAATTGCCTTACTGGGTTCCTTTTGCCTGCCACCTGGCAATGGGTTTGGGAACGCTTACCGGCGGATGGCGAATTGTAAAAACAATGGGAACAAGAATAACCAAAGTGACCCCATTTGAAGGCGTGGCGGCTGAGTCTGCAGGGGCTATCACTTTGTTCTTAACAGAAGCATTGAAAGTACCGGTGAGTACAACGCATACCATAGCCGGCTCCATTATGGGAGTAGGCGCCACCAAACGGCTCTCCGCTGTGCGATGGGGAGTAAGCGTCAATCTTCTATGGGCTTGGATTTTAACCATCCCTGTCAGCGGGCTAATGGCTGCCGGCGTTTATTCAGTTGTGAAGAATTTTTTCTGAATTGATCTGTTCGCTTTTCCCGATTTTTGCCTGAATTAATGAAAACTACATGCTGAAAATTCTTGTTACCGGTGGTTGCGGTTACATCGGTTCGCATACCCTGGTTGACCTTATCGAAAACGGGTATGATGTGATTTCGGTGGACAACAATTCCCGTTCACATCCCGATATGATCGAAAGGGTGGAAAAAATCACGGGGCAAAAAATCAAAAACTATAAAGTTGATCTCTGCAATTTCGACGATACCTATGCCATTTTCCAGGAAAATACCGACATCAAAGGCATTATTCATTTTGCGGCATACAAAGCCGTTGGCGAATCGGTAGAAAACCCGCTGATGTATTTTGAAAACAATCTTTTCTCACTCATCAACCTGCTGAAATGCGTGCAGGATTTTGAAATTCCCTGGTTTGTATTTTCATCTTCCTGCACGGTGTACGGCACGCCCGACAGCAGCCCGGTGACAGAAGCCACGCTGCCCAAACCCGCCGAGTCGCCTTACGGCTATACCAAGCAAATGGGTGAGCAGATAGTAAATGAATTTGCCAAAAGCGCTGCCACAAAATGCATCCTGCTCCGCTACTTCAATCCTGTAGGCGCACACCCCTCAGCCATCATTGGCGAAATGCCAGTGGGCAGACCACAAAACCTTTTCCCGGCCATTACGCAAACAGCCATCGGCAAATTGCAGGGTATGATTGTATATGGAAATGATTACCCTACAAGAGACGGCAGCTGCATCCGCGATTTTATTCATGTGTGTGATATTGCCCATGCTCATACGCTTGCACTCGATTACATGGCCGAGGGAAAAAACAAATCAGGCTGCGAAGTATTTAACCTCGGAAGCGGCAACGGTGTATCGGTGCTGGAAGCCATTCATGCATTTGAAAAAGTTAACGGAGTTAAACTCAACTATTCCATCGGGCCCAGGCGGCCCGGCGATGTAATTTCCATTTATGCCAATAATGACCTGGCCAAAGCCGCCCTCGGCTGGCAACCGCAATATACTCTTGAAGACATGGTGGCTACTGCCTGGAAATGGGAACAACGACTGAAGGCGGATGAAAAAGTGTTCACAGGAAAAAATACGGAGCTGAATTGAAGATTTAAATGTTTAACAGGTTCAGGAGGTTTCAGGGATATTGAAAAAACTATGGAACTTTTAAACCTCTGAACCCTTTTAAACCACCAATCGACTATTTTTGCCCCAACCCTTATGTGATAATTTTATGGAAGCAGTGGCACAAAAAATAAATATGCTTAAAGAAATTCAGCCCACAGGAAACAAGGATACAAGAAGCGGCTTTGGCGATGGAATTGTGGAAGCTGCCAGAAAGAACCCCCATATCGTTGCGCTCACGGCTGATTTGGCCGGCTCACTCAAACTGAACCAGTTTATAAAAGAATTTCCCGAGCGGTTTTTTCAATGCGGCATTGCCGAAGCTAACATGATGGGCATTGCTGCCGGGCTGACCATCGGAGGAAAAATTCCTTACACTACTACATTTGCCAATTTTTCAACCGGCAGAGTTTACGACCAGATCAGGCAATCCATTGCTTATTCCGGAAAAAATGTAAAGATCTGTGCATCGCATGCCGGCATTACCCTTGGTGAAGACGGCGCCACTCACCAGATACTGGAAGACATCGGCCTGATGAAAATGCTGCCGGGCATGACAGTGATCGTGCCCTGTGATTATAATCAAACCAAAGCAGCTACTATGGCCATTGCCGATTATTGGGGGCCGGTGTATTTGCGTTTCGGCCGCCCGGTATGGCCGGTATTTTCAAAGCCAGAAGATTTTGAAATCGGAAAAGCACAATTTTTTTCCGAGGGTAATGATGTTTCCATTTTTGCATGTGGCCACCTGGTATGGAATGCCATACAGGCCGGAGCTATACTGCAGGAAAGAGGAATCAGCGTGGAAGTGATAAACATGCATACCATCAAGCCGCTGGATGAAGAAGCGGTTATTAATTCACTGCGCAAAACAAGATGTGCGGTAACGGCTGAAGAGCACAACATCATCGGCGGGCTGGGCGATGCCATTGCACAATGTGCCGCCAAACATTTTCCGGTACCAATAGAATACGTAGGCACAAAAGATACGTTTGGCGAAAGCGGAACACCGAAAGAGTTGCTGAAAAAATATGGGTTGGATGTGCCGGATATTGTGGCCGCTACAGAGAAGGTAATGAAACGAAAGTAATCTGAATAAATCAAACTAAGGAAAGCTGTTACTGAAATTGGTGACAGCTTTTTTGTTTAATAAAATTATCCCCGTATGATTGCCTGCCGATGATGTGGAATTACGTCCCTGGCTAAAAGGACATCAGCCCCAAAGGCAGCAGAAGCTCAACATTGGTTACAAATACCGGTATCAAAATAAAATTTCTACTTTTATACTGCCGTACAGGTTAAACGCATCCGTATTCCAATATTCTAAACCAGACCTAAAGCCGAACCAATGGCCCTGACTAACCTAAGCGATAGCGAATTGCTCGTAGAATTCCGTAACCCTATTACCAAGGAAAAGGCATTCACTGCCATCATCAAAAAATACCAGGAAAAACTTTATTGGCACCTGCGCCGCATGGTGGTGGATCATGAAGACGCCAATGACGTGCTGCAAAACGTAATGATACGTGTCTGGAACGGTCTCGAAAATTTCCGCGAAGACAGCCAGCTTTATACCTGGCTTTACCGGGTGGCTACCAATGAATGCCTCACCTTTTTGGAACAACAGAAAAAAAGAGCAGCCGTTTCGCTAAGTGATGTGGAAAGCGGGCTGGAAAATAAAATCAGGGCCGACAGGCATTTTGACGGTAATAAACTGGAATGGAAACTACAATTGGCCATACAGCAACTCCCTGAAAAACAAAGGCTTGTTTTTCAGCTCCGGTACTACGACGAAATGCCATACGAGGAAATGAGCCGGGTGCTTGATACCAGCGAAGGGGCCCTAAAGGCCAGCTACCATCATGCGGTCAAAAAAATTGAGGAATACATTAAGAATCATTAAACTTACAAAACCCAGCCTCGTCTTAAGAAAGGTTAAAAATGACAAACAAAAGCACCATATTGAATGAACTGATGGGTTTAGGGAGTACACTGGCCAATCACAGCCCTCAAAATTGCTATGCTGTACCTGATGGCTATTTTGAAGGGCTGGCTAACCAAATCATGAGCCGCATCAAAGCCATAGAAACTACCGATGCAGGTGAAGAACTGGAAATACTATCTCCCATGCTCAGCATGCTTTCAAAGAAAACACCATATTCTGTGCCGGCTGGTTATTTTGAAAACCTGGAGGAAAAGATTCTGCAGAGGTTGAGTGAGCATCCCGATTACCTGACAAGCAAAGAAGAAATTGAAACTTTATCGCCTGTATTAAACCGCTTGCGGAATAAAAATCCTTACTCGGTACCTGCAGGTTATTTTGAAAACCTGGAAGCAAAAAATAAAAAGCAGGAAGCAAAAATAGTTCCCATTAACAGGCGCAGATGGTACCGCTTTGCTGCTGCAGCAACCATTGCAGGAATTATTATTCTCGGCGGCTTGCTGATCTTCGGCAACAGCCGGGTTGATGTCAATAAGGACCCCGATAAATGGATTGCCAAAAATGTAAAGAAGAAAGTAAGCAGTGATAAGATAAATGATTTTGTGACGCTGGCCGAAGGTGATGCCATCATCAGTACCGAAAGCCAAAATACAGATGCTGATTCTGCCGAAATAAAAGAACTGATAAAGGATGTACCGGAAAAAGAGATAGAAAATTTTTTAAACGATGCCGTAGCTTTGGAATCTAATGACAACGCAGATGCGTTGATGAATTAACATGAAAAAGTTACTCTTCATATTAACCCTGGTTCTCTTGTCCGGATTTACAGCCCGGGCGCAGGATGATGAGTATGATAAAATCCGGGACAAGATGAGGGAGTTTATTCAAAAAAGGCTCAACCTGACCCGGAATGAGGCCGAACGATTCACACCCGTTTTTATCCGTTACTTCAGAGAATGGAGACAAAATTTAAGAGAGCCGGATATTTTACTTCGTGAACAAAAAATTACGGAAGTAAAAATCAGGTACCGTACCGAGTTTCGTGAGATTGTGGGGGACAAAAGAAGTAATGAAGTTTTCCGCCAGCAAAAAATATTTATTGATAACCTTCAAAAAATACGGCAGGAGCAAATCAGGAACCGAAAGGACGACCGCCCCAACAAACGCTTCAGGGCAATAATCGAATAATATTAATCTTGGTGTTTTTCATAGGTTAGCAACGGCCGGCTCTTATTAAAGAGCGGGCCTTTTTTTGATATCGGATTGCGGATTGCGGATTTTAGATTTTAACTCAACAAAGTCCCGGTTTTTCAAATAAATCCAAAATCTGAAATCGATCCCGAAAATTATCGGGACTAAAATCCAACTGCCGGGTGTTTTACATCATGATAAAATAAAAATGTCCAGCCTTCGGCCTGCCCCTGCTGCCACCACTTTCTCCTCAGTTCCATGGCTTTCTTGCCGTCAAAATCATATTTGGCCACAAAGCGGTGTTTCATCTGCTGCAGTTGTGGTGCATCATCGCCGCCGAAGAAAATTTTTTTGCCGCTATCCTGTATCCAAAATACCTGGTGATAAGGCGAATGGGCACCGGTGATTTTGTAATGAATGTAATCGTCAATTGTGCCTTCATCTTCCTTAAGTAAAAAAACCTGCGTTGATTTTTTTAACACTTCCAGCTCTTCCGGAATAAATGATGGAAAGCCTTTCTCAAAAGCAACCTGCAGTTCTTTTTCCTGCACATAAAAAATGGCATTGGGAAAACTTAAAGCATCATGATTTGCGCCTGTTGAGACTCCGCCGGCGTGATCCTTATGCAAATGGGTCAGCAGCACTTTGGTAATATCCGCAGGATGAATGCCGGCTTCAGCAAGATTTTTATGCAGCTGCAACTGGCCCTCTTTCTCAAATCCAAGTCCGGTATCGAGCAGCAGTATATCCTTTGAAGTAATAACAACAAAGGGCTGTATCTCTACCAGCAGGCTGCCGGCCGGCCGCTTCTGCAGGTCATGCTTCTCTTCATCAAAGGGGACAAAGAGTTTTGTTTTGTCAATCGTAAAGGTGCCTTCGCTGAGGGGAATGATATTCATAAAATTCCAAATTTACAAATCCCAAATTCCATCCGGAAACTCTAATTGGAATTTGGAATTTATTGATTTGGAATTTTACCTCAGCACCATTTGCCTGTCTGCATCCAGCCGGATAAGGATAAAAAGAAGAATAGTATTGGTGAGCAGTGAAGTGCCTCCATAACTGACAAAGGGCAGCGGAATACCGATGACCGGAGCAAGGCCCACCGTCATAGCAAGGTTGATGGCGATATGAAAAAAGAAAACAGCAGCTACACCGTAAGCATAGCAGCGGCTGAACACACTGCGCTGCCGCTCGGCAATGGTGACGATGCGGAATAATAAAATAAGATAAAGCCCTATTATTATTATGCTGCCGATGAAACCAAAGCCTTCGCCGATGGTGCAGAAAATAAAATCAGTTCTTTGTTCCGGCACAAAATCAAACCGGGTTTGTGTGCCGCCCAGCAACCCCTTGCCTGCAAAGCCACCGCTGCCAATGGCTATTTTGGATTGCTTTACATTGTAATCAACATCTTTTTTCTTTGGCGTGCCGGTCACTTCGGTGTTTGCCGGCTTTCGGTATTCGTCCGGCACATCCTTACCAATGGTACTGAAGATGCGTTCTACCTGGTGCTCTTTCAGTGCATGTTTGAATACAAGCGGCACCCCGAACCGCTGCATGCCCACGCATAGTACCCAGATAAAAATAATTTTGACAAGCACTGATTTTTTTCGCCTGATTTGCCTCCGCATAAAATAAGCCACTACGGCAGCAATAGCCGTAAGAATGATGGCCAGTAAATTTTTTTCAATCAGCAGTGTGGCTACTATTAATGCTGCAAGAGAAAAGCCGATAATAAGAACAGCAGATGAAAGACCCTCGCGGTACATCACGATAAAAAAAGAAAGATACACCAGCGCAAGGCCCGTTTCACTCTGCATGATGCTGATGGCTGCCGGTAATAAAGTAATGCCGGCGGCAATCAATTGTGATTGTGTGCGGCTGAAATCTGTTTCAGGCCGCGAAAGATATTTTGCCAGGGCCAGCGCCACACAAATCTTGCAAAACTCAGCCGGCTGAAACTGGAAACTGCCCAGCCGGATGATGGACTCCGTGCCTTTCACCCTTGTTCCCAAAGGAAAAACAAGCAGCAGCAGCAAAATACCCAGCACATACCAGAGGTTGGCCGTGGCCGGAAAAAATTTGCTGTCGGTAAGCAAAATAAACATGCCGATAAAGGCGGAAGCAATAAAAAAGAAAGCCTGCCGGCTGTAGTCGGTTTTAAATCCAAGAAATGTCTGAACTATATTGTCGCCTTCGTGGTAAGTAACACCAAAGATGGCAATGATGCCAATTACACTCAGCAATGCCCAGAGCCACACCAGGCTCCAGTCAATACCTTTTGATATTTCGGGTTTGTGCTGGTTCATGCTTTGCGGGCCGGTTGTTTTTGACCATTCACATTTTCTTCTTTACGTAGCGTCAAATTTTCTTTTATCATCATCACTTCTTTTGGTTTTTCCCGTTCAGATCCCGGTTGTGAATCATTTGCCCGCACATATTTTTTCAGGTATGAGCTGTCTTTTGTCATTTTAAACCACTCGATAGCACGAAGCGAGTCAGCCACAAACTGCTTTCTCACATAATATTTCGGCATCAGGTCGGTATTGGCAATTCTTTCCAGGTCAGCCTTGCTTTTTTCCTGCAGCGTATCGTTCAGATATTTTTCCATCAGGATGCGGGCAATAGGACCGGCCCATGTGGAGCCAAAGCCGGCATTTTCCACCGTTACTGCCAGCGCTATTTTCGGATTTTCCATGGGTGCAAAGCAGACAAACATCGAGTTGTTGGGCAGTTTGATGCGCTTTCCATCCAGGATGGTATAGTTTTCTGCCGTACCTGTTTTGGCACAAATATTAATGCCCGGAATTTTTGCAATGCGTGCTGTACCGTGCTCCACTACATCGTTCATGCCATAGATTACTGAATTATACGCCGTGTCGGGAATCTGCGTAAGCACTTCATGCCTGCTGCGGTATTTATTTAAAAAAACTGTGTCGTCATCGGTTTCTCCTTCTATTCTATCTACAAAATGCGGGGTGTAATAAAATCCTTTATTGGCAATAATGCACATGGCGTTGGCAAGCTGCAGCGGGGTAATCCACATTTTATCCTGGCCGATGCCAAGCGTAAGATTGGTGCAGGAATTCCATTGATTGCGGTATTCCTTATTGTAAACCGAAGTATCAGGAATCAATCCCCTGTCTTCGCTTGGTAAATCAATACCGAGACGGACACCGAGACCAAAGGCATTCATGTAATCGTGCCATTTCTGGTAACCCGCTTTTACATTTTTATATTTTGGATTATCAACAGTAAGCCGGTATACATGGGCATAATATGAATTGCAGGAGTTGGCAATTGACAGGCGAAGATTTGCGGCGTGTCCCCCGCCCGAATGTGTACAGGCCGGCTTACCTATTCCGCAGCCATTGTAGCGGCCAAAACATGGAAAACCAAAGTTGGCATCAATCACTCCTTCATCCAGCGCTGTTAATGCGCCAAGTGGTTTGAAAGTAGAGCCGGGAGGATACAGTCCTTTGATGGCACGGTTCAGTAAGGGAGCTTTTACATCCAGCACAAGCTTTGTATAATTTTTATTCCGGTCAGGCCCTGTCAGTTCATTGGGATTAAATGTAGGACCCGATACCATTGTAAGTATGCCGCCTGTTTTTGGATCCAGCGCCACTATGGCGCCCACTTTATTGGTCATCAGTTTTTCGGCCAGTTGCTGCAGTTCAATGTCAATATATGTTCGCAACCCGCGGCCGGCAATAGCGGCTGTATCAAACATCCCGTTTTCATAAGAGCCCACCAGCCGGTTCTTGTTATCCTTAATCATGTACTGCACACCCCGCTGGCCCATCAGCATTTTTTCATAAACAGATTCCAGCCCCGTCTGGCCCACATAATCGCCCATGCGGTAAAAATTTCCAGACCCTTCAATTTGCCTGGGATTTACTTCAGCTATGTAGCCAAGAATTTGTGCCCCGGCATTGAATGGATACACCCGAACCGGGCGCTGCACCAGCACAAAACCCGGAAACTTCCAGCTGTTTTCTTCAAAACGTGCCTGCAGTTCCGGAGTAAGCAGGTCTTCGAAAATGGAGGGACGTACCGACGTGTTTTTTACAATTGCTTCTACCATTCTTTTTTTAAACTCAGCCGAATCAATACCCATCATGCGGCAGAACTCCAATGTGTCAATACCCTTTACTTCAGCCGGTGTCACCATCAGGTCGTACATGATGGCGTTGTTCAGGATGGCCTTCCCCTTGCGGTCGAAAATGATTCCTCGTTCGGGGTAAACTATTTTTGGGTAAACAGCATTATCCATTGCCAGTTTTCTGTATTTGCCCGAAATAACCTGCAGGTTGAACAGTTGAGCAAGAATAACCAGGAAGGCAACGATAAAAATCAGCCTGATGATACGGCTGCGGGATTGGTTAAACACAGGCATAGAAAAAAATACAGGTCAATGTTTCGCTGTACGGATGCAAATTACAACGATTGCTGCAGAGGTAAATTGTTTGACTGTTAAATTGTTTAAGCCGGATGGTTGGATGGTTTAATTGCTAAATTGTTGAATTGCCGGATTACAGGATTAACTAAAGACTTTTCACAGGATTAACCATCGAACCATCAAACCATCGAACCTTCTACCCCTCCTCTCTCACGCCACATTTGTCCTGAACTTAAGCTTACGGGGAAACAAAACCTCGGCAGTAAGAATAAGCAGCATACCAATGCCGGTGGTGGCAATCACTTTGATAATAAAATCGAGGAGGCTGCCGAACTCGAGCCATTCTAAAAAAACAAGGTAGCCATGGTGGAGCAGGGTAAGTACAAACACATACACCGAATAAGGTGCCCAGCCCATGGCTTTTGCCGATGGCTCACGGTAATTGAACTCACTGCTGTCCTTCGGTGTCAGCAGGTTTACCACAAAAGGCCTTATGTATGCAATGAGCACACAGGCTGCTGCATGCAGGCCGGGATGGTTGGTAAAATAATCGTACGACAAGCCGGTGATGAACCCGATGATGAGCAGCCAGAACCTGGAAACAGAAAACGGAAGCCAGAGAATAAACAGGTAATAAATTACCGGGATGATGAAGCGGTGCAGCGCCGGAATTTTATCCAGCACATACACCTGCAGGCCCAGGAATAATACAAACCGGGTAATATTTCGCAGTGTCTCACTCATTGTTTTCTCCTGTTCAGTTCATCTATTTTTTTCTGCGTGGCCCTGTCCAGTGTCACCTGTTCATTGCGCTGCAGGTTTTCAATTACAAACACCTGCTGCAGGTTTTGAAAATTGGCCGCAGGTTTTACCTGCAGTACATAAAAATTAGTGCTCTTGTCATCCACAATGCCTGCAATGGTGCCAATCATCCAGCCGGGCTGAAAGTTGTAAGAAAAAAGACCCGTCAGCACCGTATCGCCGATGGATACCGAATCGCTTTTGGGTATATCTCTCAGCACCAGGTACTGCGGATTTTTTCCGTCCCACTCCACCCGGCCGTTGGTACGGCTTTTTTTCAGCATGGCATTTACCCGGCTCTGGATATGCAGCAGGCTCATGGCCTGGCTGAAATTTTCGCTCACATTTACTATTTGCCCGGCCACGGCGCCATCAGAATTTATTACCGACATATTATCCTTTATGCCATGCCGGGCGCCGCGGTTTACCTGGAAATAATTTTTCTGGTTGTTGATGGAATTACTCAATACCCGGGCACTACGAATAAAATAACGCCGCACCAGCCGGGTAGTATCATACCTGGTAGTATCTGAATATGCTGACACACCGGTATCAACTTTCATAAAATTTTCCTGCAGCAGGTTCAGCAGCGAGTCATTCATGCGGTGTATCCGCCGGTTTTCTTCTTTCAGAAGAAAGTAATCCTCCACTTTATCGTATTGCGAATTGAAGTAACCGGTTATCTCATTTGCCTTGCCCAAAAAAACTGCCCGGTGATATTTATTGTAGCGGAAAAGCATGGACAACGCCAGCGCCTGCAGCAGCAGGAAGCTGATGATAGTAAAATACCGGCGAATGAAGAGGAATAAGTTTCGCAAGAGTGAAAATTTTCAAATCCCAAATTCCAGCGTCCAGATTCCCAAATTGGAATTTGGAATTTGTTTTTTGGAATTTGTTTTTTTATCTCATCACAAACGGATACCTG
>CAZDUO010000016.1:14864-28407 GCA_964508655.1 uncultured Chitinophaga sp. | reverse complement strand
TTTGGAATTTGTTTTTTGGAATTTGTTTTTTTATCTCATCACAAACGGATACCTGTCATAATGCTTCAGTGCAATGCCCGTGCCCCGCACCACGCTTTTCAGCGGGTCGTCGGCAATGTGCACCGGCAGCTTTATTTTCTGGCTGAGTCGCTTATCCAGTCCGCGCAGCAATGCGCCGCCGCCGGTGAGATAAAGTCCGCGGCGATAAATGTCGGCTGCCAGCTCGGGCGGAGTTTGTTCCAGTGCTTTCAGTATGGCTTCTTCAATTTTGAAAATACTTTTATCCAGTGCTTCGGCAATTTCCTGGAAGCTCACCATAATTTGTTTGGGAATACCGGTCACCAGGTCACGGCCGTTTACCGGTATGTCATCCGGAGGTGATTCCAGGTCTTTCATTGCTGCGCCTACCTGTATCTTGATTTGCTCTGAAGTTCTTTCACCAATCAGCAAACTATGATAACGCCGCAACGCTTCCATGATGTCGGCAGTAAATTCATCGCCGGCAATGCGTATGCTCTGATCGCAAACAATGCCGGCCAGTGCAATCACGGTAATTCCCGTTGTGCCGCCGCCGATATCAATAATCATATTGCCTACGGGTTCTTCCACATCAATGCCGATGCCGAGTGCGGCAGCCATCGGCTCATGAATCAGGTACACTTCTTTGGCGCCGGCCTGCTCGGCACTGTCACGTACCGCTCTTTTCTCCACTTCAGTAATGGAAGAAGGAATACAAATCATCATGCGCCAGCTGGGAGGAAACAGGGGCTTCTTCGGATAAACAAGTTTTATCAGCTCACGTATCATCAGCTCTGCTGCGTTGAAATCGGCAATCACGCCGTCTTTCAGCGGCCGCACCGTCCGGATGCTTTCATGCGTTTTTTCATGCATCATCAGGGCCCGCTTGCCCACGGCCAGCACTTCCTTCGGGTTGTTGCGGTTCAGCGCCACAATCGAAGGTTCATTTACCACGACTTCATCATTATGGATAATGAGGGTATTGGCGGTACCGAGGTCTATGGCTATTTCCTGAGTAAACCAGTTAAAAAGTCCCATGTATGAGGATTGGATTTAATGGTTGCAAAGTTGGAGGAAAATACCCGAATTAGCAAAGCGAAAACCCTTGACAGCCAAAGATTTTTTGCGCTTGTGCCAGCCGGTAACCCTGTGCTTGCAAAATTTTTTTTTGGGGGCCCGGCTGAAGAAATTCTATTAAGCTCCCGTTGCGTCGCATGCCGACGATAAATGTCGGCATCTCGACTGAAACGTCGGTGACTCTTGTACGTTCTACACGCTATTCAGCTTTTGGTGAGAAGTCAGACATGAAAAGCAGGTATCTTATATTCTCATGTCACACTTTTCACTTTTCACCTCTCACGGCTCACGGCTTACATTTGCACTTTCACTCATGAAGCTCATCAACCGCACCGTCATCATCCTTTCTGTTGTCAGTTTGTTTGCCGACATCGCAAGCGAAATGATTTATCCCGTGGTGCCGGTGTACCTGAAAGAAATAGGATTTTCCGTTTTGCTCATCGGTATTCTGGAAGGTGTGGCAGAGTTTACCGCCGGCATCAGCAAAGGCTACTTCGGCAAACTTAGTGATGAAAGAGGATTGCGGTTACCCTTTATTAAAGGCGGTTATTTTCTCAGCGCCATCAGCAAACCGATGATGGCCATGCTTACGTACCCGCTCTGGATTTTTTTTGCCAGAACCATTGACCGCTTTGGCAAAGGATTGAGAACGGCGGCCCGTGATGCGATGCTTTCACAACAATCAACCAAAGAAACCAAGGCAAGGGTTTTTGGTTTTCACCGGGGCATGGATACGGTGGGCGCAGCCATCGGGCCCGTCATCGCCCTGTTGTTTCTTTATTTTTTCCCGAAAAATTATTCCACCCTTTTTTATCTCGCTTTTATTCCCGGCATCATAGCCGTGCTGCTTGTGTTTTTGCTGAAAGAAAAAAAAGTCCCGGTCACTACGCTGGGCAAAGGAAATTTTTTTTCGTTTTTTAAATACTGGAAAATCGCCACACCGGAATACAAAAGGCTGGTGACAGGCTTGCTGCTCTTTGCCCTCTTCAACAGCTCTGATGTTTTTCTGCTGCTGCTCACCAAACAGGTCACCGGCAGCGATACCACTACCATTGCCGCATACATTTTTTACAATCTTGTTTATGCAGCAGCCTCCTATCCTTCGGGTTCGCTGGCCGACAGGTTCGGGATTAAAAATGTTTTTATAGCCGGCCTGGTTTTATTCGCCATAGTTTATGGTGGGTTTGCTTTTCATCCTTCCACCCCGGTCATCTTTATATTTTTTTTCATTTACGGTTTGTATGCGGCCGCCACCGAAGGCATCAGCAAAGCATGGATTACCAATATTGCGCATGATGCCAATACTGCCACAGCGGTTGGTTTTTACACCTCGTGCCAGAGCATCTGCAGCCTGCTGGCCAGCATCATTGCCGGGCTCATCTGGAGCCGGCTGGGCAGCGCCTACACTTTTGGCATTACTGCAATTGTTGCATTGGTAGTGCTGATTTATTTTCTGCTGAACTTCAGGAAGTATTGATTTTTCTGCTGCCGCAAATTTTTTCTGGCACGATAATGGAAAGCTGGGGCTTAAAATCAATTCTATGAGGAAAATTGCAGTAACAGCATCGGCATTGTTCATTATTTTTTCAGCAGCGGCACAAAGCAAAAGCGCCAACAGCTATTCGTACAAAATAGCCTTGGGAGTAAAAGTGTGGGATGGCGGCGGCATCACCCTGAAACATTTCTGGACTTCAAAAAAAGCAGGTGAGCTCATCGGTTATTTCTGGAACCGCGGCTTCCGGCTCACCGGCCTGTACGAAATTCATGGCGACATTGAAGGCGCCACCGGCCTGAAATGGTATGTGGGCCCCGGCGCCCATATCGGCTTTTATGATTACTTCACCCGCAACAATCATATTGACGGCACTTACCTGGGCATTGATGGCGTGCTGGGTCTCGACTATAAATTCAACAGCGCCCCCATCAATATTTCCATTGACTGGCAACCGTCGTTTGAGTTTGGCGATTTTGTCGGCTTTGTCGGCAACTGGGGCGGGCTGGGCATTCGATACACTTTCTGAAAACTGCTTTCATCTTTCAGGGTTGGTAAGGCAAGAGGCATTTGCGTAATGCCTCTTTCTTTTTTTTATCTTGTACCAAAAATATTTCTTATCAAAACAAGGCAACATGAAAAAGCTTTTCATTTTAATAACCGCTGCATGTTATTTCCACTCCGTATTAATTGCGCAAAGCGACTTTGAAAAAGTGATGATGGAGTATGAAAAGCTGCTGAATGATCCCAAAAACATTTATGGCAAAAACAAAACAGCAGGCAAATATTACACTATCCGTGGTTTTAAAATGTATGCCGAAGTGTATGGACAGGGCCAGCCGCTGCTGTTCATTCACGGCAATGGCGGTTCTATCCGTGATTTTTTTAAACAGATTCCTTTTTTCTCGAAAAAATACAAAGTGATTGTGGCCGATAGCCGGGCACAGGGAAAATCGGCCGACACAGGCGATTCACTTACGTACGAAATGATGGCCGATGATTATGCTGCGCTGCTGGATGCCATGAAAATTGATTCGGCTTACGTAGTAGGCTGGAGTGATGGCGGTATCAATGGATTACTGCTGGCCATCCGTCATCCCGGAAAAGTAAAAAAGCTGGCTATTACGGGCGCCAACCTGCGGCCCGATACCACGGCAATTTTCCGGGAAATATGGGATATGGTGACTCCAACATACAATGAACTGAAGAGTAAACCGGAGAAAAATGATATGGAGAAAAACGGGTTTAAACTTGTGCGGCTGCTGGTGGAGCAGCCAAATATTCCGTCAAGCAATCTCCAAAAAATTGTATGCCCCACGCTGGTCATTGGCGGCGATCATGATGTGATAAAAGAAGAACACACGATGGAGATTTTCAAAAACATACCGAATGCTTATTTATGGATTCTGCCCAATTCGGGACACAGCACTCCGGTGGTATATATGAATGAATTCAACAGCAAGGTAGATGAGTTTTTCAGAAAACCTTTCCGCCGGTTTGATGTGGTAAAAAGATTTTTTTGAAAATCAGCTGTGGGCAAATCCAAGCTTCATTTCCATTTCTTTTGACAGGGCAGGCAGCTTTCTTCTTTCCATCAGGAAGCTATTGAGCCGGGCAATGTCGCGGAAAATATAATGTTTGTCGGCCGCAGCCTTCAGGTAATCTTTTCCGGAGCTGCCGCCGGTGCCGATGCGGGTACCGATGATGCGATGCACCATATTCATGTGGCGATAACGCCAGCTGCTGAGCTGTTCATCAATCTCCAGCAAACTGTTTAATAATTGAAAAGGCAATTGCAATAAAGGATAGCCGCGGTAGAGCATGATGAAGAGTGCTGCACGGCACGCCGCAGCGGATAAAGAGAGTTTATCGTTTATTGTTTTTGGTTTATCGTTGTTTTCAGCAATTAATATTTCATCAAAGGCGGCGAGGTTATTTTTTTCAGCTTCGGCCAGGCTCTCTTTGTAGCGCTGGCGATATATCTGCCAGAAAGAGCCCGGATCATGAGATAATACCGGAGACAATGGCATTCTTTCCAGCCAGGCATTTACCAGCTGCAGCACCGATTTGGCAGCTTCTGCTTTTTTGATAACCGCTATGTGTTCTTTGCGTAGTTGCGAGATATAATATTCCTGCCCGTGGCGCTGCTCATATTTCAGGCCCAGTTTTGCTTCCAGCTCTTTGAACTGCCAGCTCTGAAAACCGGAAGCGGGCCGCAGCATGTCGCGGAAATCCAGAAAGTCCATCGGCGTCATGGTTTCCATAATGTCAATCTGCTGCACCAGCACCCGTAAAATAGTGACGCAACGATGGAGCCGATGCACCACGGTTTGCAGCTCGGGAGAGTTATCATTCAGCGCCGGCCGGCCCATGATTTCGGCAATGGAATCCACTTCATGGTGCAGTTGTTTAAACCACAGCTCATAGGCTTGGTGAATGATGATAAAGAGCATTTCATCGTGGGCGGGCAGGTTTTGCTTTTCACTTTCGGGCTGCTGGGCATTGAGGATTTTATCGAGCCGGAGATAGTCGTGGTAGTGCATTTCGGCAGGCATAGAATTTTATTTTTCTTGCAAAAAAATTTCTATATGGCGGATAAAATCTTTTGCCTGTTCAAACAAGTAAAGGATAGCTTCCTCATCGAATATTTCTGTATCCATATAATCAGCAAATTGCCTTTCATCAAAAATTCTTGTATAAAACTTTTCAAGCTCCGGGGGTATTTTCTTTTCTTTCACAAAATGCTGCAAAAACAAAGTCCTTACGCCTTTGTGTGATTTTGGAACCAGATCTATAGATAATAACAAGGCCTGGGCTGCATAAAAACTTGCGTAATAAATTCTGTTAATTGCAGTATTAAAATACCTGAACTGAAGATGATTGTGGACTTCTTCGATTGTTTGCCGGGCTCTTCTTAACTTTTTTGCAATGGATATATGTTTTTCATCCAGGCTCATAGTTCATATCCTTCCGCCCTAATATTATAATACAATGGTGTAAAGAAATATAACGCATCCCATTCGGATTTCGTTTTTACAAGTGGACTTACTATCTGGCCAGTTTCAATTTCGAGACCGTAGAGAGGGTCTGTGATTTTTATTTTATCCTTATAACTTATTTTTTCCCTGTCAACCAATATCAGCAAATCAATATCCGATTCTTCCGTAGCGTCGCCGCGGGCATAGGAGCCATAAAGAATGATTTTTGCACCCGGCTCCTGCTCATGAACCCTGCGTTTGATTTCATCCAATATTTCCCTGTTTAATTTCATACCTGTAAAATTACGGTTTTGAAACCGACGGGCAGTTATTCAAACTCATAACCGATATCGCTGCGGTACGACATGCCGGTGAAAGAAATTTTCTGCAGCTCCAGCAGTGATTTATTTACCGCTTCGGAAACAACGCTGCCGAAGGAAGTGATACAAAGCACCCGGCCGCCGTTGGTAACGGTTTCGCCGTTTTTTATTGCTGTGCCTGCATGAAACAACAGGCTGCCGGAGTTTTCAATTTTATCAAGCCCCTGTATGGGATAGCCTTTTTCATACTCGCCGGGATAGCCGCCGCTCACAGCCATCACGGTGCAGGCAAACTGCGGATCTTCGCTGATGGTAATTTTATCCAGCTCCTGCCGGGTAGCAGCAATCAGTAATCCGGCAAAATCATTTTTCAGCCGCGGCATCACCACTTCGGTTTCGGGGTCGCCCATGCGGCAGTTGTATTCAATCATGTATGGTTCCTCGTCCACCTTCATCAAACCGAAGAAAATAAACCCGCGGTACTCGAGTCCTTCGCTTTTCAATCCCTCAATGGTGGGGCGAATCACTTTTTCTTCCACTTTTTTCATAAAGGCATTATCAGCAAACGGCACGGGACTAACGGCGCCCATGCCGCCGGTGTTGGGGCCGGTGTCATCTTCACCTACCCGTTTGTAATCTTTGGCGGCGGGCAGCAGCACATAATTTTTCCCGTCAGTCAAAACAAACACGGAGAGTTCGATGCCCATGAGAAATTCTTCCACCACAACTTTGCGGCTGGCTTCTCCAAACTTGGCCCGCTGAATCATCAGCTCAAACTCGGCCAAAGCTTCCAGGTAGTTTTCACAAATGACAACTCCTTTACCGGCAGCCAGTCCATCGGCTTTCAACACAATGGGCAGTGCATGGTGAGTAATGTAGTCCACTCCTTCTTTATAGTTCTGCAATGTGAACTCACGGTAAACAGCCGTAGGTATATGATATTTCTGCATAAAGGCTTTTGCAAAAGCCTTGCTGCCTTCGAGCCGGGCGCCGGCTTTTGATGGCCCGATGACATCCAGGTGCTGCAGGTGCGGATCGCTCAATAAAAAATCGGTGATGCCTTTAACAAGAGGTTCTTCGGGCCCCACCAGCACCAGGTCAATTTTTTCATCTAAGCAGCATTTTCTGATGGCTTCAAAATCGTTTGCAGCAAATGGCAGGTTGGTGCCGCAGCGGGCCGTGCCTGCATTGCCGGGAGCGATGAAGAGTTTTTCGCAGTGAGGGCTTTGTGAAAGTTTCCATGCGAAGGCATGTTCCCGGCCGCCCGAACCAAGTAAAAGAATACGCATAAATGAGATGAACGATTTACTAAATGCCTTGCGAATATCGGGCAAGAAAGTTAAACCGGGTATGAAAACTTTGCGAGTGGAGGATTTTGTTTATTTTGGATGAATTAATTTTTCTGATTAGTAAAATAAAAATGATTGTATGAACCAAACTACTGTTCCGGCCGGACATCCGAAAGGTTTGTGGGTATTATTTGGTACAGAAATGTGGGAACGATTTAATTTTTATGGGATGCGGGCTCTCATTTCATTGTTCCTTGCCGATGCATTGTTGATGGGAAAATCTGAAGCATCTATAATTTACGGTGGTTATCTTGGCCTGTGTTACCTCACCCCCATGTTAGGCGGATATATTTCCGATAAGTACCTTGGCAACAGGAACTGTATATTAATCGGAGGAACAACAATGGCTGTGGGTCAGTTGTTATTGTTCACCAGCGGCAGTCTGTTTGCAACCAATTTATCATTAGCCACAAACATGATGTGGCTGGCTTTACTGGCCATTATTTTGGGTAATGGTTTTTTTAAACCAAACATTTCCTCAATGGTTGGAAGTCTTTATCCAAAAGAACAAAAGGGAAAGCTTGATTCTGCTTTTACTTTATTTTATCTCGGAATAAATATTGGTGCTACGCTAGGGATATTTATATGCCCGTTTTTTGGTGATGTAAAACATGATGGCGTAAGAGATTTATCTGCATTTAAGTGGGGTTTCCTGGCAGCAGCTGCAGCCATGTTTACCGGTACCATCATGTTCCTTTTTTTAAAAAACAAATATGTAAGAACTCCTGAAGGGGTTCCCATCGGTGGTCGTCCCAAAAAATCGGATATTCCGGAAGGCGAATCAGACCATGCAAAATTTACAAATGCCAATATCGGCATTTCGATCGCATTAATGATATTAATTACTTATGGATTTCACCTGGTGTTTGAAGGTCCGGGTGTTTCACCCATAAAATCATGGCTATATCCATTCATATTGGCATCAGGTCTTAGTCTGGGTTTCCTGATACTTACTGATAAAACAATAACCAAAGTAGAAAAAGACCGTATATGGGTGCTTTATGTTGTTTGCTTCTTTGTCATGTTCTTTTGGGGTGCATTTGAACAGGCGGGCTCTTCTTTAACTTTTATTGCCGATAATCAAACTGACACACGGATACTCGGATGGACAATGCCGCCCAGCATGGTGCAAAATTTCAACAGCATTTTTGTAATGATCTTCGCTATACCTTTCAGTTTTCTGTGGACCTGGATGAATAAAAAAAGGCTGGAACCCATTTCGCCGGTGAAGCAGGCTTGGGGATTGTTGTTGATTGCATTGGGTTACTGGATCATTGCCACGCAGGTAAAAGGGCTGGGAACTTCGGGTAAAGTCGGTATCATCTGGATGATAATTTTATACCTGCTGCATACCTGGGGCGAATTATGTTTGTCGCCTATTGGTCTCTCCCTGGTTGCAAAATTAGCTCCAAGAAGATTCGCCTCCTTACTGATGGGTGTTTGGTTCCTGGGTAATGCAGGTGGTTATGTACTTACCGGTGTCCTGGGATCTTTACTGCCCCCCACTACTGAAGCTTATATTAATATGGATAAAGAAAACATAAATCTGAAAAGCATACTGGATGGGGAAAAAGCGCCAACAGGTGCAGAGCTTTATACTTTGGCAAAAAATAAAATTGCCTCTACGGTTGATTACAAAAAAGGAACCAGGAACAACCTCGATTTTGAAGAAATCTTTAAAGTAAAAGATTCGGTTTTAACTGCTGAACAGCTTGCTGTAATAGAAAAAGAAAAAATCATCAACGTAAGCTATCCAACTTTCGCAGGCTTTACTTTGAAAAATATTTATGACTTTTTTATGCTGTTTGTTGTCTTATGCGGACTTGCCGGTTTGGTCCTTTATTCCCTTTCTCCAATTTTAAAAAAGATGATGCACGGCGTACGGTAATTTTTCAAATGATTTCACAAGCGGCATTGGCCGCTTTTGTTTTTATTGAAATGCGTTTAGTTATTTTATCTAAATAAAAAAGGTTGCTATGTGGAAGAAACATCCCCAAGCGCTGCCCTTCCTGTTTTTTTCTGAAATGTGGGAACGGTTCGGCTATTACCTCATGATCGGCATCTTCACGCTGTATTTAAAAGATGTGAAAGACGGCTTTGCCATGACCGAAGCAGAATCGGCCGACCTGTACGGAACGTTTATTGCGCTGGTCTTTCTCACTCCTTTTCTCGGCGGGCTGATTGCCGACCGGTATTTCGGCTACCGCAAGAGCATCATCATCGGCGGACTGCTGATGGGCATCGGCTACTGCATCATGGGTGTTCATAACAAAACGGTGCTTTACCTGGCTATGACCTGCGTGATTGTAGGCAACGGATTTTTCAAACCCAACATCTCCACGCTGCTCGGTAATGTGTATACCACGCCGGAGCACAAACACCAGAAAGATGAAGGCTACAATATTTTTTACATGGGCATCAATGTAGGCGCTTTTATCTGCAATTTTTTTGGCGCCGCATTGTACATCACGTTGGGTTGGGCGGCTGCATTCACGGCGGCCGGGGTGGGCATGTTTCTCGGCATCATCATTTTTCTTGCCGGCACAAAACATTATGCGGCTTATGATGTGAAGAAAGGCGTGAAGGAAGGCGATATGTCGTTTGCCCGCATCGTGATGCTGATTCTTGTTCCTTCCGTGGTGGCCGGCATTGCTGGCTGGATACTGCCGGTGAAACTGCTCGGTCACCCGCTGGTGGGTTCCGAATCCACCGATGCTTTCTTGTTTGCCTGTATCCCGGTGATTTATTTTTTTACATCCGTTTACCTGCGGGCCGATAAAGATGAGAAAAGACCCGTGGCGGCGCTGCTGGCCATCTTTGCCGTGGTAGTAATGTTTTGGGCGGTGTTCAAGCAAAACGGCTCTGCACTGAACACATGGGCCGACCGCTATACCAACCGCGAAGTAAGCGGCGTGACAGAAAATATTTTCAGCAGTATAAAGTTTGCACAAACCATAACCTACAAGCAGGATTCAGTAGCAAAATATGATGATCAGTTTCGCCTGCAGAAAGAAAACGGCAAGGTGGTGAAGGAATTCAATTACCCTCCTTATTTTAAAAATTTGCCGGATGATAAGAAACCGGCTGAAAACAGCCAGCTGAGTTTATGGGCCACCAATCTCAGTCAATCCATCAACCCCGGCTGGGTGATTATTCTCACGCCGCTGATTGTTGCCTTCTTCACGTGGCTGCGGAGAAAAAACCGGGAACCATCCACTGCCACCAAGATTGCTTTCGGCCTTTTTATCTCCGGCTTATCTGCTTTGGTAATGGTTGGCGCAGTATATGCCTGCAACAACGGCGCAGAAAAAGCCAGTGTGCTCTGGCTGATTGCCAGCTATGGCGTCATCACAATCGGTGAACTATGCCTGAGCCCGATGGGACTTTCAATCGTTTCAAAACTCAGCCCGGTAAGAATCACCTCGCTGATGATGGGAGGCTGGTTCCTGGCCACATCCATCGGCAATAAACTCTCCGGTGTACTGGCTACCATGTGGGACAGCTATGAGCATAAAGCCAATTTCTTCTGGCTGAATTTTATTTTACTGATGATAGCTGCCGGCGTCTGCTTTGCTATGCTCAGGTGGCTCAACCGGATTATGAAGGAAAAAGGAGTGAATTAAAAATTTATCTGATAACACATGGAGCCAACATTAGAGCAGATTCAGAATTTCAAAGGCAAATATCCCAAACAGCTTTACCTGCTTTTCTTTACCGAGATGTGGGAGCGGTTCACTTTTTACGGCAACCGTGCCCTGCTGATTCTTTTCATGGTCAACTACCTGAAGTTTGACGATGTAAAAGGAAACATAATTTACGGAGTGTACCAGTCGCTCATTTATGCCATGCCGGTGCTGGGCGGCATGATGGCAGATAAAATTCTCGGGCAGCGGAAATCTATTTTATGGGGAGGAATATTACTCGCCTGCGGAAGTTTTGTAATGGCCATCCCGGTGAAAGAATCTTTTTTCATTGGCATGGGCATTATGATTGTGGGCAACGGGTATTTCAAACCAAACATATCCACTATTGTTGGCAGCCTGTATAAAGAAGGCGATGGCAGAAGAGATGCAGGCTTTTCATTTTTTTACATGGGAATAAACATTGGCGCCACGCTGGGCGGATTGCTTTGCGGCTGGGTGGGACAAACCATCAGCTGGCACCTCGGTTTCGGGCTGGCCGGTGTATTTATGATTATCGGGCTGGTCACTTTTACATTCAATCAAAAACAGCTGGGTCCCATCGGCCTGCCGCCTTCGCAGGAAAAACTGAAGGCAAAAGCCGTGGCGGGTATTCCGAATGAAATACTGGTGTACCTGCTGAGTGTTGCCGCCATTCCTTTGTTCATCCTTATTCTCAATTATTATAAAATCTATTCTTACATCATCAATCCATTCGGCATCCTGGCACTCATTTATGTTATTTATGCTGCAGGCAAACAAGGCAAAGAAGCATTTCTGAAACTGATGGTGGCTATGGTGCTGATCGTTTTTTCATCACTTTTCTGGGCTTTTTATGAGCAGGGCGGCGGCTCACTGAATCTCTTTGCCGAAAGAAACGTGAACATGAACCTGCTGGGAATAAAATTATCATCGGCGGCAGTGAACAATTCCATCACTGCATTTTTCGTGGTGGTGCTTACGCCGTTCTTTGTGTGGCTGTGGATATGGCTGGGAAAAAGAAACCGGGAGCCCGATTCGGTTATCAAGTTTTCATTGGGCCTGCTGCAACTGGGGTTGGGATTTTATGTGTTTGTATTCGCAGCTACGTATGCACAAGACGGTGTAGTAAGTCTCTTTTATTTTGCCCTCGGTTATTTCTTTATGGTAACGGGTGAACTTTGTCTGTCGCCCATCGGTTTATCGGCCATCACCAAACTTTCGCCGCCAAAAATGGTGGGGCTGATGATGGGCATGTGGTTCCTGGCAAGTTCGTATGGGCAGTACCTTGCCGGTTTGATTGGCTCACTGATGGCAATACCAAAAGATACGGGTACACAATTAAGCCCTGCTGAAAGTCTTCCTGTTTACACTGATATTTTTGGAAAAATAGCCCTGGTGGCGGCTGCCAGCGGGCTGCTGCTGCTGTTGCTTTCACCAGTGCTGAAAAAATGGATGAAAGGAACCCGGTAGTTTTTTTATCACACAAACTCCAGGTAATCGTATTTCTTTTTCAGGATGGCCGCATCTTCGGCGCTCAGCCAGTTTTTTAAAACGGTAGCGTACACATTTTTGAAATCTAATTTGTATTTTAAATCACCTTCATCGAGGTCAGCCAGATCGGGCAAAGTGTTGATGATACCTTTCTGTTTTAATCCGCCGCCGATCAGAAACATATTATTTGCCGTGCCGTGGTCGGTGCCGCCACTGGCGTTTTGCGATACACGCCGACCGAATTCAGAAAAAGTCATCAGCAGCACATCATTAAAGCGGCCATTATCCTTCAGGTCTTTTACAAAGGCTTTTACAGCATCATTCATTTGGGTAAATAAATTCTGCTGCTGAACCAGCTGGTTGATATGCGTATCAAAGCTGCCGAGTGAAACATAATACACTTTGGTGTTGATGTCGGAAAAAATCAGCGAGGCGATTGTTTTGAAGCTTTGCCCCAGCTCGGTTTTGGGATAATCGGCTTTGGAAGGATGCAGTTTGCTTTTTTCAAAAATATAATCGGCCGAAGAAATGGTTTCGGTAAGTGTTTTGTATAAATAATCGGCGGGTTGTTCGCCGGGTTCGTCTTTGTATTGCATCATTACTTCTTTAAAGAAACGCTGGTTGGCCGTGCCGAATAAACGCTTCGGGTCTTTCATGGCAATGGCTTTGGCTTCTTCGCCTTTCATGGCAAGGCTTAACGTATCATCCAGCTCCAGCGCATAGGTGGGTTTATCGCATCCTTTACATTGTGCATCGAGGTAGCGGCCCAGCCAGCCGGTGGTCCAGTATTCACGGCTGTCGCTGCCGGTGTGCCAGATGTCCATGCTGCGGAAATGCGAACGGTCGGGATTGGGATAGCCCACATTATTCAATATGCCAAGGCTGCCGTTATCATACAATTCTTTCAGCCCGGTGAGTGCAGGATGAAGGCCTGCTTCATCGGTTAATGAAAGCACTTTGTTTTTTTCAATGCCTATTCGCGGTCTTGCTTTATAATATAAATCGTTGCGGTACGGAATCACGGTATTCAATCCATCATTCCCGCCGCTGAGCTGCAAAATCACCAGTACATTATTTCCCGGCGGCACCAGGTTGCCGGCTTCAAATGCTTTCAGAAATTTCGGCACCAGCACCGATGCGGTGGCGAGGGAACCGA
>CAZDUO010000016.1:13610-14764 GCA_964508655.1 uncultured Chitinophaga sp. | reverse complement strand
TTAACAAAGCTGGTACTCCGGTGTACTCATCAATTGTAATGTTGCCGATTTGATAAAACTTTCCCTGCTGCTGCTGTCGGCATACTGCATAATGAGCTCATGATTCAGGCTGCTTTTTGTCTGCAATACATTCTTTGCTATGGCATCCGCTAATTTTTCTTTGGGCAGGTTTTCAAAATGGCTCACATATTTTTTCCAGTCAATGCCGGCGCGGAGAATGGAGCGCCGGGTCATGCCCATGGGTTTGTCTTCGGTTTTTCTTCCCATCATCACGTCGTCGTCGTCTTTGGCTTTCACATTCAGTTCGTCAGTTTCGTTTATCAGTTGCGGAATGCGCATGCGCAGCATCAGGCTGCTGCTGTCAATCCAGGTTTTGCCGCCGGGCCAGCCGGCCACGTTGGGCGGGTAAAACAACATCTGCCCCAGGGCCCGCTGCAGAAATGTCAGCGCTTCTTCATTTTCCAGTTTCATTGGCAACATACGCTGAATACCTACGATAAGCTCAACCGGTGATTTGATTTTGCTGCCGATATTTTTTTCATCATAAAACCAGTCGCTGGTAAAAATATCTTCAGCTAGCTTGCCAATATCATAATCATTTTGATAAAACTGGTTGGCCAGCCAGTTCACTTTTTCATCATCGGTGCTTTCATTTACAAAAAACCGGTAAAGCTTTTGGGAAAGATATTTTGCCGTTTGTTTTTGCTCCAGCAATATATCAAGCACTTCGTCGCCGTTGAAGTTTCCTGTTTTCCCCAGCACGGTTTTGCTTGCGAAATCATGCTGCATGCGGCGGAAAATAAATTCGCCGTTCAGGCCTGCCGTCCAGCCGGTGAAGGCACGGGCGGCTTCTTTGATGTCGTTTTCTGTGTAATGGCCGCGGCCGAGGGTAAAGAGTTCCATCACTTCCCGTGCAAAATTTTCATTGGGATGATCCTTGCGGTTTTGCTGGTTGTTTAAAAAATTCAGCATGGCTGCTGATTTGGAAACTTCGTGCAGCATAGTGCGGAAACTGCCCAGCGCATTGCGGCGCAGCACATCAAGCAGGCCCTGCTGGTAAAACACATTCAGGTTGCGGCAGGCAAAATGTCCGTGCCAGAAGAAGGCCATCTTCTCCCGCAACTGGGCATCGGTATTTACAAAAAGTTTCAGCC
>CAZDUO010000016.1:0-13600 GCA_964508655.1 uncultured Chitinophaga sp. | reverse complement strand
TTCAGGCTGCGTACGTTTTCACGCTGTTTCTGCTGAATTTTTTTTCGCTGCTCTTCATCCATTTCTTTGCGGCGCTGCTGCCGTCCTGCTTCATCAATACCGGCAAAAAGGCCTTTGAGAAAATCGTCGGCCACATCAATGTATTCTGGTTTTTTGGAAGAAGCTTTCTGCAGCGCTTTGTAAAGTTGTTTGGGTGAAACTTCGGAGAGATCGGCCAGTTGCCCGGCAGCGGGACCAAAACCAGCCCGCCACATCAGGTGCTGGTTCTTGATTTGATTGGTCAGGGGCATCCGGAAAATTTTTGGTTAGGACGGGAGTGTAAAAACAAAGTTTAAACCACTGCTAAATTCTTTGACGATGTAACCGTTAAAAGCCTGTTGTTATTTCAAAAATATCTATTGGCACAAGTCAGGAAGTTTCGGGATGAGAACAGACGGTGCTGTACGTGTCCGGCACCGTACCTTGCAGCTGCTGAACAGGGGGTGCTATAAGGAGGATGCAAACTATATTTCACCAGCATGTTTCTATGATTAAACCTTTTAAACCTACAACCTTCAATGCAGTGTCTGAAACGATTATTAAAACCAAAACGAAGTATATGAGATTATTCACTATGATTTTTGTGTCATTATTTGCCGGCTTTACTTCGACTTACAGCCAAAAAAACTGGCAGCCATTTGCCGGATTAAACATCTCCCTCAACTCCGATGCGTATTATGCGGGTCCGTCGTTTTCTGCCGGCATCACCCATCCAATCGGGAAAAAGAAAAAATGGCAATGGGCGCCGGAAGTAACTTATTTTAAAAAATCAATTTTTTACTCCTACAGCCCTACCGAAAGTGAAAAAGACAGATTCTTGTCCTTCTCCATCCGCTCCAATTTCAACTACCAGACTTCCGGCAAAAAACCGGGCAGGGGGTTTTTCATCGGGGGAGGAATAGGATTTCAAAAAGCCAGTGATGAATGCTGGACAATCACGCAAACCGGCGCAGTGAAAGAAGTAAATGCGCATTACGATGCCATAAAATATGCTGCCCTTATGTTCACTTTTAATGCAGGTTATGCTTTCCCTTTAATGAAAAATAAATCATTACAGGTATTGACTTCGGCCATTGGCCCCTACGCAGCCAAAGATGACTATGGCACGTATATGGAAGTAATTTCTGTACTGAGCACCGGGATCCGGATTGTTTTGTAGCATCCGGAAAAAAACTTCACCCCGAATTAGCTTTTTTCCAAAAGCAACCGGAAACCAAAATAAAGACTGGAAGTAAAATTATTCAGGCTGCTGGAAAATGATAGTTGATTCGATTTTAAAATATCAGTTGCCTGCTGGTTGTTTGAAACATTCTTATTCACCTGGTAGTTTAATGCCGCCAGTTGCCGCAGGCCCGATTCCAGGTGCAGCTTTTTCGAAACCCGGCAGGATAGCCCCGGTGATATATCAAGACCAATTGCCGTTTGCTTATACTGCCCCGTTCCCATGGCATATTCAAAATAGCTTTTAAAATAAGAACCGCCGGCATTTCCCTGTATAAAACCATAAAAATTATTTTTCAACACGGCATATTTCCTGATAAAGTAGCCGATGCCAAAGCCCCGTGTATCCGATTCCAACGGGTTCGTATTGTTGTAGACATGAGAAAAACCCAATTGAATATACCCGCCATGAAATATATTCTTTTTTACTGCTACACCCAGTACGGGTGAAAACTGCAGGCTCCTGGTTTTATACTCAGTGCCGGCAACTATTTCCTGCTTCAGAAAAGAAGCGGATAAATCACCGCCGATTAATATTGACCCCCGGGAAATTTGTGCGCAAGCAGTTGCAGCTAAACAGAAAATAATAAGGGATGGTAAAAATATCTTTTTCATAAGCAATAAAATTTTGTTTCGCTAAAATGAAAAAGAAAAAGGAGATTGCCATACACATGCCTATCCTTTCACAGAATTTTATCCAAAGAAAAAGTAAAGCGAAAGTTCACTCCCCTGTTTTAATTTTCAGAAACAGCGTTTGCAGCGCTTCATTTTTTTCCACCCCGTTCCGGTTAAACAGCTCATGCTTTCTGATGTAATTAATCCGCCTGTCAAGGTCGGGATGACTGCTGATCCATTCGGCAGGCTGCAGATTGGCTTTCTCCGATTCTTTTTTCAGAAATTCAAACAGCCGCACAAATCCGTTGCAGTCAATTTTTCTTTCGCTAAGAATCCCCAGTCCGTTCAGGTCAGCCTCTGTTTCAAGCCTGCGGCTATAGCTCAGCCCTTTCAGTTTATCGGCATTGCCCACTATTACATTGCCGATGGCGCCCACATCGCCCAGCAGCACCGAAAGAAAAATTGCAGAACCCAGTTGCCTGAACAGCGAACGGGTAGTGTGCTTGTGCTCCACGTGGCTGAACTCATGCGCCAGCAGCGCTGCCAGGTCTTCATAGCCGTTCATGCCGGCAAGTATTTTATCGTACACCACCAGGTGACCGCCCGGCATGGCAAAAGCATTGGCAATATCTTCCTTTACCACCGTGATGCGGATATTGTACTGCGTGGGAATCTGCAGCTCCCGGAAAAACTCATTGATGTAGGCCGTCTTTTTCTGATCAATGGTAAATCCTGTTTGCAGGGCATCAAATAATCCATTGCCCAGTTTTTCCTCATAAGAAACCGGAACCCGTTTTGCCATCCGCTCCGCCAAAAAAGGAATCAGCCAGAAGTAAGCGGCCAGCAGGATGGCTAAAAGCACTGTGAATACTTTCAGCATGCCCATTGCATTTTTGTTAAGCATTCTGCTCAGCCATGATTTTTCCCTTTCTTTAAACACCGCTTCCAGTTTTTCTGCAAACTCCCTTGAATCCACTTCGATGGTTTGTACCGGGTAGGTGCCGCAGTGCACCACGGCCTGCCCCCGTTTCCAGAAATTATCCCGGATGATTTGCTGGTAAGGCCAGTATAGTATGCGGGGGTTGCCGTATTCATCACGCAGCCCGATGCTGAGCTTGTCTTTCAGAAAAAGAATGGTTGCTTCCTGTTCCTGGCCTGATTGTATGTAGTATTTTCCCGAGTATGCATCCATCAGTTTATCATTTCATCGCCAAAATACGGGTGCAGTGCAAGGGGAATTTTTATTCCGTCTTTTGTTTGATTATTCTCCAGCAGGCAGGCCACGATGCGGGGCAAAGCCAATGAACTACCATTGAGCGAATGCAGCAGCTGCATCTTTCCTTTTGAGTCTTTGAAGCGGATCTTCATCCGGTTGGTCTGGAAGCTTTCAAAATTGGAAACCGAACTCACCTCCAGCCATTTTTGTTGCGCGGCACTGAATACTTCAAAGTCGTATGTAAGCGCCGAAGCAAAACTCATGTCGCCCCCGCAGAGTTTTACAATGCGGTAAGGCAGTTCAAGTGTTTGCAAAAGTCTTTCCACATGCTCCACCATTTCGTCCAGCACGTCATAGCTTTTTTCGGGGTGAACCAGCTGAACGATTTCCACTTTGTCAAACTGGTGAACCCGGTTCAGGCCGCGGACATCTTTTCCGAAACTTCCGGCCTCACGCCTGAAGCAGGGAGTATAAGCCGTCATCCTGATGGGAAGATTTTCTTCCTTTACAATTTCATCACGGTAAATATTGGTCACCGGCACTTCGGCAGTGGGTATCATGTAAAAATTATCGGCCTGTATGGAATACATCTGCCCTTCTTTATCCGGCAGCTGACCCGTGCCGTAGGCTGTGGCTTCGTTCACCATCAGTGGTGGCAGGTACTCGGTGTACCCTGAAGCAATATTGAAGTCGAGAAAATACTGGATAAGTGCCCGCTGCAGTTTGGCGCCTTTGCCTTTGTACAGGGGAAAACCGCTGCCGGTGATTTTGGCACCGGTTTCAAAATCCACGATGCCGTATTTTTTTATCAGTTCCCAGTGCGGTAATGCATCAGCATTCAGTTCAGGCTCGCTGCCGCCGGCCCGTACAATGATATTGTCTTCCGGTGATTTGCCGGGCGGCACTTTTTCGGATGGCAGGTTGGGAAGAAGCACCAGTGTTTCCTGTAATTTCTTTTCTGCTGCATTTAGTTTATCAGAAATTGGTTGAAGTAAGGATTTGAGTGATGTTACTTCCTGCTTCCTGGTTTCTGCCTCATCTGTTTTTCCCTTTGCCATCAGCTGGCCAATCTCTTTTGAAACGCTGTTTACTTTGGCCTGCGTATTGTCAAACTCCAGTTGCAGTTTTTTACGTTCATCATCCAGTGAAAGAACTTCATCCACCAGGTTCAGTTCTGTAAAATTTTTTACTCCCAGCCGCTGTATTACTTCTTCTTTATTGTTTCGTATAAAAGCTACCTGTAACATTTTCCGGATTTAGCGCCAAAGATAGTTCTTGAGACTTAATCAGGAGTTCAGGTTCCTCTATCAGTTTCCCTGTTTTTACTTTTGACTTTTAACATCAAACTTATCTTTGCCGGCATGCAGGCAAAGGATGATTTGCAAACACGATGGTGGACACTGGAAGCAAAGCTGGCCGAAAGGTTTGGAAAAAAACCCGACCTGGAAGCCATTTTGTTTCTTATCGGCATACAGGAATCCGGGCAGGTAAAAGAAAAATTTACCAAAGAACAAAAGCAGGACCTGATGCATGTAGCGGTGTGCAGCCTGCTAGCACAGAGCGGCTATTATGAGCTGGAAAAAAAAGATGAAGACGGGTGGCCGCATTTCCGCCAGCTGAAGCCCATGCCGGAGATGAACACTACCGAGCAGGAAAATTTTCTGAAAGATCACATCCTGCTCTATTTTCAAAACCACGATTTCCTGGAATAAAAAGATTAACCGGATATGAAGAAACTCATTTTTTTATTGCTGAATTGCCTGGTAGTTGTTTCCGCATCTGCCCAAAAAGATTCAACCATAAAAAAGAAAGACAGGAAACGGGATGTGCTGCTGCAGACAAATATGGGCGATATATTTATCCGTCTTTCCGATTCCACACCGCTGCACCGCGATAATTTTCTGAAGCTGGTGAAGGTTGGTTTTTACGACAGTATTTTATTTCACCGGGTCATCAACAACTTTATGATACAGGCCGGCGACCCGAACAGCAAACGGGCAGCGCCGGGTGAGCCGCTGGGCGGCGGAGGACCCGGTTACACTATTGCTGCTGAATTCAGAACTTCTTTGTTTCATAAAAAAGGAGTAATTGCTGCCGCAAGAACCGGCGATAATCTAAATCCGCAAAAAGCCAGCAGCGGCAGCCAGTTTTATATTGTGCAGGGAAAAATTTTTACAGATGCGGGCCTTGATTCAACAGAGCGCTTCAGGCTGAACGGAAGAAAAATTCCGCCTGAACTAAGAGAAGTATATAAAACCATCGGCGGCACACCGCATCTCGACCAGGGCTACACCGTGTTCGGCGAAGTAATAAAAGGGCTTGATGTGGTGGACAGTATTGCCGCAGTACCTACCAGTGCGGGTCGTGACCGCGACCGGCCGCTGGATGATGTGAGAATAATTAAAGCCAAACTAGTGAAGCGAAAGAAAAGCAGGAGATAAAATGTACCGGCTCCTTCTGCAATGACAAAAACCAGTGGCGCATTGAAAATTTTTACACATATTTGCCGCCTAAAACAAGTACGATGAATTTTCCTTCGAACCTGAAGTACACAAAAGACCATGAATGGATAAAGCTGGATGGCGACATAGCCACTGTGGGTATTACCGACTATGCACAACGGGAGTTGGGCGATATTGTGTATGTGGAAGTGGAAACGGTGGGCAAACCTTTAAAGGCCGGCGAGGTGTTTGGCACGGTGGAAGCGGTGAAAACGGTTTCTGATTTGTTTCTGCCGGTGGATGGCACCATCACAGAACTGAATGCAGCCCTGGCCAATTCGCCGGAATCGGTAAACAACGACCCATACGGTGAAGGCTGGATGATTAAAATGAAAGTAACCAACCCGGCTGATGTGGAAGCGCTGATGGACGCTGCCGCTTACGAAGCCATCACAGCATAATCTGAACAAAAAAAAATTTCGTAAATAAGGCATCCTTTGGTTTGGGATGCTTTTTTGTTTTATCTTTTAACCAACTTTTGGAACCGAAAACCAGATACAGCGAACCGGAACTCGTTGCACTGCTGAAAGAGCAAAGCAACGAGGCGTTCAGCTACCTGTACGATCATTATGCCGGGGCATTGTACACCATCATCAACCAGATAGTGGTGGATAAAGAAACAGCCGGCGATGTGCTGCAGGAGGTGTTTGTAAACATCTGGAGAAAGATAAGCATGTACGATGCGGCAAAAGGCCGCCTGTTTACCTGGATGCTGAATATTGCCCGCAATGCTGCCATTGACAAAGTGAGATCAAAAGGTTACAGGGATGGCCTGAAAAACCGGCCTGTGGATGAAGCCGTTAGTTCGGGTATGGCCATAAGCACCAACCCGGCAGTAAATGACGTGGGACTGAAAAAAGTGCTGACAACCCTGGGCGAAGAATACAGGCGGCTGATTGACCTTTCGTATTTCCAGGGTTATACCCACGAAGAAATTTCGAAAATGCTGGGCATACCGCTGGGGACAGTAAAAACAAGAATAAGAACAGCCATCAGCCAGTTAAAAACCATGATACAGTAAAGTGAATATTCAGGAATACATATCAAGCGGAGTAGTGGAAAGCTATGTACTCGGACTGCTGACAGCCCAGGAGCGGTTTGAATTTGAACAGCTTTGCAATAAGCATTACGAAATAAAAGCAGCACGGGAAGCATTTGAACTGGCGCTGGAAAAAGAAGCCATGCAAAATGCCGTGCCACCTCCACCTGAACTGAAACAAAAAATAAGCGATGTAATTTTTGGCAGTAAAAAATCTGCGCCGGTAATGCCATTAAAAACAAAGCAGGAAAGAAAAATCACCTGGCTTCAATTAGCTGCCGCAGCTTGTTTCATTCTGCTTGCAGGCAGTGTGTGGTGGATTTTGAATTTGAGAAATGAAAATCAGCAACTGCAGGCCGAGTTGAAAAAATCAAATGAACAGATTGCCCAGCTCGAAAATGATGCACGTGCTATTCAGAAAGAAGGAGTGAAGATGGTGGGATTAGCGGGCACAGCCAACTCCCCGCAATCATTTGCCACTGTTTATTGGGATACCACTTCGCATGATGTGTACCTGCTGGTGAATAACCTGCCCCGGCCCGCATCAGACGAGCAGTACCAGCTTTGGGCAATTTTAAAATCCGGTGAACAACTGCAACCCATCGACCTCGGCTTTCTTGAAATCACTCAAAAACCGCTGCAGCTTTACCGCATGAACAATGCACAGGCCGCCCATGCCTTTGCCATCACCCTGGAAAAGAAAGACGGCAACCCGGCTCCCAATCTTGACAAGATTTACGTGATGGCTAATTTGTAAGCGCCTGGTAAAACTACCCGCTTCATTTTTTCGTATCTGCATTCAGCTAAACCATATGCAACCAGCAACTCTTTGGTTCAATAGTTGGTTAATGCAGGGGCCTTCACAGGAAGGCCTCTTTTATTTTCCTGCCCGGCTGATGAATGCCACTTTATTATCCCCGCATTTTTTCTCTTTATTTTGTAAAAAACTATTTCTTGAAAAACGTCCGGATAAAATTTACAATCGCCTTTGCCTGCCTGGCCGCTATAACCATCCTGCTTTGCCTGCCCGGATCGGAGTTCCCGAAACAGGGCTGGCTGGAAAAAATCTGGATTGATAAATGGGTGCATGCCGCTTTGTTCCTGGCGCTGGTGATGCTTTGGTGCCGGGCTTATGCGGGTAAAAACAAAACAGGAGATAAGAAGAAAATTTTTTTGTGGATAGCAATAACCGGGCTTGTGTACGGAACAATAATGGAAATCGTTCAGCACTTTTATGTGCCGTTCCGTTCGTTCGAAACCGGCGATATCATTTTTGACGGAGCCGGCAGTGCCGCGGGATATTTTATTTCGGTAAAGAAATATTTGAAAACAAGGTACCTGGTTTAAACCTTGTGTTATTTTTTATAAACCTGTCAGCTGCTGTTTTATTTGTGCAGCAGCCACCGGGCCCAGCTCAAATGAAGCAACCTGGCATTTGTTAAAGAGTTCTGTTGACAGTTTCCTGTTGCCATTTGCCTTTAAAATAAAAGCGGCATGCAACAGCACATCGGGTTCAAAGGTTTTATCCAGTACATAATCATTTATCAGCCTGGCGGCTTTGGCTGTATCGCCTTTCTTGTAATAAGTCCAGGCCAGCCAGCTGTAGGTTTCGGGTGTGGGCCGGCTGCTGACTTCCTCCTGAGTCAATGCCAATGCCTTGTCAGATTCATTGGTTTCAGTTGTGTAAACAGTAATAAGATATTTGTTATACATATTTTCATAAGCCGGCTTTTCAGCTTCGGATAAAAACCGGCTGATGCATTTGTTTTTTTCCGTCGTATCGTTTTCCCATTCGGCCATTTCAGCCAGCATCAGCCACAGGTGGGGCATATTGGTTTGCGATAAAATATAATTCAGAATCCGCCGGGCTTCTTTTGTGTTGCGGTCATGTGAATACGCAATCCAGGCAATTCCTTTCAATGCATAGAGATAGCTGCTGTCAGTTTTCAAAACTTCCAGGTAATTCTTGTATGCTTCTTTTACCCTGCCTGCATGCCCGTACATATCGGCAAGGTTTGATTTTGTCCAAAGCACTAATGATTTTTTGCCGGCTGATTCAGCTCGCATTAAAGCCTGTTGCATCAGTTCCAAGGCAGTGCCAGGCCGGCCATTATGGTCTTCAAACTTTGCTTTGCGAACCAGGTAATCAAAGGCGTTTTTATTTTTTACCTGCTCCAGGTTCATAATTGCCTCCTGGTAAAGACCCAGTTCCATGGCGGCATCAAATTTCAGCAGGTGCAGGAAATAAGGATTCACGCCAATACTGTCTGCTTGCTGCAAATGCTGCCATGCCTGCCGAAACCGGTGTTTCGTGATGGCATTTTGCGAAAGCGAAAAATAAATTTCCGGTTCGGTATGCTTTACTTTTTCAAGACAACGCCGGTAAAAGGAATCAGCCTTATGCAAATCGTGTACATCACCGGACAGTTGAAACCGCCGGCTATGCTGCGATGCCAGCTCAAGCATATCAACAAAGCTGCCCGTGTCCCTTACCAGCCTGTTTTGCCAGAATTCAATTTCAGCCCGGACTTTCCCGGTTTCTCTATCTATCCGGCTTTCATCAATAAGAAAAGCATTATAGTCTGGCGGGTCAGAAATAAATTTTTTATTACTGCAGGCGGCTAACAGGTAAATACAGAAAAGAAAAAATAAAATACGGTTCATGTGGTTGATTTAAAAAAACCGGGTTTACTTAAGGTAAACCCGGGTTATACAGGAGAAGGTTCAGGATTAGAAAGGTGCGGCCAAAAACGGAAAGCTGTTTAAAAACGGCTTATCATTTCCATTCACATTATCTTTTGTCAGGCCGGGATTGCTGCTACCCATCGGCCCGCCGAAGATTAAGAGCAATTCGGTGTCAATTACATCATCGGCAAGGGCTCTGCCGGTGAGCACATTGGTGCCGTCAAAAAAAGTAGTGGTGCCGTTCATCTTCACATTCAGCACATCGGTTACCAGCACGCTGGCAAATGTGGGCTTGTCGAGCCCCAGTGCATTGGAAGTGTAGCCAAAATTGGTAAGCACCGCCTGGAACTGCGCATTGAATGCGGCATTCATCTGCGAAGGCACCGTGGTATTGAATTCGTTTTTGCGTGCTGAGTTAACAAACACAGTGTTGATAGCGGGTCTTGCCATTTGATCCACCTGGGTGTAAGTGCCCGAAGTATCGAAATTGTCTTTTATTTCATCGTCTTTATCGCAGCCGGTAGCAAACAGGACTACTGACAGACTGAGTACAGCTGAAATTTTATTTAAGCGATTCATGATTTAAAATTTTTTTTAGTTTAATATTCTTATTACTTCATTTTTGTTTCGGCCCACACATTGATGGTAGTGGCGCTGCCCAGCAAAGATTTGGGAACTTCAGCTACCAGCGACATCACGTTGGTACCGGCAAACGTATCCATGCCGGGATTGCGGAAACCGGGTTGTGTACCGGCTATGACTTCCTTGAACCGTACAAGGTCAAAAAAGAACGGATCATCACGGGGGCCTGCAAAAATCCGGATGCCGTTTGAATTGGTGCCAATAACCGGCGCCGAGCCGTAGGAAGTAACGTCAGCTTCAGTTACCGGGCCATTGGTTTTTACAGTACTGGTTAAACCGGTTGAGCCCGGGGCCACAGGTCCGTAAACCCTTACTTTACCATTCTGTACCAGGAACTGGATAACGAGATCCTCTACATTATCTCCCGTATTATCAATATTCAGTTCATACATTACATTGGATGGAAATGAAGCAGTGGCGGTGGCAGCAGGCGACAACAAACCCTGTGTATTGATGGCAAATACCATTTTACTGTTATCTGCCGGGCTTTGAAAAGCATAAATATCTGTAATGTCTGTATTCAGACTGGTGCTGCCGGCGCCGGTTACTGCAGGCGCATCAATATGATCGGCTGCAAAAATGATCCCTCCAAGCAATGTGATACCCAGCAGGGACCCGAGAAGAATTTTCTTTTTCATAAATAATTAAAATGAGTTTTATAAATTTTAGTTGATTCAGGCTGCAGCAACGGCCGTTTGCCACAGCCCGGAAAATAGCCGGCATTTTTACCCAAACTATTTTCAAAAAACACAGGTGTAATTACGGCAACCTGCCACCGGCAGATTTGAAGTAGGAGAAAATTTAAAAAAAACATCTTTGCAGAAACCGGATTTCCCTTTCATCCGTAAGTACACCGGATAAGAACCAGCTATGAGACTATTGTTATTTTATTTCATCTTACTGCTGCCGGTTTCTTCAGAAATTATTGCCCAAAAGGGGAAAATAGAGGGCTCTATCAGCGATGAAGAAACAAGAGCGCCACTTGCCGGGGCCACTATCATTATTCCGGGCAACAAGGGCGATAATTCCGATATTTTCGGCCGCTTCAGCATACAGTCTGTCAACCCGGGACAATACGAACTTATCGTAACGCATGTAAGTTATAAAACAGAAATAGTACCAGTGGAAGTAAGGGAAAATCTTGTGTCATCAGTCCACATCAGCCTGAAAAGGACCAATCTTGACCTGGCCGAAGTGAAAGTGAATGGCAAAAAAAAATCTTCATTCAATACCATCGGGGCAATAGACATCATGCTTCGGCCGGTAAATACTTCGCAGGATGTGTTGCGCATAGTACCGGGCTTATTCATTGCCCAGCATGCGGGTGGTGGAAAAGCCGAGCAGATATTTTTAAGAGGGTATGATATTGATCACGGAACAGATATCAATATTACTGTTGATGGCATGCCGGTGAATATGGTAAGTCATGCTCACGGTCAGGGCTACGCCGACATGCATTTCCTGATTCCGGAACTTGTAGAGAAAGTGAATTTTGACAAAGGCCCTTACTACACCCATAAAGGAAACCTGGCCACAGCCGGTTATGTGGAGTTTAATACCAAAGAATTTCTGAAAGAAAACAGTTTGAAGCTGGAAGCAGGCCGATACAATACGCAGAGAGTGGTTGGCATGCTGAAAGTTTTCAATAAAGAAAAAGAAAACAACCGCCGGCAGTTTTATATCGCATCAGAATATTTTAAATCTGACGGGGCTTTTGAAAGCCCGCAGGATTTTCACCGCCTGAACCTGATGGGAAAATACAATGCGTGGTTTGGCAATCAAAGCCAGCTCACCATCACTGCTTCCGCATTTGACAGTAAATGGTCTGCATCAGGACAAATACCAGACCGGGCGGTACAGAGCGGAATGATCAGCCGGTTTGGTTCTATTGATGACAGTGAGGGAGGAAATACCAGCCGCACCAATCTGACTATCCGTTTTACAAAACAATGGAAGAGCAATTGGAAAACAACTGACCAGTTTTATTACAGCCGTTATCACTTTAACCTGTATTCCAACTTTACTTTTTACCTGAATGATCCGGTAAACGGTGATGAAATAAACCAGCGGGAAACAAGAAATATTTATGGCTACACCACTACCGCTGCCAAAGCATGGATGCTGGGAAATAAAAATGCACATACGGAACTGGGCGGTGGTTTCAGAATGGATGATGTAAATGATATGGAACTGTCAAGAGCGGTAAAAAGACAGTTTATTGAATTTATTCAGCAGGGCGATGTAAAAGAGTCAAATGGATTTCTTTACTGGAATCAGCAGGTTGACCTTACTGATAAATTTTCCGTAACCGGCGGGCTGCGGTTTGATCATTTCCGGTTTGCTTATCGTAATATGCTTGCCGGAGAAACAGACTACAGCCGCCAGCAAAGAAGTATTGTAAGCCCCAAACTGAATTTCAGTTATTCTCCATCGCCGGCAGTAAAAATATTTCTCAACAACGGCTTTGGATTTCACTCCAACGATACAAGGGTGATACTGGATGACATGGCTAAAGATATTTTACCAAGAGTATATGGAACTGACCTGGGAATTGTACTGAAACCACTAAAGAACCTTTTAGTGAAAACAGCCGTATGGCATTTATATTCCGAGCAGGAGTTTGTGTATATAGGCGATGCCGGTATTGTGGAACCGGGTGGCAAGACAAGAAGAATGGGTGTTGATGTTTCAGCCCGTTACCAATTCACATCCTGGCTTTTTGGTGATGTGGATCTGAATTATACAAAAGCAAGATCAATTGGCGTGGCAAAAGGAGAAAATTATGTGCCGCTGGCACCTGCCTTCACAAGCATTGGCGGTTTATCAGCCAAAATGAAAAACGGTTTCAGCGGATCAGTTCGCTATCGTTTTATGGAAGACCGCCCGGCAAATGAAACATATACGGTAAAAGCACAGGGTTATTTTATTACCGACATTATATTAAGTTATGCCTGGAAAAAATTTGAGTTCACCGTTACTGCAGAAAACCTTTTTAACCGGGAATGGAAAGAAGCACAGTTTGACACAGAATCAAGATTACAAGCTGAACCAACACCCGTTTCTGAGATTCATTATACACCGGCTACACCACGGTTTTTAAAAGCAGGGATAAGTTTCAAATTTTAAAAAAGAAATTATTTCATTGACAGCTCCGGGTTCGGGGCTTTTTTATAATACAAACCCGGGAGGTATTTAAAAAAATAAACCCCTGTAGAAACAGGGGTCGCAACCAAAACTAACTGCTTATGAGAAAATTGACTGCTTTATGTGAGAAGAACTTTATTGTATAACGCAAAATTACTGCCAATAGTATCAAGCTTGTTGTTAACGAATGATTAAAGGTCTTTTCCCTGCCAAATCTCCTGCCGTTTGTTCGCAAATCTTCTTCGAACATCTTCAACTGCGGTTGGAATCATTTCAGCAAGCTTCAAAAAATCCTTCCTGTACACATCCTTACTTCTTAATACCTGTTGGATGCAATTTGTAACCTTTTACACAACTACTTTGACGCCGTAATGACAAAAAGCTTTCATTAATTCTACGGAAACGTTTGCGTAGATAGTCTGTTTCAGTATTTAAACCCGGTTAATTCTGCCGGGCCAGTTTTTCAGAGTTTTCGGCAAACTGCAGGGCTTCAATAAA
>CAZDUO010000015.1:0-55725 GCA_964508655.1 uncultured Chitinophaga sp. | reverse complement strand
TCAGCCACCGGGGTGGATTGAGAAACTCGGTTGTCCATTTATATTCTATTTTTTCAAACCGGAGCACTTCAAATCCTTCGTTGTTCAGCAGCAGCTGAAGCTCTTCTTTCAGGTAGTGTTTGGTCGGCACGTTATCTATTTCTACATTGCCATGCAGCAGGTTTCTTAGCTGATCACCCTGCTTGCTTTTATTCACAATGGCGTGGGCATCCTTATCAGGATTCCACCGCTGGCGAATGATGGAAGTAAACAGCGAGGACTCCAGTGATGGAATAACGAGAATAAGTTGTCCGTCTTTCTTCACGCATTTCTGAAGATTTCTGAAAAATGCATTCCTGTTTTTTAAAGAATCGGTGAGGATGGCATTGATGCAGATGGCGGCATCACAGGCGGTGATTTTTGCCCGGGGGTCCGACATATCGGTTCGGCAATACGCCACATTTTTAAGTTTGGGATAAAGACCCGCAGCAATTTTGAGATTTCCGGCGGAAATATCAATAGCATAAACTTTTTTGAAAAGAGGAGAGAGCAAAGGCAGCCACTTGCCGATGGCGCAGCCGATATCGGCAATGGTTTTTTCTTTTGACGCCATTTGACGGATGGCCGATACAATGATACCCTTGCGGTCGTTTTTCAGCACATCAAAAATTTCTTCATTGTATTCCGGCGCTATTTTTTCCCAGTAGGTGCGGTCCATTTTTTAAAATTTATACGGATAACACATAAAACCAGCGCTCCGGAGCACATTACCATTGAAATCAAACAGCGTCACATTATCCCAGCTGCTGCCGGTGCCCCAGCCGTCATTCAGCTTCGATGTAATCCATGCCGGTTCCCAGTACTGTACTCCTTTACCGCCACCATCCATCACAGCCTGAGTCAAATCTTTCAAATAGCGGAATTGCTCTTCTTCTGAAATGCCATAACCGGGCGCCGAATCGGCAGGCGAAAAAATGTTATTGTAGTTATCCGCATTGCCGGTGGTCCACGGGTAACCGGTTTCTACTATCATCACCGTTTTTTTGTACTTCTTTCTCAGCATGCGGATGGTGTCCGTCACACCCTGCATGGTTTTTACTTCACTCCATTTGGTGTAATGTGAAAGCCCGATGATGTCGTAATCTTTCACTCCCTCGTTAGTTATCCCATTCATCCACCAGCCGATGGTTTGCAGTTGCGCTTCATGAATGATGACTTTCGGTTTGCGTGCTGAAGATTTTGAAAAATCACGTACTGCCCTGATTCCGCTTTTAAGTAACACTGCATAGTTGGAAAAATCGTTGTTTACAATTTTACCCACAGGCCAGCACATGCCATTGTTGGTTTCATTGCCCACCTGCACCATTTCGGGCACCAGGTTTTTACTCTTAAAATAATTTAAAACATCAAGAGTATAATGATAAACTGAGTCTTTAAGAATTTCCAGCGATAACCCGGCCCATGCTGCCGGAGTCTCCTGTTTTTGCGGATCAGCCCACGTGTCGCTGTAATGAATGTCCAGGCTGACAGCCATGCCGTCTTCTTTTGCCCGCCGGATGGTTTTTTCCACTCCGAATAAATCATAATACAATTTCCCGTTGTTCAGTTTACCCACCCATGCCGGCATATGCCATAGCCGTACACGAACGGTATTGGCCCCATAATCTTTTAATATCCTGAAGCAGTCTTTCACCTTGCCTGAATCGCGGTAAACGCCTCCGTAATCTTCTACCTGATTGACATAAGACAGATCCACTCCCATGCTGAATTCATCCCAGCGGTAAAATTTTTTCTGTTGTGCTGAAATTTCGACAGGCAATTTTTCCGGCCATACAGCCATGCAAATTAAAATTACCGGAAGAGTCAAAATAAATCTCATGCGGTAAAGTTAGGATACGCTTTTCTCAGATGCTTTTATTTTTTCTTTTTGCCGGTTCTCGTTCATCCAGTAACTTGACAAAAATTTTTTTATCAATGAAAAAATATACACGTGCCGGCCATAACATTTCCCGCCGGTCATTTATCCGCACTTCTGCTTTAGCTGCGGGCGGGCTGATGATAGTACCCCGTCATGTTATTGGCCGCGGGTTCATTGCACCCAGCGATAAGCTCAATATTGCTGCCATTGGTTGCGGCGGCAAGGCCCAGGAAAATCTGCCCCGTGCATGGAACAACGGCGCTGAAAACATTGTAGCGTTGTGTGATGTGGACGATCGCATGAGCACATATGCAAAAACTCAATGGCCCACTGCTCCTTACTACAAAGACTATCGGGTGATGCTGGATAAAGAACATAAAACGATTGACGCTGTCATCATCACCACGCCTGATCACATGCATGCCGCGCAGGCATTGCCCTGCATGCAGCTGGGCAAGCATGTGTATGTGGAAAAGCCACTGACACACGACATAGCTGAAGCAAGAATACTGACCGAAGCAGAAAAAAAATATAAAGTAGTAACGCAAATGGGCAACCAGGGCAGCAGCGGCGATGATACAAGAAATGTAGAAACATGGATACAAGCCGGCCTGGTAGGAAATGTGCATACTGTGCATGTATGGACCAACCGGCCGGTATGGCCTTCCGGTGTTTCTTTACCCTCAGGTAAAACAGATATACCCAACGAACTCGATTGGGATTTATGGCTCGGCACCGCACCGTACAGGGATTATAACACCGCTTATCTTCCTGCTATCTGGCGCGGATGGACCGATTTCGGCACCGGCTCATTGGGCGATATGGGTTGTCATTTTATTGACGTGCCGTATCGTGCATTGAAATTGGGGTATCCTGTTGCCGTGGAGTGTAGCGTTACTTCGGTGTACACGGGTTTCTTCCAGGAAAGTTTTTATAAAGGGAGTTTTCCGCCCTCTTCAAAAATTCATATACAGTTTCCAAAGCGTGGCAACTTGCCTCCGGTGGAACTGATCTGGTACGACGGTGGTATAAAACCCAAACGACCTGCTGAGCTTTTGCCGGATGAAGAATTTGGCGAATGGGATGGTGGAATTTTATTTGAAGGAACCAAAGGCAAACTGATGGCCGGCTTGTGGGGCCGCAAACCTACCTTGCTGCCAACCAAATTGATGAAAACGACCTACCTGCCCAAATCAAAATATCCCTTTGTAAAAGGCGGGCCAGGAGGACACCAGACGCAGTGGGCGGAGGCCTGTAAAAAAGGATATGGCGCATTCACCAGTTCTCCTTTCTCTCAAGCAGGGCCATTGACGGAAACGGTACTGATGGGTAACCTGGCTGTGCTTTGCTATAATCACTTTGAGATGGTGAACAACCAGCGAAAATTCAACGGCAGGAAACAATTGCTGTGGGATGGACCGAACATGAAAATTACCAACTTTGAACCGGCCAACCAGTTTGTAAAAAGAGAATACCGCGAAGGGTGGAAGCTGGCGATGTAAGTAATGATCAAAATTGTTATAGGGTTAAATTGTTTTGGTGATGAAAAGCAATTTAACCATTACGCCATGCAACAATTATTTCTTATTTGCTGATTTCTTTTTTGCCGTAGTTTTTTTCCCGGCGGTTTTTTTTGCCGTCCGTTTTTTCCCGAAAGCACCCGGCAGCTCCGCCTCAATCCATTTTTTCACTTCTTCCAGCGGCACTGTTTTTAATTCTTCAGCAGAATATTTTGTTTCATCAGTTTTTTTCGGCAGCCTGATTATTTTATTTCCGAATTTAATGATGGGGCCCCAGCGGGCATTCTCAATGGAAATTTTTTCTTCGGGCCAATGCTGTATATAGCGGTTGGCTTCTTTTTTTATTTTGGCTTCAATCAGTTCGTTTACCTCGGCCTGGCTCAGCCTGTCATGGTTGTACCGCCGCGGCACATTAATGAACATGTTGTTCCATTTTATGTACGGCCCGAAGCGGCCTTTTCCTTTTGTCACCGGTTTAGAGTCAAATGTGGCAATCGGCGCATCAGCCTTTTGTTTTTCTTTTATCAGCTCGATGGCTCGTTCCAGGTCCATTTCCAGCGGGTCTTCACCTTTGGGAATAGAAATGAACTGCTCGCCGAATTTTACATAGGGGCCAAAGCGTCCGGTGTTCACATACACTTCTTCGCCTTCATACTGGCCAAGTGTAAGCGGCAGTTTAAACAAATCAAGCGCTTCGTCGAGTGTAATTGTTTCAATACTCTGGTCTCTTTTCAGCGCTGCAAAATGCGGTTTCTGCTCATCATCGGCATCACCCATCTGTACCATGGGTCCATAGCGCCCCATCCGGGCAATCACTCTTTTTCCAGTAAGGGGGTCAATACCGAGTTCTCTTTCACCTACGGCCCGTTCAGCCGTTTCAATAGTCTTGTCCACATCTTTTTTAAATGGCAGGTAAAAATCATCAATCATCTTATGCCATTTCATTTTGCCGTCGGCCACTTCATCAAATTCTTCTTCAATCCGTGCGGTAAAACTATAATCCATGATGTCGTCGAAGTACTGCGTCAGGAAATCTGTAACCACCAGCCCGAGATCAGTAGGAAATAATTTTGCCTTTTCTGCACCGGTGTTTTCCCATTCGGTGTGTTTAGCCAGGTGATCTTTCTTCAACACCCATACCTGGTAATTTCTTTTCACGCCTTCCTTATCTCTTTTCTCCACATAACCTCTTTTTAAAATGGTGGAAATAGTAGGAGCGTACGTAGAAGGCCGGCCGATACCCAATTCTTCCAGTTTTTTTACCAGCGATGCTTCCGTATATCGCGGCGCCGGGCGGGTAAATCTTTCCACGGCTTTCATTTCTTTCAGTGGCAACTCCTGGCCTGCAGTTAATGGCGGCAGCATGCCCTCCTGTGCTTCTTCGGCCAGTTCATCCTCATCCCTGTCTTCACGATACACTTTCAGAAAACCATCAAACTTCAGCACTTCACCCTGTGCGGTCAGTTCTTCGTTGTTGGTAGAAATGGTAATCTTCGCCGTTGTTCTTTCCGTTTCCGCATCGGCCATCTGGCAGGCCATGGTGCGTTTCCAGATCAGTTCATATAGTTTCTGGCAATCGGCTTCTTCCACCACAGTACGGTTCATATCGGTGGGGCGGATGGCTTCGTGTGCTTCCTGCGCACTTTCACTTTTGTTTTTATAAGTACGAAACTGGTGATACCGTTCACCATACATGCTTTTGATTGTACTTGCCAGCTCGGCCAGCGCTGTTTTGCTCAGGTTCACGCTGTCGGTACGCATATATGTAATTTTACCGCTCTCGTACAGCTTTTGGGCCAGCAGCATGGTGCGGCTTACGCCATAGCCCAGTTTGCGTGATGCTTCCTGTTGTAAAGTAGAAGTGGTAAAAGGTGGCGCCGGTGATTTTTTCCCCGGCTTTACCTGTATATCGCTTACCGTGTAAATGGCGCCGATACAGCTTTTCAAAAAGGCTTCGGCATCTTCGGCGCTGTTTTGTTTTTTTCCTTCAGCCGAAAACGTTACCGGCTTTTCCGAAACATCTTTAGCGGTAAAAAATGCTTCAATCTTAAATGAAGAAGTTGTATTGAAAGCGTTTATCTCTCTTTCCCTTTCTGCAATCAGCCGCACGGCCACGCTTTGCACACGACCGGCGCTGAGGTTGTTACGCATGCTTATTTTTCGCCAAAGCACGGGGCTGAGCTCAAAACCAACAATGCGGTCGAGCACCCGCCGGGCCTGCTGGGCCATCACCAGGTTCATGTCCACTGTTCTTGGATTTTCCACTGCATCTTTTATCGCAGGCCGGGTGATTTCATGAAAAACAATCCGCTTGGTTTTGCGGGGGTCAAGCCCCAGCACTTCGCACAGGTGCCAGCTGATGGCTTCCCCTTCGCGGTCTTCATCTGTTGCCAGCCACACTTCGTCCGATTTTTTTGCCAGGCTCTTCAGGTCCTTCACTACTTTTTCCTTTTCGGGGGGAATAATATAGGTAGGTGCATAATTTTTTTCCATGTCAATACCCATGCCGGCCTTCTGCAGGTCGCGGATGTGTCCAAAGCAACTCTTCACCTGGAAATCTTTGCCCAGTATCTTTTCAATTGTTTTTGCTTTCGCAGGGCTTTCAACTATTAACAGGTTTTTCGCCATATCAGGTTTTAATAATTATGCCTTCAGAAACCGTTTCGACGGATGCAATAATACCGCAGAATTTTTAATTTTCTGAAAATGCTCTTTTGGCAGGCAACTATTCAGACGTAAAAGGGAAGACACAACCTTCTGGAAATGAGAAGAAAATTCTTTCGAATAAAAAATTATAGCTGTGCTTTTATTATGGCGGCAATTTTTTCTGCCCACCGGCTATATTCTTTTGCTGATGGGTGCAAACCGTCTGGTGCAACCAGGGATGTATCTGTGGCAGTTTCACGGGTGCCGGTGGTTATGTCCACAAAATAAACTTTATTTTTTTCAGCGATTGATTTGCCGGCCGAATTGTATTTGTCAATTTCCTGCGCAATCTTTTTTCTGTCCCTGTCTTCAGCGAATGGAGTAACGCTCCAGTCCGGAATTGAAAGCACGATGACACGGTATGCTTTGTTGCCGGCAAACTGAATGGCTTGTTTCAGCAAACTTTCAAATTCCGGCTTATAATTTTCAACAGAACGGCCGCGGTACTGATTGTTTACGCCAATTAAAAGGGTAACAAAATCATAAGCGGGAAGAAATTTGTGCTGATTAATGGTCGCCTGTAATTCATCTGTTGTCCAACCGGTTTTTGCAATTATTTCCGGTGCACTAAAATCATATCCTGCTTTGCGCAGTACTTGCACAGCCTGGTACGGAAAACTTCCGGCAAGCAACACACTTTCGCCGATGGTGTAAGAATCGCCGAGGGAGAGGAGGGAATAAGTCATATTGGTCAAATTAGCCAGATCCGTCAATGGGCTGTGCCCGGGTTTTTGATTTGCTGCGGTGAAAGTAAGCAATACCGGCAGGCCGATAACCAGCGATAATATATTTTTCATAAAACGATCATTTTAAAAGAGGAACTGGTTGTTAAAATATTTATTAATTAATTTTAAAGCAAAATGAGTACGCCTGAAATGAATTTTAGGAAATACTGAATTAAAGAAAATTTCATCTTTTAAAGCTAAGTCATGGAACGTAAACAATTTCTTACTGCTGGCGGCATCCTGGCAGCGACAAGTATTTTATCAGAAAATTCCTTACTTGCTCAGCATTACAATGAAAGCGGCCTGGACAGGCTTACCGACACAAACGGCAACTTTCAGCATCTGCCATTGCCATACAATAAAAATTTCCTGGAGCCTTACATGGATGAGGAAACTGTTTATTTGCATTATACTTATCATCATGGCGGAGCTGTAAAAGCGGCGAACACCGACCTGCAGATGATACGAAAGGCCCTGGAGGAAAATAAGACGGAAACATTGGACTTCTGGACCAAAAAACTTTCTTACCATTTCTCATCGCATGTGCTGCATACCATTTTCTGGACCAACCTGACAAACAAAAAAATGACCCCTGAGGGTGAACTGCTGAAGGGTATTGAAAAGGATTTCGGCAGTTTTGATAAACTGATATTGTATTTAGCCAGAACGTCAAAAGATGTGGATGGAAACGGATGGGGGATTCTTGGTTACCAGCCTTACAGCGACAAACTTACCATTTTACAATGCGAAAATCATGAAAGGCTGACACAGTGGGGAGTCATTCCTCTGCTGGTTGTGGATGTGTGGGAGCATGCCTATTATTTAAAATATAAAAACAAACGGGCGGATTTTGTAGATGCCCTGCTGCAGGTTATTAACTGGGATAATGTCCGCTACCGGCTAAGCACGGCACTGAAGCTGCATTGATATTACAGGAATTCAATAATGGCTTTTGAAATTTTATTCTCCCGGTAAATCCGCCGGTGACCAAGCCCCTTAGTTACTATAAATTCAATATGGGGGTGTTTCCTCTCCATTACTTTCGCTGCATCAGTCCAGGGTGTCATCAGGTCGTCTTCATCATGGCACCAGAGAATTTTCGCTTTGATATTTTCCACAGCCCGGCTTACCGAGTACCATTCCGGCGGCCTGTTGCGCAACCGGAAAATATATTCATCAAATTCTTTCCGCACCGCATCATTCAGTTTCATAAATGAAAAGAAAGTGTCAATAGCGGTTTTTGACTCTGTAGCCGGCGCAATCAAAACGACACGGGTGTTCTCATCGTGTTCAATTTCTTCCAGCCCAAGACTGATAGCCAGTCCCCCGAATGAATGACCCATAAAGGATTGTACAGGGCCATATTCTTTATTAATATGAGTAATCATGTCTTTAAACATCACGGCATTGATGGTTTTGCCCGTACTGTAGCCATGTGCCGGCGCATCAAAGGCCAGCACTTCATATTCCTTTCGCACCAGCGGTTTTATATAACGGTCAAATTTTGCTACGGTGGAATTGAATCCATGTGCAATCAGCACCTTTCGGTGACCACCGCGGTTCCAGCGGTAACCAGTCACTGTTTCGCCGTAATGCCTGAACTGAAGTTTCTCAGCCTGCTTAAAAATTTCCGGCAATGTTTTCTTGTATCGTAATTGTGGCGTACAGAATAGTTCTAATGCCAGCTCGGCTGTTTTTTTGTTGGAGATGGCCGAAAGCATTTTAAATTTTGTTCGGTAATAACCAATCGCAAGCTGTTGCCCTAACTTTGTCATTTTACAAAAATAACTTCTGTTGTTATTACTAATTGTAAAAAGGATTACACAACCTTTTGCGGGGCAGAAGGAGACAGGAGGATTTTATGGAGATAGTTATTATTGGTTCGGGTAATGTGGCCGCTGTGCTCGGAAGAAAATTTAAAGCGGCCGGGCATCATATTTTGCAGGTAGCCAGCCGTAATGCATCTGCTGCCAGCAGGCTGGCTTATGAATGGGATACGGAAAGCACCAACTACTGGAGCCTGGTGAATAAAAACGCCGATGTTTATATCATTGCTGTAAGCGACGATGCCATTGAAGAAGTGGTGGCCGATTTGAAACTGCCTGGCAAACTGGTGGCGCATACGGCTGCTTCGGTGTCAAAAGATATTTTGAAGCCCGTCAGCAATCATTATGGTGTTTTTTATCCGCTGCAGAGCTTAAGGCAAGAGATAAATGAACTGCCCGACGCCCCTGTTTTTTTTGACGGCAGCGATGAGGCTTCCCGGAAAAAGCTGGAAATGCTGGCAGCATCCATTGCCCCTCAGCATGTAAAGCAGGCCGGCGATGAAGCAAGGCTAAAGCTGCATATTGCTGCCGTATTCGTCAGCAATTTTACCAATCATCTCTATGCATTGGCTGAAGATTATTGCAAAAAAGAGGGAATTGATTTCAGTGAACTGCTGCCGCTGATTGAAGAAACAGCAATAAGAATTAAAAGTATTTCACCAGCCAAAGCACAAACAGGGCCTGCTGCAAGAAACGATGACACCACCATACAAAAACATCTGGCAGTATTGAAGGGACATCCCATGCTGAAAAAAGTGTATGAGGGGATGACGGAAAGTATAAAAAATTTAAATGTTTGAAAGCCCGGTGGTTTATTTCCTTATCTGCGGAATCCCAATATTGTTAATATATCAATATCCCAATCAGTTAATCCCTGCAGGCTACTTTTCCCAATCAAGTAAATGCCTTTTTTGCTTTTCCGGTTACATTTGCACGCCTCAAAAAAAGCAACGATGTACAACCTGAAGATTAATTTTGAGCAGAAAGGACTGGAGCCACTGACCTTTGAAAACCTGGAACCCGGGCAAACCCTGCTGGAGATCTGCCTGAAAAACGACATTGAGCTGCATCACAATTGTGGAGGAGTATGTGCCTGCACTACTTGTCATTTATATATAGAAAAAGGGATGGAGCATATTGATGAAATAAGTGAGAAGGAGGAAGATTTTATTGACCGGGCCGTAAACCCGCGGCTCAATTCAAGGCTGGGATGCCAGTCGCTTTTGCTCGATGGCGATGGCGAAATAGAAATTACCTTGCCCGACCAGACACAATTTTTGGGAGAATAAAAAAACCTGGGGTCAGAAGTAAGAAGTCTGAATTCTGACCTCCGGCATCATTTTTCAGACTTCAAATTTACTATGACTCACTTTGAACCACCCATTCACTGGACCGATTACGAAGACATTGCCCAGAAACTGTATGAACACTTCGGCGATGATTTTAACGAAGGAAAAATTTACCGCATCCGGTTTACTGACCTCATCGAATGGGTGCTGCAGATTCCCAATTTCCATGGCAAACGTGAGGAGTGCAACGAAGGCCACCTCGAAATGATACAAAGCGCCTGGGTGTATGAGTGGCGGGATAACCAGAAGTAATTTCGGATTTGGGATTCCGGATTGTAGATTTGCCTGCGTTCCATCCGAAACAGGCAATCCAAAATCAGCAATGCATGAATACGCTTTCCGAATTCAAAAAAGTAACCACCTTCATTTTCGACATTGACGGCGTGCTGACGGATGGCACCGTGCTGGTGCTGCGGGATGGGCTGCAGGTGAGGCAAATGCATATCAAGGACGGATTCGGATTGCAAATGGCCATGCGAAATGGCTACAGGGTCATCATAATTTCAGGTGCTGTTTCAGAAGAAGCAAAAAAAAGACTGGAATATCTTGGCATCAAAGAAATTCATACCGGTATTGCCGATAAGGCAAAATTTATAAGTGAATTACTTGCCGCTAAAAAGATTATTTGGGATGAAGTACTCTATATGGGCGACGATATGCCCGATATTCCCTTGCTGAAAAAAGCCGGCTTGTCATGTTGTCCAGCGGATGCGGTAAGTGAAGTAAAAAGCCTTGCTAAATACATTTCCCCAGTCAACGGCGGCCGGGGCTGCGTGCGGGATGTGATTGAAAAAGTGCTGAAGGTAAACGGGCAGTGGAAGTTTGAAGAAGATGTAGTGTCGAAATGATGAACTGCTATCCATTATTTATTATTGATTACTGATTATTTATGGGTATTTCATTTCCGGGCAGGCATATAAAATCTAATCCTGGTTTCACCAGCCATTACTATCTTTCCAAAAATTTTTGATGAAGCTGATTGCAGCTTTTTTGAAACTGGTGCGGTTGCCCAACCTGTTTTTCATTGTGCTCACACAGGTTTTATTTCACCAGGCAGTGGTACAGCCGGTTTTGGAGCCGCTGGGTATAGACCCGGCTATTGATGGCTGGTCATTTATTATGCTGGTTGTTGCATCCTTGTTAATCGCTGCTGCGGGCTATGTCATCAATGATTATTTCGATATTAACATTGACCAGGTAAATAAACCCATGGGCAATGTGGTGGATAACCTCGTGTCCCGCCGCTGGGCTATGGCCTGGCATTTTGTTTTAAGCGGAATCGGCATTGTGCTGAGCGCCTATGTGGCCTGGGTCACAGGTTTCTGGTATATACTTTTCGGAAATTTTATCTGCGTGCTGCTGCTGTTCGGCTATTCGGCTTCATTAAAACGAAAACTGCTTTCCGGCAATGTGCTTATTTCCCTGCTTACTGCCTGGGTAATTTTAATTATCTGTTTTGCTGAAATAAAAATCGGGACAATGATTCAACCCGGCATGGCCGAAGCTTCAAATAAAATAACCCGTATCGGGGTGCTTTATGCTGCTTTTGCGTTCATCAGTTCACTCATCCGCGAAGCCATTAAAGATATTGAAGACATGAAAGGCGATGAAAAATATGGCTGCCGCACCATGCCGATAGTATGGGGTGTAAATGCAGCCAAAGTTTATATCGCCGTATGGCTCACTGTTATGATTGCTTCGCTTGTCATCCTGCTGCTGTATGTGTTTCGCTTCGGTTGGTGGTGGGCCGTAGTGTACGCTGTTGTATTCATCATCTTTCCTTTTGTATTGATATTTCTGCAACTCTTCAAAGCGCAAAGTACGCAGCAGTATCACCGGCTCAGCCAGCTGACCAAGCTGGTGATGCTCAGCGGAATTTTATCCATGATATTTTTTTATTTCTACTTATGAATAAAATCATTCTTGCTTCACAGTCGCCGCGGCGCAAACAGCTGCTGGAATGGGCCGAAATTCCTTTTCACATAGTTTCAAAAAATACGGATGAAGATTATCCGCCCGGCCTGGCTCCTGAAGAGGTGGCTGTTTTTATTGCAAGAAAAAAAGCAGTGGCCGTGCAGCAGGATTTGCCTGCCGGAACAATTGTTCTGGCGGCAGACACCCTGGTGGTGCTTGGCGAAAATATCATCGGTAAGCCCGTGCACCGGGAAGAAGCAATCAGCATATTAATAGCCCTCTCCGGCGAAAAACATAAAGTGATTACAGGCGTAGTGATACGAAAAGATGAAAATGAAACCGCTTTTACCGACAGTACCGAAGTAGAGTTTCATAAGCTCACCCTTGAGCAGATTGAATTTTATGTGGACAAATACAAACCCTACGATAAAGCCGGTGCTTACGCCATACAGGAATGGATTGGAGTGGTGGGTATTAAATCAGTCAACGGTGATTTTTACAATGTGATGGGCCTGCCGGTGAGCAGGGTGGTAAGGGAACTGAAAAAAATTGATGGTTAAATTCTTTGATGGCTTCATGGTTGTATGGTTGGGGCGAATTCTGTAATTTGATGAGATAATATGGCAATTTAGCCATTTAACAATCAAACCATCAAGCCATCCCGCAATGACCGAGCGACTTCTTCAATTCATCTGGCAATTCCAGTATTTTAACAAAGGCGAATTAAAAACTACAGCAGGCGAACTGATACAGGTTATTTTACCCGGGCAATATAATACCAACCAGGGCCCTGATTTTACCGATGCCAAAATAAAAATCGGCAACAGCACCTGGGCCGGCCATGTGGAGCTGCACCTGAAAACTTCTGACTGGAACCGGCACCGCCACCAGCACGATAAAAACTACAACAGTGTTATTCTTCATGTGGTGTGGCAAAATGATTTGCACCCGCATAATTCCTTGCCTTTGCTTGAGCTGGAGGGGCGGGTTTCTACTCTGCTTTTGAAAAAATATGAAGAGCTGATGAAGACCGCAGGTTTTATTCCTTGTGAAAAATCAATTGCTTCCGTAAAACACATCGTTATTCAAAGCTGGCAGGAGCGGCTGCTTGCCGAACGATTGACAAGAAAAGCAGCCAAAGTGGAATCATTTCTGAAGCTAACCAACCAGCACTGGGAAGAAACTTTCTGGTGGATGCTGGCCCGCAACTTCGGTATTAAAATCAATGCCGATGCTTTTGAGGAAATGGCCAGGAGCCTTTCACTAACTATTCTTGCAAAACACAAAAACCAGGTGCAACAGCTGGAAGCTTTGTTGTTTGGGCAGGCCGGTTTGCTCGGCAGACGTTTTACTGAAGACTACCCGCAGCTGCTGCAGCGTGAATACAATTTTTTGAAAAAGAAATACGGCCTCAAACCCATTCATCAGCCCGTGCATTTTCTGCGTATGCGCCCCGGCAATTTCCCCAGCATCCGGCTGGCACAATTGGCCATTCTTGTAAATGAATCTTCCCACCTTTTTTCAAAAATAAAAGAAGCCGGCTCTGCTGCTGAAATGAAAAAATGGTTTGATGTGACGGCCAATGATTACTGGCACTATCATTACCGGTTTGATGAAATCGGCAGTTATAAGAAGAAAAATCTTGGCGCAGCCATGATTGACAATATCATCATCAACACCGTTTGCCCGGTAGTATTTGCTTACGGGCATTTTCATAATGAAGCGAAGTATAAAGACAAAGCCATCCGCTGGCTTGAAGAAACTGTACACGAAACCAACAGTATCACCAAAGGGTTTCAAAAGCTGGGGCTGCAAAATAAAAATGCCCGCGATTCACAGGCCTGGATTGAACTGAAAAATGAATACTGCAGCAAAAAGCGCTGTCTCGATTGCGCTGTGGGCAATGCCCTGCTCAAGGCATAAGTTTTACAGCATCGGCTTACACTTTTTAAACGACCGGTTGGCCGCTTCATTGGGCGTAACAGCCCGGGCGCAGGAAGCAAACAGTACCAGCAGCAACATGTAAAAAAGAAACCTCGCTTTCATAGGTTGTGATTTAGGTATAAAAGTAACTTCCGCAGCCTGGTTATCAAAAGCATTTCCACCTGCCATATTCCGCTGTGTTTATACCCGGAGAAAATATTCCGGAACTAAGCACCACTTAGGAATATTACGTAACAGGCATTGGCAGCAATAAATTGTTTAGTGGCTAAGATGGTTTGATGGTTATTTAGTCAAACTTGTCTGAATCAATACTCTGGTAATTTCCTTGAAGCAGATTCCTGAAGTCTGAGTTTGAAAAAGAGCCAGGTTAATTTCGTTCCGTAGGAACGAAAAGTGGGTAGAGCGAATACAAGGTGTTTTATTTACGTTCTCCCGGTTGTGACCGGGAGCCCTACGGGACAATAGAGGGGTTAAAATATAACTGAACTATTGAAGAATGAAAGTTTACTATCCAACCATCCAACAATCAAACCATCCAACCATCCTGTAGCCGGAAGCCGGCAACCTGCTTTCGCTAAAGCTTCAGCAGGCGAACCAGCAACCAGCTAATCCCACAACCCCCAATCCACCTTCATCTCAATATCCGGGTGAATGCTTAGCGCCACCGGGCAGGTGATACCCGTGTTTTTCAGAATCGTTTTGGTTTTTTCATCCAGGTTTTTCAGGCTTTCCGGTATATGAAAGCTGAGTTCAATACCGCCCACCCGCCGTGGGTCGGCTTTCATAATCTTTAGCACTTCAATTTTCACATCGTTCATGTCCAGCCCCATTGTCCTTGCTTTTATTCCCATCACCGTTATCATGCAGGTGGCCAGCGATGTGGCCATCAGGTCGGTTGGCGAAAAACGTTCGCCCCTGCCATGGTTATCCACCGGCGCATCCGTTTCAAAACTGTTGCCGCTGCGCAGGTGGGTGCAGGTGGTTCTTAACTCCCCGTTATAAACTACTGTTGATGTCATTATTCTTTTTTGCCCTAAATTTACGTTCATTTGCTAAGAGATAAAGAGAAGGCATGAAGAATAAAGGTATCAGGTGTAAAGTACAAATCAGTGGTTACCGGTTTCCAGTGCATGGTGATACTTTTTCGGAAACAGTAAACCAGCAACCAGCAACCAGCAACCTCTTTTTCTCTTTCCTCTCTTTTACACTCTTAGCCAAAATATCTTTTCTGTGAAAAAACTATTTATCATTTCAGCTCTGATTTCGCTGGGCATGTCATCATCAGCGCAGGACACACCGGGTGAAAAAAAATCGAAAAAAGATAACCGCCGCGAAGAGCGGAAGAAAAAAATAAACGACCTCATCCGCCAGGATGAAGAAGGCGTGCTGGTGTATTCCAAACAAAGCATATTTGCCCTGCAATTGCGTACCAACGGCTATGGTTTCTTTTTTGAAAAAGGAAAAATGAAAACGCAGCGCAATGCGTTTGTGTACAGCATTGATTTTACCGAAATAAAACATCCCAAAGAAGACAAGCTACCCAATGGCACCGGCGGATTTTCCTTTGGCAATCCTTACATCTACGGAAAGATTAATAATTTTTACCAGCTGGGCCTTGGCATAGGTCAGCAGCGCATCATCGGGCAAAAGGGAAATAAAAACGGCGTGGCCGTCAGCCTCGTTTATAAGGGCGGGCTCTCCCTCGGGCTGCTCCGACCTTACTACATCGAAGTGGATGAAAATGGTATCAACCGCACCATTAAATATTCTCCCGAAACAGATTCCCTGTTCAAATTCGGTTTTATCCTCGGCGGCGGCGGCCTCGGCAAAGGATGGAATGAAATAAAACTGAAACCCGGTATGTATGCCAAATCAGCCCTCCGGTTCGACTTCGGCCGCTTCAACGAAGTAGTCTCCGGCGTCGAAGTGGGGTTAAGCGCAGAGGTTTATTCCGAAAAAATCCCCATCATGCTCCTGCAGAAAAACAAACAGTTCTTCTACCAGGGGCATATCGCTGTCATGTTTGGCCACAGAAAGTAATCACTGTATTTTTGCACGCAAACCTGAGCTTGACGAAGGATTATTGTGTTACCGGCTGCATCGCTCCGATTAAACTTTTGTTGCGACGCTCCGTTCATCTTCCGGTAATTCTATTTGACAAATAAAAAATCTTCAATGCCCAACTCGCAATGCTCAACATTCAATTAAAGGGATTCGCTTGAGCGGGACATTGAAAATTGAACATTGTAAATTGAATATTTAAAGCAACAAATGACTGAACTACCTGTAATATCAGAACCTTCTGAACCACGTGCAAAGAAGCCATCCTGGCTTCGTGTCAAGCTGCCCATAGGCGAAGAATACAAACAGGTGAGAAATCTTGTTGACACTTACAGGCTCCATACCATTTGCGAAAGCGGCAATTGCCCAAACATGGGCGAATGCTGGGGCGCCGGCACTGCCACCTTCATGATTCTGGGAAACATCTGCACCCGCAGCTGCGGTTTTTGTGCAGTAGCCACCGGCCGTCCGGAGCCGCTTGACTGGGATGAACCGCAGCGGGTAGCCGAAGCCATTCACCTGATGAAAGTAAAACACGCCGTCATTACCTCCGTCGACCGTGATGAATTGAAAGACGGCGGCTCCATCATCTGGCACAATACCATCAAAGCCGTAAAAGCGCTGAACCCCGGCACTACTTTGGAAACACTGATACCCGATTTTAAAGGAGAAAAAGAAAACATACAGCGCATAATTGATGCGGCACCGGAAGTAGTGAGCCACAACATTGAAACCACCGAACGGCTTACCCGCCAGGTGCGCATACAGGCCAAGTACCGCCGCAGTATGGAAGTGATAAAAATTTTAAAGCAGGGCGGCATACGCACCAAGAGCGGCATCATGCTCGGGCTGGGTGAAACAAGAGAAGAAGTGATTCAAACCATGACTGACCTGCGTGACAACGGCTGCGATGTAATTACTCTCGGCCAATACCTGCAACCCACCAAAAAGCACCTGCCGGTGGTACGTTTTGTGCATCCCGATGAGTTTGCTGAATACCGCGAGATTGGTTATGAGCTCGGCTTCGATTATGTGGAAAGCGGCCCGCTGGTACGTTCTTCTTACCACAGCGAGAGGCATGTAATTCCCGGGTTAGGAAGAACGGAGTGGGAGAGAGTATAATTGATTGCTTTTTGTTCATAGTACATGGTCCTGCTGCGGCAGGATTTTTTTGTTGTTATTTATTCCGGGTTTTATTGGTAATTAAGTAAATTCGGATTGAGGAAATATATAAAGCAGCATGATTAAACGTTCCTTGAAAAAACTTCCGGTTAAGGCAATAAATTTTCTAAATAAAAGGATATGCAACTGCTAATATTAATTTTCCTGGTAATCCTGGTTCCCGGATGTGCCGGCACAAAGAGTGCTGCAACCAAATCAGGCATGCTGAATGGCACCTGGCTGCCGGTAAAGCAGGAAATTGGCGGCACATTGCTGCCGGCCGCGGCCTTTGAAAAACAAAAGCTCATTATCAGCGACAGTACCTATACTTTTTTTGCCGAGAGTGTTGATAAAGGAATTGTAAAGTACCATGACAATAAAATGGACATTTACGGCAAAGAAGGAGTCAATGCGGGAAAACATTTTATGGCAGTTTATCACATTGCAAACGACCAGTTGACCATATGTTACAACCTCGCAGGTAATGGTTACCCGGAATCCTTTGAGACCAAAGGCAAGCCCATGTATTTCCTTTCTGTTTTCAAAAAAGAGTAATATAAATAACAATAGAAAAGCTGCCAAACACTGATAATGGGGTCGCTTTCAATGCAGGAATTCAGAGAAAGACCTTAGCTTTCAATCTTTTTATGTTTGTGGCAAATGGCATGAAAAATAAAATAATGATGCAATGAGTTTTACTGCACAAATAGCAAAGCAAATCAGGGGAGTTCATTTTGGAGGAAACTGGACAGACGTAAACCTGAAAGATACTTTGACAGGCATTACCTGGCAACAGGCCACAGAAAAAGTAAACTCGCTAAACACAATTGCAGCCCTCGTATTCCACATGAATTATTATGTAAGTGCAGTGTTAAAGGTATTACAGGGAGGCCCGCTCGATGCCAGCGATAAATTCAGTTTTGATCTTCCGCCCGTTCAGTCGCAAGCCGATTGGGAAAAAATGCTGGATAAAACCTGGACCGATGCTGAAAAATTGGCCAGCCTGGTCGAGCAGTTGCCCGAAAGCAGGTTTGCCGAAACTTTTTGTGATGAAAAATATGGAAATTATTACCGGAATATACATGGTGTAGTTGAGCATATTCATTACCACCTGGGGCAAATATCTCTGATAAAAAAATTACTCAGGCAGGAGAAATAATAATTGATTGGGCAATCAAAGCGACCGTTACTTCATAATGCCCGGTTCTGATTCAGGCCTCAGCCCAATGCTGCAGTCATAAAGCTACCGGCCCTCCCGTTTAAAAAATGTTACGCTAACAAAATATCATTGCCCGGTATTGTGTTTACAGGCATTAAATTTTCACGGCTTGCAGTTTTAAAATAAATTTATCGGCTGAAAAGGCAGTGCGCAATGTGACCGGGATAGCCGGCATCCATTACTAACTTATGAAGAAAAAAAATAAGTATAAGCAGTCATCACCAACGAAAAAAGGTCCGCCGCTCCCGCTGAAAACCGCCCGGCCGCCGATGTGGAAAAACTACAGCCTCCTGCCTGTCATTTTAATCATTTCATTTCTTGTGTATCTGCCGGTGCTGCAAAACGGCCTGCTGGCATGGGACGATGATAACTATATAAAAAATAATCCGCTGGTGCATACCATCAGCCTGAAAGAAATTTTTTCCACCTATGTAATGGGAAATTATCACCCGCTTACCATACTCACATTTGCCATCGAATACCAGCTGTTTGGTTTGAATGAAACCGCCTTTCATGCCGTCAACCTTTTTTTACACCTGCTGAATGTGGTTTTGGTTTTTTATGCCATGCTGCACGTTAGTGGTAAAACTGTGGTGGCCGTCATGGCCTCGCTTTTATTCGGCATTCACCCGCTGCATGTGGAGTCGGTGGCATGGGCCGCTGAACTAAAAGATTTGCTCTATACTTTTTTCTTCCTTGCCGCTTATATTTTTTACCTGAAATTTCTGAATGACCGGCGAAAGAAATTTTACTTCTTTTCACTGCTCCTGTTTTTATGTTCACTGCTTTCCAAAGCCATGGCTGCTTCGCTGCCGGTTGTGCTGCTGCTTACCGATTATTTTACGGGCAAAAAAATTAATGGCAAAACGCTTTTGGAAAAACTGCCCTTCTTCCTGCTTTCAGTTGTTTTCGGCGTCGTAGCCATTTGGGCGCAGCAATCGGAAGGAGCCACGGAGGCAGTTGATTATCCATTATTCCAGCGGCTTGTTTTCGCCAGTTATGGATTTATCAGTTATCTATTTAAACTTGTTTTACCGCTCAACTTAAGCGCATATTATCCCTACCCGGTAAAAAGCGATGAGTCACTCCCGGTAATTTATTATCTGTACCCTGCAATCCTGGTTGGGCTTATCATTGCCGTTTACTATTCGGCAAAGCATACCAGGAAAATTTTTTTTGGGTTGGGCTTTTTTGCCATCACCGTTTTTCTTGTGCTGCAGTTTTTGCCTGTTGGCGGCGCCATCATGGCCGACAGGTACAGTTATGTTCCTTCCATCGGCATTTTTTACCTGGCAGGTGAGGCTTTTCATTTTTTAATAAATAAAAAACCACGATGGCAGGCAATGGCCGTTGCGGGTGTGTTTGCTGTTTTCTTTTCAGTAAAAACATTTGAGCGGTGCAAGGTGTGGCAGAATGACCTCACACTGTGGAATGATGTCATCAGCCGCTACCAGACCATACCGTATGCCTACAACAACCGCGGACGATTTTACCTGAATGAAGGAAAGAATGAGCTGGCGCTGGCCGATTTCAATAAGGCGCTTGAGCTGAAGCCCGATCATTTCAAGGCGTACAACAACCGGGGCATTCTTTTTATGAATACCAGCCGCAACGAAGAAGCCCTGGCTGATTTCAACAAAGCAATTGAGCTGATGCCGGGGTCTGAAGGATTGTACATGAACCGCGGCAATGTGCTGAAAAATTTAAACAGGCCGGAAGAGGCCATGAAAGATTTGAACAAAACCATTGAAATGAATCCCGGGTTTGCCGAGGCCTGGTACAGCCGGGGAAACCTGTATATGAGCCAGGGAAAAACTGAGGAAGCCATCAGCGATTTCAGCAAAGCCATTGAGCTAAATAAAAATTATGTGGAGGCCATCCTCAACCGGGCCAATGTGCTGCGAGATAACAACCGCTACGATGAAGCGCTGCGGGATTACGAAGAAGCCATCAGGCTGAATCCCGGTTTTCCCATTGCCTACTTTAACCGCGGTACATTGTACATGAACAGGAAATTGACAGATATGGCAATCCGGGATTATGAAAAAGCCACACAACTGAACCCGACGTACTTCAAAGCATGGCTGAACATGGGAAATGTTTTTTCCAATACAAAAAAATATGACGATGCCATCCGCAGCTATTCAAAAGCCATTGAAGCCAAGCCCGACTATGCCGAAGCGTATTACGGCAGGTCACTAGCCGCTTTTTATTCCGGGAAAAAAGATAATGCCTGCGCCGATATGAAAAAGGCGACAAGCCTGGGTTACCAGCCGGCGGTAAACGCTGCAAGCCAGGTTTGCAACTGATTTTTTTTAATCAGTAACTTCCATTCCAAATTCTATAGTATGCGCAAAGTCATTCTTCAGCTTGCCGTCAGCCTCGATGGGTTTATTGAAGGCCCCAAAGGTGAATTTGACTGGTGCTTTACCGACCAGGACTATGGCATGTCGGCTTTTTTCAAACGCATTGACGCTGTTTTCATGGGCCGTAAAAGTTATGAGCTGACACTAAGCATGCAGGGTGAAGAACCGCCCCCGGGTTTTCCAAAGCTCAAGGAGTATATTTTTTCCCATACGCTGAAAAAAGTAAAAGATGGCGCTGAGCTGGTAAACGGCGATACCAAAACTGAAGTGGAAAAGATTAAAAACAGCAAGGGAAAAGACATCTGGCTTTTTGGCGGGGCCGAACTGATTTCATCACTAATGAACCTGCAACTGGTGGATGAAGTCATTCTTGCTGTGCACCCGGTAATACTTGGCGGCGGCAAACCGCTTTTTAAAGAAATGAAAACCCGGACATGGCTGACCCTTACCAACAGTAAAGTTTATGACAACGGGCTGCTGATGCTTGGTTATAAAATAAAAAAATAATGCACATATTTGCTTCATGAATCAACGTCTTGCCCAGGTGGCAGTTATTGTAAACGATTACGACGAGGCTATACAGTTTTACACAAAAAAACTCCATTTCACTTTAGTGGAAGACACAAAACTCAGCGAAACCAAACGCTGGGTATTGGTGAAACCCAAAGGAGTGAGCGGTTGCCGCCTGCTGCTGGCCAGGGCGGATAATGATGAGCAGGCAGGCCGCATTGGCAATCAAACCGGGGGCCGTGTGTTTTTATTCCTGCACACCGATGATTTTGAAAGAGATTACCAGAATCTTTTAAGCAATAAAATTGAAATAGTACGGCCGCCGCAGAAGGAAGCTTATGGCACAGTTGTCGTTTTCAAAGACCTGTACGGCAATCTATGGGATTTGATAGAGCCTGTAAAAAAATAGCAGGCCGGTTCAGTTTAATTGTGCCGGGTCTTTAGTGTATTTTCTGCGGTAATCCACCGGGCTCATACCTGTGATTTTTTTAAACAAATCGCGGAAGGCTTTGGTGTCGGTATAACCCACTTCATACATCACTTCACTTACAGTTTTGCGGCCGTTCTCAAACTGTTTCTTGGCCGATTCAATTTTCACCCGCTGGATATATTCCACTATAGTATTGTTGGTGGCCTTCCTGAATCGCCTTTCAAAGCTGCGCCGCCCGATGTGCAGCTGGTTGCACAGCTCCTCTACAGAAATTTTTTCCTGCCAGTTCTGTTCAATTATGTCTTGTGCTTTTTTTACAGCAGTATCATCATGAATTTTTTGCCCTTTGAAAATACTGAATGGCGCCTGGCTGTTGCGGTCAATATCGAGCACAAAAAATTTGGAAGCAAGAATGGCCAGCTCACGGCTGGTGTATTTTTCCACCAGGTGCAGCAGCAGGTTCCAGTATGAGTTGGCGCCGCCGCTGGTGTACAGCCCGTTTTGTTCGGTAACAATTTTATTGTCCACCAAATTCACTTCAGGAAACATGGCCCTGAATTCATTGGCAAATACCCAGTGCGTGGAGCAGCTTTTACCATTCAGCAACCCGGTGGCAGCAAGCAGGAAAGCACCGATGCAAAGGCTGGCCACTTCGGCACCGCTTTTATAGTGCTTCACAATCCAGGGAATAAAATCTTTATTCAGTTTGATTGCATGTTCCAGGTTGCCGCTCAGCGCCGGAATGATGATGAGGTCAGGCTTCATGGCATTTGTCAGCTGTGCATCAGTATGTATGGTGAAAATGCCATCGGCCAGCTTTACATCTTTGGTAAGGCCTACCAGCTGCACATTGAAAAGAGCGGCCCGGCCCTGGCTTTTCAGAAATTCATTTATTGCGGTAAACATATAGCGTGGATCAGCTACGGCTTCCACTACAGCAGTTTCAGGAACAAGTATTGCAATGTTTTTCATACCGGGTTTTCGTTTTTATAAAGTTAAGTTCAATTACTGACGCAAACAACCCCTGCGATTGACGTAATACCACAGTGTGAAGGAAGGTATGTGTCATTAGCTTTGTGGCAGGATGAGAATGAAAGGTGAAAAGTGTAGGGTATCTGTAGGGAAGGATGACATTCCAAAAGATTATCGAGCCGCTGCACCAGGGTTTCCGGGGCGCCACTTTTCGAGTACCGACTGATAAATTTGGAATCACCTGGATGTTTAATTATTCAAACAACTGATATTAAAATAAGTTGTATTAACTTGAAGCTGATTGCCCGATTCTGACTTCTAAAAAAAAATTGTATATGGAAACGATAACCAAAACAACCATTACCGTGGAAACAACAGTAAATGTGCCGGCAGAAAAAGCATGGAAATTTTGGATCGAACCGGAGCATATTATGCAATGGAATAATGCCAGCGACGACTGGCATACACCAAAAGCCGAAAACAATTTATGGGAAGGCGGTTCTTTTTCCTACACCATGGCGGCAAAAGACGGCAGCTTCAGTTTCGATTTCGCCGGTATATATGATAAGGTAAAGGAGCCTGAACTGATTGAATATACTATTGCCGACGGACGAAAAGTGAAAGTGAATTTTGCCGGCACCGGTAATCAAACCCATGTGACGGAAACGTTCGAAGCCGAAAGTGAGCATTCTCTTGAGCAGCAGCAGCAGGGCTGGCAGTCTATTCTCAACAATTTTAAAAAATATGCTGAAAGGAAAACCAACCTGGTTACGTTAACCTTCAGCATTACCATACACGCCCCGGCGAAAAAAGTGTATAACAGCATGCTGGGTGATGAAACTTACCGCCAATGGACATCGGAGTTTGCGCAGGGCTCGTTTTATGATGGTTCGTGGCAGAAAGGATCAACGATTCGTTTCCTGGGACCCGATGATAAAGGCAACCTGCAGGGAATGCTGAGCCGTATAAAAGAAAATATTCAGAACAGATTTGTGAGTATTGAACACCTGGGCGAAATAAAAGACGGAAAAGAGGATTACAGCCATGCATCAGCCTGGGCAGGGGCATTGGAGAATTATACTTTTACAGCTGCCGACGGAAGCACTGTGCTGACTGTTCAAATAGATGTTACAAAAAATTTTCAGCAATACTTCGATGAAACCTGGCCTAAGGCGCTGGCTAAGCTGAAAAGCATCTGTGAAGACTGACTGGTTTTCACAGGAAAATTTTAATCAATTGTTTATGATAAAAGCAAAGGATGTTGACAGCTACATTGCCGCCTGCCCGGCAGCAGTGCAAAAAAAATTGCAGCAGCTGAGACAAACCATAAAAAAAGCGGCCCCTGAAGCTGAAGAAGTCATCAGTTACCAGATACCTGCTTACAAATTTCATGGTATGCTGGTTTTCTTTGCGGCATGGGCCAATCATATAAGCTTGTATCCTGCACCATGGAATGCCGTGGAGTTGAAAAAAGAAATGTCGGCTTACGAGGGTTCAAAAGGCACAATAAAATTTCCACTTGACAAACCACTGCCGCTGCGGCTGATTGCAAAAATGGTTAAATTCAGGATGAAGCAAAACCTGGAAAAGGCAAATGCAAAAGCCATTGCACGGAAAAACAGTTCTAAAAATACCAGGGCGGCAAATTTTATCAAGTATCATAACGATGGCAGCGTTTGGGCCAAAGGCACAATGAGAAACGGATTGCCTGACGGCTATTGGGAATGGTTCCGCAAAGATGGCATCATCCTGCGGTCCGGTTTTTTCAGCAAAGGCAAACAAACGGGGGAGTGGACTACGTATGACAAAGCCGGCAAATTGTATAAAGTGACAAGGATGAAATAAAATTTTCCGAAAAAAAAATCAGTCAACATGGCCAGGGTAAGCACATACCTGAATTTTTCCCGTCATACTGAAGAGGCGTTTAACTTTTATAAATCCATTTTCAAAACCGAATTCACGGCGCCGGGCATCAGGCGTTTTGGCGATAGGCCGTCACAGGAGCCTGTGAGTGAGGAACTGAAAAACCTGGTGATGCATGTGGAGTTGCCCATCACCGGCGGCCATATGCTGATGGGAACTGATGCGCCGGAAGAAATGGGTTTCCAGGTAAATATTGGAAACAATATTTATATCAACCGGGAGCCCGACACTCGTGAAGAAACCAAAAGATTAATTGACGCACTGTCAGCCGGCGGCAAAGTGGAAATGGAGCTGCAGGAGATGTTCTGGGGCGCTTACTTTGGCACCTGTAAAGACAAATACGGTGTGCCATGGATGTTCAATTGCACCAATAAATAATAACTTATTCAAAATTTACAACTATGTCAAAACAATTTTATCCCTGCCTGTGGTTTGATGGCAAGGCCGGTGAAGCCGCAGCGTTTTATTGTTCTGTTTTCAAAAACTCAAAAATTTTACAGGACACACCGATGGTGGTCACCTTTGAAATTTTTGGCAAAAAAATAATGGGATTAAACGGGGGACCGAAGTTTAAAATAAATCCCTCCATTTCCCTGTTTGTTTTGCTGGAGTCAGTGGAAGAAACAAACGCTGCATGGAATAAACTGGTGGATGGCGGCTCGGTATTGATGCCGATAGATAAATATTTCTGGAGCGAACGCTACGGCTGGGTGCAGGACAAATACGGCATGACCTGGCAGGTATCGGTAGTGAACAAGGCCGGTGACCTGCCGAAAATCACCCCTTCAATGCTTTTTACGGGTACACAATTCGGCAAGGCCGAAGAGGCGATGAAACTCTATTGCAGTGTTTTTAAAAACTCTTCTATCCCTGTATTACTGCATTACCCCGAAGGCGATGCGAATGCGGGTAAAGTAATGTATTCGGAGTTCAGGCTGAACGGTTATGATTTAATAGCCATGGATGGCCCCGGCGAACATGCCTATACTTTTAATGAAGGTGTGTCGCTGGTAGTGGAATGCGATGCGCAGCAGGAAATAGATGATTACTGGAATACACTTACAGCAAACGGCGGCGCCGAAAGTATGTGCGGCTGGTTGAAAGACCCCTATGGTGTTTCGTGGCAGATTGTGCCTTCGGTGCTGGGGCAGTTAATGTCCGACCCGGCACGGGCGCCCCGGGTAGTGCAGGCATTTATGCAAATGAAAAAGTTTGACATTGCCAAACTGCAGGAAGCGTAATTAAAAAAAGCTGTGACGAAAAAAAAATTACGTGTTTGCCCCAACGGTCACCGGTATTATAAAAGCAGTGTCCCGATGGCTATCGGGAGTCCTACCTGTCCTGTTTGCGAAAAGGATAAACCTGCTGATGGTTTTCTTTCATTACTTGCTGCCCCGGCACGCCGGGCATTAAAAAATAATGGCATTACCACGCTGGCGCAATTAGCTGAATACAGCGAAAAAGAAATACTGCAGTGGCATGGCATGGGCCCGGCAGCACTGGCTGCTCTGCGGGCTGCCCTGAAAGCAAAAGGCCATTCATTTAAAAAACAATAAAATTGTAATCATTATTTTCACAATAAAAAAATATGAAACCGAAAACCGTCAACATTCTCTACTGGGTATTTACCATCCTGTTTGGTGCATTAATGCTTTACTCTTCTTATTCCAGTATACTGGTAACAGAAGATGCCATCAATTTAATACATAATTACCTGGGCTTTCCTGTTTATTTTATTCCCTTTACAGGCATAGCCAAAACCATTGGCGTAATAGCTATTTTAATACCCGGGTTTGTAAAAATAAAAGAATGGGCTTATGCCGGTTTGTTTTTCGATTTAATTGGCGCTGTTTATGCCAGTATTGCCGTATCCAAAACTTTTGATCCGATGATGTTGTTTATGCTGATTTGGTTTGTACCGGGCATCCTGTCGTATATTTTCTGGAATAAAAAAATGATGCTGGCGAAACCGGCGCAGTAAATAATAGCTGTTCAATTCAAAAAAACCAGGCCAACGCAAAACAGACCAGCGAAACTTACAGACAAGGAACAAGTAAGACAATGGATGAGTAAGCTGAAGCCTGAAATGAAACCTGCAGTAGTAACTGTGAGAAAAATTATTATGTCAGCCAGCACAAAGCTGAATGAAAGAATCAAGTGGAATGCACCCGGCTATTATTATAAAGAGGATATTGTAACCTTCGGCCCGGTGAGGAAAAAAGACCAGGTGCTGCTAGTGTTTCATCATCCCGGTATTGTGAAAGTAAAATCAGGATTGCTGCAGGGAGAGTATAAAGACAGGAGGCTGGCCTGGTTTCATTCATTAAAAGAAATCGATGAAGGGAAAAATGAACTGCAACAGATAATAAAAGAACTGGTGAAGATGCAGCAAACATGAACCCGGGGAAAAAGCATTTGTAAAAATCAATCCATTCACAAATACCGGCCGGCAGAAGCCGGTATTTGTTTTTTGAAACAGCTTTTTCCCTAAATTCGGTTTTCAAATCAGGCTCACCATGGAACTACTCGATATCTCATCCTGGTGGCAGGGGCTTGAAGTTTTTGAAAAAGTGCTCTGGGCCCTTACCATAATTTTTACAGCAGTTTTTTTAATTCAGACCTTGTTTTCAGTTATCGGCGGCGATGCTGATGACGGCACTGCCATTGGCAGTTCCGATGATTATGTAGGCACCGATGCGGGTGTCGGGCACCAGTTTTTTACCGTAAAAAACCTGGTGGCTTTCTTCACCATGTTTGGCTGGGTGGGTATTGCTGCTTACAACAATGGCGCCGGCAAAGCGTTGAGTATCGTGTTGGCGCTTGCAGGCGGGCTTGCCATGGTGCTCATCATGGTTTTTTTACTTAAAAATGTAAACAGGCTGCGTCACAGCGGCACGATGCAGATTAAAAATGCGCTCAACCAGGTTTGCGAAACTTACCTGTTTATTCCCCCAAAGCGAAACGGAATGGGCAAAGTGCATATCCGCATCCAGGGTTCACTGCACGAATTGGATGCTATTACAGATGATGAAATACAGATACCCACCGGTAAAATTGTGAAAGTAATAGGGATAGTGAACGAACAGATTCTTCTTGTAACAGCATCACATTAAACACTGAAAAAACTTTTTTATGGATTATTTCTTAATTGTCATTGCCGTCGCCGTACTGTTTTTATTTATTCTCATCACATCCATGTTTCGCCGGTACAAAAGATGCCCGAGCGACCGGATACTGGTGGTGTATGGAAAAGTTGGCAAAGACGCCGATGGCGCCCGTACTGCCAAATGTATTCATGGCGGCGCTGCATTCATCTGGCCCATTATTCAGGATTATGCCTTTATGGATCTCACGCCCATGTCTATCGAAGTAAATCTGACAGCGGCATTGAGCAAGCAGAATATCCGTGTAGATGTACCTTCAAAATTCACCGTGGGCATATCCACCGAGCCGGGAGTGATGGAAAATGCTGCTGAACGGTTATTGGGTTTGCAAAGAAATGAGATTCATTCCCTGGCTAATGATATAATTCTTGGTCAAATGCGTTTGGTAGTTGCAATGATGGATATTGAAGAAATTATCAGCAACCGTGATAAGTTTTTAAGCAATGTAGCGTCCAACGTGGAAGCGGAATTGAAGAAGGTGGGATTAAAACTCATCAATGTAAATATCACAGATATTAAAGATGAGAGTGGTTACATAATAGCCCTCGGTAAAGAAGCGGCAGCCAAAGCCATCAACGAAGCCAAGATGAGAGTGGCTGAGCAGGAACGCACCGGTGATATTGGTAAAGCCACTGCTGAAAAAGAAAGAGATATCCGCGTGGCGGAAACCGTCCGCGACAGGGATACACAGGTACAAGTGACGATTAAAGACAAAGAAGTGCAGATTGCGCAGGCTAAAAAAGATGAAAACATCGGTAAGGCAGAAGCCGAAAGGGATACCCGTGTTAAAATTGCACAGGCCAATGCCGTAGCCGTGCAGGGTGAGAACTTATCGAAAATTGAAATTGCCAATTCCGATGCCGCACGCCGCGAAAGAGAAGCCGAGGCGCTGAAGAAAGCCGTGGCGGCTGAAAAAGTACAGGCTGCTAAAGCATTGGAAGAAGCTTATATGGCCGAAAAGACAGCCGAAAATGCCCGGGCAGAAAGAGAAAGAGCTTCGCAAAACGCAAACATTGTGGTAGCGGCAGAAATTGAAAAACAAAAACTCATCATCGAAGCACAGGCTGTAGCAGAGCAGACAAGAGAAAGAGCAAAGGGAGATGCCGATGCCATTTTTGCCAAACTGGAAGCCGAAGCAAGAGGTATGTATGAAATACTCACCAAACAGGCCGAGGGTCTTGAACGCATTGTGAAATCGGCAGGTAATAATCCAAAAGATGCTGTGCTCTTGCTGATTGCCGATAAGTTGCCTGAACTGGTGAAACTGCAAACCGAGGCCATCAAGAACATCAAGATTGATAAAGTGACTGTGTGGGAAAACGGGGGCCATGGTGGCGATGGAAAAAATTCAACGGCAAGTTTTGTATCCGGTTTATATAAAGCCGTGCCGCCGCTGAAAGATATTTTTGATTCGGCCGGAATGGATCTGCCCGCTTACCTTGGTAAAAAACAGGAACCCGGTGCAGAGAAATAATGCAATGGACAGTAAAGAAATTTTTCAGCAGGCAGCATGGCATCAATCAGTATCTTTAACCCCAGATGTGTCATGTGGTGATGAAAACATTTTTCCGGCTCAGGATTAGCGTCCTTTTATTTACTTTTTTGCCAGCCATTACTTTTTCCCAGTACATACTGAACGGCTCCGCTACGCAAAACAATTGCAATTGTTATACGCTTACGCCGGCGCTGTTTACCCAGGCCGGCAGTGTTTGGAACAGCAATAAGATAAACCTCAACAATCCCTTTGATTATTGGTTTAATGTTTACCTCGGTTGCCAGGATGCAAACGGCGCCGATGGAATTGTGTTTATACTGCAGCCACTGAGCACAAGTATCGGCGGCACAGGTGAGGGGATGGGTTTCAGCGGCATTTCTCCTTCCATCGGCATTACTCTCGATACATGGCAAAACATCAACCTGAACGATCCGGTTTATGATCACATCAGCATACAGGCAAATGGCAATCCTGCACACGGCAACGACCTGGCCGGACCGGTACAGGCTTCTGCAAGCAGTGATAACATCGAAGATTGCCAATGGCACATCCTCCGTATTTCATGGGATCCTGCTACGCAATGGCTCCGTGCCTATTTCGACGGCGTGCTGCGGGTGGAGGCACAGGTAAATCTGGTTACAGCAATTTTCAATAATGACCCGAATGTGTATTGGGGATTTACTGCAGCCACCGGCGGCGCCAACAACCTGCAGCAGTTCTGCACGGCATTGAATCCCGGCATTATTACAATTCCCAACAATGCAGTTTGTTTTGGCTCTCCCATCACTTTCGCCGACAGTTCGGTTTCTTTTGCTCCCATTCAATCATGGTACTGGAATTTTGGCGACGGCACTGCCAGCACATTGCAAAATCCGCCGCCGCATCTGTATACAGCGCCGGGAGTGTATGAAGTTAAACTTGTCATCACGGGGCTTGACGGATGCATCAGCGATACGCTGCGGAAAAATATTACGGTTGGGACAAAACCTGTATCTGCGTTTGAAGTTTTCGATACCTGTGCCGGCAATGCACCACGGGTAAATGACCTTTCAACAAATGCAGTCGGCACCATCACTCAGTGGACATGGCTGGTGGATGGCGTGGTGGCATCCACTTCTCAACAACCGTTGCTCAGTAATCTTTCAGCGGGAACACACAGCTTGAAGCTGGTGGTGAAAACAAATATCGGCTGTGAATCAGATACGGCTATCGGTAGTTTTGTAATAAAACCGGCGCCGGTTATTGATATGATTGCGCCGGACGGCTGCCTGAATGAAACAATTCAGTTTGCTGCTGTGCAGCTGGACAACGCAACGAGCATTGTACAGTGGACATGGGATTTTGGAAACGGCAATACTTCAGTTCTTCCCAATCCGTCACAATCATTTTTCGTACCGGGCTGGGCATTCATCAGGCTCACAGCTTTGGCTTCCAACGGGTGTTATGCCACACAACTCGATACCGTCAGTATAGAGTATTTAAATGTTTATGCGATGAATGACACCCTTGTAATCCCCAACAGCATAATTAATTTGAATGCAACCTATGGCGGAAATTTCTACGGGCCACGATCCATCACCTGGTGGCCGGCAACAGGACTCGATAATCCCAATACCCTTTACCCGAAAGCGACAATCACTGGCGACATTACTTATACAGTAACCGTGACAAGCAATGCAGAATGTACTGCTTCAGACAGTGTACAAATAAAAGTATTCAAAGGCTCGGCGGTGTATGTGCCCACCGGGTTTACTCCCAATGGCGACGGACGAAATGATTTGCTGAGGGCACTGTATATTGGGATTAAAAAGGTTTATTACTTCAGAGTTTACAACCGCTGGGGGCAGCTTGTTTTCAGCACCACAAACTTAACTGCCGGGTGGGACGGAACCATTAACGGCGTAAAACAACAGACCGGCACGTATGTGTGGATGCTGAAAGCGGAAGACCTGGCCGGGAAGCTGTATGAAATGAAAGGAACTTCAACCTTAATCCGATGATCAAGCTTTTTAAAAGAAGTATCAGCTTTTCATTGCTGATTTTTAATGGTTGTTCAATTATTGCCCAGTTGAAATGGGTAAATGTGGATTCGCTATACCAGCCTTTACCTGCATCATTGCATGTGTATAAAACTACTGACCCGCTGGATGGCAAACCGAACATTGCTTACTACGTGATTGCCGGCCTGGAAGACAAAAAACTTTTGTTTGATGCCGATACAACGCTGAACCGCCGGCTGACGCCGGCACAATTTTACCAGAAAAACAATCAGCCGCTGCTGGTGGTGAACTGTACTTTCTTTTCTTTTCAGTCAAACCAGAATCTGAATGTGGTGGTGAAGGATGGGAAATTGGTTGGGTATAATGTTCATACGATTCCAGGGAGGGGAAAGGATACTTTAACCTATCGTCATCCATTTGGAAGTGCGATTGGTATTACTAAAAAAAGAAAAGCCGATATAGCCTGGCTATATACAGATTCAGCTTATAAATATGCATTTGCAAAACAGTATAGCATTCCATTGGTTAAGGATTCATTTAATTTTTTAAATTTTTCTTCAGTATGGCCGGTAGGGTTAGGTAAAAAAACCAATCCTGAAAACAAAAGAGTAAAATTGAAAGACTTGAAATATTCATTTAAAGAATGGAAAATGAAGACCGCGGTCGGTGGGGGACCCGTTTTATTACAACAAAACGGAATTAATATTTCAAATGGCGATGAATGGAAATTTGCCGGCAATGCCATCACCGACAAGCATCCCCGAACTGCTATGGGCTACACAAAAGATAATAAGCTCATCATTCTTGTTGTGCAGGGCCGGTTTCCCGGCGTGGCGGAAGGCGCTACGCTTACACAGGAAGCGCAAATACTGAAGGACCTCGGTTGCTGGGAAGCTCTCAACCTCGACGGCGGCGGCAGCAGTTGCATGCTGGTAAACGGAAAGGAAACCATCAAACCATCCGATGCCACAGGGCAGCGGGCAGTGCCGGCAGTTTTTCTTATCCGAAAAAAATAATTCTCAGATTGCAAAATGACGGAATTGTGTGTTGGCAAAGCCCCTCCGTTGGGAGGCTGAGGGTGAGTTATTCTTTTTCCCAAACCAAGGCACTTGCTCCCAAAATAGCAGCATGTGCCTCTTTCAAATGACTGATAAGAATCTTTACCTTGTTCTGAAAAACTTTTATCAGGTTTTCTTCCATGCTTTCACGGGTAGGTTTCAGAATCAGTTCGCCTGATTTGGTAAGACCGCCGAAAAGAATAATGGCTTCCGGGCTCGTGGTCATCACCGCATTGGCAAGGGCCAGACCAAGAATTTTTCCTGTGTAATTAAAAACTTCCGTTGCCAGTGCATCGCCTTCAATGGCGGCATCATACACCGCTTTAGAATCCATCTTATCGTGCGGCACTTTGCGCAGCAAACTTTTCTCTTTACTCTTTTCAAGAAATTCAATGGCCGTCAGCCGCACGCCGGTTGCCGATGCATAACTTTCCAGTGAACCTTTTTTACCTGTGCCGGTATGCATTCGGCCATCGGGAATCACAATAGTATGTCCCAATTCCCCGGCAAAACCATCGTGACCGTAAATCAAATGCCCGTTTGCCACAATGCCGCTGCCCACACCGGTGCCGAGTGTAATCATGATAAAATCCTTCATGCCTTTGGCGGCGCCATACATCATTTCGCCGATGGCGGCTGCATTGGCATCGTTGGTAAGGGTAACGGGCAACTGAAATTTATCCGAAATAAGTTTGGCCAGCGGAATGATTCCTTCCCACGGAAGATTCGGGGCGTACTCGATGGTGCCAGTATAGTAGTTGCCGTTGGGTGCACCCACACCGATTCCTTTCATTCTGCCCACACCGCCGGCTTTATCAATTATCTCGCTGACCACCTGGTGCAGCTCATCAATAAACGATTCAACGGTCTTGTGTTTTTTGGTTGACATTTCGCCGGAGAAAAGCACATTGCCGTCGCGGTCAACAATGCCGTACTTGGTGCCCGTGCCGCCGATATCAATGCCAATGGCAAGCGGCGTAACGGAAGGAGGAGTAACCTGTGCTGCCTTTTTTTTTGCCATGAAAATTCTCTTTAGTTCAATTTCCTTGTTTAAATTAATTAATGACCTCCGCCAATCTGCTGGTCAAAATCGAGTCCTTGTTTTTGCAGCACTCTTCGAGTTTGCCAGGCGTGCCATGCCAGGTAAATAAAACAAACAACTGCCACAGTATATGATCCATGAATGCCAACCGTGGTGTCGGCAATAGCACCCTGGAAGGGTGGAATGATAGCGCCTCCAAGAATCATCATGATAAGAAATGCTGAACCTTCTGAAGTGTATTTTCCAAGACCGGCAATGGCCAGTGAAAAAATACAGGGCCACATTACGGAGCAGAAGAGCCCGCCGCTCATAAAGGCGTATGTTGCAATCTGGCCGGTCGTCATCATGCCTGTTATCATAGCTATGGTGGCCAGAACAGAAAGTGTCAATAAAGTTTTCACCGGTTTTTCCTGGCCGAAAAATATTCCGGCTATAACTACGAGAATACAAATAACATAGAGATACAAATCACTTACATCGTTTCCCCTGCCTTTATTTACCAGTAAAACTATTCCAAATGCAATCAGCGGAACCAGTACTGTCATTAACTGGCGGGTTTGTTTTTTCAGGTTGAAAACAGAGATGGCCCCCGTCCACCGTCCTATCATCAAACTGCCCCAGTACAGAGAAATGAAACGGCTGTTGTGCGACTCATCAATATTTCCAAAGGCATCAGTTTTCAGCAAGGCGCCCATATTACTTTGAATGGTTACTTCCACGCCTACATAAACAAAGATTGCAAGCATACCGAGAATAAGCTGGGGATACTTCATGGCGCCCCAGCCTTCTCCGTTTTTACTGGCTGCAGCATAAGAAATAAAAATAAGCGCAAAAACCATGAACAGCGAGATACCGGTCAATGTCAATTTATCAATATCGGCTACCTGGCTTAAAACCACCAAAATTACCAGCCCAAGGGTAAGCGTGGAAAGACTGGTAACAGCTTTCGGGCTATGTTCAACATGTTCATCAAAACCGGTAGTGGGGAGTTTTTTTGAAAATATAAAAATCAATGCAGCGGCAAAGAATACACCGGCCACAATCAGGTAAAGTGTTTTTATCTGGCTGATGTCAGCCGAGGCTGAAGCGCCTTCTTTTATTGAACCAAACAAGGCAAAACTTACAATCAACGGCCCCAGTGTGGTGCCGAATGAATTTACACTGCCACCAAGATTGAGCCGGTGCGAACCCGTGGATGGGTCGCCCAGCATGATGGCGAAAGGCTGCGCTGCGGTTTGCTGCAATGAAAAGCCCAAAGCAATAACAAACAAAGACCCAAGAATAAAAGGATATGAACCGGAGTTGACAGCAGGTATCATCAGCAGAGCGCCGCCGATGGAAATAAAAAGACCCCAGATAATACCACGCCGGTAACCAATTTTATTCAATATATCAATCTTTGTAATGGAAGTGACCAGGAATAAAACCAATGACCCGACAAAATAGGCGGCATAAAAAGCAAAATCTATCAGTTGCGATTCAAACTGGTTCAGGTGAAAATGGCTTTTGCAGAACGGTATGAAAATTCCGTTTGATGCTGCAATAAATCCCCAGAAAAAAAATACGATGACAAGTGTACTTAATGCACTGTAGTTGGTTGGCTGTTTGGCTGCCTGGTTCATAACAATCGTTTTATTCAGCGATGAAAGTAAAGAATTTTTGAAAGCAAAAATTTTTATATGTCTCTATTTCCTTTCATAAAAACAGCTTATTTTGAATAATATTCCTGTTCACAACACCTGTTAGCACTCCATGGAAATAATTCATGTTTCAGCTGAATGTTATCCTGTAGCCAAAGCCGGCGGCCTGGGCGATGTGGCAGGCGCCTTACCCAAATACCAGAACAAGCTGGGCCATGTGGCCAAAGTAATCATGCCCATGTACCGTACAAAATTTCTTTTAAACAACGAATGGGAACTGGTGCATGAAGGCAGCCAGTATATCGGTCCCCGCTGGTTTCATTACAGTGTTATAAAAGAAAAAACCAACAAACTTGGTTTCGATCTTTTCCTGGTTGACATCAACGGCCTGCTCGACCGCGAAAAAATTTATGGCTACGACGATGATACCGAACGTTTCACTGCATTCCAGGTTGCCGTGTGCGACTGGCTAAGCAAATGGCAGCATTCACCCGATGTCATTCATGTGCATGACCACCAGGCAGCGCTCATCCCTTTCATGATAAAATACTGTTATGCTTTTAATCATTTAAGCCACGTGCCTGCGGTGCTCACTATTCACAATGCACAGTACCAGGGCTGGATGGGCTGGGACAAAAGTTATTACCTGCCGGCCTACGATACATGGAAATGGGGATTGCTGGAATGGAACAAAACCATCAACCCGCTTGCTTCAGGCATCAGGTGTGCCTGGAAAGTAAACACAGTAAGTGAGAGCTACATGGATGAGCTGCGCCACGCAGCCAACGGGCTGGAAGCGCTGTTTGAATATGAAAAAGGAAAATGCAGCGGCATACTGAACGGTATAGATAATGAAGTGTGGAATCCTGAAACAGATGATTTTCTTGCAAAAAATTATTCAATAGAAACGGCGGGTAAAGGCAAGCGGAAAAACAAAAAAGAACTCTGCAAACAGTTTGGGCTTGATGAAGAAAAGCCTCTCATTACTTTCATCGGCCGGCTGGTGGGTGAAAAGGCTGCCGATGTACTGCCCGATGCTATTGCCGCATCGGTATACCAGCATCATGGCAATTGCAATTTTCTGATACTTGGCTCTGGTGAACCGGAAGTGGAAAGCAGGCTGGAGCATGTAAAGCACCAGCTAAATGGATTCATTAATACTTACATTGGGTATAGCGAACCGCTTAGTCACCTGCTGTATGCCGGCGCTGATTTTCTTTTAATGCCCAGCCGCGTGGAGCCTTGCGGCCTGAACCAGCTGTATGCACTTCGCTACGGCACGGTGCCCATGGTGAGAAGTGTAGGCGGATTAAAAGATACGGTGGTTGACTTTGGCGATGCCGGCGGTTTTGGTATCCGGTTTGAGCATCCCTCTGTCTGGGACATTACTTATTCCGTGGGCCGCGCCATTGATCTTTATTATCACAAAAAAGAACAACTGCACGACATGATAAATTTTATGATGGGCATTGACCATTCCTGGGAAAGTTCTGCACAACAATACATATCTTTATACGAGTCGTTGAAATAAACAATAAACTACCTATGGCAATCAGAACTATTACCCACTCAAAAGAAATTCTCAGCGTTATTCTTGGCGGAGGGGCCGGTTCACGGCTTTATCCTTTGACAGCCAGCCGCAGCAAACCGGCCGTGCCGATAGCAGGTAAGTATCGCCTGGTGGATATTCCTATTTCCAATTGCCTGAACAACGGCATCGGCAGAATGTTTGTGTTAACACAGTTCAATTCCGCATCACTCAACCGGCATATTAAAAACACCTATCACTTCAGCGCCTTCAGCAGGGCGTTTGTTGATATACTGGCTGCCGAGCAAACTCCTGATAATCCAACCTGGTTCCAGGGTACTGCCGATGCGGTGAGGCAGGGGTTAAGGCACATTGAAACTTTCGAGAGTGAATACATCCTGATTCTTTCCGGCGACCAGCTTTACCAGATGAATTTTGCCGAGATGCTCGATAATCATAAAAATCTTGGCGCCGATGTTTCTGTGGCCACTATCCCGGTGGGTGAACGGGAGGCGCCGGAGTTTGGTATCCTGAAATCAGCGGAAGGATTGATTACCGCTTTTATTGAAAAACCAAAAAAAGAATTGCTGCCCGAATGGATAAGCGATACCGGTGAGGAAATGAAAAATGCAGGAAGAAATTACCTGGCCTCGATGGGCATATATATTTTCAACCGCAACCTGCTGTTTTCTTTTTTGCAGAATGAATTTAAAGACGCAACCGATTTTGGCAAGGAAATCATTCCTCAATCAATAAAAAAATACAAAGTGGCAAGTTACCAGTATACTGGTTACTGGACCGATATCGGGAATATTCATTCCTTCTTTGAAGCCAACCTCGATCTGACAAAAGATATTCCGCTGTTTAATCTTTTCGACAGCGACCAGACTATTTACACACGCAGCCGCATGCTGCCGCCGGCAAAAATCAGCGGCACCACCCTGGAGAAAACGCTGGTAGCCGAAGGCTCCATCATCAATGCATCACGCATTGAAAACTCAGTCATCGGCATCCGCTCCCGTGTGGAGCATGGCACCACGCTGGTAAGCACTTACATGATGGGTAGCGATTATTATGAAACCCTGGCCGAAATAAACCAGGCAAAGGAGAGAGGCATCCCGCTGCTGGGCATCGGCAACCGCTGTTATATCCGCAATGCCATTATTGATAAAAATGTCCGTATCGGCGATGATGTGCGCATCAATGGCGGTCCACATCTTGAAAACAAAGACCACTCGCTCTACACGGTAAAAGACGGGATAGTAGTAGTAAAGAAGGGGGCTATCATTCCCAACGGATATGTAATCAGCTGAGGCCGGAGGACTGAGGTTGGATGCCTGATGTCGGAAGTCTGATGTCTGATTTGAAATTTAAAAATATGTGGTTTCAGATACCGGGCTTGCATCTTCTGACTTCCGATGCCGACCGCAAGCGTCGGCACTTCCGACTTCTGATTTCTGGCTTCTGATTTCTTCCTATCTTCCGAAATAATTTTATACGATTGTTATGTCAACTGCTTATACGGGTGCAAAGCCAAAACTCAGAATTTCTGAAATCATCAACATGAGTGTTGGTTTCTTTGGTATTCAGTTTGGTTGGGATTTGCAAAGGGCTAACATGGGACCGATATACGATGTGCTGGGCGCCAATCCTGATGAAATACCGCTTCTTTTTTTGGCAGCTCCATTGACTGGTTTGATAGTTCAGCCTATTGTAGGTTATCTGAGCGACAAAACCTGGCACCCAACGTGGGGGAGAAGAAGACCCTATTTTTTTATCGGAGCAGTGTTAAGTTCCATTGCTCTTGTCTTTATGCCGCACAGTCCCGTGTTATGGATGGCAGCCGGTTTATTGTGGGTACTCGACACTTTCGGTAATGTGGCCATGGAACCCTTCCGTGCTTTTGTTGCCGATAAATTACCCGACAGCCAACTCAACCGCGGTTTTATAATGCAAAGCCTGATGATAGGACTTGGCGGCAGCATTGCATCTGCCTTGCCGTGGTTGATGCGCAACTGGTTTAGTTTGAAAAATACCGCTGCAGAAGGAATCATTGCTGATAATGTGAAATTCTCTTTTTATATCGGCGCTTTTTTCTTTTTATCCGCTGTGCTTTATACGGTTTTTACTTCAAAAGAATATCCGCCTTCCGATATTAGGTATAAAGAAAAAGTGAAGGAGAGCCGTAAGGGATTTGGGGGTGGTGTTCGGGAAATTTTTTCTGCTATCGCCAACATGCCGCCACGTATGCGCATTATTGCCCTTGTTCAGTTTTTTACCTGGCCGGGTTTGTTCCTTATGTGGTTTTATTATTCGGTGGCGGTTGCTTACAATGTATTTGGAGCTAAAACCGATACCGAATCCGCCTTTGGTGACGGCAGAGATTTTGCCGGGCTTACATTGTCTTATTACAATGTAGTCACTTTTGCATTTGCCTTCATTCTTCCTTTCATTGCCGACAGGCTTGGGAGGAAATTGACTCACTCAATTTGTTTGCTTGCCGGAGCAGCAGGTCTTATAACAGTAGCTTTTGTAACCGATAAATACATGCTGTTCGGATGTATGACGGGAGTGGGAATTGCATGGGCAAGCATTTTATCAATGCCTTACGCTATGCTGAGTGGCGTATTGCCCGCCAGCAAGATTGGAATTTATATGGGCATATTTAATTTCTTTATTGTTTTGCCCGAAATCATTGCTTCACTCGGTTTTAAATGGGTGATGAATAATATGCTGAACAATGACCGCATGCTTGCCGTACAGGTGGGCGGCTACCTGATGATTCTGGCAGCTCTTATATGTTTCTTTTTCATAAAAGAAAAAAAGCTTGGCAAAACTGATGAGACGACTACTGCAGAAATGGAAATTCTTGAGCAACGTTCTGTTTAAAATGAATCACTATGAAAAAATTTCTTCTTGTTCTCTATTCCTTGTTCCTTGTTCTTTATTCCTTATTTGCCCAGGATGTTTATCCCACGCACTGGTGGGTAGGCATGAAAAACCAAAACCTGCAACTGATGATCCACCGGGATAGAGTAGGGCAGGAAAAAATTTCAATGATCCCTTATCCGGGTGTAAAACTTCTGAAGCAAACCAAAGCCGAAAATCCCAACTATTTTTTTATTGACCTGCAGATAAATGCCGCGGCCAAACCGGGAAAAATAAAATTCCGCATTGACAACCTGCAATCGCCGGAAGCTGTTTCCTATAAAATATTTGAATACGAACTCAAGCTCCGCCATCCCCAAAACGGCAAATCAAGAATCAAGGGCGTCACCTCTGAAGACCTCATTTACCTCATCATGCCCGACCGCTTCAGTAATGGCGATCCGTCGAATGATTTTTTTGCTGACATGCGTGACACGGGTCATGACCGCAACAATCCCTTTGACCGGCACGGCGGCGACCTGCCGGGTGTGCAAAATCATCTCGGCTACCTGCAAGACTTGGGCGTTACCGCTATCTGGATGACACCGGTGGTGGAAAATGATATGAGCCGCACCCAGGAGGGCGGAGTGAGCCGCAGCACTTATCATGGCTATGCGTTTACCAACCAGTACCAGGTTGACAGAAGATTAGGAGGGAATGAAGCCTATAAAAAACTGGTGGATGCTGCCCATGCAAAAGGAATGAAGATTATCCAGGATGCCGTATATAATCATATTGGCAACGATCATTGGTCGTTTCGTGACCTGCCGATGAAGGACTGGGTAAATCAATGGCCGGTATACACCAACACTTCGTACAAAGACCAGCCGCTGGTGGATCCTTATGCCTCAGCAACGGATAAAAAAGTTTCGGTTGATGGTTGGTTTACCCCTTTCCTCGTTGACCTGAACCAGCGCAATCCCTATGTTTCCAATTTTCTTATTCAGTATGCCATCTGGGCCACCGAAGAATTTGGCATTGACGGCTGGCGGGTAGACACTTATTTCTACAGCGACCCGGCTTTTCTGAATAAAGTAAATGATGCTTTGCTGAAAGAATTTCCAAAGCTCACCATATTTGGCGAAGCCTGGGTGCAAAACGTAACCAACAGCGCTTATTTCTGCCAGAACAATATCAATGCTCCTTTTAAACACAATTGCCAGGGTGTAACTGATTTTCCATTTTTGTTTGCAGCTCTTGATGCTCTGAACCAGCCTTACGGATGGAATGAGGGTGTAAACAGGCTCTACCAGGTGCTGGCGCAGGACCTGCTTTACAAAAACCCGATGCGCAACTGTATCTTCCTGGACAATCATGACCTGGACAGGTTTTATTCCGTAGTGGGGGAAGATTTGGCAAAGTTTAAAATGGGGATGGCGCTGTTGCTGACCATGCGTGGCATTCCTCAAATTTATTACGGCGATGAAATTCTGATGAAGAATTTCAAAAACCCAAGCGATGCGGAAGTGAGAAGGGATTTTCCCGGTGGCTGGCCCGGCGACCCGGTAAATAAATTTGAAGCGGCAGGACGAACAGCGCAGGAAAACGAAGCGTTCAATTACATAAAAACCTTTGCCAGCTTCCGTAAAAATTCATCCGCCATCAAAACCGGCAAGCTGATGCAGTACCTGCCGCAAAGCGGCGTGTATGTTTATTTCCGTTATGACGATAAGCAAACCGTGATGTGTGTGATGAATACTAACGCATCGGCATCCACCATTGACTTATCAAGATTTCAGGAAAGAGTGAAAGATTTTACAAAAGCGTACGATGTGGCCACGGGAAATGTTTTTACTCTTGAACCTACACTGACGCTGGGGGGGAAGTATCTGCTGGTGATGGAGCTTCGATAAACCTATAAGGTTTGCAGCGCTGCATTTGCCGCCCGATAAACCTATAAGGTTTGCAGCGCTGCATTTGCCGCCCGGCAAACCTTATAGGTTTTATTCTATTCAAGAATAACAGCATTTTTTGGAACTATGGGTTGCTGATGAAATTGTTTGTATAGTTCAATTCCGCCAAACCATTCCAGAATTTCATCTTTGCAAATCCAGGTTTTTGCATGGCTTAGCATTAGCTGATATGAAGACCACTTCCAGTCCTCTATCTTATTACAATACTTATGATGTACTGCATTTTTATGTATGTAAAAAATGGTTGAAGTATATTGGGTTGACTCTTCCACTTCTACCCGACGCAAATAATCAATAAATAAGGCGCCTTTCCGGTTAAACATTTTATTAAATGCTTTTGTATAACTGTTCAGCCAGTTGGAAAATCGTTCCATAATAAAATCCGAAACAATCTCCGGATGAAATTCTTTATTGTATTTTTTTTCAGAAAAATGCCGGGCAATAGTATTGAAATCTTTAACCCTGACAAGAAAATGAAGGTGGTTTGGCATTAAACAATATGCAAATGTATCAACTACCGGGTAAACGTGTTTTTGATATCGTTGAAGAGAAAAGCGGTAGTTATCATCTATCCTGAAAAGTTTTTCATTTCCGACTGCATGACTGATGATGTGATAATAATGGCCGGGGATAAGTTGTTTGTGATAATCAGGCATGATGTAAATTACATTTTTTTTAAAAAACCTATAAGATTTGCAGCGCTGCCTTTGCCACCCGGCAAACCTTATAGGTTTAATTCAAACTTTATGTTGTCGCCCGGTAAACCCAAAGGGATTCGTTTTTCTTTTTGCCAAATAAATAGTTTTTCTTTTTAATTTACAGTATGAGTACTAAAAAGAAACCCCATGATGCGGCTGCGAAAAATGCAGCTTTGGCAGAATCCAATAAAAAGCCCACCCGGAAAAAGTATGAAGAACAGCATTTCGTTGATACCACAAAGCCCGTCTGGAACTATTCGATGTTGACTGATGAAGAAGTGTCCAGCTTTCAGCAGGGCACACATTATACTTTGTATAAAAAATTCGGCTCGCATTCCATACAGGTAAATGATGTGTGGGGTATGTACTTCTGTGTATGGGCGCCGAATGCAACATCGGTTTCCGTGGTCGGCAATTTCAACGACTGGCAAAAGCGGCGGCACGAATTGTATCCCCGCTGGGACAAAAGCGGCATCTGGGAAGGGTTTATTCCCGGTTTTAATCTTGGTGAAGTTTACAAGTATCATATTGTGGGGTATAAAAAACGGGAGCAGGATAAAGGCGATCCGTTTGCCAATTTCTGGGAAAAACGTCCGCTTACCGCTTCCATCACCTGGGATATGTATTATGAATGGCAAGATGAAGAATGGATGAAGCACAGAAAAAAACACAATTCGCTGGATGCACCCTGCAGCGTATATGAAGTGCATCTAACAAGCTGGCAGCGCCCTGATAAAACCAATGAGGAGTCGTATAATACGTACGACCAGATACGGGAACGGCTGGTTCCTTATGTAAAAGAAATGGGATTTACGCATGTAGAGCTCATGCCTGTGATGGAGCATCCCTTCGATGGCAGCTGGGGTTATCAATGCACCGGTTATTTTGCAGCCACATCCCGCTTTGGCGATCCGCAGGGATTGATGCGCCTCATTGATGCTTTTCACCAGGCAGGTATCGGTGTGATTCTCGACTGGGTGCCTTCGCATTTTCCTTATGATTCGCATGGCCTGTTTATGTATGATGGCACGCATACTTTTGAATATGCCGATATGCGCAAGGGATTTCACCCCGACTGGAATAGCTATATTTTTAATTATAAAAGAGGAGAGGTAAAATCATTTCTCATAAGCAGCGCCCGGTTTTGGTTCGATGTGTTTCATATTGACGGCATCCGTGTGGATGCGGTTTCATCCATGCTAAAACTGAATTACTCAAGAAAACACGGACAGTGGGAGCCCAACGAATTTGGCGGCGACGGCAACCTCGAGGCCATAGCATTTGTAAAAGACCTGAACGAAACTATTTACCGCGACTTTGCCGATGTGCAAACAATTGCTGAAGAAGCCACCGACTGGCCCGGTGTAAGCAAACCCACCTGGCAGGGTGGCCTGGGGTTTGGAATGAAATGGATGATGGGCTGGATGCACGACACACTCGATTATTTTAAAATAGACCCTGTCTACCGGCAGTTTCACCAGGATAAGTTTTCATTCAGCATGATGTATTTCTATGATGAAAATTTCATGCTGCCGCTGAGCCATGATGAAGTGGTACACGGCAAAAGTCCCATGCTGTATAAAATGCCCGGCGATGAATGGCAGAAGTTTGCCAACCTGCGCCTTCTTTATACATATATGTGGACACATCCTGGTGCCAAATTATTATTTATGGGTGGTGAATTTGGCCAAACCAGTGAATGGAATTATACATCGGAACTCGACTGGCACTTGCTGCAATTCGACAGTCACCGCCTGCTGAAAGATTGTGTAGCTGACCTGAACAGGCTACTGGTAAATGAACCTGCGCTTCATCAAAATCAGTTCAACATTTATGGGTTTGAATGGGTGGACCTGAACCACAGGGCTGAGTCGGTAATCAGCTACAGACGTAAGGGAAAAAAGAAAGCCGATGATCTTTTAATTGTACTGAACCTGACACCGGTTGTAAGGAATAATTGGGAGATTTACGTTCAGAACAAGGCATTTACGAAGGAGATTTTCAATTCTGACTCAGTAAAATATTGGGGTACCGGAAACGTTTATAACCCGGGGGAATTGAGGTGTGAATTAACCGATAAAGAACATAAATGGTACAAACTAACCCTGAATCTGCCCCCGCTTGCAGCCATTGTTTTAAAATAAAAATGCAGATTATTTTACCTGGCAAAAATTAATTAAAGGAAATACTGTGATTTCACGGCATAACGAATTATTTTTGAAGGCTAACCGTTTATAAAATCCAAACAGACCCTATGAAGTTATATCTACTCACCATCTTATTCTTTGGAGTTGCTTCCGCAACTTTCTCCCAAACCGACAGTGCGGATTATTTTTTCAGTAAAGCGATGCACGAAAAAGAAGCCGGCCGCAGGCTTGAGGTTTGGAAAAATCTTGACAAAGCTTATAAGTTCAAACCCGATGACAAACTCATCATCACCGAACTTGCAGGGATACTTCTCGACCTGCGCAAATATGCACAAGCAAGAGAAATGTTTCAGAAACTGGAACAAATGGGGGATAATTCTGCAGCACTGTATAAGCAACTTCTCACACTTTGTTTTAATACCAAGCGGTTTGATGATGCCCTGCTGTATGCTGGCAAGCTGAAAAAAGCCGACCCCGCTGAGAAAGTGAGTTTTTATATAGGCAAAATTTACTACGACAGGGATGATTACGGCGAAGCAATAAAACACCTGCAGATGGCAGAGAAGGAAGATCCGCAGAATGCCGAAGCTCCTTACCTCATCGGCCGCAGCTATGCCGATATGATGAATTATAAGCTCGCTGTTCCTCATTTTCAAAGAGCCATTGCCCTCGATACGTCAAAAAACTACTGGATATATGAGCTGGGGCTTGTCTGCTATGCCATGAATGCCGATAAAGAGGCGCTGAAGTATATACAACTAGCGGGAGAAAGGGGGTATAAAAAAGATGATGATTACATGGAAAACCTCGGCGTGGCTTACCTGAATACAGGTAACATGGAGGATGCACTTAAAATTTTTAATACCATCCTTGTAAAAAAGCCCAGCGACCTGAATATCCTCAATATGATTGCCGAGGCATATTATTATTCCGGCAAATACCAGCAGGCTATAGATTATTGGGATAAAATACTTACTTACGACAAGACCAACGCCCAGAGTCTTTATATGATTGGCATGAGTTACCAGAAAAAAGGTGAAAAGGAAAAAGGGGTAGCACTATGCGACAAGGCAATTGAAATGGACCCGAGTTTATCTTTATACAAGCAGAAGAAAATGCAGATGGGCCTGTAACATGTTTATCCAAAAAAAACTGAAACCTCCACACAGTCGTGGAGGTTTTTTATTTGCAAAAAAAATTCTGATATTGATTCTGCTACATTCTCTCCGGCGCTTTTATACCCAGCAGGTTCAAGCCGGAAGCAAGCACGTTGGCTGTCATTTCGCACAGCATCAGCCGGAGTTGTTTCTTTTCTTCCGATTCAGCATGTAGAACCGGATGTTCTGTGTAAAAAGTATTAAAAGTTTTCGCCAGCTCAAAAACGTAAATAGCAACTACGGACGGATTATGTTCTGCAGCCGCCTGTTCAACAATTGCTGTAAATTGTTCCAGCTTTACAATAAGCGCTTTTTCTGATTTAAGCAAGTTCCTTGTTCCAGACTCCTGATTCCAAACTCCTGACGCCTTTCTCAAAATAGACTTAATCCTTGCATGTGTGTATTGCACAAACGGCCCGGTGAAGCCATGAAAATCTATTGACTCCTCGGGGTTAAATATCATTCGCTTTTTCGGGTCAACACGAAGCAGGAAAAATTTTAATGCGCCCAGCCCAAGGGTGTTGTACAGTTCCTGTAGTTCTTCAGCAGAAAAATCTTTCACCTTGCCCAGTTCTTCGGTATGCTTGCCGGCAATGGAAACCATTTCATCCACCAGGTCGTCGGCATCCACCACGGTACCTTCACGGCTTTTCATCCGGCCGGTGGGCAGTTCCACCATGCCATAGCTCAGGTGGTATATACCTCCGGCTCCGGGTAACTTTAGTTTTTCAGCAATCAGTTTTAAAACTTTGAAATGATAATTCTGTTCGTCACCCACCACGTAAATGCTTTCATCGGGTTTGTATTCTTTAAACTTCTGTTCGGCGAGGCCGATGTCCTGCGTGATGTAAACTGAAGTGCCATCCTTGCGCATCACCAGTTTTTCATCCAGCCCGTCGCCTGTCAGGTCAATCCACACACTGCCGTCATCTTTTCTAAAAAAAACACTTTTGTCCAATCCCTGCTGCACAATGTTTTTTCCCAGCAGGTAGGTATCGCTTTCGTAATAGATTTTTTCAAAATCGCTGCCGATGCGCTGGTATGTCACATCAAAACCTCCGTACACCCAGCCGTTCATTTTTTTCCAGAGCTCAACCACATTCCTGTCGCCGGCTTCCCATTGCCGCAGCATTTCTTTTGCCTCGTGCATAATGGGAGTATGGTTGCGGGCAATCTCTTTTATATGTTCTTTTGCTTTTGCAATTTTTTCTTTGTCGGTCTCTTTTATCAGTACCCGGATTAAAATTTTCAATTCCTCCAGTTCTTCGCCTGCAAAAGCCGACAAATCGTTTCGTTCAATCTGTTCGATCAGCGGCTGGGCTTGTGTCTTCAGATCATTTTCAAACATGACATAATAATCTCCTACAAAATGATCGTCTTTGATGCCTGTTGACTGCGGTGTTGCACCGTGGGCATATTTAGTCCATGCCAGCATGCTTTTGCAGATATGAATGCCGCGGTCGTTCACGATACAGGTTTTCACTACATCACAACCGTTGGCTTTAAGTATTTCGGCAATGCTCCAGCCGAGAAAATTATTCCGGAGATGACCGAGGTGCAGCGGTTTGTTGGTGTTAGGAGAGGAGTATTCCACCATCACTCTTCTGCCGGTAGAATTCTTTTTTCCATAATGAGGGTCAGCAAAATTCGTTTGAAGGAAATCTTTCCAGTACGCATCGGCAATGCAGAGGTTTAAAAAACCCTTTATCACGTTATATGCTGCAAACAGGCCGGTATGATTTTTTACCAGCCATTCGCCAATTTCTTTTCCCAATATCTCCGGCGGTTTTTTCAGTTGTTTTACAAAAGAAAACAATACCAGGGTATAGTCGCCTTCAAACTCCGGTTTGGTTTCATTTACCTGGATGTCTTTTGCATCAATAGTTAATCCATAAAGTTTTTCCAATGCTTCTTTTGAAACCTGTCTTATTTTTTCTGTTGTACTCATTGCTTTGTTATCCATTCTTTTGGCGGTTGCAAAAATAACGTATTCCGGCTGCGTGGAAGAGGAGAATATGCAAGATAAAGGCTTCCCGAATCAACGCCCTGTTATGTGCATCATGCGCTGATAAATTGCCACTGAAGCACAGAAACAATGAATGCGCCGATTGTAAACTTCAATCCCCGTTGCACCGGTCAAAAGCAACCAGTATCTTTGTCGCTTCATGAAACGGATTGTTTACAGTGCAAAAGACCGCATCATCCTGCTGATTGATTTCTTTTATTCCTTTTTCGGCAAGGTGATGGACAGGCAAACTTTCCGCTATGCGGCCAGCGGCGGCAGCAATACATTGTTCGATATCCTGCTTTATACTTTTACACACAATATTATTTTGCAGAAAAAAATTGTTTACATCGGGACAATTGCCATCAGTCCGCACATCGCGGCTTTCCTGTTTACCTTTCCCGTTACTTTTCTCAGTGGTTTTTTCCTGATGCGTTATGTGGTGTTTCCTGAATCGGCTGCCACGCGGAAGCGGGTGCAGATGACAAAATACCTGACGGTGGTTTTCATCTGCATTCTGCTGAATTATGGTTTCCTGAAATTGTTTGTGGAAGTGTTTGACTGGTGGCCGCTGCCGGCAAAAATAGCCACCACTTTTTTTGTAGTCAGCTTCAGTTATTTTTCACAAAAGCGGTTCGCATTCAAGTCAAGCGTGTCAGAAGCCAAAATCAGTTGAGTCTATATGGATAGCCAGGTCTCCAACGGCCCGGCAGCGTACTATGAAATATTCAGACAAAGGATAAAATCCGGCTATTTTCATGTCATCTATTACTCCGGTGCTTTTCACACCTTTTATCCATTCTTTATTGAGCTGTTGGGCGATTAATGTTTTTGCCGTTTCCACGTAGTTTGAAAGATCAAACCTTGCAGCACGGCTTAGTTCATTTGTGATGCGGCGGCTGAAAAGCCAGTCGGCCGTTTTCAGCAACAGGTTTTTTGTTTTTATGTCAAAATCAATTTCCCGTATTTCAATCATGCGGCTGTTTTCATCGTAATGCGGCCTGCCGGTGAACCAGGCGATACCCTCGTTGCTGCCACTGAAGCTCATCTTGATGATAAGTTTTTCGTTGCCCGAACCATAGATACGGCAATCCTGCACAACAATATTTTTTTTCATCTTCCCTTTTTCAAAGTCAAATTGCTTCCCTTTAATCTGGCTGTTCAGGATATTGTTGAGTGAATCGTAATTCAGCACCGCATCAAGAAAAATGGTGAAGCCCGGACGGGCAATTGAATTATCCAGGTTCGGAACCAGGGTGAGCAGTTCCTGCGGTTTCTCAAAACGGATTAATGGTCTTGCCGTCATACCCAAAAAGATATTCAGCGTATCGTTGCGGGCAAAAAGTGAATTCACTTTTATCTTTTGCGGATTAATCTGCAGCCATCCCAGGTTGTAAATATTATAGGAAGCTGAAAGCCTGTTCCAGATATGCTGCACCTGCGGTTTCATATCCACTACACCAAAGGAATCCTCCATTGTTTTTTTTGCCAGGTCCAGTTCTTCCTTCAGGCCACTCATCACCTGGCCGGTTATGTCGGTGCCAAAAAAACAAACGGTACATTTATCAATAGGCTGCGGTTCTTGTCTTTTAATGGTCAGTTTGATTTTATAATCAGGCAATAGGGTTATGCTGTTTGTAAAATCAACCCGCACCCGTCGTTCGCCTTCATCGAATCCGCACCGGCAGGGCGGCGTCCACGGCGAAAGCACTGTGCCGCCGATGCATGCACGGGTGCTGCCGATGATTTTATAATAACCGGTAAAGCCGATGTTCATCGAATTGCCCGAAGCAGTAATCTGCAGGGGCCCGCGCCGGAAATGATATTTGTAGCGGTTGGCGCAATCCGGCATTATCCAGACGTCGGGCCAGTTGGGCGAAGTAAAAACCGTGTCCACATTTTTTTCAGCCAGCAGGTACAGCGGTTTCAGATTTACCCGTACAGGCACATTTATTTCCGACTCCGGCAGCGAGTCCAGGCGGAAATTTGTTTTTGAAAGAAAAGGTTTGTCAGGAATAATTTTTTTTGAACAGGAGGCAAACGTCGCTGTTAAAATCAGCAGGCTCAGTATTCCTTTTCCGTTCCGGTTCATAGATGCCGCTAAAATAACGAATGAGCGGAAAAGGAATTGCGGAATACTACTTTGTATTTCCGGGTTTTACATTTCTTTAGGCTGTGTCATGCTGAACCAGTTGCCGCACCCGTCGGTGATGATGGCTTCGATGCCATAAAACTGTTCTTTGGGTTCCGATTTAAACACGACGCCTTTTGCCTTCAGTTCTTCATAAGTGGCGCGGCAGTCAGACGTGTACATGGCGCCGGCGCCCATCACGCCTTTTTCAAGCAGAAAATTAAGCGCCTTGTTTACATCTTCTTCAAAACCGTTGACTCCATTTACAGGAAATAAAACGATTTCCAGGTCGGGCTGTTCCGGCGGGTTTACCGTCAGCCAGCGAAAGCCATTGTCCATCGTGGCATCGGTATTTACTTTGAAACCGAGTTTGGTTACATAAAAATCGTAGGCCTTGTTCTGGTCACTGACAAAGATGGAAGTGTGGGAAAGTTTCGTAATCATAAAATAATTTTTAGAAAGTAAAAATAAAGCCTGCATTGGCAGATGTCTTATCCAATCTTGCTTTTAATAAAAAATGATAGGTAATCAGCAATCAGTAATTCCCTGGTTTCGGGTTACGGGTCCAACTTATACGAATCAATAAAACAATGCGGGATAAATTTTTTCGGCTGTTGTTTGGCTTCCTGTTTTTTCAGCCAGGCCATATTGCGGTAATACGTAGGAGCAAAGCCGATTTCTTTTTTAAATAAGGCGCTGAATGAACCGATGCTTTCAAAACCTACTTCGTTACACACTTCTGTCACGGGTTTGTTTTCGGCCAGCAGGTCTTTGGCTTTTTCCAGCCGTTTGCGGGTAAGGTATTCATGCGGCGTTTTGCGGTAAATGCGCCGGAACAGCCGGTGAAAATGAAATTTTGAAATAAAAGCTTTCCGCGACACCACATCCAGGTCAATCGGCTCATGATAGTTTTCGTCAATAAAGAGTTTGGCGTTCACTATCCGTAAGTAGGTATCGTTAGTCAGGTTCATGAGTTGCTGGTTGCTGGCTCGCCTGCTAAAGCTTTAGCGAAAGCAGGTTACTGGTTCCTGGTGAGTCCTCCGAAGCCCCGAACATTCCAGGCGCAGGAGGGTTACAGGTTATTGCAGGCAGCGTGTTTCTTTTTTGCTTCCTGCCCATGGCCGATTATATGCTTATATCCCTTTTACTTTCCTTCTTTTCTCTTTCCCCTCTTTAAACTCTTAGCTAAATATTCCGGGGGTTTTTCCATCCTTTACCCAGCCTTGCCAATGTTTCTTTTATTCTTTCCGTTCTTGTTTCCTCTTGTTTGGCGGTAACCACCCATTCGATGTATTCTTTTTTGTTGGTAAACGAAAGGGTGTTGAAAAACGCAGCCTGCTTTTTATTCTTTTTTAAAATAGTTGCCAGGTCATCCGGTAGTTTCACTTCTTTTGTCTGCGGGTTCACCCAGTTGAAAATTTCACGTTCCGGTTTTGGTTTTGCTTCTTTTCTCCTGTCTTCATCCGTTTTAGCCCGCAAACCAAACACACTCCAGGTATCGTCAAAAGAAATCAGGCTGATCCATGTCAGCTTATCGTTTTCGGCCATCAGGCAATCCCAGCCTTTGTCTCTTGTCAGGTCGGTCTGAATTTTTGATGTGCCTTTGGGGTAATACACCCACACAATCACGCCGGGCTTCAGCAGTTTCATCATCCGGCTCATTTCTTTTTCCAGTTGCGCCCGGTTCATTACAAACCAGTGAAGCTGGTTATAGTCTTTGGCAGTGTCGGTAATTTTTACACCGGGTGGCAACCCTTTAAGTCCCTTTTTAAAATCAGCGGGAGCATTCAGGGTAAGCAGCGTATCGCTGGTTTTTATTTTCAATTTTTCAGAAATTGAAGTGGGCATATCCGTTGGTTTTTTCCAAAAGTAAATATCCGCAATTGGCGGCATTTATCGAAAATTGCTAAATGCTTTTGATGATATAAAAAAGCATGAAGAAGCAGACTATTAATTTTAAAAAGGAACCCATCAAAAAACCCACAAAGGAGCCAAAAGCAGCTTTTAATGATTTTTTTGAATCCTGGCTGGCAATCATCTCGCCGATAAATGCGCCGGCAAATGGCCCGATGATAACACCCCATGGCCCCAGCCAGAAGGCGGCCAGGAAACCCAGGGTGCATCCCCATACTCCGTATTTAGTTCCACCAAACTTTTTAGTGCCCCAGATGGGTATGAGATAATCAAGCACAAGAGACAAAACAACGATGCCTGCAAAAATTAAAAGAAACTCTGTACTGAAAGGATTGGGATCCCTCAATTGCTGGAGCAGCAAACCGATATATGCAACCGGTGGACCCGGCAGTAAGGGGAGAAGGCTGCCGATAACAGCCAGTGCACATAAAATTATTCCGAGGATGATCCAGAGCAAATCCATTTATTAATTATAGTTGTGGTTTGAAGTTAGGCATTTCAGGGGTTTTATTATTGCCCTTTAGCGGTTGTGATCAAAAAATGCTCCGAAGGCTAAATAAAGAAAGCCTGGCCGGATGACCCGGTCAGACGGGGGACTATTCAAAAATTTAGTCAGGGAATATTAACGACAAACAAAAAACTATAAACCAAAAACTCCTGTCTGCCAATTTTGCACTAAACTCACAGATGGCACTATCATTGACTATCAATACTGAACTCTTTAAAATCAATTTTATATGGCAAAGATTATAGGAATAGACCTTGGCACTACCAATAGCTGTGTGGCAGTAATGGAAGGCAGCGAGCCCGTAGTGATTGCGAATGACGAAGGCCGCCGGACTACGCCATCTGTAGTGGCTTTTCTTAAAAATGGCGAACGCAAAGTGGGTGACCCCGCCAAGCGCCAGGCCATCACCAACCCGCAAAACACCATCATGAGTGTAAAGCGTTTTATGGGGCGCCGACACGATGAGGTGACCGAAGAAATGACCCACTGGAGCTATAAGGTGGTAAAAGGTGACAATAATACCGTACGAATTGACATTGAAGGCCGGCATTATACACCGCAGGAAATTTCGGCCATGGTGCTGCAAAAAATGAAAAAAACGGCTGAAGATTATCTCGGCCACGAAGTGCATGAGGCCGTGATTACCGTGCCCGCTTACTTCAACGATGCACAGCGCCAGGCTACGAAAGAAGCTGGTGAAATAGCCGGGCTGAATGTTCGTAGAATAGTGAACGAGCCTACAGCTGCAGCGCTTGCTTATGGTCTTGACAAAGGGAAGCATGATCAGAAAATTGCCGTTTTCGACCTTGGTGGCGGCACTTTTGATATTTCAATACTTGAGCTGGGCGAAGGTGTGTTTGAAGTGAAGAGTACAAATGGCGATACTCACCTCGGCGGCGATGACTTTGATAAAGTGGTGATGGACTGGCTGGCCGAAGAATTTAAAAAAGAAGAAGCGATTGACCTGCGCAAAGACCCCATGGCCCTGCAGCGCCTGAAGGAAGCTGCCGAAAAAGCAAAGATTGAGCTGAGCTCATCTTCAGAAACTGAAATTAATCTCCCTTACATAACAGCTGTGGATGGCGTACCCAAGCACCTGGTGAAAAAACTGAGCCGGTCAAAGTTTGAACAGCTGGCAGACAACCTGTTTAACCGCTGCCTGAAGCCCTGCGAGCAGGCATTGAAAGATGCAGGTATGAGCACCTCGCAGATTGATGAGGTAATACTGGTGGGCGGCAGCACCCGCATACCCAAAGTGCAGGAGTTGGTAGAGAAATTTTTTGGTAAAAAACCACACAAAGGAGTGAATCCCGATGAAGTGGTGGCTGTAGGCGCTGCCATCCAGGGTGCCGTGCTCACCGGCGAAGTGAAGGATGTGCTATTGCTGGATGTAACACCTCTTAGCCTCGGCATTGAAACCCTGGGTGGAGTGATGACCACACTTATTCCAAGCAATACGACAATACCGACAAAAAAGTCCGAAATTTTTTCCACGGCCAGCGATAACCAGCCCGGTGTGCAGATTCATGTGTTGCAGGGCGAACGCAGTATGGCGAAGGACAACAAGAGTCTAGGAATTTTTAACCTCGACGGTATACCGCCTGCACCGAGAGGACTGCCGCAGATTGAAGTGATTTTCGACATTGACGCCAACGGCATACTGCATGTGACGGCAAAAGACAAAGGCACAGGCAAAGAACAGAAAATACGCATCGAAGCCGGCAGCGGTCTTACCAAGGATGAGATTGAAAAGATGAAGAACGAAGCAAAAATGAACGAAGCCGCCGATAAAGCCTCCAAAGAAAAAGTGGATAAACTGAATATGGCCGACAGCCTGGTGTTCCAGACAGAAAAGCAACTGAAGGAATATGGTGAAAAAATTCCGGCTGATAAAAAGACGGTCATTGAAACAGCGGCCAACAAGCTGAGAGAAGCACATAAGGCGCAGGATATGGCGGCTATTGAAACCAGCATGACTGAGCTAAACAATGCATGGACAGCAGCCAGCCAGGATATTTACAATGCACAGCAACAGCAGGCCGGTGCACAACAGCCTGGCGCCGATAGCGGTCAGCAACAAAAGACCGGTGGCGATGGAGCCGAGAATGTGCAGGATGTACCGTTTGAGGAAGTGAAGTAGGAAGCGGAATAAAATAAAAAAAGTAAAGCCTTCACAAATATGTGGAGGCTTTTTTCATGCTTTTAAATGTCAGCGACATTTTAAACATGTTCAAACATGTTTTTATCGGAACCAATATTCAAGCCACAACGGAGGAATATATTTTTTTATACTTTCCGAAAAATATAACTTTAGTTAGACCCAGGGTTAGATTAACTTTTTTTTGGTGGTTTTTAAAATAGACTTACCTTTAAAACGCAGTGAAGTTCCACTTCGTTTTACTTACTACCTCGATAACCCTCTCCCCATGATTAAACAAAATTGGTTGTAACAAACCAACGGGTGGAAATGACCATGTAAAACATTGCAGTTCGGAAGAAATAAATTTAAATGGTGTTATTCCCGGCTGCAAAAGTTGAAAAAGAGATTAAGCCTACCTGATTAACAGCGCAGGAGCATTTTTTGTACAAACAGAAAATGCAGTAATGCTCTATTCTGCTATTTGCAGTCGAAGAGAGTATAAAGTTTAATGTCAGCGAAAAAATCCGGTTTTAGTTTCGGTATTAATGAAATAATAAAATTCTAAAACCAGTTAAGCATGTTCCCACCAGACAAGTTGTGCCTGCAATAATCAGTTTCTCCGGATCTGCAGCAGGCAAATAATAACAAAAATCAGTATCAATCTTTACTGAAGAGTTGTTTCGTATCAGGTTTCGAGTTTTTTTTAACCAATTAAAAATATTTATATGAAACTAAGATCAATTCTAATTATATTAATCAGCTTCACTTGTCTTTATGGATTTTCACAAAAACCTAATGAAGATGGTGCAAAGGGCAAAAAAACACAAGGACAAAAAGACGATGAGCAAAAAAAGCTGAGTGGAAAAGGTAAACAGGATTTTGATAAGGCTAATGCCGAATTTAAAAATGTTAAAGACGCAACATTTGACATTTCAGCCAACCCGGATGTGAATAATGTAGAAGATAAGAAAAGTTTATTGGGTCTGGGCAGCGGAGCGCCTGCTGAAACGGAAGCAAATAAGCAAAACGAAGAGAACAAAAAGAATGAGAAAGAGATATCCGATAAGTTGCAGGCTGATAGAAAAGTTTCAGGTGCTAATTTTGATGCAGGTGGTAAAGGTGGTAACAAGCAACCGGGATCTTCTACCACAGGTGTAGGCGCATCCTGGACTGATTCTTACTTTTGGGCCACTTACGCATTAGTGCCGACAAGAAATCAGGGTGGTTGCGGCAGCTGCTGGGCATTTGCCGCCAGCGCCGCTTTCGAACATACGTATCGGTATTTTTATGGCTCATCTCCTGATGTATCAGAACAAGATGTATTGGCAAATTCAAAAAATGTTTTTTGCGCCAGTTCTGATTGCGGCAGTTGTGGTGGCGGCTGGTCAGACTGTGCTATCAGTTATCTGCAATGTCACGGGGTTGCCAGTGAGGGATCATATCCTTATACAGCTACCAGCGGGCCTTCCTATACAAACAGGGGTGTTTATAAGAAAGCCTACACATGGGGATCAGTTTACTGGAACAATACCTACCGGATTGAATGGATCAAGTATTATCTCACCATTTATGGTGCAGTGACTACTTATATGAAAGCTGGTATCAGCACATTCTTTAGTTATTCAGGCGGAGTATACAATGGCTATCCGAACCAGGGTGGTGCAAATAATATTGATCACGCTGTAATTATTATTGGCTGGTATGAGCCTTATAAAGCCTGGCTAATTAAAAATT
>CAZDUO010000014.1:51904-56334 GCA_964508655.1 uncultured Chitinophaga sp. | reverse complement strand
AAACCAAATCATCGTCTGCATTCAAAACGGCATAACCATGCGGGAAAACTGTTTCCGGAACCACGGCTTTTACTTTAGCCAGCTCTTTCAATGTATATATGCCGCCAAGCCCAAGATGATCAGCAGCCACATTGGTCACCACTGCTACTTCACAATGCTGAAACGCAAGTCCCGCTTTCAGTATGCCGCCTCTTGCACATTCCAGCACGGCAAAATCCACTGTCGGGTCTTTCAGCACAAACTGCGATGAGATAGGCCCGGTACAATCCCCTTTCATCATGAGTTGATTTTGGATGTACACGCCATCGCTGGTGGTATATCCCACTTTTTTACCGGCGCTTTTTGCAATGTGTGCTGTCAGTCTTGTAGTGGTTGTTTTACCATTTGTTCCTGTAATAGCAATTATCGGGATTCGGCCAGCGCTTCCTTTCGGGAAAAGCATATCCACCACCGGCTCGGCCACATTGCGTGGCAAACCATCTGCAGGTTCTATATGCATGCGGAAGCCGGGCGCCGCATTTACTTCCAGTATAGCGCCACCGTTCTCTGTTATTGGTGTACGCAAATCGGTTGCCATCACATCAATACCGCAGATATCGAGCCCGATGATTTTAGCGATACGTTCAAACATGAACACATTGGCCGGGTGCACTTCATCGGTCACATCAGTGGATGTGCCGCCCGTGGAAAGATTGGCGGTAGGTTTCAGTAAAACTCTTTCTCCTTTTTTAGGAATTGTTTCTAATGTAATGCCCGCATCATCCAGCATTTTTTGGGTAAACTGGTCAATGGTAATTTGCGTCAGCACTTTTTCATGACCATAACCCCGCCGCGGATCTTTGTTCACTTCATCTATCAGCCACCTGATGTTATGTTTGCCATCGCCGATTACCGATGCCGGCGTACGCAGTGCTGCGCAAATGAATTTGTAATTAATTACCAGGCAGCGGAAGTCAAAACCGGTAATAAACTTTTCTACAATTACGTTTCTGCCATACTCTTTAGCTGCAGCCAGGGCTTTCACCGCCTGTTCCCATGTAGTAATGTTAGTGGTATTCCCTTTTCCGTGATTGCCGTCAATGGGTTTTATCACCAGCGGGTAACCAAATTTTTCCACCGCTTCTTTCAATCCTTCTTCGGTTCTTATCACGGTTCCTTTCGGTACGGGAATTTCGGCGGCTTCCAGCAGCATTTTGGTTTCTTCTTTATCGCAGGCAATATCCACGGCAATGTTGGAAGTAGTAGAAGCAATCGTAGCCCGGATGCGTTTCTGGTTTACTCCGTAACCGAGCTGTACGAGACTTTGTTTGTTTAACCGTATAAACGGAATACTCCGCTTTGCAGCTTCGTCCACAATGCAGCCGGTGGAGGGTCCCAGCCTTGTATCCTCCCGAATCTCCCTTAGCTTCTGAATATCTGGTGCCAGATCATAATCTACTCCATCTACCAAAGCCTGTGCAATATTTACCGAAGCCCGTGCCGCATACACACCGGCATCTTCTTCCATATAGCTGAACACCACATAATACACTCCGGGCTTTTCGCCTTCGGGGGTGCGGGTACGGCCGAAGCCCACATCCATGCCGGCCAGCGTTTGCAGCTCGAGAGCAATATGCTCAATCACGTGGCCCATCCAGGTACCTTCATCCACCCTTTTGAAAAAACCACCACGTATGGCTTCACTGCAGCGGTGTTCAATCATCGTGGGAAACAGTTTTTCCAACCGCTCCCTGAAACCGGCAATCGTATTAGTCGGCCGCTGTTCCAGTTCTTCCAGGTCCAGTTTCATCTGAATCAGTTTGGTGCGGCGCACACTCCAGTAGTTGGGGCCTTTCAGCACTTTTATTTCCAGTATTTTCATAATGCTGTTGCTTTATTATGGAAGATAGTTTTTTTTGATTAGGTAGCCAACTGGAGTGCTTCGATTAAGCTTCTGTTGCGCCTGTCCTCCGAAGCTTCAGCGCAGGAGGGACACACCGTTCAGGGTTCTGTTCGCTATAGGGCAATGGAAATCCGCAGTCATATGGAGAATTACCGGATTTATTCTAGGTACCCATTCTCTATCACACCGGGCAGAGCATGCTGTTGCAAAATGCTTACATTTATGTAAACAATTGCTCATGTCATCCAATAACCGCAGAAAATTTCTGAAAAAAGCCGGCGCTTTTTCAGTATTCGGTATTCTTTCATCATTTGCAAAACCTTTGTGGGCAAGGAATCTTGAAGCCGCTCTGCGGGATGCGAAGGGTGTGCCTGCCGATGTGCTGGCAAGTGAAGAGGACTTCTGGTATTATATCCAGCAATCATTCACCGTGTCGCCCTACTTAATCAATCTGAACAATGGAGGTGTAAGCCCGGCGCCAAAAGTAGTGCAGGAAGCCATGAAGCGCTACTACGATTACAGTAATGAAGCGCCGAGCTACTACATGTGGCGCATCCTCGACCAGGGCCGTGAGCCGCTGCGCAAAAACATGGCAAAAATGTCCGGTTGTGATACGGAAACAGTGGTCATCAACCGCAATTCATCCGAAGGCCTTGAAACCATCATCTTCGGGCTGCAACTGAAGCCCGGGGATGAAGTGGTGGCTGCCAAACAGGATTATCCCAATATGGTGCATGCCTGGAAACAACGGGAACTGCGGGAGGGAATAAAAATGGTTTGGATAAATCTTGAATTGCCGAGTGAAGATGAAAACTATCTTGTCAGTCAGTATGTAAATGCATTTACTTCCAGAACCAGGGTGGTGCACATCACCCATATCATCAACTGGAATGGGCAGATACTGCCGGTAAAGAAAATTGCTGCTGAAGCACACCGGCGCGGCATCGAAGTGGTGGTGGACGGTGCACACAGCCTGTTTCATTTTGATTTCAAAATAACCGACCTCGATTGCGATTATTTTGCCAGCAGCCTGCATAAATGGCTATATGCGCCCATCGGTTGCGGCATGATGTATGTACGGAAAAACAAAATTAAAAACCTGTACCCGTTGTTTGCTCCCGAAAAACCGCTGGATGAAGACATCCGCAAGTTTGAAGCGCTGGGCACCCGGCCCATGTTCATCGAGCAGGCCATCAGCAAGGCCCTGGATTTTCATGAAATGATTGGCAGCGAAAGAAAGGAAAAGCGGCTGCACTACCTTAAAAATTACTGGATGGACAAAGTGAAAAATATGCCCAGGGTAAAACTGCATACTTCCTTTTCACCCAAATGGGGTTGTGCCATCGGCAACGTAAGCGTGGAGGGGAAAAAGCCGGAAGAACTGGACAGCTTCTTACTCGATAAATACAAAGTGCATACGGTGGCCATCAACTGGGAAAACATCCACAGCATCCGGGTGACGCCGAATGTGTATACCACTACCAAAAACCTCGATGTGCTGGTGGAGGGGATAGAGGCGTTTGTGAAGCAGGCTTGATATTTTTACAGAAAGATTTTCCACATATCCCCATTTTGTTATCCGCAAAAAAACAATTTTAATCTTTCCGGTTAATTTTGTCAGCAATCAAACCCTTTTGAATGAGCATTCCTAAAGGAAAACTGATTGCCATTGGCGGCGCCGAAGACAAAGGCACCGACCTGGAACTTGGGGAAATTCACCGTAACAATCTAAATTTTTTTGAGCTTGGCATTCTCCGTCGTGTAGTGGAAGAAGCCGGCGGCCCCGAGGCCCGTATTGAAATCATCACCACTGCATCCATCATTCCTTACGAAGTGGGTGAAAATTACCTGGATGCTTTTGGAAAAATCGGCTGCACCAATGTGGGGGTAATGCACATCCGCACCCGGCAGGATACAATGCAGCAGGATTATCTTGAAAGAATAAAAGCCTGCGATGCCGTAATGTTCAGCGGGGGCAACCAGCTTCGCCTGAGTGTAACAGATGGCGGCACCGAATTTCTGGCCATTATGAAAAGCCGATATATGAATGAAAATTTTTTAATAGCCGGTACGTCGGCGGGCGCCATGGCCATGGGCAAAACGATGATTTATGAAGGCAATGCCACCCGTGCCCACCTGAAAGGCGAAGTAAAGATTACTACCGGTCTTGGTTTTATTGATTCCGTCATTATTGATTCACATTTTGAAAAACGCGGCCGCTTCGGCAGGCTGGTGCAGGCTGTGGCCACCAATCCCAGTTGCATTGGCATCGGCCTGGGTGAAGACACCGGTATGCTTATAACCAGCGGCGATAAAATGGAAGCTATCGGCAGCGGGCTGGTGGTGATTATTGACGGGCATGATATTCTTCACAGCAACATTGCTGATATTCCCGATGGCAATCCCATCAGCATCGAAAACCTGAAAGTGCATTTCTGCGAAAAAGGTAATGGCTACATCATCAGCGAAAGAAAATTTATAATGGAAGCTAGTGATGGGGCGGTGATAAGGAAACAGGTAGATGTGGAGTGAGGAGTCGGAAGTCGGA